>CAVXCA010000051.1:0-51145 GCA_963759955.1 uncultured Alphaproteobacteria bacterium
AAAGTGCCGTACGAGCTGCCGGCGAACAAGACGCGGATGACGCTGAAGTCGAAGACGTACAAGGGCGAAGGGTTCAACGAACTCAGGTTCGAAGACCTAACCAATCAGGAGGAAATTTTTATCCATGCCCAGAAGGATAAGAACGTAAAAATCGAAAACAACCTCTCGCAGCGCGTGAACGTCAACCAACTCGAATTGATCGGCTTCAACAAAGCGATCGAAGTCGGCAACGATCATAAGGAGGTGATCGGCGGCGATATGGAGCTTTACGTGGGCCCATCGCAGTCGGGCGCGGTTGTGCCGAAAGACGCGGGCAAAACGCCGGAGGGGCTTGGCCGAATGAGTTATTCGCTAGGCGACCCGAAGTCGGCGCCCAAAGGCACGGGCAATCTCAAAATCAGCGTGGAGAAAAGCCGAACCGCCGCCATCGGCGAGTTCGACGTCACGAGGGTGGCCAAGAACAAGGAAACCTTCGTCGAGAAGGACTATGATATCGACGTGCAGAACGAGATGGTCATCAAGGCCGGCAAAAAGCTGACGATCATCGTGGGCGGCTGTCAGTTGATCATGGCCGCCGACGGCTCGGTCACCATCAACGGCAAGCATTTGACGACGACGCTGACGGATCTGATCGCGATGCATTGTCAAATCGTGAAAGTGAATTGACGCAATGCCGTCGAACTGCGCCAAGCGCTCATCTCCCCGACGCCGCGCCAGTATGGCGTCGTCCCGTTGCGCCGCGATCCTGTTCGCGGTTCTTACCGCCCTTGGAGCCACGCCCGCCGTGTCCGATTTCACGCCGCCTCCGGCTAAGGACTTCGCCACCGAATACGACAAGCGCTCGGACATTCGGGCGATGGTTGACGGATATATCGGAGAGGTCTTTTCGCCATCCGGAGCGGATATCGCGAATTTGGCGAAAAAGCTGTTCCTTCGTCAGTCTCTCGACGACGGTGAACAAGCTCTCTTGAAACAGCATATCAATGACCGTTTCTACGACAACGAGAGCTGGCCCCGGTCGTCTGGGCAGGATTCCGCGAGAGCTAAGTGGACTGCTGCCGGGGTTGGTCCTTTGCGATATTCGCGCGCTGGGCGTGACGGAGGGAGGGCGTAGCCCGACCGAAGTCACGTCCAGCGCGCGGCGGAAAATTCATGCCGCCGCCGCGATGGGCGAGCGATCGAAGTAAGCCTCGTCGGGCGTGCGCCGGTCAAGGCTCGAATGCGGGCGTCGCTGATTGTAGAAGGCGAAGTAGCGGCCGATCGAGCCGCGCGCCTCGCCGGCGCTGTCGTAGGCTTTCAGGTAGACCTCCTCGTATTTGACGCTGCGCCACAGCCGCTCGACGAACACGTTGTCGCGCCAGGAGCCTTTGCCGTCCATGCTGATCGCGACGCCGTGCTTCAGCAGCACGCCGGTGAAGGCGACGCTGGTGAACTGGCTGCCCTGGTCGGTGTTGAAAATCTCCGGCTTGCCGTGCTTGGCCAGAGCCTCCTCCAACGCCTCGACGCAGAAGTCGGCTTCCATCGTGATCGACACCCGATGCGCCAGGACCCGCCGGCTGAAGACGTCGACGATCGCCGCCAGGTAGACGAAGCCGCGCGCCATCGGGATGTAGGTGATGTCCGTCGCCCACACCTGATCGGTCCGCTCGATCTTCACCCCGCGCAAGAGATACGGATAGATCTTGTGGCCCGGCGCGGGTTTGCTGGTGTTCGGGCGGCGGTAGATCGCCGAAATCCCCATCCGCTTCATCAGGCTCGCCACACGACGCCGCCCGATCGAAAGGCCCTCGCGGACGAGAAAGTCGCGCAGCATCCGGCTGCCCGCGAACGGGTAGTCGAGATGCAACTCGTCGATCCGGCGCATGATCTTCAAGTCCGCGGCCGGCGTCGGCCGCGGCTTGTAGTAGACGGCGCTCCGGCTGACGCGGAGCGCCACGGCTTGCCGCGAAACCGGCAACCCGTGGTCGCGGTCGATCATCGCCTTGCGCTCAGCAAACCCGCTTTGGTGAGCGCCCCTTCTAAAAAATCGTTCTCCAGCGTCAGCTCGCCGATCTTGGCGTGAAGCGCCTTCAAGTCGACGCTCGGCGCCGTCTTCGCCTCGCCCTTGTCCGGCCCGAAAACGCCCGCCGCCCCGTCGAGCAACTGGCTCCGCCATTGGCCGATCTGGTTCGCATGCACATCGAACTGCTGCGCCAGTTCGGCCAACGTCTTGTCGCCCTTCATGGCGGCCAGAGCCACCTTCGCCTTGAAGGCCGGCGTGTGATTGCGACGGCTACGCTTGGTCATCTTCGCTCCTGATTCGCAGCGAGAATCCTCGCCGCTGTCAGGCAGAAAATCCACTTAGCCTACTGTCCAGTTTTCCTGAGCCAGCTCTACGAGACCTTTGTTCGCTTTGCGCTGTGGGGGAAGAATGCTCCCATGCTCGAATATCTGTTCGCGCACGGCGCTGATTTGAAGAACGGCCAAATCCTCACGGAAATCATGGAGCCTGTCGACGCCGACTTCGGCAAGGCCTGTCTGCGCCTGTTTCTCAAATATGGCGGTTCGCCGGACGCCATCAGCCATGATTTTTCACTTCTCGAATGGTTTGCATCGGGTGACGACCTCGATACATTCGAATTGCTGCTTCGCAGCGGCGCGAAGCTCTGGCTCCCGCTTAAGAATGGGAACGCGCTTTCGGACGCGGCGGCAGACGGGCGATACAAATGCATCGAATATGCCCTGCGCGCCGGTCTATTTCGGGAAGCAAAAATTGGAGATATTCAGCCGATCATGGCTTCCTTGAGCAACTATCAACAGCGCGGCGACGCATTCAGCCTCAACATTCGCGATATCGCACGCAAGATCGTTCTGGCGACCGATTATCCCGAGGATCGATATACGGCCAAGATATTCGGCGGGAAAATGCCGCGATGACCGAGCCGCCTCCCGCTTCTCCGAACTCGACGGCCATCGCGGGGCCGGGAGCCGCGTCCTCGCGTCGTCGAAAAATCATCGTCCGCCGCGCTGCGATCCTGCTTGCAGCCCTTGCCGCCCTTGGAGCCACGCCCGCCATGCCCGATTTCAAGCCGCCTCCGGCCCCCGACCCTGTTCATGAATACAACACAAACCCGCTTGCGCGCTCCGATGACGAAAAATACATCAACGACGTTTTTCGTCCTTACGGCGCGGAACTGGCCGATCTCGCCCGTAAACTCCTCCTTCGTCAGCCTCTAAACGAGGCGGAACAGAATTTATTGAAGCAACATATCAATGACAAATTCACAGACGGAGCGACCTTCGTAAATTTTGCGATTTGGAGCTATAACGTTCCGATGCTCGAGTATTTGTTCGCACATGGCGCAGATTTGAAGAACGACAGGATTCTCAGAGAGATCATGGAGCCAGATGACGCCGACTTCGGCAAGGCCTGTTTGCGCCTGTTTCTCGAATATGGCGGCTCGCCGGACGCCATCAGCAGTGATTATTCGCTTCTTGAATGGTCCGCATCAGAGGATGACCTCGATACGTTCGAGTTGCTGCTTCGCAGCGGCGCGAAACTCTGGCTCCCGCTTAAGGATGGAAACGCGTTGTCATACGCGGCGGCAGACATCCGATACAAATGCATCGAATATGCTCTTCGCAGCGGCCTATTTCGCGACGCAAAACTTGAAGATATCCAGCCGATCATGGCGTCATTGAGCAACTACCAACAGCGCGGCGACGCATTCAGCCTCAACATTCGCGACATCGCACGCAAGATTATCCTGGCGACGGACTATCCCGAGGATCGATATACGGCCGAGATATTCGGCGGGAAAATACCGCGATGACCGAGCCGCCTTCCGCTTCCTCCAACTCGACGGTCATCGCCGGGGCCGGACCGTTCGATTCCTGCAATGCGCAGCGCGGATGGTTTCATTTTCGCATTTACGATTTGCCGGATTCGCAAATTCAGCCGCAATTCCGGCCTTACGTCCACAAGGTCGACGAAGACTGGCTGCTCAAGGAAGAGGATCGCGACAACAACATCGACTATCTCGCCCGGTTTTACGAAGCCAAGAAGAAGGACCGCTCCGGCGTCACCTGCGAACCGACGCTCGTCTATCGCGGGACCGACAGCAAGGAATTCGATTTCGCGTTCGAGGTGTTCATTTCGATCAACAACGAAACCCGCCTCCACACGGCTTTCCCGACTCCGCTCGAGAAAATACCGTCCGGGTGGACAAAAAAAGTCCTTATCAGCGAAACCGGCTCTTTTAATCTCCCTGTAACTACTGATATTCCCTTTTACGAATTGAGTTCTGTACCATATGCAGTGTCCTTGACGTTGAAATATCCCGGCGACGAGGCCAAGGGATGGGCGACCAATGTGAAACAGGCGCTTGGGCTTAGTACCAACCAATACAAGAACGCGAAAAAGTTCGCGCGCAAAATCGCCAGCTACGTCATCGCCAATTATCATCCACCCGTCCTCTCGGTCACCGGACATTCGCTTGGCGGCGGCTTGGCGGCGGCGGCGATCTCGGTCATCGCGCATGAGTTTTCGGCGATCAAGTTGCGGGGCGTCACTTTCAACGCCTCCGGCCTATACTCCAACACGGTCGCGCCCGATCCGATTCATCACGGCGGCGTTTATAACCTTTGCGTCGAGCAAGAGCTTTTGACGACATTGCAGAGCCACGTCGGCATGATGCCGTTGTTCGGTTCGCTGCTCAATCTCGCGCGCTTCAAACTTCCCGAGGGAGTCGGCGCCCGTCCGGAAAAATGGCCGATCAGTCCCGGTCGGGTTTGGGCGCAGATCGCCGGACTGGAGGGAGACAATGTGCGGAATTATCCGGGCGAGGGCGCGCGACTGCCGTGCATCTTCGCGATCTCGGACCAGACCTATATCTCCGGACAAAAATTCCCCCGCCTGACCGCCGTCGACGCGGAAATTCGTCGCGCCGCGACGGCGAAGGAAATGTTGGAAAACCTCGCCGCCTACATGAACAAAACGTTCGGCGATGCGGCGACCAGTGCTCTCGGCGCCGACCCGAACATCCCTTCGGAGGCGTTTCACCCGACCGCCTACAACGAGGCGCGATGGAAAAAAATCGGCGATTTCGCGTCCGACGCCTTCGCGAAAGAACTGAAGGACCTCGGAAAACTCCTGTCCGGGCCTGCCGCCGATTATCACCGCTGGGATGTGGCCATGCAGTCGTTTTTCGGCGTCTTCTATCCATCCTCGGAGTGAATGGTTGCGTTCGCCGCGGATCGGCGCGGGGCTCCGACGCCGATCGGCGCGCCAAGTCTCTGATGCATTTGAAGCCACTGCGGTCAACTTTTCGGGCCGATTTACACTTGCGAACCCTGACGGACTTACGCCATTGATCGTCGTCAACCCGACTCCCCTGCGACATATCGGCTTCCGCCACTGGATCGGCGACGAGGAAGCCGGAGTCGTCGTCGCGCGCGCGGGTTTTGCGATCGTCGAGGGGGAGCGGGCGGTTCCCCTCGCGGAGCAGCCCGAACTGGCGACGAGCGACGAGTTTCGCGGCGCGCCCGACGTTTCCTCGCTCAGGCGAGAATCGGAACTCTCGCCGTTCAAGCCGCGCGCGGACGTGACCTTCGACGCGGTCGCGCGCTTGCCGGAAGCAAAGGCGCTCGATTCCTGGCCTGTGCGGGTCGAGATCGTCGGCCGCGCTTCGCACGGCTTGCATGTCTTCGGGCCGCGCGAGTGGGAGCCGGCGCGCGTCGCCGGCGTGCGCAAGTCGTGGCGCCTCGCCCCGGCGCGGCCGATCCGCGAACTGCCGGTGACCTACGAGTTTGCTTACGGAGGGACGGCGCACGACGAGGAGGGGCGGACCGTCGCGCACGCCCACAATCCCGTCGGGCGCGGCTATCTGACCGGGGCCCTGCTCGCGCGAGGCGAGCCGCGCGCGGCGGCGCAGATCGGCCTCGTGGCGGAGTTCATCGCCGCCGATCCGGCGCGCGAGATGACGGTCTGCGGCTTGGGGCCGCTCGGCAAGGCATGGTTGCCGCGCCGAGCGCTGGCCGGCACATTCGACGAAGCGTGGAAACGCGAACGCTGGCCGCGCATGCCGGCGGATTTTTCATTCGAATACTGGAACGGCGCGCCGGCGGCGTTGCGGCTCGATCCGCTGCTCAAAGGCGACGAGCGCATCCGGACGATGGGCTTGCGGCACGATCCCCGCGCTTACGAATTCCAGTTGCCCGGTCTCGCGCCGACTTGCGCGATCGCCTTCGCCGACGGCCGTATTTCGACGCCGCGCGCGCTTCCGCTCGATACGGTGCATTGCGAATTGGCGAGCGAAGACCCGTCGCAACATCGCGTCACGCTGGTCTGGCGCGGTTTGCTGCGGGAGCCGAACACGATCCGCGAAGCCCGCCTCGGATTGACCAAGCTCTAGAGGAGACGAAATGGACAACAGCGCCGCCCGCTTCGCGACACGCAAAGAAGCGATCATCGTCTGCCTCGCCCCCTGCGTGTGTCTGACGCCCTCCGGCGGAACCATGGTTCCCGTGCCGTACATGATCCTCTCGAAGCTGTCGTGGTCCGATCGCACCGTTGCGAACGTAACCTTCGGCGGCGAGCAGGCGTTCACGATGGCGAGCCGGACGACGAAAGTGGTGGGAAACGAGCCGGGCGTCGGCGGCGGCGTCGTCTCCGGCGTGAACGTGGGCTGGTGCAGGCCGCAGTCGAACAAGTCGACGTTTTTCGTCGCGGGACATCAGGTCATCCAGCACGACTGCCTGTACGAGATGAACTGCAACGGACCCGACGGCCCTTCGAACACGATCGGAAAACTCACCTACTCGGACGAATGAGAGCAAGCGATGTTTTGATCCCGCCTTCCGTTTCGACTGCAGAGTTGAGAAAAGGCGCGGCAGCGGGCGAGCATGCGGGCGTCGATTCCTATACGCGCTCGAAGCTGGAGGTCTACGACCATCGCGGCACGTACGACGCGCCCGACCGCGGCGAGTTCTATGCCAGAGTCGAGTTCGAGGCCGAGCGGGCGCTCGACCGGCGCCGTCGCGGGCCAGGGATAAAGCGCCGCCCACAAGACCTTGCAGCACGACAAGAAGCAAAAGGCATGCGCCTCATGCGACACGAACCTCCCAAGCTGCCTACGCCGCTTGCGGGCGCAAATTTGACCAGCGAGTTTTTTCCGATTGCCAGTCGTTTTTTCCGGATTCTCGTTTTCGACAAAGACATCGCAATTCTCGAGATAACTTATAGGCCTAATATAAGATATAACATTTATAAGTTTGAATAAACTGCTTCAGATAATGAGATATTGTTTGGTGAAATTGGAAACACGCCGAATTGGATATTGGAATACGAGAGGCCAAACGATTACAATTACGTTAATAATTGCATATAGTTTCTTTGTCAAACGAAACACAATTACGAATATCGAGCGATTGCGGGGGGCGGCGAAGCAACAAATCATTGATTATGGAAGCTGATGAGTTGGCTATAGGGACAACATCGGGGATGATTACGCTATTTTTGTTTCAAACGAGCTTTACGTCTTTGGCATAGAAGACTAGGAGAACCCGCAAATCTATATAGTCCCGCAATCATGGCGCTGGCGGTTAGGTTGTAAGCGACACTTTACCCAATCCGCAATCTTCACGCCCCACTCACCCGGTCACTTTTGGGCGCCTATCCCATTGAAATCCCACAGCCGCGCACCAGACCGGCCGCTGCGTCGAGCGCAGCGGCTTCCGCCCTCGGGTTTGGGACTGCCAATGGGACGCGCTCGGGCGCCTCACCGCATGCGAAACGCCGGTGGCGTGGGACAGCGCCGGCTCTCTCTCACAAACCCGATGTCCCGGCTCGTCGTGACTGCGTGATCTTCGGCCTACCCGCGCGATGCGTCAGATCATTCTCCATGATGGGAACGAACGAAGGCGCCCATCGCCTCGACGATCGCGATCTTGATCGCGTTGCGCTTGTCGCCCGAGGCCGCAATCGGATCGAGCGGGCCGAAAACGAATCCATAGGGTCCGCCGGGGTGGCCGCCGCGTTCGAACCAATAGGCGTCGTAGCTGGAAAATTTCGCCTTGTCCTGCAACCGATGGAGGGCGTGATTGGCGTCGGACACTGCGTGAACGTCTTGCACGCCGAGCGCCTGCGCCATCGCGCGCGTCGCAAGGAACACCGCGTCCTTGGGGCGAAGGCCGTGGAGATCGCGGGTCGCGTCGATGACGTCGCGCTTGTGGGCGGCGAGCGGGCCCTGTATGCCGCCCACGACGATCGAGAGCCTTCCCGTGACCTCCGAAAAGCAAAGCGACAGACGGCACAATTTCGGCTCGTCGACCCCTTTGGCGAGGTAGATCGCCAACTCGCCTTCTCGCTGCAAGATCGCGACGACCGAGGCGACGACATAGAGGCGATATTCGCTCCCTTTGCGACCTGGCAGCGCGACGACGCGAAGCGCTTCCCCGGAACAGATCCTCCGAATGAAGTCGCGGGAGAACAGCGCGTCGAACCAATGGTAATGCTTGAGCAGAAGCTCGAACCTTCGGCGTGGCCCAAACGCGCGATGGACGTAGTTTCGCAGCGGCTTGGCAAGAACGCGGGCAGGGGGATCGGCGGCGCCGACGTTGCGATGAAATTCACGGATGAAGCGGCTCCAACGCAGCGACACCATCGGAGCGAGCAAAGAGCGCAACAGGTACAGGCGGAGCGCTTTGTCCATGGTCAAGAGCTTGCTAGCTGCGGCTCCGCCCTGCAGTTGATCGGATCGAGCCATGCTGAACGTCCCCAAGAGTCCTGTTTGATCCGTTCGAGTGACGGCGCGCCCAGTTTGTCAGCCCGATGAGATCTCGACGGCGGTCGTCGAGCGCGGATCCAACTAGGGCGCTATCGCCGGAACACTCAAGGGCTCCAGCGAACCCGAGATGGATCGTCAACGCCTTGTTGGAAAGAAAACATCGCGAAGACCAGCGCCGATATCAGCAAGGCGACCGCCCACAACAGACATCCGTAGGCCTGAAAGACGACGGGAAGCCCCTTGATCGTCACAGCCATGCACGCCACGGCGCCGGCCGACAGGAAGGCGACGATTTTCCTGTTGTGGCCGGAGCGCTCGGCTCGCCAGAGATCGATCAGAACCGCGATCGGGAAAATAAGCCACACGAAATAATAGTCGTGGGCTTCCGGGCTGGCGACGACGTCGAGGCAGAGGAGCACGCCCAGTTCGCAGATGCGAACGCGCCGCTTTCTCGGATCGGATTTCAACAGAAGGAAAAGAAAGGCGCCGCCGATCAGGCAACAGAGAGCGACATAGACGCGGTTGGCGCCGGCGAAGCCGAGGTCGACGACGTCGATCGCGACCGCGCCTTGCGGTTCCTCGCTCTCGGCGGCGTCGACCGGCCGAGTCAGTCGATGGGTCAGGGCGAAAAGCGACTGGTTGCGATAGCTCCAGTTGTGATTGGGCCGTTGGCCGAACACTTTCGCGTCGACCGACGTCATCGCGGCGGTCCAAGTCGTCAGGTCGGAGGCCGCTTTGGTCGGCCCGAGAACCGCGGCGGGAACGACGAAGGTGAAAAACGCCAGGGCGAGGATCATCGAGGCCGCCGCGCGCCATTGTTTGCGCGCCAGCAGATAGAGAACGATGGCGACGGGAAACGCTTTCATCGCCGCGGCGGCCGCGATGAGAGCGCCGCCGAGCCCGCTACGGTTGTTCTCGATGGCGAGGAAGCCCGACAAGACGAAGGCCAACAGAAGAAGATTGGGCTGGCCGAGGTCGAAGGTCAGGAAGATCAGCGGCAGCGTGATCGCGGATGGCAAGACGTAACCGACCGCGGCGCGTGGGGCAAAAGAGCACAGCGCCTGCGTGCAGGCGACGACGACGATCCAGGCCGCAGCGTTGATCAGCGCCAGCGCGGCGTACATCAGCGGTTTGCCCAACAGCGCCAGCGGCGCCAGCAGCACGGCGGAGAACGGCGTGTACAAGAACTTCAGCAATCCGTCGGGGCGCCGGGCGTAGATGTCTTGCCCGTCGAGCACGGCTCGGCCGGTCTGAAACCAAAGCTCGTAATCCTTGGTCTTGCCGCCGCCGACGAGTTCGGGAAGCACCACGTCGGCCAGAAAGAGGCCGACGATCACAAGAAACGCGACGACGACGCGACGATCGATCGAACCCGCGAAGTCGATGAGCCGCGCGAGGCGAAGCGGCTCGCGCGAAGCGACGACGGCGTTCTTGTCGTTCATGAGCCATCCCAGCGAAAGACGAAGACCGCCGTTCTCGGCGCGCGGCACATTACATTTTCACCTCGCGGTTGCGCCAGGCCCCTTTTGGACGGCGGGCCCCCGCCGCATCCCGCCGCGCCACAGGCGCCGCGATTTCGTCCGATTGACAACCGGCGGCGCTGTTCATTACGCCGGGCGACGAAGCGAATGCGTTGGAAACGAGCTTGCCGCCGCGCGGCGCCGCTCGCTGCCGCGCTTCGGCTTTCGTTGCGGTCGAAACGCGGGGGTGACGGCGGTTGGACGCGTTTACGGACTCGGGCTCGTCGGAGGATCGGCGCCGGCCGATTTTCCAGGTCTTGCCGCGGGGCATGCGCTACTCCCGCGCGGGGGCGACTTCGATCGACCTGTTCGTCTGCGAAGTGGTCGCGCACAGCCGCTTTCGCGTCGAAGTCGTCGCCGAGTCCGGCGATCACGCTTTGCCGGCGGCGGCCATTCACGATCTGCCGAGTTTCGCCATGGCGAACACTTTGCGTCGCGCCCGCTTCATCGCGGATCTGGCGCAAAGGATCGAGCCCTCGGCGATCGTGGTCCAGCAGCACCTGCCGTCGGCGGCGGCGGTGCGCGCTCGCGCGCGCGCGCCGGTCGTCCTGCAAAAGCACAATTTCGTGCGCGCGCCGCGAAACGCGAAATGGACGGGCGCGCTTTCGCGCCGGCGTCATGCGCGCCAACTCAATTCGCTCGCCGGGCTCACGTTCGTCAGCGCGGCCGTGCTCGAGCAATTCGAGCGCGATTGGCCCGAGGTGACGACGCCGCGCCGCGTCGTCGCCAACGGCGTCGACCTCGCCGCCTGGAATCCGCGTCCCGAGCGCGCCAAGAGCGTTCTCGTGGTCGGCCGCGCGACGCCGGAAAAGGGACTGGTCGAGGCGGCGCTTGCGCTCGGCGCGCTCCTGCCGCGCCATCCCGAGTGGTCGGCGACGTTCGTCGTGTCGGAGCCCGAGCGCTTCCCTGACTATTTCGAGACGCTCGGCGCGGCGCTGGCGCCGCTCGGCGATCGCGCGCGCATGCTCGTCAACCGGCCGTTCGCCGAAGTGAAGGCGCTCAACGAGGCGGCGGCGATCGCGCTCGCGCCTTCGCTGTGGCGCGAGCCGTTCGGCCGCACCTGCCTGGAGGCGCACGCCGGCGGCGCGGCGGTGATCTCTTCGGGCTCGGGGGGCCTGCGCGAAATCAGCGGCGAGGCGGCGCTGTTCCTGCCTTCGGTCGCCCCTTCGCCCATCGCCGCGGCGGTCGAGACCCTGATCGCCGACGAAGCGTTGCGCGGCCGCCTCGCCGCCGAGGGTTGCGCGCGGGTGCGCCGCCTCTTCGACGTGCGGCGCATCGCCGCGGACCTCGACGATTTTCTCGCGCGCGTGATCGAAAAAGCCAAAGCAGGCTGATCGGCGCGCGGCCGGCGGAAATCCTTAAGCGGCGGGCTCCGGCGCGGGGGCGAGTTCGTGATCGAACTGCGTCTGGTGGAGATGGAAATAGACGCCGCCGTTGGCCATCAGCTCCTCGTGCCGACCCGTTTCCTTGACCACGCCGTTCTCGATCACGCAGATCTTGTCGGCGTTGACGATGGTGGTGAGGCGGTGGGCGATGACCAGCGTGGTGCGGCCCGCGCACAGCGTCTTCAGCGCGTCCTGCACCGCGCGCTCGGATTCCGAATCGAGCGCCGAGGTCGCCTCGTCGAGCAGGATGATCGGGGCGTCTTTCAGGAACGCGCGGGCGATGGCGATGCGCTGGCGCTGGCCGCCGGAAAGCTGCATGCCGTGTTCGCCGCACGGCGAATCGTAGCCGCGCTCGAAGCCGCAGATGAACTCGTGCGCGTGCGCGGCCTTGGCGGCGGCGACGACCTCCTCGCGCGACGCGCCCGGCCGGCCCATCGCGATGTTCTCGCCGACCGAGCCCTTGAACAGGAACGTCTCCTGGCTGACGTAGGCGATCTGCCGGCGCAGCGAGGCGCGCGAGGTCTTGCCGACGTCCTGCCCGTCGACGACGACGGCGCCCGAATCGGGCTCGTAGAAGCGCAGGATCATCGCCATCGCCGTCGTCTTGCCGCCGCCCGAGCGGCCGACCAGCGCGGTGGTGCGGCCGGGCTCGGCGACGAGGTCGAGGCCGCGCAGCACCGGCTCGCCCTTGCGGTAGGCGAAGCGCACGTCGCGCAATTCGATCCGCCCGTCGCTGACGCGCAGCTCGGGGTCGTCGTCGCGCTCGCGTTCCTGCGTCGGCTCGTCGAGGAAGTCGTAGAGCATGCCGACGCCCATCAGCGACGAGGTCAGATCGATGTGCATCCGCGCCACCCGCTTGGCGGGCTCGAAGGCGAGCATCAGCGCGGTGATGAAGGCGAAGAAATTGCCGGGCTGCTGCCCCGCTTCGATCACGCGCAAGCCGCCGTAGACGACGACGATCGCGATCGCCACGCCGCCGAGCGTCTCGGTCAGCGGGCTCGAGCGCGCGCCGACCATCGACAGCTTGTTGGCGGCGCGCTCGAAACTGGCGATCGCCTCGCCCTGGCGCGCGCGCATGAACGGTTCGAGCGTGAACGCCTTGACGACGCGGATGCCCTGCACCGACTCCTGCAGCGATTCCAGGATGGTCATGAAGCCGTAGAACTCGTTGAGCATCACCTTCTTCACCCGGCCGCCCAATTGCCGGATGCCGACGACGACGCCCGGCGTGACGACGAGCGCGAGGCCCGACATCAGCGGGTCCTGCGCGATCATCACCCCGAAGAGGCCGATCAGGGTGAGCACGTCGCGCGCCAGCGCGGTGATCAGGAGGTTGAGCGTGCCGCTCGCCGATTGCGCGATGAACGCCTGGCGCGCGATGAACTCGGTCGAGTGGCGCGCGTTATAGTAGGCGAGGCTCATCGCCAGCATCTTGTCGAAGATGCGCCGCTGCACGTCGGCGACGATCGAATTGGCGACGCGCGCCAGCACCACCGTCTGGCCGTAGGTGGAGAAGCCCTTGACCGCGTAGATCGCGACGATCGCGCCGCCGATCACCCAGACCGCGGCGAGCCTCTTGGCGACGAAGATCTCGTTGATGACGTCCTTCATGATCCACGCCGACAGCGTCGTGGTCGCGGCGATGACGAAGGTCGTCGCGATGGCGAAGGCGTAGCCCTTCCAGTGCTTGGCGCCCTGGTCGCCGAGCAGCCGCGCGATCAGGCGCAGGTTGGGGGCGCCGACGAGGCCGCGAAGCCTGGACAGGAAGGCGAGTCTTGGCGGTTTCGACATCTCAGCTGGACGCTCGTCCTGGGGCGCGGCCGCTTCGCCCTCGGCCGTCTTGCGCGACGGTCGCGGGGAGACCCGATCGGATCGAAACGACGGGCCCGGATTAAACGGTATGCGCGGCGTGTCAACTCTCGCCGTTGCGCGCCCGCCCCCTCGCGTTAAGAACGGCGTCAAGCCGCGTCAAGTTTCGTCAAGCGGCGTCAAGTTTCGTCAAGTTCCGTCAAGCGATGTCAAGCAATCGCAACCCTCCGCGTAAAAAAAGCGCCGTAAGATCAACGGCGTAGCGCGCGTCAAGGGCGTCTTCGCGTCTTCGCCCCGTCGCGGCGGCTCGAAAGCGCCGGCGAGCGCCGGCGGAGCAACGGCGAAAGACGCGCCATCCGGGAAAGCTCCTTTCGCCATCGCCGCGAGCCGCAGCCGATCGACCAAAAGCCTACCACGCTTTCGGAATATCGGAAAGCAATTGCCGGCGACACACCGGAGAACGTCGTCAGCGATCCCCGCCCTGAGCGGCGCCGCTGGCAAGCGGAGCGCTTTTGGCCGGACGCAGGCCGTCGATCGTCTCCACCTGATATCCCGCGATCTTGACCACGCTCGCGATCGTCCGCTCGACCGCGTGTTCGAGCGTGCCGTCCGTCTTGCCTTGATCCGCCTCGAACTCGCGGGAGAGGCGCAGCGCCCGCAACGGCGCGAGCGCTTGCGGCCGAACCCAGAACATCGTCCCGGCGAAAAAATCCGGCTCGATCCGCTCGGGCGCATTTCCCAACCGCAACAGCAACTGGGACACGCGCTCCCGATTGTCCTTCCAGAAAAAGTCCGCGTTCTCGGCGCCCGCCACGCGGAAGGCCTCGGGGCCCAGCAGGCCGAGCGACGGATTGCGCTCGAACCGCTCGACCGCCCGCGCCATCGTCCGGTCGGCGCACAGCAGGTCGAACAGCAGCCGCCGCCGCCATACTTCGCCGTAGGGGTTGCGCTTCAGGCCATGCAGGGTCTTCTTGCCATGGATCTTGCAGACGCAGTCATAGCGGTCGAGCGCGCCCTCTTCGAGCAGGACGAGGAAGGGCCCGACGTCCCGCCCGCGGTTTTCGAGTACGTGAATCGTCGCCTCGGGGAAGTCGGCGCGGATTTCGCCGATCAGCTCCTCTCTGTCGGCGACGGTGGTGACGATCAGGTCGAACGCCAGCGGAAGGCTCATGAGGACGGCGCGAATTTCCGGCCACAAGTCGGCGTAGTAGAGGTGCAGGGCGACGGCGATCCGCGCCGATGTCTCGCGCGGCGGCTCGGGCCGCGCGGGAAGCGCGACGCCGCCCGGCCCCCATCCCAGGATGAGTTCGGGGCGCTGCCGGATTGTCTCGCCGTCGAGTGGCGTGCCGAGCTTTCGCAGATATTTGATCGTCGCGACGGCGACGCGGCGCGACGGCTTCGGGCCGCCGACGACAATGCGGAAGTCCTTGAAGTCGAGGACTTTGTTTCTCTTGATCGAGAGACCGCGCAGGCGCGCGCTCAAGGAGGCGATCCAATCGAGCTTCTCGGGCCGCAGACGCGCAACCGACAAATCGAGCGCGGCGCCTCGCCATTTGGGCAGAAAGATAAATTCGGCGCCGGCAACATTGGGAAGATAGGTGATCCGCCGGCGTCCTGATTCGCGCCACTGCAATTCCAGCGGCGGACCACTCTCCGCGGCACCTCCCGGATCGAGCCTGTAAGCGCTGAAATAGTTCGATACCATAGCCGAAATCTGCAAGTGATTACGTACATTAGCTCGTAAGTAATGCGCGCCCAATTCGCTTCGCGTGGAGCCGCAAGAACCTTCCGAGCTCCCTTGGGAGATGCCGGGCCGGCGTATCGCGTAATGTTCGAGGAGGTGCGATCGCTGATCGTGAACTAAAGCAATCGACCTCTCCAGCCAAACGGTTCAGAGCGTGCTCGTCAAACGAATAGTTGGCAACCATGATCTCACGGTGACTCGGGGAGGCAAGCAATTCGTTAAGCATTGTCATGCCAATTAACCGATATATTCCTCCGAAAGCTTTGTTAGGATATAGAAATAGCAGCGACTTTTCAATTTCCATTTGTTCATCTGAGCTAACGTTCGGATCGTGCATTAAATCGCGGAATCCTTCAATCAGCAAGTCGCGGGACACTCCATCGAAAAACCGGCGTGCGATCAAATATTGCTCGTTCATAGTCCGAATGTTATTGGCAACAGTGTCGGCGCTTGCATTTGCACCGTGCACAATGCGGAAGCGGATCATCTCGTGGTCCAAAATAACGAAGCTGTGCTTCTTTACGAGGCGAATCCACATTTCAAAATCGGGTAGCTGCCGCAGGCGGGTATCGTACGGACCAAGACCAAGATAGACGTCACGGCGAATGAGGATCGTAGGGTGGCAAATGCAGTTAGATTTCGTAAAAAATTGACGCAGCCAGGCGCCGCGCGACCTGTTCTCCGCGTCAAAAACCTTCCCGAACCAAAGGTCCTTCTTCTCAATTGTCGCACCATCCAGACCGATAAAGCAAACACGCCCAAAGCAGGCTGCAACGTCGGGGTTCGCCTCAAGAAAAGCAACTTGGACCGATAGCTTATCACGCGACCATGCATCATCGGAATTTATGACGGCCACATACTTGCCAGTCGCACGCTGAATAAGTTCATTGTGCACAACAGCCGCGCCGCGGTTCACGCGATGAACGAATACCGATAAACGGTCGTCGTGGAAAGAGCGAGCGACATCGGGCGTACCGTCGCTTGAGCCGTCATCGCTAACCAGGAACTCGAAATCGATGAAATCCTGGTCGAGGACGCTGGAGATAGCCTCACCGACAAAGTTCACGTGGTTATAAGCCGGCATCAGGACCGACACCTTGGGCGCGCGCATGTCAACTCCAGTCTATTTGAGATCCGCATATGCTCGTCGCTTCGCCTTCTTCAACGCAATGTGAAGCGCCGGCGGCACAATGAGTGACTTAAATACCCGCAGAACAGCCCTAATCGAGATAACAATCACGGGAGGTAGAAATGAAGTAAGAATGGTAACATATCGTTTGACGATCGTCTTACGATTTCCGGCCCCGGATTTTGATTGACCGCGACGGGCCGCAATGTCCTGCATGTACGTGAGTTGACCCCTGAACTCGTCGTGAAATCGGAAGTTGGTAAAGCGGTCATACGTTTCTATATCGGCTATAACCTGCAGCGCCTTCTCTCGCTCTGGAAGGTTGCTCCACGTGCCGCCTCCATGAACGCGGTACACCGACATTGGGCGATTCAAGACTGCCAAAGGTCCGGATTGAGCAACCAAAATGTTTACCAGCCAATCATGGGCGCGAATCGAGAACACTTCGGGCGGAAGGGCTTGTAGCACATCGCGGCGGTACATCAGGTTCGAGAAATTCCCTGGGATGTTTCCTCTCGCAAGTTGACATGCATCGACCAAAAAATACCCCGTCAAATTGGGAAATTTCAATTCGAAGCTGCTCTTGACCTCCGTAAATACGTAGTAGTTCGTTCCGCACGCTGAACACTCGCGGTGCGCGTCCAAAAACGCGACTTGGCGACGAAGCTTTCCAGGGTAAACCCAATAATCGTCGCCTTCAATAATAGCGATATATTCTCCCCTGCATGCCGAGAAACCACGCTGATAGTTTCTGGTAATACCGACGTTAGCGGCGGCACCAATGAAACGTAATCGATATCCGGGCGCATCGGCAAGCAGAGTCTTAATAACGCTCAGCGTCCCATCGGATGAGAAGTCATCCGCGACAACCAATTCAACGCCGCCGGAGGGAAGGTCCTGCTCGAGAATGCCCCTCACTGCGCGCTCAACATAATCCTGCTGATTATAAGACACCAGCAATATTGACAGTCGAATCGGGTCCGTGTCCGTTTCATTTACACCAAGGTTCATGTCCGCTTTTCTCCGATAGGCCTGGCGGGGTTGCCCACAACGGTGCATCCCTGTTCGACGCTGCGTGTCACGACGGCCCCCATTCCAATAATCGCTCTGCGACTGATGATCGTCGGCCTGCCAGGCGAGCCCTCCCGGATTACGGCGCCGGTTCCGACATAGGCGTGGTCTTCGATATGAACATTGCCGTTGCAGGAGACCCTCGGCGCCAACGTCACGAAATCACCGATAATGCAGTCATGCGCAACATATGAGTAGATATTGGCATGAAAGAACCGCCCGATTTTTGCGTTCGCTGTGATTGTGACGAACGCGCAGAGTATGGCTCCCTCCCCAATCTCGCACGTGTCGGACACGACAGCGTTTTGGCAACGAATAGAAAAGGGGCGCATTCCCTCGGTTATGCAAAAATCGACTATCCGCATTCGTGGCTGCGAGGCCGCGATGGCGACGTTAAAAAAGCGCTCCCCACGCCAGTCACGGAACTCCTCCATCGTCAGCACGGACGTTCCGTCGACCGCTGGCGCCGGTTTAGGCCCCTCGACGACAAAAGCAAGCTCGGCGTCGCCCGCCGCAATTTGATCCGCAAGCTGGGCCCGAGCGTAGGGAATGACCTCCCGCCCAAACCCTCCCGCCCCGATGAGACCGAACAATGCCCGAGCCATAAACTCGCTCCCAGATTCACCGCTTCGTCATCGCATAGTGCAGGAGAATGCTAGGCCCTAGCCACTCGTCCCGAGCGATTGTGGCCGGATTTTTCGGCGGCTCCACAATAAGTTCGTGAGGAAAGCACCGCCGCTCACGGCCGCTTGGTTTGGCTGCGCCGGAGCCATTGTCGATTTACCCCGGCTGGATGGCTTCCGGCGCCGGCGAGCATGCCGGAGACGGCGATTCCTGCGCTTCGACCTTTCCGAAGCTCTTCAGGACCGGCTTTTCGAATGAGAAGTAGCTGACCGCGCCGATCGCGACAATTCCGATCAACGAGCCGACCAGGAACGTGATTTCGCCTGCGGTCCCGGATAGAAGTCCGAAACTAGTCAGAATCGATGCCGCCACGGCAAATACCACCGGGTGCCACATGTAGATCGAGTAGGAAATGTTCCCAAGAAATGTGAACCATTTCGGGGAGCGAAGGCCGTTTTGCTCCAGCGTGAGCGCTGACCAAATGATGAGGGCCGCGGGCACGCCCCAGAAAAGCGCCCGGATGGGCGCCGTGACGGGCAACCGATCGCCGATGATTATGCTGGCCACGACAACGACGGCGAAGGCCGCTCCGATAAGCTTCCATGGCGCGGGCGAGTGCACCCGGCTGCCGAATACCCCGACCAGTATGCCCAAGCAAAATTCGAGGGATAGCGCATCGGTCAACGGAATTCTGGGAATCCATCCGAAGTTCGACAGCACGACCAAGCCACCGTTCACAACCACCCAGCCTAAGAAGGCCCGCCGCGCATATGGGCCGAACAACACCATGATGCTGGCGACCGCGTAAAATTGCACTTCATAGGTCAAAGTCCATGCAACCGGATGCGCCGCGGGGGCGCCAATCAGAAGAAGCGACCATGGCTGCGCAAACAATGTCCTGAGTGAATTGTCGGCGCCAGGCAGCGCCGGCACGAGCAGCGTGCCCGCAAGAGACGCCCAGAACAGGGGGTAAATCCGCAAGGCTCGCTTCGAGAGAAAGGCGAGGCCATTCGAGATTGGTTTCTGGGTCTTTGCGGCCGATCGAATGTAAGCGCCCGGTTATGACCGCGGATCAGGCTTGCGGCTTGGCTGCGGCGCGCGGACGCGGGCTCCAGCGGCGAGCGAGACGATCGATGTCGGCTTCGAGCGCCGAGACGTCGGCGCGAGTTGGATCGAACGGGCCGCCGCACCAAGTGAGCGTTTCGTCGTGTTCCTCGTCGTCGGGATCGGCGAGGATTTCCAGCAGTCTTTCGTAACCTGGCGAGCCGCCGCAGTCTTCAGGCGGGCAGCGGCCAACAGCTTCGAGGAGGAGCAGACTTGGCTCGCCCTCGATCATCGGCACGATCTTTTCGAGCTTGACGGTGTGAGACCAGCCGTCGCCGAAGTCGTAGAGATAACTGAAGGTCTTGCGGCCCGCGTCAACCAGCACGGCGCGGAGACGTCCCTTCTTGGCGTCCAGCGGCCCCTCGTAGACGCCGTCAGGGTCGGGTTCGCCCCATCCGGCGCCGCCGATGCGGAACTCGTAGAGATGCGAGTTGGTCCAGCCCATGGCGGCCTGGATCGCCAGATGCAGCCGATCCAAACGGATGTCGGCGGGCACGACGATGCGTCGCATCACTTTGGGCTCGACGTGGTCGAGCGTAATCTTCAGCACGGCGACGGATCGGTTGGGCATAGGGCGCAGTTTAAGCGACTCGCGCGCTCCATTTCCAGGGCAAGAGTTCGTCGAGACGGCTTGCCGGATGGTCGCCGACGCGGCCGATCAAGTCGGCGAGATAGGCCTCGGGGTTCACGCCATTGAGCTTGCAGCTCTGGATCAGGGTGAAGAAGATCGCCGCCCGCTCGCCGCCGCTGTCGGAGCCGAGGAACGTCCAGTTGCGACGTCCGAGCGTCAGCGGACGGATCGCGCGTTCGGCTGCGTTGTTGCTCATCTCCAGACGCCCGTCCTCGGTGAAGCGGCAGAGCGCTTCCCAGCGATTGAGACTGTAGCGGATGGCCTTGGCGAGATCGCTCTTGCCGCTGATCCGGGTCAGGCTCGTCTCGAGATGGGCCTTGAGGTCGGCCAAGAGAGGAACGCTCTGCGACTGGCGGACGGCGCGCCGGATCTTGGCGCTCTGGCCGTTGATCCCGCGCTCGACGGCGAAGATGGCGCCGATCTTCTCCAGCGCCTGAAGCGCGATCGGTGACCTGGTTCGGGCGTGTTCATCGAAGAGTTCGCGCCGCGCGTGAGCCCAACACGCCACGGGCAGAAGCCGCGGCCGCCCGGTCTTGGGATCCGGCTCATAGAGCTTGTCGAAACCGGCATAAGCGTCGGCGTGCAGAAAGCCCGACACGGACGCGAGCAGCGCCTGGGCATGCTCGCCCTTGCGGTCGGGGGAATAGCGGTAATAGGCGGCCGGCGGCTTCGCGGAGGCCCAGTTCCCCTCGTCGCGCACGACGACCCATAATCGTCCGCTCTTTGTGCGTCCGCGCCCAGGATCCTGAACCGGAATTGGCGTGTCGTCGGCGTGGACAACGGGGCCGGCGCGGGCGTAGTCGCCAATCCGCTCCGCTATCGGCTGCAACAGCCAAGCGGCGCGCCCGACCCAGTCTGTCAGGGTCGACCGATCGAGGCTCACGCCCTCGCGGGCGTAGATGTCGGACTGGCGGTTCAGGGGTAGATGGTCGCAGTACTTCGCGACCAACACGTGGGCGATCAGACCCGGTCCCGGACGGCCGCGTTCGATCGGCAGGCTCGGCATCGGCGGCTGCGTAATGCTCTCGCAGTCGCGGCAGCTCAGCTTCGGCCGCACATGCACGACGACCTTGAAGTGCGAGGCGACGTATTCCAGCACCTCGCGCTCCTCGTCGCCGATCTTGCGCAAGCGCCCGGATCCGCACGCCGGGCAGACGCAGGCGCCGGCATGGGCGACGATCTCGCGCGGAAGATGATCGGGCAGCGGGCGACGGTTCCCCGCACGCGGCACTCGGACGGGCGATCGCGACCCCATCGCCGCAAGCGCCGCCTCCTGTCGCGCTTCGTTCGCCGCCTCGGCTTCCTCGATGTCGCTGATCGCCAGTTCGAGCCAATCGATCTGACGGTCGAGCTTCTCGGACGACTGGCCGAAGCGGGCGCGGCGCAGCGTCGCCAACTGCGCCTTCAGCTTCTCGATATGCAGCGTCTTGGCGTAAAGCTCAGACTGCAAAGCCGCCGCGAACACGCGTAGGGCGTCCGGATCCGAAGGCAATTCCGCAGTGGCGAGAGACATGCGAACTTATAGCAGAATCAACGCTGTCATGCGAGAGTAAATCATTGGAATCACGAAATTATCAGACAGATTCTGGCCGCTTCACCGCCTCCGGCGCGACCGTCCGCCGCCAGTCGATGCCCTCGACGAGCAAGGCGAGTTGAGCGGGGGTTAGTTGGAGTTGGCCCTCCACGATCGGAGGCCAGACGAACTTGCCTTGCTCGAGCCGTTTGGCGAACAGGCACAGGCCGCTGCCGTCCCACGCGAGGATCTTCAACATGTCGCCGCGCTTCCCGCGGAACACAAACAGCGCTCCGCAGAACGGATCGGCGGCGAGCACGTTCTGAACCTGCGCCGCCAAACCGTCCATCCCTTTGCGCATGTCGCAGGGCTGCGTCGCCAAGTAAACCCGAACGCCGGAGCCCGGCGCGATCATCTCGCCGCCGCCTTCAAGGCCGACAGAACCCGTCTGAGCGCCGCTTCGTTGACGTTCGCGTCGACCCGAACGTGGGCGCCGCCAACCAGCGTGATCTCGATCGCGCCGCGTCGTTCGACGGCCATCGCCGGCGTGGCGGGCGGACTCTCCGGTTCGCCGACAATCTCGACCGGAACCAATTCCATGGGCGGCTCGGCTGCTGACAACGGCCGCATCTGTCGGCGCCAGGTGAATAGCAGGTTCGCATTGATTGAATGTCGCTGGGCGACACCCGACACAGACGTTCCCGGCTCGCCGCACTCAGCCAAAAGCCGCCGCTTCTCATCGAGGGTGTAGGTTCTGCGCCGACGTCGCCCCAAATTGTCGGGGCGAACGCCCCGATATCCAACGTCACTCGATGAATTCGTGTCCATTTAGCCCCGCTCGTGGACACTATCGTCAGCGTCCCGACCGAACAGCTAGCCGATCCGACCCTCGCCGCGGAAGGCGGTCGTTACCGGACGCGTACGATCGAATCGCGACAAGCGAGATAACAAATCCGCTTATTACGAAGAATAAGTCCACGCCAAAATGCCCGACATAGCGCATCGCCCTGGCGAGACTCGTTATATTATGTCCGCCATTGTACGCAGCCGCGAGGTTGAGGCCGTGCATAGCGACGACCATTGAAGCGGCGACCGCGCGTATGACTTGAATGCTTTCAAGTTTGCCGAGCTTGTGCGTCATCAACCTCCACCAATCCTGTTGTAAGCTTGATATTACGTATACTAAGCGCCAAGTTCTTCGCAAAGCGATTGGCAAACTGTATCAAGGTCCTGCATAGTCATTTTGTCGGAAATTGGTAACGACAGCGTTCGTCGGGAAATGTCATCGGTGTTATGAAGCGTCGCCGATACACATGTTCGTTGAAAAAAGGGATGCTCCGCCACGTGTGGGCTGAAGTAATGGGCCACGCCAATCCCTTTGACGGCGAGCCTAGACATAAGTTCCTGCCTCGCCAATTTCGATTGCTTTGGAAGCAATATTGGCATGAATTGATGAGCAATACGCTGGCCGACTTGTTGTTGAAATCCAAAGCCTGCGAGCCGAGTGCGATAAGCGTCGGCGAGCAACGTGCGTTGAGCTACCACCGCCTCGAAATCCTCAAGCCGCTTAAGCGCCAAGAGCGCACCGATCTCGGACAATTTAGCGTTAAGACCAGGCATAGTCGCCGTGCGCGGCACTTCAAAGCCGAAATTGCCCATCGATCGCAAACGGGCCACGCGCTGGGAATCTTCACAGTAAATGACGCCGCCCTCCGCAGTAGCGAAAGTCTTGGTAGCATGCATCGAATAGACAATGGCGTGTCGACTGCCGGTCCCAAAGCCTCGTCCATTCTCGTCGACCGAGCCCAGAGACGCCGCGGCATCGATGACAACAGGAACGCCGTATTCGCTCGAAATCCGGTCATAACGGGCGAGGTCGAGATTGTTCCCAAAGGTGGCGTACGGAATCAGGACGGCTATTTCGCCGGCATGCGTGCGCAGGAGCTCTTCCTCGGCCTGGGGACAAGGCAGCCATGTTTGGGGGTCAATATCGCATAATAGTGGCGTCAACCCGGCCCAGATTGCCGCGTGCGCTGTTGCCGCGAACGTAAAAGAAGGCATCAAGGCGTATCGCACATTTGAGCCGCGGGGCTCACTCATCGCCTCGCGTATTGCGATCATTAAGCCTACAGTCGCGTTGCAGGTAGTCACGCAAGCGCCTTGTCCGCCGAACACCTTATTGATCAACTCTACCTCAAACTGAGAGTTGACTGGACCATAATTTGTATAACGTCCGGACTGTTCAATGGAAATAAGCTCTTCTATCAGCTCGCTAAGCTTTGGCGGAGACGGGCGAAGAAATGGAATGGCCATTGACACCTGACCTAAAAGAGTAAATTAGACGATTGCCAGTTGTGAGTCCCCGGCAGGGCGAGCTCAGTGACACCGCGTCCCAGCGTCTCGCTTTCCCTCACCACCCCCGCAAAATGAAAATCCGCGCCCAGCGGCCCATCGCCAGCGCGGTCGCGTAGGCGAAGCCGTCGGCGCCGCCGAAGATGTGGCGGCGAAGGATGTAGTACTTGAAGAACTGGAACGGGAATTCCCCCCACATGCGCAGGAGGCCGACGCCGCTCGGGGTCAGCCCTTCCGCCTTCTGCAATTCGTAATAGGACACCGTCTTGGTGACGATGTGCGCGAAGTCGCGGTAGCTCTTGTGCAGGATGTCGCCCGCGAGCTGCACGACGTCGGCGGTCGCGCGGACTTCGTCGTGGGTGAGGGACGCGTCGAAGCGCGCCGTCGTGCGATTGTAGAGCCGCACGTAGTTGTGGAAAGACGCGAAGGGGGCGGGCTTGTCGCGGCGCGGGTAGACGATGCGCACGCGCATGCGGAACGAGCGCCCGGGCGGCTGCGGCCGCGACAGGATCGCCTTCAGCTCGGCGCGCAGTTCGTCCGACAGCCATTCGTCGGCGTCGAGGTTGAGGATCCAGTCGTGGCGCGCGCAGTCCTCGGCGAAGCGCTTCTGCGGCCCGAAGCCTTCCCAAGCGTTGTGGACGACTCTGGCGCCGAGGCTCTCGCACAGCGCGGCGGTGCCGTCGTTGGAGCCCGAATCGACCACCAGCACCTCGTCGGCGACGCCTTGCACCGAACGGATCGCGCGCGCGATGCGGTCCGCCTCGTTGCAAGCGATCACCGTGCAGGTCACGCGGGTCGAGATTTCGTCAGGGCTTCGAGGCGTCCGCTCGGCCGGCGAGGCGGACGAGGAAGCGCAGGAGCGCGGCGCCTTGCGGTCCAGCGGCGGGCTCGCGCAGTCGGCGGCGCTGTTGCGGCTCACGCTCACGCCGCGGCCTCCAAGCTCCGGCTGCGGCGCGCCGCCGCGGCGAGGGCGGTCGGCGGCGAAGCGAGAGCGGGCGTCGGTGGCGAATCGAGCAAAGGTTCCCCTCCGCCTTCCCGGCGGCTCGACGAGCAAGATGCATCTCTCATCGGCATGATCGCAGTGTGGCCGAGCCGGCGATTCGCAGGCGACCGCTTTCGCGCACAGTATTCATGACGAACCGGCAGGGCAACCTTAAGCGAACAGGCGCCGCGATGCGCAGACGAATTTTCGCGTCACAGCGACGCAGGGGCCGACCGAAATGCGTTCCGTCGTCGCGGCGCGCGACAGCGGCGCTGCAACCGCAACGCCATCGATCGCCGCGTCGGCGATTCGGTTGCGGCCGGAATTTCGCCCTGTCGAACACGACGCACGGTCATGCACAGGCTGCGTGACAGAATTTAAGCCATGCGTGACAAAGTGCGGGAGGCGGACGGGGCCGGTCGCATCGCGGAGCAAGCCCTCCAACGGCGCGGCGACGCTGTGGCGCCGGGCCGCGGCGCGCGCGACCTGTCGGCCGATCCTTTCAAGCCGTCATGGCCGGGCTCGTCGTCGTTCGGTTCGTCGTTCGGGCCTGGACGCGGTCGATCGGGCGCGATCCGCTTGCGACGGATCGTAGGCGTTGCGATTTTGCAAATATAGGATTGCGAAATTAACCGATCGGGCGCGACCGCCCGGTCGAGCCGCGAACGAGCGTCCTGTCGCCCGGTCGAGACGGCGCCCTCAAAGTCCTCAGATTCGGGTCGCCGGCGGCGAGTCTGCCGCCGCGCGTCTCCATCCGGACGAGAAACGAGGCTCAAAGTCGGTCGACTTGGCTCGCCGGCCGGCCTTCGGACCACGGCGGCTCCGGGTTGATTGAGATCAAGCGCAGCTTTATGAAACGCCAATATTTGCGTTTTTGCCAATGTCGGCAACGCGGTCGGCGGTCGAAAGCGACGGCTCTCCGTAAGCTGCCGGGGAAATGGCTGAGCGGGCAGGGGGTGTCTATGTTCGAAATCCAATGCGGGCCCTCGTCATGAAGGCTCTCGCCTCGAGATCCCCGCGCCGCCGCGCCGCGGCCGTCGGCAGAGTCGGCGCTGTGCGGTCGCTTGTCGTTTCCATATCGGCGCCCGCCGGCCTGGCGGCAAGTTCTTCTCGCTCGCGTTGCGCATTGGGGATGTTGCCCGTGAGCTAGGCGAGTCGGAAATAACGAACAGTTAAGATACGTATACAAACGCGGTCATAAAGGTCTGCGAACGCCAGATGCTGCGCGCGTTACAGTAACATAACAGCATAATCGTAACGGTAGTGATGCCGATATATGACAGTCTCAACGAAAAGAGGAATTTCGCACACGAATCGAACAATCTGCTCGCTCGGATGGTTGCGCGTCGCGTGTGTGTAACTTTACGATACATGCGAGGAGTGCGCGGCGCCTGAGCGACGAGGGGCGGTCGGCGGCGGCGGCGGAATGAGAATGGGGCTGGGGATGAACGAGAAAATTCGAAGAGCTCTGGGGCTGGCGTCGTTCCCGACGTCGAGTCGAAAGCCGGCGAAGCGCGCGCGTGCGACGGCGGCAACGAAGACGGCGCGGGTGGTCGCTCGGCTGTCGCGTCTGATCGTCGCCGGAGCGTTCGCCTTCGCCCAGCCCGCCTTCGCCGAGACGACGCTCGGAGTCTCCGCTCGCGCCGGCGACGACGGATACAACGCGTTGCTGGCTCTCTTGCAAACGCCGGTCGCGGCGCCGCCGAGCGGCGCTGGGCTCGCCCAGTCCTCGAGCCTGCGCGACGACTATGCGGCGCTGACCGACTTCGTCCGGGTCGCCGACGCCTCCGGGACCGTCGCGGCGCCGCTGGCCGAGGGACAGGCGAACGCGCCCGACGACGCGATTCATGCCGGCGTGCGCGGCGCGGCCGCATCGGACGGCGACGCCTATTCGGCGCTGGCCGATTTCGTGCGGACCGCCGACGGCTCAGCGCCTGCGTCGACGGCGACGCAAGCCGCGCCGCCCGACGACGCCATTCATTCCGGGCTGGCCGGCGCGCCCAAGACAGGCTCGGACGATTATTCGGTGCTGAGCGCATTCGCGGCGGACAAGGACGGCGCGGCGCCGACGGTCGTGGCCGCGGTCACGCGTGCGCCGAAGGTCTCGAAATCCACGGCCGCCGACAACGAGCCGGCGACCTACGTCGGCTCGCAAGCCTGCGTGAGATGTCATCGCGACCAGTTCGGTTCGTTCAGCCAGACGCTCCATGGCGACATCTTTCTGAAGAATCCGCGCACCGACCAGGAGAAGCTCGGCTGCGAAACCTGCCACGGCCCGGGTTCCAAGCACGTCAAGACCAAGGAAACGGACAGCGGCGAGCCGGGCGACATCATCTCGTTCAGCAAGGATTCGCCGCGCTCGGTCGAAGACCGAAACGCGATTTGCCTGAGCTGCCACGAGAAGGGCGACCGGACCTATTGGAGCGGCAGCACGCACGAGACGCAGGGGCTCGCCTGCACCAACTGCCATCAGATCATGGAGAAGGTGTCGGTCAAGAACCAGATGGTCAAGAGCACCGAGGTCGAGGTGTGCTTCCAGTGCCACAAGGACCGGCGGGCTCAGTTCGAGCGCCCCTCGCATCATCCGCTGCGGGAAGGCGACATGACCTGTTCGTCCTGCCACAACCCGCACGGCAGCGCGACGGACAGCCTGCTGCGCGGCGCCTCGATCAACGAGACTTGCTACAAGTGCCATGCCGACAAGCGCGGGCCGTTCCTGTGGGAGCACGAGCCCGTTCGCGAAAGCTGCCTGAATTGCCATGAGCCGCACGGCACCGTGAACGAGTACCTGTTGAAGGTGCAGCGTCCGCGGCTCTGCCAGCAGTGCCACATGGGGGTTGGCCACGGCAATCCCGGCAACCCGATGACGGTGCAGTCGATCAACCGGTCCTGCCAGAACTGCCACACCAAGGTGCACGGCTCGAATTCGCCGGCGGGCAGTCTGTTCCAGAGATGATCCCGGGGATCGTTCAAGGCGCGACGAGGAAGAGACAACAGGTTGCCGCCAGCTGCGTCCAAACGGGGGGACAGGCTGGCGGGGGGGCAGGGGGATATGGGAACTCGACAAAGACTGTTTCTGTCCGGGGCGGTGTTGAGCGCCTCGGTCGGCCTGAGCACGATGGCTTTCGCGGACGGTCTTCCGACCCTGGCGCAGCCGGGAGCGCCGGAGGGTTGGTACACCGAGGGCGAAGCCGCGTTCGGCGGCCAGGTGTTCATCACCAAGCCCGGCGACACGGCGGCCAACAGCGCCGCTAAGTTCAACGAATACGGCGACCGCACCGACCCCTTGTCGCTGAGTTCGATCAACTTCGGCGTGGCCAAGAAAGACGGGACCTTCCGGGCCGATCTGCATGGCGCCGACGTCGGCGCCGACAACCAGAAGCTCGAGCTCGATCTCCAACAACCCGGCGTGCAGTACCTCACGCTCGGCTGGTACAAGACGCCGCAACTGCGCTCCAACACCGCGCAGTCGATCTTCAACGGCGTCGGCTCGACCAGCCTGACGGTGCCCGACCCCGTCGTGCAGGCGCTTTACGGCGCGCTGTATCCGTTTGGCTCGGCTAAAACCGGCGCCGGCTTTTCCAATCCCGCCGGATCGAGTCCCAGCGCGACCACCGTCGTGAACGGGTTGCCGGTCAACGCGTCGACCGGCCCGAACGGACCGTACACCTACGCCGGACAGCCGTACGGCTGCTTCCTGACCAGCCAGGCCAGCAACGCCGCCGTCTGTAACGGCAAGACGCCTGTGCAGACGACGATCAACAACAACGAACACACCATCAACCTCGGCATCCAGCGCGACCGCAAAGAGATCGATTATCGCTGGACCGCCAATGAGCATTGGAACATCGAGGTCGACTATTCCAACGAGCATCGCTTCGGCGTGCAGGAACAGGGCTTCCTGTTCAGCTCCAGCACCTCGACGCCGATGGCGCAGGTCGCCGCGCCGATCGACGATCGGACGCAAGACGCCACGATTTCCGCCGAATACGCCGGCCAATCGCCCTGGGGCAAGAACTGGAACGGCATGTTGCGCTACAACGTGTCGCTTTACACCGACGCCTTCACGGCGTTCACCGCCGAGAATCCGTTCGGCGGTCCCGGCAGCCCTGCCGGCACGGGGACGCTCTGCCCGATCACCAATGCGAGCTACGGCCCGAACTGCTACGGCGTCGGCCAAATGGGCGCGGCGCCGGACAACGGTTCGCAATCCGTCATGGGCCAGTTCGGCGTCGATCTGCCGGGCTTCAAGAGCAATCGCTACATGGCGACGCTCGAATACACCCAGATGACGCAGAACCAAGCGTTCATCCCGATGACGATCAATCCAGGCGTGACCGGGTCTCCAGGGTACTACTACTACAACAAGAGCACCGGGACGGTGCAACTCGCGCCGCTTTCGCGCTCCAGCCTCGACGGCCAAGTCGACACGACCCTGTTCAACAACGTGCTCTCGACTCAGCTCACCTCCGACCTGAAGAACAAGCTGAGCTATCGCTACTACGACTATTTCACCGACACGCCGCCGTTGACGCTGACCAATTGGGTCGTCAACGACACGTCGATTGCTTCGGCAAACGCGAACAGCGTGGGCTCGGGCGCCTACGCGCCGCACACGACGTTGCTCGAGTCCTACACCAAGCAGAACGCGGCCGACGAGTTGACGTGGAGTCCCCTCAAGTGGGCGACCGTCGGCGAACAAACCGGCTGGGAGCAGTATCGCTACTCCGAGTTCGCCGCCAACGAGACCAAAGAGTACTCGGAAAAGCTGTTCGGCCGCATCAATCCGACGGACTGGTTGTCCGTGCGCGCCGACGGCTCCTATTCGTGGCGTCGCTACAACGACTACAACTGGGCGGCGTTCCTCGGCGATCTCGGCGTGGCTTCGGGGGCGGAAAACCCGTATCTGCGCGACGTCGACCTCGCCAACCGCAATCGCACCCTCGGCAATCTCTACGCCGACATCACGACGCCGATTTCCGGATTGACCATCACGCCGACTGCGGGTTTGCGCTGGGACGACTATCCCACAGACCCCTCGATTCTCGCCGCCGGCGGAGCGCAGCTCGGTCTGCGGACCGACCACGACTGGAACCTCGGCATCGAGGGCGACTGGACGGTCAACTCCAACGTCTCGTTTGTGTTGTCGTACACCTACGAGAGGATCGCGCAGACGATGACCGGCGCGAACACGGCCAACCAGTATTACGACGCCTCGATGGGCGAGGACGTCAATACGCTGACCGGCGGGGCGAACTTCCAGATCATCCCCGATCGGCTGTCGCTGAAGCTGAGCGCGACCTACGAGTTCGCCAACGACGTTTGGAACGCCTCGCCCGGCGCCGGCTGCCTGGTTGCCAATGCCGGCAATGGTCAGAACTGCGGCTTGGTGAGCCCGGGCAACCCGGCTTACCCGCCGGAGAACACCCGGTTCAGCCACGTCGACGCGACGATGACCTACAAGCTCGATCCGACCTTCGTGGCGCAGTTGGGCAAAGGCGGCGAGGCCTACCTGCAGCTGCACTACCTCTGGGAGCGCAACAACGTAACCAACTGGCAGGACAACGGTTTGTCCCCGTACATGTACTCGACGCTCAACTCCAGCACGGTGGCGTTCAAGGACATGATCTTCATGGCCGGCGACAACCCGAACTACAACGCTCAGGCGATCGCCGCGAGCCTGATTGTGAAGTGGTGAGCCGGTGGGTCGAACGGAATGACCAGGCATTCGCCGAGTGCAGCCTTCGGACCGCCGCTGGGCGGCTCGCGGGTCGCGGAAGAAGAGATGGAGACGAGCGATGAAGCTGGTTTGGATGTTCGGCGTGGTCGCGGCGCTTTCGATGTCGACCGTTGGCGCCGCGTCGGCGGGGGTCGAGTTCGGCAGACCGGATTTCTACAACGGTTTGTCGCGGCCCGGTCTCGTGTCCTGCAACTGGAACTACGATTCCTACTTCCGCTCCTGTCCGACGCCGCAATTGCCGCCAAAGCCTCATGCGGCGCCGGCCAAGGGCAAGCCCAAGGGCTAACGATGCCAACGGCGCCGAACGGGCGCGCGAACGGGTTCACGGGCCTCGGTTTGGCCGACCATCTCAAGGGACGACGGGCGGAGTTGGGCTCGTCGCCGGCTGCGGCGACGCGCCCCCAATTGGCAATCTTGGATTAAGCGAATGGCGATCGACTATGCTATGCGGCGTTTCTATGTCGTAGCGATGAGCGCAGGGCTCGCCCTATGGGCGACCGGCGCGATGGCGCAATCGGCGCCGAAACCCGGCGACGAGCTCCGTCCCCTTTACGCGCTGGGCGTGGACATTGCGGAAGGCAAGGTGCTCGCCGATTCGTCGTGCGCAAAGTGCCACGGCGCTGACGGCGTCAGCCAGACCAAAGGCGTCCCGAGCCTTGCGGGCCAGCGTCCCTCATACGTCTACCTGCGGTTGAAGGCCTATCAGTTCGCCGATGGCGCGGCCGCCGACAACGCTCATGAGGTGAAGTTTCTCAGCGACGAGGCGATCGCCAAACTGGCCGCCTATTACGCCAGTGTCGATCCCGCCCTGCCCCCGACGACGCCGGCGCCGACGTTCGTCGATCCGGTCGCCGCCGGCAAAGCCGCGTCGGCGCCGTGCGCGAAGTGCCATGGGGACAATGGCGTCAGCCACAAGGCGGGCGTGCCCAGCCTGATCGGCCAGACGCCGAAATACCTCGTGGAGTCGATGAAGTCTTACCAGAGCGAAGACCGGCCGATCGACGAAAAGAACAAGGATATGAAGACGGCGCTCTCGGCGCTGACCGATCGGGATCTCAATCGCATCGCTCTTTACTACGCCTTGCAAAAGGACAACCTCACCCGCGCGCAGACGCCCAACGACGGCGGCGCGCCGGTCACCAAGGAAGCCCTCGCGCCTTGCGCCAAATGTCATGGAGAAACGGGAATCGCGACCAGCGCGATCACGCCGAACCTGGCGGGCCAAGACGCGACCTACATGCTCAACGCGCTTCACGGCTACAAGGACGAAAGCCGCGACGACGACACGATGTCGCCGAAGGTGAAGAAGCTCGACGACGCCGCGATGAAGAACTTCGCCGCCTATTTCGCGGCGCTCCAACCCAAGCCCGCCGATATTCCCAAGCCGTTGAGCCCCGAAGAGTGGGCCGACAAATGCGATCGATGCCACGGCGTGAACGGCAACAGCGCGCGCCCCGAGGTGCCCGCTCTGGCCGCGCAACGCATGGACTACCTCGAATCCGTCCTTCGCGAATATCAGTCCGGCGCCCGCAAGAGCCCTGAGATGGCGGCAATGTCGAGCGTCCTGACGGACGACGACGTCGCCGGGCTCGCCGCGCATTACGCCTACCAGAAGGCGCGTGCGGTCGTCTTCGTCACCGTACCGAGCAGATGAGGGGATCCGACGGCCAGGGGGTCCGCCCCGCAATCTGCTGACTTACATGCAATTGATGGATCAGATCATGAAGTACGAACAGCCGCCTCACAGACTCTACTACCACTATTCGGAGTTACCCTACAGCACCCGCGTCCTGTTTACGTGCATGCTGCTGATCCTTGGATTGGGCTACCTCTTCGCCTTGCTGAACGTCTATTTCACCTACGCCGGGCGAGCCGGAGGCAATCCTGTGATGCTCTCGTATGAGGACATCGTGGTCGCGTATTCCGGCAGTGGCAAGGGTTCGGTCGTGGAGAGCGCGCTCAGCGGGCCGATGTCGTCCATGCTTCCTCCCGACGAGAGAACGACGCTGCTGTCATGGGTCCGCGCCGGCGCGGCGCAATCGGCATATGACGCGTCGATCAAGCCGATCCTCGATAAGAGGTGCCTGACTTGCCACGACGGCCGCAACCCGCATCTGCCGAATTTATCGAGTTTCGAAAACGTCAAGAAAGTCACCGCTCTCGACACCGGGGCGCCGATCGCGACCCTGGTGCGGGTCTCCCACATTCATTTGTTCGGGCTGACGTTCATATTCTTCATCGTCGGGCTCGCGTTCACGCACGCTTACGTGCGCCCGGTCTGGCTGAAGAGCGCCGTCATCGCCACTCCGTTCGCGGCGATCGTCCTCGACGTGAGCTCTTGGTACTTCATCAAGCTCTTCCATCCGTTCGCCTGGGTCGAGATCGGCGCCGGCATGCTGATGGCCGCGTGCTTCGCGTTCATGTGGGCCACCACGATCTATCAGATGTGGTTCTCAAATCCGCCGCCGGCGATTCTCGAGCGAATGGGCGGCGACATTCCGTTTGCCGGCTGACCAATGAAGCGCCGCGAAATGACACGCCGCCCGGCCGGCGCCGACGATCCAAGACCGGTTCGCGCCGCGACGGCAACCGGGTTTGCGCGGCGCAGACGAACAACGTCGGGAGAAGATTTCGTGCGGCGCATTTCGGATGCGCTGTTCCTGGAGATCCCCGGCTCTCAGCGGAGAGCGCTCATCCTAACGGGTCGGCGTGGCCGCGATAGTCGGAGGTGTTGCGTTTCGTGATTCAGCACCGGGCGGCGGCGCCGCACTGGAGGCACGAATCGCAATGAGGTCGATCTGACGGAGACGCGGATCGAGAAACAAAAAGGAGAACTTGGATATGACAAAGGTGCGACTTTATTCCGCGGAACTGTCCCGTCGCAATTTGCTGCAGGGCGTCGCGTGCGCCGCTGCCGGCGTCGCCGTAATCGCGACGACGGACGGCGCATTCGCAAAGAAGCCCAAGAAGACGCAGGCCGACGTCGCCTACCAGGATAGCCCGCACGGCGACGAGCGTTGCGACAATTGTGACCCGTTCATCCCGCCGAACGGCTGCAAGACCGTAGAGGGCGCTGTCACCGCTTCGGGCTGGTGCAAGATCTACTCGGCGAAAAGCTGATATCTGACGACGCGGGCGATGGCGGCTTCGCAGAGGCGGCTGGACGAAAGAACCAGAGGGTTAGTTCATCGCCCGCGCTTCAGATCGCAGCGGCAGAGGCCGCTGAGCGGCGGTCGTTCGGCTCGGCGCCGCGCTTTTTCGCGCCGAGCCGCTGCGCGCGCCGATCGATCAAGGCCGTATCTCGCAGCGCGTCGCCCGTGCGCTGAGGGAATGGCGAAGTTGGCCGACGAAGCGGCGAACCGTCGCCGCCGAGGGCCTTCGCCGTCAGAGGCGGACATTTTGCGACCGCGTAAGTTCCGCGGGCCGATGCGCGCCGCCCGCGCGCGCCGACTTCACGCAAAGCTCGGAAAGAAATCGACTGTCGTGCGTATACGAGCGCCCCCGCAATTCTTTCAGCGGGCGTTGAAACAGCGACGCCATCCGCGAGGAAACGCCGGCGCGGCTTAAGCATCGCTTTGGTCTGAAAGCGTTTGCGCGCAATTCGTCCGCGACCAAATATTCGCTCGGGCGCATTTCCCCGCGTTCGAAACCGGGTCAAGGCGCTAAAACCGGTTGTTCGCCGAAGCGTTGGCGTCTCGACCGGGTCGGCGCCGAAGGAAGGGCGATCCGGGCGAAGCGCAGGCCGTCTGCGGGGCGAGATTCACAAGTTGAGATAAGCGCAGAACGGCGGCCAGAGGCGCAAGAACCGGCTGAGGGGCTCAGCCTGTCCAGGCGAAATCAGCAACTTATTGCGAGATTGGAGCGGGTGAAGGGAATCGAACCCTCGTATTCAGCTTGGAAGGCTGCTGCTCTACCATTGAGCTACACCCGCGATATCAAAGACTTAGTGAATTTCCAGCGTGGCGGTATTCTCTTTTTATTCTCCGCTTCGCGATTTCTCGCTCGGCCGAACGGCGACTCTGTATCGCAATCTCGAAAAAAGGTCACGCCCTCTTCTCGGCCGAGTCCGCCGGCAAATCATCGTTAAATGCGCAATTCTCGAATGGAGCGAAGCGCGGGCCAGGGGCGGAATCGCATTTTCGTCTAAGTCACTTGAAATAAAGCTATTATTTAAGACGCAAGAAAATTGTGCACGCAATGAGTCCGAAATCCCTAGTGGCGGCGGTATGATTCAGAATTGCCGACCTAGGGTTGCGTCACCGCAACCGAGAGTATCGCGAAGGATGACGCGCTGGGAAGCGCGGCTACGGCCGGCGAAATTCCTGCGAGCCGGCAAAAACGCCGATGACGATAAGCGTGTCCTTCGCTCGGCCAGTATGCCCGATGTTGGGCATTCGGCCCAAGCGCTCGATCGCATCAAAAATTCTTTCGAGCACTGACGCCGCCGCGTCCACACTGTCGTTTGCAATCCAGACATAGATTGCTGCGAGGTCGCCGAGCGAGGCATCGTCGATGACAACCTTCATGCGCGACGGATGGAGAAATGCTTCCTCGCTTGTTCGATCGTGATGAATTTTCGGTGCGAAGCTGCGCGTCGGCGCTCCACCTGTTCGACTTGGCTCTCTGAGATCGAAACAGGTTTGGAATCCTGTTCCTCCATTTCGATGAGAACACGCGCCGCGTCTTCCTGGCGCTCTTCCGGCCAAGCCTCGATGCGATCCAAGATGTCTTTGAGCGTCTTACTTACCATTCGTGTATTATAGCATATCCCGTGTTTTCCTCACGCCCGCGCCGCCGCGACAGGGCCCGGCCGGTCGCGGCATGTCGCGACCTGTCGCGGAGCGCCGCGGCTGGTCGCTTGATTCTTTGTTCGCGTTTTGTTTTCATCATCCGGGTGAACACCCTGGCCACATTTCCGTACGTGGTGGTGCGCGTTGCGTGCCGCTTCTGCAAGCGCAGCGGCACATATCGGCTCGCGCGTCTGGCGGAGAAATTCGGAGCCGATGCGTCGCTTGACGACGTGCTGCGGCAACTCGCGGCCGACTGCCCGCACTGGAAGCGCAATGCGCGATGGAAAGAAGGATGCGGCGTGTATCTACCCGACCTGGAGTGGCCGCCTCGGCCGCCCGACATGCCGCGGCCGAAATTGCGGGTGGTGAAATGAAGAGGGGAGCCCGAAGGCTCCCCATGATCACGGCGTCGGATTCTTGTCCGGCCGCTCGGGACACGTCGATGCGTTGTGCCCCTCGCCGTCGCAGATTTTGCAGCGTCGCGCTTTCTTCGTGAGAGAAGCGCCGCCGAAAAGCGCGGCGAGCTGCTCGTCGATTTCTTCGCGCTTGGCGATGAGTTCCTTGACGCGGGCGATCTGGCTGTCGATGTCCATCTAAGCCTCCCTCGCCGCGAGCAAACGCCGGTTGGCGATCTCGAGATACTCGCCGTCGCGCTCGATCCCGAGGAAGCGGCGGCCGAGCTGATGCGCCGCCACCAAGGTCGTTCCCGATCCAGCGAAGGGGTCGAGGATGAGATCGCCGATCTGAGAGAATTCGTTGATGCACCACCGCATCACGTCGAGCGCTTTCTGCGTCGGGTGTCCGACCTTCGGTTCTTTGCTGTCGCGGATCGGCCCGCTCCAGCGGCAATTGCAAACCTGCGCCGGTCGCTGAAACGACGTCCAGGCAAGCTCGCAATCGGCGAACGTGAGGCGAGGCAAGCCGTCCTTTTTCCACCACACGAGCCAACAGCGAGACGGCGTAAGGAGGTGCGCGAAGTGGTTGCCGCCCCAGATGATTTGCTGCTTGCTCACGCGCAGCATCTCGCGAAAGTACTCGGCCGAGGGGATCGACGAATCCCAGTCCTTCGGTTTGAACCGGCTATTGCCGAGCGTGCCACTCTTCGCAATTCCGTTCCCATACGGCGGATCGGTGCAGAGAAGGTCGGCACTCTTGTCGGGCAGGGTTTTGAGGATTGATAGGCAGTCGGCTTGAATGAGGTTGTTCATTTCGTTGTCCTCTCGTTGCGGAGGACTTCCAAATGAAGCAATACAACCCATGAGTAACCGCGCGATATGTTCAATGGCGTGCAATATATTCTCGCAAGTGACGCCGCGTTACATCATCACAATTTCCACATCCGGCTTCTTTCTATTCTCGTCGCGCCCTATGTTCCGGGCATGAGCTGGTACGTCGTCATCAAGACCATCAAGGGCCGCCGCTATCGCTACCGCCAACGGACATGGCGAGAGAACGGGCGCGTGCGCTGCAAGAGCGAATACATCGGGCCTGTCGACGCGACATTTTTCAGGGGCGGCGGCAAGGGATCGATGCCGTCCGGAAAGACAGCGCAAGACGTGCTGAACTATGAGACGCGCGACCTGGGCAACAGCTTGGAGATCGTGGACGGTGTTGAGCTGTCGGCGGTTCCTTCCGAGCGATTGCAGCGGGTGACGAAATCAAAGAAGGCCGCTAGCGAATACGGCGAGGTGAGCCGCGTGCCGGTGGCGGAGCATCGGGTCATCGCGCGCGATCGGTTCGGCGGCTTCCTTATCGAACTCCTGCCGCGCGAACGCGCCTCGGGCGTCACGGAGTTTCTGCGGGACCTGGTGCGGAAAAAGAAACGAGACGACGATCGCGGCGAAACGGAAGCGCAGGTGCGCGAGCGCATCGCGATCGAAGACGCGGAGCGCTCGCGGAATGATCGTGTCAATGATTTGCTGACGGCTGATACGATCTCGCTCGACGCCGTCGACGAGATCGCCGACATGCAAGCGGATGCGCAAAACGAAGGGGAGCCCGAAGGCTCCCCGGATGGCTCAACCGAATAGGCTGAGCGTTTCGCATTTCCTCTCGTCCATCAGCGACGACAGCATTTCGAGCTGCTGCGCCGTGACGGCCTCGGTGAGAAATGCGACGACGTTTTCGATGCTGTTCTCGTAGGCGCGCATCACCTCGATCGCATCGCGCACCAAATGCAGCTCGCCCTCCGTGACGCGATCCGCGCCGAAGATGAATTCGCTCGGCGACAGTCCGTTCGGGAATGACAGCGTCGGCGACTCTTCGCCCACGGTGCGGCCGGCGTAGCCGACGATCGCGCCGTCTTTGGAGGCGATCGGGAAGGCCAGACGGCCGCGGTTCACGCCCGAGGTCGCATAACCCGCCTTCCACGCCCGGAAGGTCTCAGCGGCGACCCCAAGCGGCGCGAGCGCCGCGTGGGCTGGATCGAGACCCTTGGCGTAGGCTTCGGGATCGAAGCCGCGCCTCCTCTCATCCTTGGGCTGGGGGGAACTGTTACTGTTCCCTGGAACGGTACGGTTCCCGGAACTGGTACCAGTTCCCTCGGCAATGAAGCGCGCGGCGTCTTTCTGTTCGCAGCCGCGCACCTTGGCGACAAGCGCGATCATGTCGCCGCCGCCACAGCCGCCGAAGCAATACCAGACGCCCTTGGCGGGGGTGACGACGAAGCCGCGCGGGTCGCTGCCCTTATGGATGGGGCAACACGCCCGGAGCTGTGCGCCGTACGCCTTGGTGACGATGCCCAAGAGCGGCAAGACGTCGGCAATATTCACGCGCGCTTTGAGGTCCTGGAAGTCGACGAAACTGGACATGGTGCTCTCCTCTATTTCCTGAAATGAATTATACTTCACAAGGACGTGAAAAGAGGAGATGTCCATGAGTGCAACGACGAGTGAACGGGCTGCATCCCGCAAGCCGCGGGAGAGGGAAGTCCGCCAACCGGATTTCGTCGTGAGGGCGAAGACCGGACCTGGCCGAAAGGATTGGACGACGTTGGGCTACGCCTGGGCTCGGGAGAACGGCGGCGGCTTCTCGGTGAAGCTCAACGCGTTGCCGATCGGCACCGAGTGGGGCGGTGTCCTCAAGCTGCTGCCGCCGTTCGCGGCCGAGGACGACATTCCTGACGAGGGTCAAGTGTGAAAGCGGTGGGCTGCGTTTCGGCGCAGCCCATCTATAGTTTGTCTTGACGGCGAATTTGGCGCGTTGAAAGAGCAAATGGATAAGTTATTTTACGCCCAATATCTTCCATAGGTCGTCTTCTGAATACGTGCCGCTTTGAATTCCGTAAAAAAGAAGCTTCTTGATTAAATCCCTCTGAAAATTCGGATATATGTTTTGCGGCAACGTGAGGACACAACAGGAACTATCTTCCGGCGGACACGACTCGCTTTTATACGCCGCGCAATGAGAGCCCTTGCCGTAGCCATCGGGGACGAATAGGCCCAGTTTTCTGCAAACGGTTACCCACTCTGTCTGGTTGAGGTTCTTGACCTGATCGACCAAGTGACCCTTTTTCAGCTTCACCCCCCTGTACGCGTCAGGAGAGGACATACTCCGCTTCGGTTCTCTCCGTTCTAAATAGATTGGCGATGCGGTTTGCTTGTCGGTAGCCGACGAATTTCAATATCTCATTCGCGTATTTTGGATCGACTCCGGCGGCGGTCAGGATCGCGTCACGGATCATCGTGTCGACGTTGGTGATGTCGTCGGCTTTGCCGCCCGTCATGATCGCCGGAATTTCATTGCACTCGGCAACCCACTCGCCATCCGGGTACTTTCGTATTGAGAACGTGAGTTCTCTGTCTCCCAAAAACCGGTGGAGCCTGAGCTTTGCGTCTTTGAGTTCCATATATCTATATATACCTATGCATTGTCTACATTATTACACGCACCTTCGCACATCGGCCGCAATATAGCAGAATACTGTGTAAAACGCCATCGATGCGGAAGTCGATGTCAAGCGCCATCGATCCGCACGCGGTCATCGCCGATGCGGTGGAACGGCTCCGTGAGGATGTGCGCGGACACCGGCGGCTTGTTTATCCTCCTCCCCAGCGCCGGCACCGCCTTGAACAGAAACGGATGCGCTCCGGAGAGATGCCGCGCGCCCTCGGCCGTCGTCCGTTTCAGATGCGCCATGATGTTACGCATGTGCATCTCGGAGACGGTGACGTTCAGCACCTGCATGTTCGGCACGCCGTAGTGCGTTTTGTAGAGTTCGTTGCGCAGGACGAACCGGTAGCCCACAAGGTGCCGCGCATATGAAGAGCGCGCGAGCTTCGACGCCTCGATCGGCTCGTTGTTGCGGTCGGCCTCCATCGCATAGAAGCTCACGCCGTGCGCGCGGTGCTCGATGCCGCACAGCCCGTCCGGGATGAGCGTGTGATCGACCTTGTCGAGCGTGTAGGGAATGAGAAAGGGATTCCGCGCCGTCTTCGTCGCGGCCGGGCATTTCTCGTGCTTGAAAATGTCGAGCCACGAAACGAACCGCAGGTTCGGGTCTTGCCGGCAGCCGAGATCGATCGACGCCATGATGTGTGCCGCCATCGCCTCGTGCTCATAGGCGTTGCGATTCTCGTTGATGCCGGCGCGCCACTCGGCATGTTGATGCGTGATGCGCTCATTCTCGATGAGGGCTTGAATCCCGACGTCGGTCAGTGCGAGGACAAGGTGATTGTAGTTGGCGTTCGCCGCGGCGCGTTGCTGCCACGGCTGCTCGATGAGCGCGTTCGGCTTTCGTTTGAGTTTCTTCAGCCGCTCGGTGATCGTCTTCTGCCCGACGTGCGGCGCGACGAGCGCGCGCAGCATCGCGGTCGACAATGGGCCGTGAATGAACAGCGCGAAGAGAAAATCAAGGTCGCGCGGCGTGACGAGGATCGGCCTGCCTTCGGCGTTTGCGTCCCAGCGCGAGGCCCGTTTGTGACGTGACGGCGAAAAGAAATTCATACGCCGATTGAAGACGGAACGATCTAATAAATCAACGTGCTGTATGTAACGCCATGATACCGCGCGTCACCACTCTTTGCTCGGTGTGCTGTGAACAATGTCGTCCGGCAGATCGCGCTTTGGCGGCGGCGCAGGGCTCGGCGTCGGGACTGGCGCGGATGCGGCCGACGTTGGCGCGTGTTGCGAATAGTGCGCGCGGATGCGCGCACGAAACTTCTCATGTTGCTCCGGGGTGATCTGCGGGGCGTTCTCCATGGTGAGGAAGGGGACTTGGAGGCGCACCGCCGTCGGCGTCTCGCCACGGACATAGACGCCGAACTGCGTCGCCTTGCCTTTCGTCTGTCGCATCGATCGCAGGAAGTCGGCGGATGTGTGCATGGCCGATGCGCACTCGGACGCGTCCTCGTCGCTCGGCGCGGCGAACTTGATCGACGTGTTGCCGAGCACCGATGATTTGAGGCCTCGGGTCTTGAGCTGGCTCATGAGCTGGTGAGCGAAGAGCACGCCGAGGCCCATGGAGCGAACTTCCGCGAGAAGCTCCTCAAGGCTGTCGTCGAAATATGAGCCGGCTTCGTCGATGATGAGATAGGCGGGTTTGCGCTCGCGTTCGGGGATCGCCACGCGCTCGAACGCCGCGGCCGTCGTCTGCGCGATCATGTAGCGGCCGAAGAGGGCAGAGGCTTCGCGTTTCAGCAAGCCCTTCGCGGTGTTGATCACGGTGACGCTGCCGGGCGTCTGAAGGCGGTCGAACATATCGAGATGGTTTTCCGACGCCGAGAACATCCGGTTGAAGGCGGGAACGGCGAGCAGGCCGTAGAGCTTGGCCGCGAGCGAGCGGCGCGTCATGCCGAATGACTGCGGGTTGAAAAATTGCGTTTCAAAAAAGCCTTGGGCGAGATCGTCGAGATTGCGGATGCCATCTTGAAATGGGCTCTTCGCCAATTCCTTCGATGGGTCGTCGAGAATCTTGATGAAGTCGCGAATGTTCCCGTGCATCGAGAACACGAGCTTCACGACATAGGAAAGCGCGGTCGACTGCTTGCGGCTCATGTCGGCGTCGAGCGCGCTGAAGATGTAACCGTATTGCTCGATGACGCTCGCTTCGATTTGCTCCTGGACGGCCTGCGAGTAGCGCCTGCGCCGTTCATTCGGGATCGCAAACATGTTGAGGGCCGGATTGAGTTCCGGATCGATGACGACAAGCCGCTCGGGCTCTTTGGCGAAGAGCTTGAGCTTCTGGATTGTCGCAACCATGTCGCCCTTCGGCTCGATGATGACGAGCGCGGGCGGATCGGGGCCGATGATGTCGTTGTAGATGATGTGCTGAAGCGTCTGCGTCTTGCCCCAGCCCGTCGGGGCCAAGAGGTGCCAGTGTTCAAGGCGGTCTGCGGGCTTGATGCTGAAGGGAATCATCACGTCGAAGAGCGGGTGCAGCGGCGTGTCCGTGAGATAGGCGTCGATCATCGCGTGGGGCGTTCCCCGATACTCTTCGATCGGGCCAAGCGGCGGTCGGTGGCTGTCGCCGCGCGCGACAAGTTGGGCCTCAAGAGTGGAGAACAATCCGAGCGTGGTAGTGCGCGTGGTTCCGAAGGGAGCGATCACACGCTGAATCACGTCGGGGAGGTCAATGAGGGTTTCCAGAAGTGAGACATGGAACGTGGGTGGGATCTCGGAACCGTCCTCGTCCATCGTGAAGGCCGAGCGCGGCAACCGCTGCGCGAACAGGACGAAGGAACGCGCGACGGCGTCGAGAAACGTGTCGAGGGTTTCCTTCGGATTCTTAAGTTTGCCGTCGAGCTTGAGAAGATAGTCGGCGTACCGCGCTTTCTCGATTTCGCTTCCGTACGACGGCGGCTCGATCGTGGCGAAGCCTTCGTCTTGGAATAGCCGCCACGCGAGGTCGGCGTACGCCTTCCACACGCGCGTGGTCGGATACGGGTGCGGCTGTTCGGGCAGCTCGAAGGTCTTGATTGTTTCGACAAGGAGATCGGTGAGCCGGTCTTGATCGGGAAAGTTCGCGGCGGCGATGCGGAGCCTGAGCGACTGTGCGAGGTTCTCGATTTCGTCGTGGATGCGTGTCTTCTGATCGGCGTCGCGTTGGTCCGCGAGCGCGCCGCGCACGTTATAGCCGATCAGCTCGAAGAGGTGAGAGAGGACGAGGAACAGCGCAGAGAAGAGGGTCGAGATAGATCGCGCTATCTCGATCCAGGTGAACAGGCCGTCGTTCTTGCGCGGCGACACCGGTCACATCTCGAAAGATTGGACCTTCGGGATTTCGGCGCTGGCGGTCAGAAGGTTTTTCAGGCCTTCGAGACCGGTGCGTATCTCGCCCTCGACTTGCTGGGCCTCGATCGGGGAGCCGAACGCCGAAACGGTGAACGATCCGTCTTTCATAACTTGTGCGAGCGTGATGGAGTCTTGGCCGACTTTCTTGAGCGTGCTCTCAAGATTCTTGCGATAGATGAAAAGGCCGGCTGCGCCGGCCCAGCAGAGTGTGGCGAGGGGCGGGCTGAAATAGGTGAGCGGCAGGCCGATAATAAACAGGAGACGCGCGCCGACGCGCAACATGCCGGGGCTGACGGGACTGTCGGCGCTCTCGGGGTGGTTTACGAAGCCGTGCTCAAAGCCGAATATGTTGCCGCCGAGAGATCGTTCGCGGATGATCGCTCGTTCTTCCTCGTTGAACGCGAGTGCGCACTTCACATTGTAGAGCGTGCCTTGACGACGTTTGACGTCTGAATGCTCGATGGTCACCTTCATCGTTGCCCCCCTCTAAGCGAGAGGCCAATATACGGATGTTGGCTGGATGATGAGTCAAGATCATCGGCTTGAAGATGTGTGTTCAATGAATGCGGCAATTCGTCGCTCCACATGCTCGCGCCGCTGCGCGAATTGGGCGCGGCAGGCGCGACGGATGTGTGACGGCGAGGCCGGGTAGACGCGCTCCGGTGCCGGGTCCATGCGCAGTTGGTGCGTGCGCGCGCCGATGTTGATGTAGGCGGTGTGCGGCTCCAACGATGACAGTTCCTCGGGCTTCAAGTTGAAGGTCTTGGCAAGGCGTTCGGCGTCGTTGCCGCCGAGCTGAAAGGCGAGCGTCGCGCCGATCGTGCCGATCATCGCTTCGGCGAGGTCGTCGGGAACCTGGCCTAGAAATTGGTGACAGAGCGTCAAGGTCACGCCGAACTTGCGGATGCCCGATAGCATCTCGTTGAAGCCGAGACCGAAATTGTGGAACTCGTCCACGGTGAGGTGGAACGGTGTTCGGATGTCGCGGCGCTGCAACGCGGCGGTATGCAACGCCGAAATCAGCAGCGCGCCGATGAGCGACGACTTCTGAATGCCGAGTTCGCCCTGGGCGAGACGCGCGATGAAAATCTTCCGGCCGTCCATGATCTCGCGAAACGACAGTCGGGAGCGCGTCTGACCGATGACATTGCGAACGGTGGGATCGGTGATGAGCTGGCCGATCTTGTTGAGGGTCGACAGCGTGCGCTCGCGTTGCTCCTTCTCCGGCATGTGCTTCGCGAAATCGGTCTGCCAGAAATCCTTGACCGCGGGATCGTGCACGTGGCCGAGCACGCGAGCGCGGTACGTCTTCGACGTCATGATGTGTTTGAGGCCGAGTAGGGTGCCGTCGGGAAAATCCAAGAGCGCGGCTGACGCCGCGTAGAGAAACATTTCGAGTTGCGGTCCCCATGACGCGCCCCAGATCGCCTTGAAGCAATCGACGACTGATGAGGCGACGAACGGCCGGCGCTCAATCGGCACGTTATGAAAAATGTTGAAGCCGATCGGGAAGTCGCGATCGGACGGGTCGAAGAGCACGACATCCTTCCGCCGTTTCGGCGGAACAAGTCGCAGCACGGCGTCGGCGAGATCGCCGTGCGGATCGAAGACGCCGACGCCGTTGCCGGCGCGGATGTCTTGGGCGATCGCATTCAAGAGGAAGGTCGATTTGCCGACGCCGGTTTTGCCGATGACCCAGAGATGACGCGCGCGCTCCTCGTCGGAAATGGAAAAGATCGGGCGCGACCGCCGCTTCTTTCGCTTGAAATCAAAACTATCGTACCGCGCTCGTCCGATCTCCATGGCAAGGCAAGCGTCCCACGCCCGGACATCCTTATGTCGGAGGAGAAGGGGAGTGGTGCCGCTTGCATTGGCACAGGAAAGCGTCGCTATGCCGTAAGAGCTGCCTGCGCTCATTATACGCGATGTAGTGTTAACCGCGGCGCAATCGAAATATCGAAGTGCGCGATGGTGAGCTGTCCGATAGAAATGTCCGATAGGAATCGCCGCGTCGCGCGGAAACGGTGAACCGTTTCCGCCACCAGTCAGTCAGTGGTCGCGCAGCGCCATGACCTCCCCATCGCGCCCCAGGGGCACGCGCGCGGCGGAATGTCCTATTCCGTTCGTGCGTCGGGCTCTTGGTGGATTTGTGGAGTCTTCTCCACAAAAGAGGGGGAGGTCATGGCGCTAGCCTGACTGACTGTGTGGTCGGAACTCGTTGAAATGTGGCGCTTTATTGCGCCTTCCCCTAGGGGTACGGGGTAGGGGTACAGTACCCGTAGGGCTAGCAGGTGGGCTACCCCTATGCCGTGATCTGGAAAGGGAAGAGCCTCGGGTTGGAATCCGAGGCTCCCACCCTGTTTCAGAGAGGATGACTCTCTGCTGCTCGTTTGGACCATCCTACCGGATCGGCAAGCCAGGCTTCGACTTCAGCGCACCGGAAGGCGACACGACATTGGCCGAGTGTCACCCGAAGGGGAAACGTGCCTTCGTCCTGCTTCCTCCAAATGTGCTGTCGCGAATAGGGGATGCCGTAGACCGTTTTCAGTTCCTTGACCGTGCATAGCTTGAGCGGATGTGACATCGAGACAGTCCCTGAATAGGGAACAGTCGCGAAAGTCCCAGAAGCCCTTGCTAGCGGGCGTCGAAAAAATACGCCGGCGGCACGAAAGGTCAACTGACGGTGTTCGCAGGTTGCCGAAAGCGGGCTTCGGTCGACGTCCGTAGAACGGAAGGGGACGGCGGTGCTGCCGGGCCTATCGCAGTTTCAAAAAGTCGTCACGCGACAACTTGGCCTGTTTGAGAATGTCCCGCAGGTTTCGCATCGGCAGATCGCCAGGGTGCACCGAGACGATCGTGCGCCTGGTCGGATCGCTCCGGTGCACCAGGTAGTGATGGGCACTGCTTGAACGTCGTATTTCGAAACCTGCACGCTCAAGGACGGCCAGCATTTGCCGAGCCGTGATTTGCGGCAACCGCGTCATACACGGGCGAGCTTCACTCCTACGATCTCTTTGATCGTCGTCCGCGGTTCGGTAACGGACGCCGGAATCGGACGCCCTTCATCGCGATACACCTCCAGACACAGCTCCAACGCTTCTCGCGCCATCGCGCGGGCGTCCTCTATCGTGTCCCCGTGCGAGATCAGCTCGGGGAAAGCGGCGCAGCGCACCGAATAGCCGCCCTCGGGATCAGGCCGGAACATGCAGACGTACTGCGCATGCAGCGTGGTGATTGTTTCGCTTCGCTTCATGCGAGGCATTATAGCACAACCCCCGATTCCCGCACGCTGCGCGATGATTGGAGAAAAGGTAAAGCCGTCGGACATGCCGACGGCTTTCGGAGCTACAGAGGCAGGCAGAGACCATCCCGCTTGATAAGCTCCTTCTTGAGGAAGCGTGCGATCGTGAGGCACACGCTTGTCTCGTTGCGATATGGTCCTCGCCATTCTTCGGTGCTGTCGGTCTTGCGGACGAACCAGCCCTTCCCGTTCGATTTCACTGTCCAGCTTGAAAGGGCATAGACGCGATTGCGGTTGTCGAGCATGGCTCAATACTCCTCGGCGAGCATGAGCGTCAGCACGCGCGTCGTCTTCGCGGGATCGGCCGGATCATCCGAGCCGAACTCGAGATTGAGATCGTAGTAATCGAGTTTGAAAAAGAACTTCAGGCCCGCGAGGTCGAAGCTTCCGAAGTCGTGCTCGTGATGCGGATCGTTATCGCCGTCGAACGCGTCGAACGTCGCGACCGTTCGGATCGCCATCGCGCGCACGTCGCGCGGCAGATCGCTGACGCCGACGGTCAACAACAAGCGGCCGAGTCTCGGATTGAGGGTCTTTCGGAACGCGTCGTTGAGATCGCGAACGCGTTCGCGAGCCTTTTTATCAGTGAGCGACATGTGCTCCTCCACGCAATCGACGCATCTTCATGGTGCGTCGAGCGGCGGAGAGGAGCCTTCAGACATTGTACGCGCGGCGGGCATTCCGTCGAGCGGTCATCTGGCCGATCGCCAGTTGCCAATCTGCTTCTCCAGCGCCTTCGCAGCGCCGGCAACGGCCTCGCGTCTTGTGGCATACGAGACGGGGGATTGATGGCGAGGCTGTCCGTTTTCGTGGAGCGTCCAGCGGAAACGGTGACCGCGCGAAAGATCGGGCTCGACCGTGATCGTGAACGGATGATTTTCGGCCATCGCAATAATATCTGTGAATTACGAAATTACTTTTTAGCAATATTGTTCAGACAACACAAAAAATTCCTTTTTGGGAGGATTTCCAAAAATCGTCACATCATCACACACTTAAACGCTAATTTCGGTACCATGCCTCAATTCATGGCACCAAGAAAATAATAGCATACTGACGTTTTTATGGAGTTTCGTAATTCACAGTAATATGGGCCTATGGCGGAACGTTTTCCAGCGCGCGGTTTGGCGGTCGATTTCAAGCTGATCCACCTTGCGGAAGAGGGGACCTTGATTCTTTCTCGGCAAGGCGTACGTTCATTTCGTGCCGCGATGTGGGCTCAGCTCTACGAGAAATCCACAACAGAGAGAAGCATGGCACCGCATCAGACATAGCCCCGGCCATTACGTGACCGGGGCTTCGCTTTGTTGGCAGTGACATTCGCGCGCGAGCGCAATTCTCCGGCGATGAATATGCGGACGGCAGAGCTGGCCCCGGTCGTCTGGGCAGGATTCCGCGAGAGCTAAGTGGACTGCTGCCGGGGTTGGTCCTTTGCGATATTCGCGCGCTGGGCGTGACGGAGGGAGGGCGTAGCCCGACCGAAGTCACGTCCAGCGCGCGGCGGAAAATTCATGCCGCCGCCGCGATGGGCGAGCGATCGAAGTAAGCCTCGTCGGGCGTGCGCCGGTCAAGGCTCGAATGCGGGCGTCGCTGATTGTAGAAGGCGAAGTAGCGGCCGATCGAGCCGCGCGCCTCGCCGGCGCTGTCGTAGGCTTTCAGGTAGACCTCCTCGTATTTGACGCTGCGCCACAGCCGCTCGACGAACACGTTGTCGCGCCAGGAGCCTTTGCCGTCCATGCTGATCGCGACGCCGTGCTTCAGCAGCACGCCGGTGAAGGCGACGCTGGTGAACTGGCTGCCCTGGTCGGTGTTGAAAATCTCCGGCTTGCCGTGCTTGGCCAGAGCCTCCTCCAACGCCTCGACGCAGAAGTCGGCTTCCATCGTGATCGACACCCGATGCGCCAGGACCCGCCGGCTGAAGACGTCGACGATCGCCGCCAGGTAGACGAAGCCGCGCGCCATCGGGATGTAGGTGATGTCCGTCGCCCACACCTGATCGGTCCGCTCGATCTTCACCCCGCGCAAGAGATACGGATAGATCTTGTGGCCCGGCGCGGGTTTGCTGGTGTTCGGGCGGCGGTAGATCGCCGAAATCCCCATCCGCTTCATCAGGCTCGCCACACGACGCCGCCCGATCGAAAGGCCCTCGCGGACGAGAAAGTCGCGCAGCATCCGGCTGCCCGCGAACGGGTAGTCGAGATGCAACTCGTCGATCCGGCGCATGATCTTCAAGTCCGCGGCCGGCGTCGGCCGCGGCTTGTAGTAGACGGCGCTCCGGCTGACGCGGAGCGCCACGGCTTGCCGCGAAACCGGCAACCCGTGGTCGCGGTCGATCATCGCCTTGCGCTCAGCAAACCCGCTTTGGTGAGCGCCCCTTCTAAAAAATCGTTCTCCAGCGTCAGCTCGCCGATCTTGGCGTGAAGCGCCTTCAAGTCGACGCTCGGCGCCGTCTTCGCCTCGCCCTTGTCCGGCCCGAAAACGCCCGCCGCCCCGTCGAGCAACTGGCTCCGCCATTGGCCGATCTGGTTCGCATGCACATCGAACTGCTGCGCCAGTTCGGCCAACGTCTTGTCGCCCTTCATGGCGGCCAGAGCCACCTTCGCCTTGAAGGCCGGCGTGTGATTGCGACGGCTACGCTTGGTCATCTTCGCTCCTGATTCGCAGCGAGAATCCTCGCCGCTGTCAGGCAGAAAATCCACTTAGCCTACTGTCCAGTTTTCCTGAGCCAGCTCTGGCCGTGCTCGCCGCGTCGAGCGGTGCAGAGGAACGCAGTTAATCATTGCTCGGGGTCGTAATCGGTGCAGTCCGCGACTGCGGCCGGGGCCTCGTCGTATCCGAGGGAGTCGATAAACTCGGCGAGTTCCTCCGGTGTGAGTGTACGGCCGCTATTCGCCGGAATGGTTGGCGCTCCGGGGGGCTTGGGAACCGCGTATCTGGCTTCGGGCGCCATGCGGCCATTATAGCGCCGGACCGACGGGCTCGCCTGCGGACTGTCCCATTCATGGTCATTCTTGGGACAGTCGTTCCGGATCAGTCCGACAGGCTGCTGGGGCTTCAGCGGATGCCACGCCTTCAGATCGCAGCGAAAAACCCTTCATCCAAACTGACCTCGTCTACTCGGACCTCTCTTACGTGAACACCAAGGCCAAGGTCCTTCATTAACCCGCATAATGCCTCGCCATCGATGAGATCGATGGCAGGCGCACCATCGCGGGTCGCCTCTTTCTTGGCCTCGGTGGTGAACGTGCCCGTCGTGATGATGATACCCTTGTCGGCCCGTCCCTGCATCGCGCCTCGAAAGTCTCGGACGACATCGGGACCGACCGAACCCTTCCAACGCTTGCACTGAAACCGAACCTGAAACGAGATCAGATTGACGCGCAACACACCCACGCCGTCGATGCCGCCATCGCCGGACTTGCCACTAACTTCGACGCGAGTGAAGCCGCTCTCCCGCAGTAGACGCTGAGACAAACGCTCAAACGCTGCGGGGTCGATGGTCTGCACGCGTTGGAGTAGCAGGTCGGACCAACCGGCCGCTCCATCTCCTACGGCCTGCCCGGCTTCGCCTTTGTCTAACGCCTGAGCTGCTTTCTTTGCCGCGATTGACGCCTTGTACGCAGCGCTGACGATCTGCTTCAAGTCGGCGTTCGTCTTGCTAGCTGCAATCCGACCATTCTCGGACAGTACCCACACGCCTCGCTTCGGGTTCGTGACTAAGTCCGCAGTTTTGAGAAAGCTGCGCGCCCATGCCATGCGATCTTGCAGCACAGCCGCGCCACTCTTGGGATACGTAACGTCCAACTGCTCCTGCGAGGCCCCAATCGCAGCGGTCATTGCGTCGTCTAGCTCCTCGATCGAGCCCGATCCACCGAGCTTCGACAGCGCCTCTAAGGTAGGTTTAAATAAGTCATCGTATTTTGGAAGCTCAGCTGTCTTAGTCATAACTGCGCCTTTCGAGTAGGCCGGTGAGGCCGTCGCCGCTCGCTTGATTTCCGCAGGCCCGTCGTGGTGTATAGCATGCTACACTTCAACTGTCCCGAAAAGAGCCTTTATCGGGACAGTACGCTTTGTGAACGCTCGATCTTCAGCCGCGAAAGCGGGCAAGCGCAAGCCTGCTCCGAACACTGTAAACGGGACAGTACCCCCGCGGCGGCTTTTGAATGCGAAGCGCCGGCCGCGCGAATATCTCACCGGCAAGGAAGTGGGGAAGCTCGTCGAGGGTGCGCGCTTGCGCGGGCGGTACGGCCACCGCGACGCGACGATGATCCTCATTGCATACCGGCACGGGCTGCGGGCATCGGAGCTGTGCGCTTTGAAATGGGATATGGTCGATCTGGAGCGCGGGCTCGTGCACGTGCGACGTCTCAAGAACGGAACGCCGAGCGTGCATCCGATGGGCGGCAGCGAGATACGCGCGCTGCGACGGTTGAAGCGCGAGCAAATCGAATCGCGCGGTACGTCTTCATCACCGAGCGACGCGCACCGATGACCGCGGCCGGCTTCCGCAAGATGGTGGCGCGAATAGGGGAGACGGGGAAGTTTCCGTTCCCGGTGCATCCGCACATGCTGCGGCACGCGTGCGGATACAAGCTCGCCAATGACGGGCAGGACACGCGCGCGGTGCAGCACTACCTCGGGCACAAGAACATCCAGCACACGGTGCGCTATACCGAACTGTCGCCAGAACGGTTCAAGTCGTTTTGGGAGGATTGAACAAAGTCCTGCGTTCGGGCGTCGCGCAAAGGACATTGTGCAACAGTTCCAACTGCTCACTGCTCCTGAAACTTCGGCACGATGTTCACCGTCGCCGCTTGGTCGGTCCAGACGGCGGAAGAGCCATCGGCGTTCACCGCGCCGGGCAGGACCGTGCAATGGAGGGTATAGATGGCTTGCGCCGTGATCGCGCTTGAGGTCTGCGCGCCGGTATCGCCTGTCCAGGGGCCGTCGCCATTTGTGCCAATGACCGTGCAGTCGCTCACATATTGTACGTTCCAGGTGACGGTCGTCGTGTTCCCCGAAGGAACAAGTGACGGCTTGAGGCTGAAGGTGACGACTTTCGACGCGGGCGGAGCGCTGCAGGAACCGCCGGAACAGCCATAGCTACATGTCTGCACTGGTGAACTGCTTATATTGCACTGTGCATCTTCACTGTACAGATTGCCATCCGCGCCGCAGAGATAGCCGTTCACGCAGGCGGTCGGCGCAGTGTACGCGGTAACGCATTCGACGATGCCGCTAGTATCCACTGCGGCGGTCAGGCCTGCCGGGCATGAGGTAAACACGCAAGTGCCCGCCGAGAGCTGGTAGTTGGCAGGGCATGTGCCGTCAGATGGAGCCGGAGCGGTACTGCAAAGCGAACCGTTAAACCACGACGATGATGCCTTTGTGCATCCCGCAAGCGACACGCAATAGGGGTAGGTGCCGGCGGTGCCGATGGGGCAATATGCTATAT
>CAVXCA010000052.1:0-98225 GCA_963759955.1 uncultured Alphaproteobacteria bacterium
GGACGTTCCTCGGCTCCGACAGCGGCGGCGAGCGGGCGGCGATCTTCTTCACCCTGATCCAGAGCTGCAAGCTCAATGGCGTGAACCCCGAGGCCTATCTCGCCGACTTGATCGGCCGCGTCGGCGACCATCCGGCAAGCCGTCTCGACGAACTCTTGCCCTGGAAATGGAGCGCGCGAGTCGCTTAAACTGCGCCCTATGCCCAACCGATCCGTCGCCGTGCTGAAGATTACGCTCGACCACGTCGAGCCCAAAGTGATGCGACGCATCGTCGTGCCCGCCGACATCCGTTTGGATCGGCTGCATCTGGCGATCCAGGCCGCCATGGGCTGGACCAACTCGCATCTCTACGAGTTCCGCATCGGCGGCGCCGGATGGGGCGAACCCGACCCTGACGGCGTCTACGAGGGGCCGCTGGACGCCAAGAAGGGACGTCTCCGCGCCGTGCTGGTTGACGCGGGCCGCAAGACCTTCAGTTATCTCTACGACTTCGGCGACGGCTGGTCTCACACCGTCAAGCTCGAAAAGATCGTGCCGATGATCGAGGGCGAGCCAAGTCTGCTCCTCCTCGAAGCTGTTGGCCGCTGCCCGCCTGAAGACTGCGGCGGCTCGCCAGGTTACGAAAGACTGCTGGAAATCCTCGCCGATCCCGACGACGAGGAACACGACGAAACGCTCACTTGGTGCGGCGGCCCGTTCGATCCAACTCGCGCCGACGTCTCGGCGCTCGAAGCCGACATCGATCGTCTCGCTCGCCGCTGGAGCCCGCGTCCGCGCGCCGCAGCCAAGCCGCAAGCCTGATCCGCGGTCATAACCGGGCGCTTACAGCGTAACTCTCGCCCACGAGTGAGCACCCTCTCGCAGGACTGTGCACCGTGTTTATACCCCAATCCACACGAACGATCTTATGATTGAGGAATGACTAGTATTCGATTGACACTGTCATAATTTATACCAAAAAAATACAATTCATTTGCGCAGAATAATTCATAATGATCCCACATACTTGGCGCAAGAGTGACTCCATCTGAAGGATCAACTGACGTTTGCCTTGCAACTCCAGGCAACTTCGCGAAGTGAAGTCCTTCGCGCAACTGAAACAGAAAATGTATCCTATGCGCGTCGCCTTCAAAAAGAGACGGACACTCATCGTCAAGAATCCACTCGGGACGCTCATTAATCCGTCCAATACACTCGTCATCTCCCGCGTTTGATTTAAATTCAATCTGACTATAAGTGATAATATCATTATATTCACGTCTAATTTCGCATTGTCTTGGGTCAAATACATATATATTAAAAAAGCTATAATAATTCGCAAAAAACTCTCTACTTAAATTTGAGTTTGTGCCAAACTTCGGCAATCGTGGAATATACGTATTACCGTCCATGTAAGTAGTTTGACAAAATACTGATATAATTTTGTTTTCAAATGCTCGACCCCTCGGCATTTGAATCTGAAAGAAAAACGTCATAGGTTTTCCGTCTACACTGAATTGTGGTAGCTGTACGCTCTGAGGCAACATCGGCTTTCCGCCAATATATGAAAGCCAATTCGTATCTTGTTCGTGCCTGTTTCGATCTACTGTTATGAACATACCGCAACCTCAATTTTGGAAATTTCTAACCCAAGTTGTACCATCGGAGAATTGTACGTTATAGTTAAGTGACGACGGTCTAAATGAGTTACCTTCGTAGGTGGGAGTTAATGTCGAGTCCGCAGTCGTCCCTGTATCCTGAACACGCTGCGCTACCTGAGCTTCAAAGATGCGGAACTGTCCTCTGTTAATCCCTCTGGCCTGCGGGAATATATTTAGAGGATCAGTGCCTGATCCACCCTGATTTCGAGGCCTTGCGTGCCCCGCGTCGTCATCATCGTTGCCCCTCGACCTCGCAAAGTCTCGCGTATATTGGTTTGTTGCGGTTCCCGTCCCTATATCTGGTCGAGATGTCGTCCACGTCCAAGATGTCGGTCTACCTAGACTATCGGTTGTTTGCCTGACATTTGAAACCCTCAATCCAACCGCATCGAACGACTCCGTAGGCCTCGCCACATACCCCTGCGGTCTTGGTCCTCCCTGCAGCCCGATCGGATCGGGGCTGGCGTATTGCCCCGCGAGGGGATCGTAATGGCGGTGGCGGTTGTAGTACAGGCCGGTTTCCGCGTCCGCCCATTGGCCGGGAAAGCGCAGGGGGCAGAGCTCGGCGATCTCCTCCGCGTCGAGTTTTAGCGCGAGATTGCCCGCCGCCCGCGCGCCGCTCGACAGGAATTCTCCCGAATGCGCGGGATTGTCGTTCGCCGGCGCCTCCGCCTTTCGCAATGCGCCCCACACCGTATAGTCCAGCGCCGCGATGACATCGCCCCGCTCGTCGCTGAGTTCGCGCGGCGCCCCCAGATGGTCCGTAGTCACATAGATCAGGTCGCGCGGCTCAAGTTCCGCGTTGATCCGCGCCTCCCGCGCCAGCGGGCGGAACGCGCCCGGCTCGAACTGCCAGCGCACCGCCGCCGCCCAGTCCGCCTGGCCGTCCCGCTTCAGCGGCGCGTCTTCGAGGAGATGATCGCCGTCCCACGCATACGCCCGCCCGATCTCCGGCGGCGCATTGCGCTCGTAGGCGCAGCGCTTGGCGATCCGCCGCCCGAACGGATCGTAGGCGTAGCTCCAGCGCCGCCCGTCCGCATCCTCGCAGCCGATCAGCCGGTCGAACGCATCCCATGTGTATTCCCACATACGCGGGCGAAACCCCTTCCGCTCGACCCGGCGCGTCGCGACCCGCCCGCACGCATCGTGCTCCAGCGTCACCTTCTCCCCGTTCGGGCCGCGCGCCATCGCCACCAGCCCGCCCGAACTGCGCAGCCAGCCCGTGCGCGGGGCGTGTTGGGAGAAACGTTTGTCGATCGTCAGGCCGGGGCGCTCATGCGCGCCGAACAGCTTTTCCTCGCCCCGGCTCGCGCCCGAGGCTTCGACGTTCAGCGCCGCGTCATAGGAAAAGGTCTCCGCGAATCCGTCCGACCATTCCGCCCTGGCGATCAGACCGCGCGTATCGTGCGCGTAGCGCACATCCCCGAACGGACCGCCTGATATCGAGGCGAGCCCGTCCGCCCGCGTCCAGCCGAAGCGGCGGGACATGAGCCGCGTCCGCTGCTCCGAAAGCCGCCCGCCCGCATCCCAGCCCTGCGACAGCGAAAAGCCGCGCGCACTGCGACGTTCCACCTCCCGCCCCAGCGCGTCCCGCCCGAAGGCGAGCGGCGCATGGTCGCCGACCATGATCTCGGCAACCGCCCCCAGCGGATCGTACGCGTAGCGGGTGAAATGCTCGCCGATGCGAACTTCGTGCGGCTGGTCGACGCCCGAAAACACCCGCCGCTCGATGCGCCGCCCGCGCGCATCGTAGCGGCTCTTCGCCCGCCGGCCGTTGACATCCTCCTCGACGATGCGCCCGTTCCGGTCGCGGATATATTCCACCCGCGCCGAACCGTTCTTCGCCTCTACAAGCAGCCCGCGACGGTCGTAGGTGAACGCGACCTTGTCCTGCAGCTTGCGGTCGGGGCCGAACGCTTCGATCCGCGTCGTCAGCCCCGTGCGGTCGTAGGAATATTCAAGCCGCGCCCCGTCCGGCTTGATCGTCGCCACCGCCCGCCCCACGGCGTCGCGTTCGTAGCGCGTGCTGCGCTTGTCGAAATCCACCTCCTCGACGATGCGGCCGGCGACGCAGCGGCCGGTCTGGTGCGCGGCTGTGGGATTTCAATGGGATAGGCGCCCAAAAGTGACCGGGTGAGTGGGGCGTGAAGATTGCGGATTGGGTAAAGTGTCGCTTACAACCTAACCGCCAGCGCCATGATTGCGGGACTATATAGATTTGCGGGTTCTCCTAGTCTTCTATGCCAAAGACGTAAAGCTCGTTTGAAACAAAAATAGCGTAATCATCCCCGATGTTGTCCCTATAGCCAACTCATCAGCTTCCATAATCAATGATTTGTTGCTTCGCCGCCCCCCGCAATCGCTCGATATTCGTAATTGTGTTTCGTTTGACAAAGAAACTATATGCAATTATTAACGTAATTGTAATCGTTTGGCCTCTCGTATTCCAATATCCAATTCGGCGTGTTTCCAATTTCACCAAACAATATCTCATTATCTGAAGCAGTTTATTCAAACTTATAAATGTTATATCTTATATTAGGCCTATAAGTTATCTCGAGAATTGCGATGTCTTTGTCGAAAACGAGAATCCGGAAAAAACGACTGGCAATCGGAAAAAACTCGCTGGTCAAATTTGCGCCCGCAAGCGGCGTAGGCAGCTTGGGAGGTTCGTGTCGCATGAGGCGCATGCCTTTTGCTTCTTGTCGTGCTGCAAGGTCTTGTGGGCGGCGCTTTATCCCTGGCCCGCGACGGCGCCGGTCGAGCGCCCGCTCGGCCTCGAACTCGACTTTGGCATAGAACTCGCCGCGGTCGGGCGCGTCGTACGTGCCGCGATGGTCGTAGACCTCCAGCTTCGAGCGCGTATAGGAATCGACGCCCGCATGCTCGCCCGCTGCCGCGCCTTTTCTCGACTTCTGCAGTCGAAACGGAAGGCGGGATCAAAACATCGCTTGCTCTCATTCGTCCGAGTAGGTGAGTTTTCCGATCGTGTTCGAAGGGCCGTCGGGTCCGTTGCAGTTCATCTCGTACAGGCAGTCGTGCTGGATGACCTGATGTCCCGCGACGAAAAACGTCGACTTGTTCGACTGCGGCCTGCACCAGCCCACGTTCACGCCGGAGACGACGCCGCCGCCGACGCCCGGCTCGTTTCCCACCACTTTCGTCGTCCGGCTCGCCATCGTGAACGCCTGCTCGCCGCCGAAGGTTACGTTCGCAACGGTGCGATCGGACCACGACAGCTTCGAGAGGATCATGTACGGCACGGGAACCATGGTTCCGCCGGAGGGCGTCAGACACACGCAGGGGGCGAGGCAGACGATGATCGCTTCTTTGCGTGTCGCGAAGCGGGCGGCGCTGTTGTCCATTTCGTCTCCTCTAGAGCTTGGTCAATCCGAGGCGGGCTTCGCGGATCGTGTTCGGCTCCCGCAGCAAACCGCGCCAGACCAGCGTGACGCGATGTTGCGACGGGTCTTCGCTCGCCAATTCGCAATGCACCGTATCGAGCGGAAGCGCGCGCGGCGTCGAAATACGGCCGTCGGCGAAGGCGATCGCGCAAGTCGGCGCGAGACCGGGCAACTGGAATTCGTAAGCGCGGGGATCGTGCCGCAAGCCCATCGTCCGGATGCGCTCGTCGCCTTTGAGCAGCGGATCGAGCCGCAACGCCGCCGGCGCGCCGTTCCAGTATTCGAATGAAAAATCCGCCGGCATGCGCGGCCAGCGTTCGCGTTTCCACGCTTCGTCGAATGTGCCGGCCAGCGCTCGGCGCGGCAACCATGCCTTGCCGAGCGGCCCCAAGCCGCAGACCGTCATCTCGCGCGCCGGATCGGCGGCGATGAACTCCGCCACGAGGCCGATCTGCGCCGCCGCGCGCGGCTCGCCTCGCGCGAGCAGGGCCCCGGTCAGATAGCCGCGCCCGACGGGATTGTGGGCGTGCGCGACGGTCCGCCCCTCCTCGTCGTGCGCCGTCCCTCCGTAAGCAAACTCGTAGGTCACCGGCAGTTCGCGGATCGGCCGCGCCGGGGCGAGGCGCCACGACTTGCGCACGCCGGCGACGCGCGCCGGCTCCCACTCGCGCGGCCCGAAGACATGCAAGCCGTGCGAAGCGCGGCCGACGATCTCGACCCGCACAGGCCAGGAATCGAGCGCCTTTGCTTCCGGCGAGCGCGCGACCGCGTCGAAGGTCACGTCCGCGCGCGGCTTGAACGGCGAGAGTTCCGATTCTCGCCTGAGCGAGGAAGCGTCGGGCGCGCTGCGAAACTCGTCGCTCGTCGCCAGTTCGGGCTGCTCCGCGAGGGGAACCGCCCGCTCCCCCTCGACGATCGCAAAACTCGCGCGCGCGACGACGACTCCGGCTTCCTCGTCGCCGATCCAGTGGCGAAAGCCGATATGTCGCAGGGGCGTCGGGTTGACGATGATCAATGGCGTAAGTCCGTCACATCGCGCTCACTGAGAGCATGAGACGATCACACGGTCCATGCCATGACGATCGATAGACTCTACAAGTCTTGGCTCCGCCTTTTCGAATTCGGGTTGAAGATCGGCGACCATTCGATTTACAGCCGTTTTGTACATGTCCAGTGTATCCGGATACTTGGACACTGACGCAACCCAGTGCTGCTGGTCATATTGTTCCTTGGTGAGCTGCGTCCCATAGTTTGCGATCAGATAATCGTTAAGCGCTCGAGCGAGCGCATTTGCGGAGGCGGCCGGACGAAGAGCTTGATCGAGCGCCGAGATCTTCGGGAATTCCGACTGAGGCAGCGGAAGTATTTCGTTTGCCGCGGCTCCGGAAAGCGTCTTCGCGGCTCTTCGAGACGGGGCCGCGACCGCCGACGGAAGCTCGAGTGCGAAGACGCGAAAAAGCGTTCTCACGAAAGGAAAGCGGTGCGGATCGCTCTGCAAGGTTGTCAGTATTTCGTCGCGCACCGTCGTATCGATCGCCGGACATTTCGCGACGGCTTGATAGCCGCTTCCGGTTTGGCCGACGGTGTTCGCGTGCACGCCGGCGGCATTATAGACTTGTATCTCCGTCGGCAAACCAATCTTGTCCGCTTGATTTTGATTCGCGATCGCCGCCGCCGAGGCGAGGCCACCGCCAAGAGAATGACCGACAAACTGCCCCTTCGGAGTGCGAAACGCGCTCTCTTTAGCCGCGCGAAATCTTGGGGCCGAGATAGTCGATTGCTCTCGATCCGTACTTTATCGCATCGCTATATTTCGCAGAATTCTTCCCCATGGCCTGCAGCATATTAGTGCCCCAGTCGCCTTTATCAGTTGCGTATATCTCCAATTTTGCGCTTCCATCGAGATTGTATTTTTCATTCTGGATTATGCTATCAACCACGATGGTAATTTCTTCTGATTTCGAATACACCAAGGTAAACTCCTTAGTCTCAGGGCGTGACAATTGCCACTTTACCCGCGTTTTCTTGTCGCTGGATACAACGACGTAGTTATTTATTCCAAACGCATGTATCGTTATAATGATCAATATTCCTTGTTGATCGTTAAATACGGTACCACGATAGCCAATGACAGGATCGCATGCCCCTGCGTTCTTGTCCTTTGCTTCAAATAGCTGACCCAATAACCCGTTATTGTCGGTCAGTGGCGCTATGGGCTTGTCCCAATAGGCCTCCACCTCCGCTACAGACTTTGGACCGAAAAGGGTCGCAGAGAAACCTTCCACCCCTTTATACATGTATTTTGCGATCCAGGCCCTCCCCACGACACAGAAGTGGCCCGAGGCTTCCCCGCTTATCGATGTCGAGCCCGTCATACGGAAATCCTCATTCGGTTTCGAGCCCGCGTCTCACCAGCCATGGTCGCGAGCGAACGCCAAAATCTCGTTTGCCCGTTCGTCGCCGGGATAGCGCCCTTCGGCGACTGCACGGCAAATCTCGCGTGCGATCTGTCGCGTCTGCGCGTCGTCGCGCGGAGGCAGATACAGCCAGTGCACGATGTAGGCGATTTGCTTATGGCTCGCGTCCTTGAGCGCGCCGTGATCGAACGCATAGTCGACGAATTTATAGTCGCCGTTCCGCGAGCCGATCAAAGCGGCGGTCTCCAACGCGTTGTCTTGGTAGAAATCGTCGTAGATATCGTCGGACTGCTTGGGATTGACGTCCGTAGCGCGCAACGGTCCGCTCTCGGACCAGCGTGTGGGACCCGACAATTTCCAAACGTCGGCGCCGTGATCGATCAGCAGCTTATAGCTTTCGAAGTTTTCCATCGTTGCCGCGGATTCAACGAGGGGATCCTGGTTGACGCCCATCCGAGCGTTCGGACTTCCGCCGTGCTTGAGGTACAGGCGCAGAAACTCGGTTGCGATCGGCTCGCTTCCCTGGGCGATTCCCATGAGGACGCTGTCATAAACGTGCTCCCCCGTGAGTTTGAGGGGAAGGGTGGGATCGGCGCCGATAGAAAGCAGCTGATCGAACGCCGCGGCGTTTTTCTTCCACAGCGCCAGCGGCAGCAACGAAATGTCGTCGCCCGATCTCTTGTTGACCTTCGACTTGACGGCGTCGAGCTCGGCGACGGTCAGCGCTTGGCCAGCGGCGATTCGCTTCGCCGCATGATAGAGGTCTTCGTCATAGCGGTCCGTGCCATCATTGAAGTACCTCTCCACATCCGGATCGTCCGTCGCGTTCGTGTCAGCCATCAATGAATCTCCCGGGGCAGCTTCGGCTAATGTCAATACGCTTGGAGCCATCCACGCAAGCGGAGCCGATAAAACGACGATAGCCATGAACAGCACGCGCGACCGCTTTGCCATCACATCGTCCCCTAATTGACTGTGAATACGCCTGTTTTCGTAACAATTTTTTCATCGCCAGTGACTATTATGGTGTTGCCCATGATTTGTATTGTTCCGTCCGGACTCATCGTAATCATAGACTGTCCGCACTGAATGGTGATCTTTTTGCCGGCAGCTATATTTAATTCATCGCCAACGTCTATGTAGTAATTATTAGAAACATGTGTCGTTTTCGTCTTTCCGACATGTTCGTCTGCTGATTTTCCGATGCCGATAGAATGATTCAGACTTACTGACTCGTGAAGATTCTTGCCTACCGACAATTCACGATCGCCGATAACTGAGACGAACATATTGAGGCCGACCGATTCGGTATGGGTCAGGCCAACGCTTAATATCTTATTTAAGGCTATCGCTTCGGCATGATTGGCGCCGACAGAGATGGACTTGTTTTGGCCTATGCGCTCCGTCTGGTCGTTGTCTACCGTCTTGTTGCGATCATGCAGCACCTTCACATTCATGTCTTTTTGGGCGTGGATGTACACCTCCTCTTTGTTGGTCATGTCCTCGAAGGAAAGCTCGTTGAACCCTTCTCCCTTGTATGTCTTCGACTTCAACACCATCCTGGTCTTGTCCCCGGGCAACTTATAGGGAACCCTCAGCGTCTGCGGGTTGGGCACGCACCCCACCACGATCGGGCGGTCGGGGTCGCCGTCGATGAAGGCGACCATCACCTCCATGCCGATGCGCGGGATCACCTGGCCGCCCCAGCCCTGGCCGCCCCACACTTGGGAGACCCGCACCCGGCAGCTCTTGTCGCCGTGGCGGTCCCAGTAGAAGTGCACCAGGATGCGGCCGTGGTCGTCGCAATCGATCTCCTCCGCCTCGGCGCCCGTCACCAGCGCGGTGTGCAGCGAATGGATCAGCGGCTTCGGCGTGACGAGCGGCGCGCGGAACGGCCGCTCGATGGGCAGCAGTTCGATCCAGTCGGGCGCGGCGGGCGGCGCCGCCGCCATATTGGAGCGATAGTCTTGGGTGACGAATTCGTGGCGCGTGCGCACGACGAGATAGTCGCTGTTCTCGGAGCTGCGCGGATGGTCGGTCAGGCTGACCCGCGCGCCGGGAAACAGCGAGACCGCCTCGCCGACGCCGTCGCGCCGCCGGTCGAGCGCCTGCTCGGCCTTCGAGCTCGATTTCTGGCGTAGAACTCGCCGTGATCGGGCGCATCGTAGGCGCCGGGGTGGTCGTAGACCTCGAAGATTCGAGCGGGTGTAGGAATTGACGCCGGCGCGTTCGACCGCCATCCGCCGGTTGGGCAGGAGATGGTTGTAGTCGTTCATCGCGAACTGGCCGGAGCGGAAATCGCGCCGGCTCGTCCACTGCCACAGGTGCTGGCGGCGCGCGCGCTCGGCCGCCTCGTCGACCGGAACGTAGGGGATCGTCGCCAGCCCCGGCGCCGGCTGGTGCGAGGCGAGCCCGTCGGCGAGCACCAGCCGATGCACGCCCTCCTCGTGCTCGAAGAAATAATAGACGCCGTGCTGCTCCATCAGCCGGCAGACGAAGGCGAGGTCGGTCTCGCGGTACTGCACGGTGTAGGGCAGCGTCGGATAATCGGCGGTCGCAGCGACGCGGTAGTCGGAAAAGCCGTGGTCGGCGAAGGTCGCCTTGACGATGTCGATGACGGTCTTGTCGTGGAAGATGCGGCAGTCCGAGGTCTTGCCGAGCAGCCACAGCCACGGCCGCAGCGTCATCTTGTAGATGTGGAGGTCGTGGCGCATGCCCACCCATTCGGCGTGGACGAGCACGCCGTGGTGATGGCGCTCGGGCGCGTCGGGCGCCTCGGACGTAATGACGCAAGGCTGGCCGAGCGCGGCGTCGAAGTCGATGTCGGCGGTCGGGCTCAGCGCCTCGATGTCGATCTCGAACAACTCGGAAAGGCCCTCGAGCGCGGTGAAGCGCGCCAGCGCCAGCTCCTTGTCGCCCAGCGGCGTCCTCAGCCGCGCCGCGCGCTTGGTCTGATCCAGCATGTCGGTCTCCCTTTGGCGCCAGAAACCCCTCCGCCCCGCCGCGGCCGCGGCGCTTGCGCCGGCGAGCCCGAGCGGATCGCCGGCGGACGCGGCGACGCGCATTCGCGCGCGCTGCCGCCGCCGACGGAATTTGACGGCCGCAACCTGCCGATCCCGCGCTTGGGCGGTCAAGGCAACAGATCCGCGTTTGGCGAGAAAATCACGCCAACGTGACGGGATTCGCCGCGGCAAAAAGTCGCCCCGTGAAAGCAGGCGGCGCCACCGTTCCTCCGGCGCAAATTGGCGACGCCTACCAAGGCGGGCGTGGCAGGGGCGGGACAATTGCTAGCGGCTCGAGGGGGGCCGATGGCAAGCCGATCGACGCCGAGGGAGCGGTGCGTTTCGCGGCGAACCCGCAGCGTTCGTCCGACCCGAGCTGCGCGAGGGCTCTGGCTTTGCCGGCTTTTTCGAGCGGCGGCGGACGGCGGAAGAAGGCGCTGACCGCGTTGATTCAGCGGGCCTATGTCCAGGGCGCGTCGACGATTCCGTTACACGACGCTGGAAACCGTCGCCGCCTCGAGCGATGATCCCATCGTCGGATCGGCCGCAACGGTCGTCTGAGCCGCTCGGTTCATGCCGGCGAACACGCCGGCCGTTTGGCCGAACCGACGCTACGCCAAAGGGCGCGATCTTCCGTCCCGATCCAGCTCCTCGGAAGCCGGACGACGGTTTTTACTCGATACTTCTGCATCGATTCATTGGCCGCTAATCAACAACCATGGTTAATTCGATAACGGCGAGCCCAGCCCTTAACGTTCAGCCCGGGTCGACGTAAATATACAATTGCTGGGCAATTTTTTCACAAAGGCGTTCTGGGTCATTGAAATGTCGACGTCGAAGCGACAAGAGATAATTTGCCGGCGGATCGGCGACGACGACATCGAAGCGGTCATCGCTTGCCTGCAACGCGGGTTTCCCGAACGCCCCAGGATCTACTGGGAACGCGCGCTCGATCGAATGGCGCGACGCCCGGCGATCGAGGACTATCCCCGCTACGGCCACGCCCTGGTCGCCGAGGGAAAAGTCGTCGGCGTGCTGCTGCAAATCTTTTCGCGGCGCGCGACGGCGACCGGCGTCAGCGTCCGCTGCAACCTTTCGAGCTGGTGCGTCGATCCCGAATACCGCAGCCATTCGCTGATGCTGCACATGAATTCCGTGAAGCGCCCGGAGGTGACCTACGTCAATATTTCGCCGGTGCCGCATACGCGAAAGACGATCGAGGCTTTGGGCTTCCGTCGCTTTTCTCAAGGCCGCATGATAGCGGCGCCGATCCTGTCGGCGCCGCAAAGCAAGGTCCGCGTCGTCGATTTCGCCGCAGACCGGCCAGAGTCGGCCCTTCTCACGCCAATCGAGCGGCAAATCCTGGCCGAGCACGCGGCGATGGGATGTCGCGCGCTCGTCTGCGTAAAGGACGGCTTGGCCTATCCCTTTGTCGTTCAACCGGGCAGGATCGTGCGCAACCTCATTCCCTGCTGGAGCCTGATCTATTGTCGCGAGGTCGGCGAATTCGTCCGCTTCGCCAACGCGATCGGACGGCGCCTGCTGTTTCGCGAAGGCCCCCTCTGCGTCGTCGACGCAATGGAGCGCGTGCCGGGACTGGTCGGCTGGTTTGTATCCGGACGCATTCCGCCCAAGTATTTCAAAGGGCCGGTCGCGCCTGGGCTCGGCGATCTCGCCTACACCGAAGTGGTCGTTCTGGGCCCGTAGCGCTTTCGGCGGCTTTCGCCGAAAGGGCGCTCAGCGCAGGTCGCGCAGCATAAGGAACAGGGCGTGCGGATTGGTCACGAGGTAGCGCAGGAACAGCCGTCGCGGCTCGACGCTCATTCTGAATAGCCATTCCAGACCGATTTTCTGCATCCACTGCGGCGCGCGCGGCTTTGCCCGCGAAAGGAAGTCGAACAGCCCGCCGGCCGTCTTGACGATCGCCACGCCCTTCAGCGCGGCGAGATTGCGCGCGCAGAATCGCTGCTCCAACGGGACGCCCAGCGAAACCCACAGCACGTCGGGCCGCAGTCGAGCGATCTCTTCGACGATCGCCGGCTCCTCGTCGGGCGCGAAGAAACCGTTGCGGCGACCCACGATCCGCAGTCCGGGATACGCGGCGAGCGCGGCCTCGACCGCCTTGCGATTCACCTCTTCGCTGGCGCCCAGCATATAGAAGGTGACGCCCGCCTGAGCGGCCAGTCGCGCCACCGCCGGAAAGAGATCGGTGGTCGCGACGCGCTCGGGCAGCGGATTGGCGCAGAGGTAGCGCGACAGCAACACCAGCGGCTGGCCGTCGGCGTTCACCGAATCGGCCGAAAGTATCGATTCCTTCAATTCTCGATCCTGCGCGCAAAGCGAAATGACCTGGCCGTTGAGCGAGGTCGAATAGATCGGCCGCGTCGCCTTGGCGCGTTCGGCGCTGCGGCAATAGTCGATAAAGGCGTGCGCCGTTTCCTGGATATCGACGGCGTCGATCGGAAACTGGCCGATGCGGACGATTCCTCGCCCGTCCTGCCTCGATTTCCTGGCGGCGAGTTGCATCGTTCCGCTCCTTTCCCTTGCGAGGATGAGCAAAACGCAAATCGCAGGCCTCCCGAATCGGGACACCCTTGCTCGTTCTTCATGATCAGCGGTAGGTTTGTGTTGATATCGGATGGCGGGGAGAGCGGCGCCGCGAGCGCCGGGGCCTTCTCGACTGGCGCGGCGACGCGGCGGCGCCGATGGCATGATTCTTCTACAGGCGCAGTTCCTGACGCCAGCCTGTGTCTCATACCGGGGCGGCTCACGACGGAGGTCGGATGCCCAACGAGGTGAACGACATCGTTTGCTTCGCGCCACGCCACACGCCACGCGGCGTGGCGGCACCAACGCAGGACCGCGCCGACTCGCCCCGCGATCCGGCGCTCGGGCCCCTGGCCAATCTGCGGCGCAAGATCTCGTCGCGCCTGGCGCGCCACGTCGCCCTCGAGCGCAGGCGGTTCGTCGACGCGAGGGCGATGGTCAGCTTCACCTTTGACGACGCTGCGACGAGCGCCGGCCTGGCGGGCGCCGAACGGCTGCAAAGAATGGGCGGGCGCGGAACCTACTATATCGCCTCCGGCCTGATCGGGCGAAGCGACTATGGCTACGCCCTCATGGATCGCGACAGCCTGCGCGAACTCCACTTCAGAGGGCACGAAATCGGCCTTCACGGCCACGCCCACCGAGCGGCCAGCGCCTTTTCCGCGCAAGAGTTTCGCGACGACCTGCAGAAGAACAGGGACTGGCTGGAATCCATCGACGAAGGCATCCGCCCCGCCAATTTCGCCTACCCTTACGGCCTCGCCTCGTTCGCCCGCAAACGCCAGCTCTACGGACTGGTCGCCTCCAGCCGGAGCATCGCGCCCGGCGTCATGGCCGGCGACTTCGATCCGCAGTTTCTGCGCTGCGTCGAACTGGCGGATCGACGCCTGACGCCCGAAAGGCTCGCCGCCTATCTCGACCTTGCGGTCCAATCGGGCGGTTGGCTGATCTTTTGCAGTCACGACATCGCCGACGCTCCGACTTCATACGGCTGCACCACCGGACTGTTCCAGCGCGCGCTGGACGGCGCGGCGTCGCGCGGCGTCGAAATCGTCACCATCGCCGCCGGGCTCGCGCGCAGCAGGCCGGCGAGAAAGCGGGCGCTTTCGGCAAGCGAGGCAAGGGGATCGAAACTTTCCTAGCGCAAGGGTTTCGAGGCGGTCGGCGGTTCCACAACGGAACGAACCGTCTCAACCCTGTTCGGCGCGTCGGTGGGTCGGGAAGTGAAGCTCGTGGTCGCAGCCATGCATAAGGACATGACTCCAGCCGAGGACGCATCGACCGTCGGGCGCCCGGGAGCGGGCGCGACGAGCCACGCGGCTCTAACGGGGCCGGAGGCCGTCGTCTGCGTGGCGACCTGTCGACGCCCCGACATGCTCCGCATGACATTGCAGTCCCTGGTCGACCAGACCGGCCCGACCCGGTTCGCCGTGGTCGTCGTCGACAACGACCCGCTCGACACGGCCGGCGTTGCGATCGCCGACGCCTTCTTTGCCGGTGGCCTGCTCGACGGTTTGTGCGTGGTCGAGGCGCAGCCGGGCAATTGCAGCGCCTGCAATCGCGCGTTCGAGGAGGCGCGGCGCCGCTTCGCCTCGGCGTCTTATATTCTGATGATCGACGACGACGAAGTCGCCGACCCCGAATGGCTGGGCCGCATGATCGCCGCGGCGCGCGAAAGACAAGTCGACATCGTCGGCGGTCCGGTCGTGCCGCATTTTCCCGACGGCGCTCCCGACGCGCTCGCCCGCCATCCCGTCTACTGGCCGGCCTATAGCCGCAGCGGCTTCGTGCCGATGATCTACGGTTCGGGCAATTTCCTCATCCGCCGGCGAGCGTTCGAGCGACTGAGCCTTCCGCAATTCGACCTGCGCTACAATTTCCTCGGCGGCGGCGACACCGACTTTTTCACCCGCTGCCGGCGCGCGGGCCTGACGTTCTACTGGGAGCAAGGCGCGCGGATCGTCGAGACCGTGCCCGGCGATCGGGTTCGCCCGGCATGGGTTCTGCGGCGCGGGCTTCGCATCGGCGCCATCAACTTTCACATCGACGAGGCCGCGAGCCGCTCGGTCTTCGGCCGCGTCAGATTCGCCGCCAAGAACGGCGTTCTTCTCCCCGTCTCGGCTTTTCGGACGCTGAGACTGCTCGCGCAGGGCAAGCCGGCGTTGGTTTCGGCCCATCCGATGGTGGTGGCGATCGGGCGCGTTCTGGCTTGGCTAGGCGTCGAGCCTCAGCAATATCGCTTCAAGCCGGCAGAGCCGAAACCGTGAGTTCCTCCGCCGCCGGCGTCCCGATCCTTCGCAGCGACGACGTTCCGTGGCGCACGATCGCCTTCGTCGCCGCCTTGGCTCTGGCCTGGATCACGCTGCAGCCCTTCCCGGATCTCGGCGCCGAAGACGCTCTCGATCTCGGCTCCGGCCGCGAAACGGCGACCTACTTCGCCTTCGCCGCTTGCGCGGGCGCTTGTCTCTATTTAGCGGCCTCGACGGATCGAAGCGGCCTGCGCCGCCTCGCCAATCCGGCGTTTGTCGCTTTGGCCGCGTGGGTCGGGCTCAGCTGCGTGACCTCGCAAGACGTTGCGACTTCGCTCAAACGCGCCGCGCTGTGCGGTTTCGTCGCCATCGTCGCCGCGACCTTGCCGCTGCTGCCGCGCGGACGCTTACACCTGGCGACTCTGCTCGCCGTGGCCGCCGGCGCGCTCCTCGCGCTGTCCTATTTCGGCGTGATCTTCCTGCCGCAATACGCGGTTCACCAGGCGAGCGACCTCGGCGAGCCGGCGCTGGCGGGCGACTGGCGCGGCGTGTTGGGCCACAAGAACCTGGCGAGCGTCGTTTTCGTTTTCGTCGCCTTCATGGGCATCTATGTCGCGCGCGCCGGACGCGCCGTCGCGGGCGCCGTCATAACCGGCCTTTCGCTGCTGTTCGTGGTCTTCGCCAACGGCAAGAGCGCGAACCTGCTGTGGGCGCCGACGCTCGCCGTCTCGTTGTTTGCCGCGCGCTACGGCGCCGGATGGGTGTGGCGCTTCGCGGCCGTCGCGCCCGTCGCCGCGCTCAATGCGCTGGGGGTCGGCTCGGTGATCTTCGCGCCGATCGCGTCGCTGGTGGCGAGCCTGCCGGTCGACCCGACGTTCACCGGCCGCGTCGACGTCTGGCGCTATGCCCTGGAAAAGCTCGCCGCGCATCCCTTTCTCGGATACGGCTTCGACGCATTCTGGAATACCGAGTCCGTCCGCTTCGGAACCGACGATTCGGCCGCCTGGGTCGCCGGCGCCGCCCATGCGCACAACGGCCTGGTCGACGTCGCGATGTCGATGGGCGTTCCCGGCGTCGCCCTCGCGCTTTGGGCTTTCGTCGTCCAACCGCTCGCCGACGTCGGCAAAGCGGCGAGGGCCGGCGCCGATCCGGCGCTGCTGACGCTGCTGACCCAAATCTGGCTGTTCGGCCTCTACATATCGTCGCTCGAATCGTTCCTGTTCGATCGCGCCGACCCGATCTGGTTCACCTTCCTGTTCGCGGTGTTCGGTCTGCGCTACGTCGCGAGTTTTCGGACTTCGCCGTTATGACGACGCCCGCCGCCGCGAGCCGCGGTTTCGTCGTTTCCCTCGTCTCGCCGTCGAGGACGCCGTGCGGCGTCGAGATGTTCGCGCGCGGCCTCGCCCGCGCGGCGGCCGAACTCGGCCTCGACTCGCGCTCGCTCGCCGTCGCCGGTCGATGGCGCGACGCGGCCGCGCTTTGGCGCGCTTTGGCCGGCGCCGGCGCGCTAGTCGTCAACCTGCCTGTGGTGGCGTGGAAGAAGGCGCTGCTGACGCCGCTCATCGCGCTTTCGATCGCTCGATTGCGCGGCGCACGAACGATCGTCGTCTTGCACGAATGGACGGACCTGCATCCGGCGCGCCGCGCTTTCATTTCCGCCTATCTGTTGTTCGCGCAGGTCGTGCTGTTCTCGTCGCCGACGGTGCGCGACGAATTCTTGTCGAGTCCGGTCGGACGGCTGCCTTTCGCCGTCGGTCTTGCGCCGATCCCGCCCAATATCGCGCCGCCGAAGGCGCGCCTGCGCTCTCCCGCCGTCGCTCGAGTCGAGGCGGAGCGCGCTGAGGGGCGCCTCGTCCTCGGCCATTTCGGCTCGATCTATCCCAAGAAACAATCGACCTTCGTGCTCGAAGTCGCCCACGCCCTGCAAGCGATGAAGCGTAGCGTTTTCGTCGTCTTCATCGGCGGCTTTGTCAAAGCGAGCGACGACGTCGAAGCGCGATTCTTCGCCCGCGCCCGAGAACTCGGCCTCGAAGGGTCGATCATGGTCACCGGCTATGTCGAATTGAACGCGGAGATCTTCGCGCTGTTCGATGCGGTCGACGTGTTCGTCTATTCGTTTGCGGAAGGGTTGACCTCGCGGCGCGGCAGCGTGCTGACTTGCCTGGAATCGGGACGTCCCGTCGTCGTCAACGCGCCGAAGCGCCAGGACGAATTCGACCATCACCCCGTCTTTCGCGGGTTGATCGCGCAAGGCGCGCTGCGGATCGCGCCTGCCGACGCCGCCCCGGCGGATTTCGCCCGCGCCATTGACGCGATCGGCGTCGTCTCTCACGCCGCGCCGGAGATATTCGCGCCGGCATGGCGGGACGCCGCGGCCGCGTTGCGCGCCGCCTTGACGTGAACCGAGGGCTTCAGGCTCGCTGCTGTTGCGTGGCGCTCGCGGGCTCGTATCGCACGCAGGCGCGCGCGGCGACCCCCGCCTTGGCGAGCGCCCTTTCCAGCGACTGCGCGGCGGCGTCGCCTGGCGTTTCTTCGAACGCCACGACCTCGTCGACCAACTCGAGCATCCGCACGGCGGTGCGGTCGTCCGGATCGGGGCCGTCGCAAATAATCAACTCGATCGCTTCGTCGCGCAGGCGGGTTAGGGAGCGCAAGAGTTCGTCGGGACGCATGCGTCCGATCTCGGCGTCGAAACCCTTGGGCAAAGCGAGCAGCACTCGATTGCCGGTAAGATAGAACGCGCCTTTGTTGAGGATCGGCGTCTGCGTGGCGTGCCGGACGGCGCGCGTGAGCTTGGCGTTGCGCTCGGCCGCATCGATCAAAGCGACGCGCACGCCGCGCCGCGCCGCGCACAGCGTCAGATTGATCGCCAGTGAGGTGCGAAGCCCGGCGCCGTTCGAACCGGCGACAGCGAAAGCGACAGCGCGCCGCGGGCCTTGGCCCGGGCTGTCAAGGAGGCCGAGTTCGTCGAGGATCGCGTCGAACTCGGCGCCGTCGGCGCCGGCCGGCAGCGTCGGGAAGCCGAGTCCGGCAAGCTCCAGACGGTCGATGGACTGCTTCCGTTGCGCCGTCACCAGTCGCGAGCGCGACGTAATGAGGAAAGTCGGGGCCGGCGGCGCGACCGCCTCGTTCGCCTCGCGCTCCTGTCCCGCCGCCGATGCATCCAGCGGCGCAGCCATGTCGCGGCGTTCGCGCGCGAGCGAACCGCCCACGCCGAGCCCCAGGCCGAGCAGCAATCCGACGCTCGCCATCAGCGTTCCGCTCGGAGGAAAGGCGCGAGACTTGGGGGCGGTGGCGAGCGAAATGATCCGCGTCCGCGAGGGTTCGACCTGCTGGATCTCGCCCGCTTCGCGCGAGCGGGTGACGAACAATTCGTAGACGCTGCGCGCCGCGTCGGCCTCGCGTTCGAGATCGTGCAGCCCGACCGAACTCTGGCCGTTGGCGCCCGTCTGCGTCTTCAGGTCGTCGAGCTGACGGCTGAGCGAGGCCTCGAGTTGCTTCGCGTTGTCGTACTCGATGCGCTGGCTATCGGCAAAGCGGTTCAGCTCGGCGTCGACCGCTGCGTCGGCGGCGCTGGCCTGCGCCTTGGCGTCGATAACCTGCGGATGGCGCGGGCCGAGTTCGGCGGTGAGATCGGCGAGGCGTTGGCGCGCCAGCGCCTGCTGGGCCCGCAATGCCGCCAGGCTCGTGGACGGGATCTGAGAGGCGAGCGCCGCGACGTCGCCGCCGCGTCTGTGGGCGTTCTCGATCTGGTCGAGACGCGAACGCGACTCCGCCTCCTTCGCGCGCGCGACCATCATCTGTGCGTTCATGTCTCTGAGCTGCTGTTCGGTGACCAGAAGGTCGCGTGTTCCGATCAGCCCGTTGGCCTCTTTATAATCTTCGACTTTCTTTTCCGCGTCGAGGACGCGTTTGCGCAACACCTCGAGCCGTTTGGCCAGCGAGGCCTCGGTTTGGCGCGAGACGTCCGACTGCCACGACGACAAGACGTCGATGTAGGCGCGCGCGGTGGCGTTGGCGAGCTCGGCGGCCTTCGTCGGATCGCGGTCGGCGACGGAGAGATCGATGACGAACGTGCGTTCGGGCCGCTTGACCTGAATCCGGTTTCCCAGAGCGGCCGCGGCGGCGGCCACGCGGTCGGAGGCGCTCGGCGAAGAACCGAAGAAGGAGGGGAACCGCCAGGTGGCGACGAAGTCCGGATCGGAGTTCGAGTTTTTCATCCGCCACCACGCGCTCGAGCACCGCGCGCGACGCGATGATCAGGCTCTGGCTCTCGACATAGTTGATGAAGCCGTTGGAATCCTGACCCGGCGCAGGCACGTCCTTGCCCGCGCCGGGGAGATTGCCGGGATCGATATAGATCTGCGTGGCCGCGACATAGCGTTGCGGCAGCGCCTTCGACGCGATCAAGCCGAGCAGCGCGCAGGCCAACGCGCAACCGAGAGTGAAGGCCTTATGGCGTTTGGCGACGGCGACGGCCGCGAGCGCACGATCGCGCGCGCCGCCGGTTGGCGGCGGCGGCCGGGCGTCGCCGCCGCTCATCTCAGCGGCGGCCGTGGGGCCGTATTCGAACATTACCTGCCTACCCGCCGGTTTCGATCGCGCCGATACAAGCCTGTGCCGTCGCTCCCGCTGACGCGCCAATTGTCATTGATCTTGGTTAACGAATGGTCAGAGGCCCCGCGAAAGCCCACGCTGCCGGCCGAGCCGTCGCCGGCGAAAGGGGAGATCAAGACGGCGGTATCGATTCAAGATGGAAGCGGACCGCTCGGATGGCCTCAATCTTGCGTCATTGCAAGGTCGTCCAACTTGGGTTCCGTTTTGAAACGCGGCGGCCCTTATCGTCGAATCGCCTGGAGAGAACCTTTGGCGTCATCTGTCGCCCTCATTACGCCGAACGACCGCGACGATCGCCAGCGGGCGATCGCGGCCGCGACAAATGCGAGGGCCACGCCGGCCGCCGTTCTTTGGTCGTCGCGCCTGCTGGCGGCGGCCTTCATGTTGGCGACCCTCGCCGGCCCGGTCAGCGCGGCGTCAGCCGGCCCGCGCCTCGTGCACACCGAGAATTTTTCCGCGGCCGAGGATTTCGACCCGGCGTTCTGGATCGCGGAGACGGGCTTCTTCCGCAATAAAGAAGCGCAATATTATCGGCCGGAGAACGTCAGCGCGCACGACGGCGCCCTCTTTCTCGAGGCTAGGCGCGAAAGCGTCCTCAACGCCAATTACAGCGCCGACGGCGTCGATTGGCTGACGACGACGCGGAGCGCGGATTACACGTCCGGCAGCATCGTCAGCCGCGACGCGTTCACTTTCGGCGTCGTCGAAGTGGTTGCGCGCCTGCCGCAGGGCGCGGGCGATTGGCCGGCGATCTGGCTGGTGAACGAACAGGGGCTGCCGTATCGCGAGATCGATCTGGTCGAGGCCGTCGGAAACGCCCCTGGCAAAGTCTGGACGACGATCCACGCCGGGCGCGATCTGCACAGCCTGAAGTCCTGGCAGGCCGAAACGCCCATGCCGGGCCTCGAACGGGATCTTCACACTTATCGGCTCGAATGGCGCAAGGATTCGATCGCGGTCGCCATCGACGGACGTGTCGTGCTCAGAATGAACCCCGAAGAGGCCCATAAGGACGGCGTCGACCCGCTACGCGCGCCGATGCATTTGCGCATCAACCTCGCGCTCGGCGGCTCCTGGGGCGGCAGGATCGACGACGCCGCGCTGCCCGCCCGCGTCGAGGTCAAATCGATCAAGATCTGGAGCTTCGCGCCGCTGACCCCGACGATTTCCAACTGACGCCAATGGCTCTAAATTCTCACTCGAACGAAGGAAGTCCCGCTGGTCGGCGAAAAGGGCGACGTCCGCAGCGTCGTCACGCTTCGAGCCCGCGTCGACTGGACGAAAGCGGCGGCTAAAGGAGAGACGCGGATAATGGGGCGCAGAGAGGAATTCTATGGGACGACGCGGCGATGACGATTGTGCAAAGAATGAAAGACGCCGCGATCCGCGCCGGACTCGAGCCTTGGCTCCGGCCGGTTTCGGATCTCCTGGTCGGACGCAAACTCGATCAGGATGATCTGGCCGCTTTCAGCTTGATCCAGGGCCTGGCGAAGGATGCGACTTGCGTCGACATCGGCTGCCACAAGGGGAAGTTTCTCGACGCCATGCGGCGCGCTGCGCCGAATGGGCGCTTTTTCGCTTTCGAGCCGATCCCGTATCTCTATGACCTGTTGAAATCGAAATATCGCGCGGACGCTCGCGTACAGGTGTTCAATTACGCGCTCTCGTCGGGCGACGGCGAGGCGACGTTTTACGTCAACGAGCGCGATATGGGGCTCAGCGGCTTGAGCGAACGGCGCGAGCGTATGGCAGGAGACCGTTTGACCAAGGTCAGCGCGGTTCTGCGAACGCTCGACGGCGTCCTCGGCGATCAGCGCGTCGATTTCATCAAGATCGACGTGGAGGGCGCGGAATTCGACGTGCTGCAAGGCGCGCGCGGAATCCTTGCGCGATTTCGGCCTCGCATCCTGTTCGAGTTCGGCCGGGGCGGCGCCGAGTATTTCGGCGTCGGAGCCGACGCCATGTTTCAATTTTTCGATCGCGCCGGCTACGAGCTGTTCACGATGGACAAGTCGACCCGGGATAGCGCCCTCACCGGCGAAGCGTTTCGCGCTTGCTTCGAACGAAACACGAATTACAACTTCCTCGCCGCGCCCCGCGGGTAAGCATTCCGGCCGACCCGCCGTGACGAATTCATCGCTTGGCCGCCGCGCGATGCGCGCCGCGGGTCAGCAGCGCGCGGCTCCACCGCAGCGGATCTGGCGCGAATTGGCGGGAGAGGGCGCGCAGATCGCCGATGTTCAACGCCCAGCCGGCCGCGGCGTAGACCGCGACGCCCGCCGGCACGAGGACGACCAGGGCCGCCGGTCCGAACGGCGCGGCGAATTTCTCGAGAAAGACGACGACGAACCCCATCGCCGCCGTCGCGGCGACGACGCGCGCGATCCGACCCAGCGGCAACGGCATCGCAAAGGCGAAGCGGCTCAGCAGCGCGGCGTTGAGACAACCGAAGATTTCCGTCGCCAAGCGACCCCAGACCGCCCCCATCACCCCGAAACGGCTGATCAGCAGGTAGGAGGTGACGACGTTCCAGACGATGATCGACGCGGTGTTCGCCAGATAGAAGCCGGTGCGATTGGAAAGCAGAAAACTGGTGTGGAAATATTGCTGGGTCAGGATCTGGAACAGCAGCGCGGCGGCGAAGACGGGCATCGCGGCGTGCGAGACCACGCGGAAATTCGGCCCGAGCACGAGATCGGCGACGTGCGGCGCGACGATGGCGAGGCCGACGCACGCGGGCAGCGTCGCCGCGAGCAGAATTTCCAGGTATTTCGCGAGGTGCGCGCGCGCCTGCGACGCCCCCTCGGTCGCGAGCAATCGCACCGTCATCGGCACGAAGGCCGTGGCGATGCTGATCGCCGGAATGATCAGGCTTTGGCGGATGATGTCGAGGCTGGCGCCGAATTGACCGGCGGCGCCGACGCCGGCCAGATTGGCGAGCAGGAATCGGTCGGTCATGCCCGACAGCGCGAGGAGCGAAAGCGAGATCGTCAGCGGAAACCCGTTCGTGACGATTTCAACGAGACGCGCGACCTCGAAGCGCGGTCTCGTCGCGCCCCAGGCCGCGCGCCAGAAGCTCAGCGTCGCCAGCGAGTAGCCGATCGACATCGCGGCCAGCAGCAAAGCGCCGGTCCTGCCGAACAGCATCGAGGCGATCCCCAGACCCGAGACGAGGACGGCGCGAGCGACGGTCCCGCGCAGGAAGCTCGCCGCCTTCTGCTCGGCGCGCAGAAGTTCCTGGCTCGTGTCGTAGGCGACGACGGCGACGGTCAGTCCGATCGAAGCGATAGCGACCGCGGGCGCCAGATTGGCGAGACGCGCCGCGACGTAGCCGAGCGGCAAGACGAGACCGCACAGCAGCAGGGCCGCGAGCGCCGACGGACGCACGTCCGTCCCGTCGCCGCGCGCCTGCTCGCGCAGGATCGAAAGCTTGACGGCGCTGGAGAGAAAGATCGCGAAGAACGTCGCGAAGGCGAAGCCTAGGAGATAGTCGCCGAAGGCGTCGGCGGCGAAGAACCGCGTGAAGACGACGACGTTAACCAAGCCGAAGACGGCCGAGAATGCGTTCGCCAGAAAATAGAACGCGGTGTGCCTGGCCAGCATTACGGGATTCCCAACTCGACGGCGCTCGCGTTCGACGCATCCATGACCCAAAGCGGCGCCGTCGATCCGTTTCGAAACGGTTCGACGAAGCGTCCTCGGTCCAGCAAGAAACGCGCCGCGCCGCGCGGCAAAGAGATAGCGCAGCCTCGCCGCCGCCCCTGCCGCCGTAGTCGCCCCGCGGGTTTGGCGGACGAATTGACGATTGTTTGACGAATTGGGCGGTTCTCACCCTGCGCGTTGAGGGTTCGTTCACGAATTTCGGGCCAAATTGGCGCGTCAGTCTCTGACGGCGTCCGCGCTGGCGCCGCGTTTGCCGCCGCCCGCGGTTCGAATAGGACGAACCATGTCGCCTCGCGTTTTGCTTTTCCTCGCCTTTGCCGCCGGGCTCGGGTTGAATTCGGCAGCCGCCGCCGAGTCGGCGGCGCCGCCCGACGTGTTGAAGGTCACGCTCGATCAGGCCAAGGTCATGCAGCTCCCCACGGGGGCCAAGACGCTCATCGTCGGCAATCCCGCGATCGCCGACGTGACGATACTCAAGACCGGCGGCGCGATGGTCGTGACCGGCAAGGGATACGGCCAGACCAACATGATTGCGCTCGACGCGCAGGGCAATATACTCGACGAGAAACAGATCGAGGTCGAACCGACGCGATCCGTCCTGGTCGTGCAACGGGGAAGCGACCGCAAGTCCTATTGGTGCAACCCGGTCTGCATGCCCACGGTTCAGCTTGGCGATGAGAGCAAGGCCTTCAACGAAGCGAGCGGACAGATCGGCGCGCGCAACGCGCTCGCGCAAGGCGGCGCCAAGTAAGGCGAGCCGCGCGGCGGACGGCCGCGCCCGCATATGCGCCGTCTAATCCTCGAAGAGCCGATTTCGCGCGCCGCCGTCTGGAGCCGGCGGACGGCGGTGTTCGCGCTCGCGACGGCGGGGGTCGCCGTCGGCCTGTCGCGGTTCGGCCACGTCGACGCCGCCGCGGCGCTCACGGTTTTCGGCGCCGCGTTGACGCTTTCCTTTCTCGCCGCCCTTCTGGCGGGGGCCGCGGCGGCGGTCATCTGGCGCACCGGCCGGCGCGGCGCCGATCAGGCTGCGCTCGGCTTGGCGCTGTCTTTGGCCCTTCTCGCCTACCCCGCCTATCTCACGATCGCGGCGCTGCCGCTGCCCGCCATCAACGACGTGACGACCGATTTCGAATCGCCGCCCTCGTTCATGATCTCGGCCAAGGCGCGCGAAGCCCGCGCCGGCCGCGCGCCGCCGATTTGGCGCGCCGAAACCGGGCCGCAGCAGAAGGCCGCCTACCCCGAGGTGCAGCCGATTCTGGTGGATCTCGAACCCGCCCAGGCCTACCAGCTCGCCCTGCGCGTCGCCGGGGATCTCGGCTGGCGCGTGGTCAACTCGAACCCACCCAATCTGCGCGTCGACGGCGTCGCCCAGATCGAGGCTATCGATCGATCGCTGCTGTTCGGCTTCGTCGACGACATCGCCATCCGCGTCACCCCGCTCGCCAACCAAACGCGCATCGACATCCGTTCCGTCTCGCGGGTGGGCAGGCACGATTTCGGCGCCAATGCGCGCCACATCGATCGATTTATCGCCGCCGTTCAAGAAACGATGCAAGAGCCGTAAGGCTCACGCGCGCCGGAACCGCGCCGAGAGCGCGGGGACGCCGTCGCTGGCGACGACGCCCCGCGCAGCCAAATCCTCGAGATGGGCGAAGGTCGACAGGCTCGCCGCGCCGATCAGCGCCGGGTTCAGCCCGGGGTAAACCCTGGCGACGATTTCCGGAATCGTCGCGTCGCCCGCGTCGAGCCTGCCGAGGATCGCGGCTTCGCGCTGGCGGCGATGGTTCGCGAGCGCGCGCACGTAGCGTTGCGGTTCGCGCACCGGCCCGCCGTGGCCGGGCCAATAGATCGCGTCCTCGCGCAGCCGTAGCTTTTCCAGCGACGCCATATAGTCGGCCATCGAACCGTCGGGCGGGGCGACGACCGAGGTCGACCAAGCCATGACGTGGTCGCCCGAAAACAGCGCGTTCTCCTCCAGCAGGGCGAAACACAGATGGTTGGCGGCGTGTCCGGGCGTCGCGACGCTCTCGAGCGTGAAGCCGCGCCCCTCGATCCGTTCGCCGTCGGCGAGCGCGAAGTCGGGGGCGTAGGCGGGGTCGTGCGCGCCGTTCACTCGAGGCGGCGCGCCCTCGAAGGCGAGGCGCGCGCGCGCGCCGACGATCGGCGCTCCGGTTTTCTCCCTGAGCATCGGCGCCGCCGCGGCGTGATCGCGGTGGCTGTGGGTGACGACGATATGGCTCACCCGCTCGCCGGCGACCGCCGCCAGAAGCGCCGCCACATGGGCTTCGTCCGCGGGGCCGGGGTCGACGATCGCGACCTCGCCCTCGCCGACGATGTAGCTGCAGGTCCCTGTGAACGTGAACGGCGAGGCGTTGCCGGCGACGAGCCGACGCACCAGCGGCGAAAGCCGGGTCAAAACGCCGCTCGGCGCCTCGGCGGCGGTCACGGGCGGCGGCAGATCGCTGGTCGATTCGCTCACGTCCCGTCCCAATGCCTCATCGCCAAACGGCCGACTTGTTCGCCGCGGCCGGCTTGTCTATACCCACATCAAGCGCCGGACGCGAACTCGCGGCGGCGGGACCGCAAGGCTGGAAGCGACGGGAGAAACCATGACCGACCCCATGAACGCCACTTTGGCCGCAACGTTGTGGCCCGCGAGCGCCGCTTCGCGCCTCGCCCGCGCCGCGATGCTGGCGATCGGGGGGACGCTCGTCCTGGCGGCGTCGGCGAAGGCTCAGGTGCCCTTCTATCCCGTGCCCATGACCCTGGAAACCCTCGCCGTCCTGGTGATCGGCGCCGCGTACGGCGCGCGGCTGGCGGCGGCGACGCTTGCGCTCTATCTCGCCGAGGGTCTTGTCGGACTGCCGGTTTTCGCCGGCGCGTTGGCCGGCCCCGGCTATATGGCGGGACCGACGGGCGGCTATCTCGTCGGCTTCCTCGTCGCGGCCGCGCTGATCGGCTGGCTCGCCGAGCGTGGCTGGGATCGCGCTTGGCCCAGCCTGGTCGGCGCAATGGCGATCGGCCATATCGCGATCTTCGCGCTCGGTTTCGCCTGGCTGGCGCTCCCGCTCGGGGCCGAAAGGGCCTGGGCGGTCGGGGTCGCGCCGTTCTATGCGGCGACGCTGGTCAAGACCCTGCTCGCCGCGGCCCTGGTCGGCGCGGCTTGGGACGGCCTCGCGCGGCTGCGCGGGAGCGACGCCTGACGAAACCCGAGCGCCACGGCGCGGCGGCGGAGCGGGCGCAACCGCTCGGTCGCAAGACGTTCCCCCGTTTCGTGCCGCTCACCACGCGTTGGAGCGACAACGATCCCTACGGCCATCTCAACAACGTCGCCTATTACGCTTTCTTCGACGCGGCGGTGAACGCGATCCTCATCGAGGCGGGACTGCTCGATCCCGTTTCGAGCCCGGTCATCGGATTGGTCGCGGAGAGCAACTGCCGCTTTTTTTCCAGCCTCGCTTTCCCCGACCCGGTCGAGGTCGGCGTCGCGGTGGAGCATCTCGGACGCTCGTCGGCGCGCTATCTCCTGGCGGCGTTCAAGGCGGGCGCGCCGCGCGCCAGCGCGCAAGGGCGCTACACCCATGTCTACGTCGACCGCGCGACGGGCAGGCCGACGCCGATCCCCGACGCGCATCGCCGGTTGATGGAGAGCTTGGCGTGCCGTTGAGAAACGCCCGCGCGGGCGGCCGGGCCCCCGGCGAACCTCGACGCGGATTTGTCACGCCGAGGGCGGTTAGGCATAATTTACATTGCCCGCGTAAGGGTGGAGCGCGGCGCTCGGCCGGATAGGCCCGCCGCACGCGGGGAAAAGCCGCCGAGCGTTTCGCGCCTCGATCTTGCCCCGCCTCGTTCTTCGCCGCAGCGGGCGCGTGGCGCGCGCGAATTGTGGGCCGGCCGCACTTGTGAGGAAAACGATGTCGAGGAAAATCCTTCCGGTCATCATGTGCGGCGGCGCTGGAACGCGCGTCTGGCCGGAGTCGCGCGAGACGATGCCCAAGCAGTTCATTCCGCTGATCGGCAAGTCGTCGACCTTTCAGAGACTCGGTGCGGCGCGTGATCAACCCGATCTTCGAGGCGCCGATCGTCGTCACCAATCGCGACTATCGCTTTCTCGTCAGGGAGCAGCTCGAAGAAATCGGCGCGCAGGCGACGATCGTCCTGGAGCCGTCACGCCGCGATTCCGGGCCCGCCGTCGCCGTCGCGGCGGAGCTGGCGGCCAAGCGCGATCCGGCGACGATCGTCGCGGTGTTCGCGGCCGACCATGTGATCCTCAAGCACGACCAGTTTCTGCTGACCTGCGAGAGCGCGGCCGACGCGGCGGCGGACGGCTATATCGCGACCCTCGGCGTCACGCCGTCGGAACCGGCCGTCGGCTACGGCTACATCCGTCCGGGCGCGGCGATCGCCTCGGGCAAAGCGCGCGAAGTGGAAGCCTTCGTCGAGAAGCCCGACCGGGCCACGGCCGAGCGCTATGTCGCCGAGGGCTATCTCTGGAATTCCGGCAATTTCTTCTTTCGCGCCGACGTCATGCTCGAGGAATTGCGCGCGTTCGAGCCGGACATGGCGGAAGCGACGGCGCGCGCGCTCGCGGCGGCCGTCGACGATCTCGGATTCGTTGCGCTCGATCCGCAGGCGTTCGCCGATGCGCCGAAGAAATCGATCGACTACGCCGTCATGGAGCGCACGAAGCGTGCGGCGGTCGTGCCCGCGGACATCGGCTGGTCCGACGTCGGCGACTGGGGCGCGGTGTGGAAGCTGAGCCAGCGCGACGAGAGCGGCAACTCCATCCAAGGCGAAGGCGTGACGCTCGATGCGAAGAACGTGCATATCCGTTCGACCGGCCTGCTGACGGCGGTCGTCGGGGTCAGCGACGTCGTCGTGGTGTCGACGCAGGACGCCGTCCTGGTGCTGGCGCGCGAGCAGGGCGACAAAGTCAAGCAACTCGTCGACGTTCTGAGGAAGGAACAGCGGCGCGAAGCGACCGAACACAAGCGCATCTACCGCCCCTGGGGCTACTATCAGTCGATCGACTCCGGCCCGCGCTATCAGGTCAAGCGCATCGTGGTCTCGCCCGGGCGCCGGCTTTCCCTGCAGAAGCATTTTCATCGCGCCGAGCACTGGGTCGTCGTCAAGGGCACAGCCGAGGTGACGCGCAACGGCGAAGTGCAGATGGTGCACGAAAACGAATCGATCTTCCTGCCGATCGGCGTCGTTCACCGGCTCGCCAATCCCGGCAAGATCAATCTCGAGCTCATCGAGGTGCAGACCGGCTCGTATCTCGGCGAAGACGACATCGTGCGCCTCGAGGACGCCTACAACCGGCCGCCGAGCTGAGGCGAACGGGCGCTTTCCATCTCGACGCGGTCCACGCGCGCACGCGCACGTTCATTTGACGGAGTTCCGACGAAAAAACGGAACAAGTATCCAAGTCGGTGATTTTTGGCGCGCCGTTCTGGATAAATCTGCGAACATTTATGTGATTGAAATAGCGATATGAATTTCGTAGGCGGCGCGCTTTGCCCGCCACGCGCCGCAAGCGGACGCCCCTCATGCTTTGTTTGCGACGCGGACGGATGATCGCCGTTGCGAGTCCGGCGCGCTCTCGTTTCGCCTTCTCAGCTCAGCCATGCACGCCGGGAGCCTCGTGGCCCGTGCGCGCCACATACTCGGTATAGCCGCCGCCGTACTGGTGAACGCCCTCGGGCGTCAGTTCCAGGACCCGATTGGACAGCGCGGCCAGGAAGCGCCGGTCGTGCGAGACGAACAGCATGGCGCCCTCGTATTGCGCCAGCGCTGCGATGAGCATCTCCTTCGTCGCCAGATCCAGGTGGTTCGTGGGCTCGTCCAGCACCAGGAAGTTCGGCGGATCGTAGAGCATCTTCGCCATGACCAGCCGCGCCTTCTCGCCGCCCGATAGCGCCCGGCATTTCTTCTCCACGTCGTCGCCGGAGAACCCGAAGCAGCCGGCCAGCGCGCGCAGCGATCCCTGACCCGCCTGGGGGAACGAGTCCTCCAACGACTGGAACACGGAGCGCTCGCCGTCCAGCAATTCCATGGCGTGTTGCGCGAAGTAGCCCATCTTCACGCTGCCGCCCAGCGCGACCGCGCCGTCGTCCGGCTGCGCGGCGCCCGCCACCAGTTTCAGCAGCGTCGACTTGCCGGCGCCGTTGACGCCCATGACGCACCAGCGCTCCCTGCGGCGCACGAGAAAATCCAGCCCCTCGTAGATGCGCCGGGCGCCATAGCTCTTGTGCACGTTCTTCAGACTTGCAACGTCCTCGCCGGAGCGCGGCGCAGACGGGAACTCGAACGATAACGTCTGGCGGCGCTTGGGCGGCTCCACGCGGTCGATCTTCTCCAGCTTCTTCACTCGGCTCTGCACCTGCGCGGCGTGCGAGGCGCGCGCCTTGAAGCGCTCGATGAACTTGATTTCCTTGGCGAGCATCGCCTGTTGACGCTCGAACTGAGCCTGCTGCTGCTTCTCGTTTTGCGCGCGTTGCTGCTCATAGAACTCGTAGTTGCCGGAGTACGCCGTCAGCGCGCCGCCGTCGATCTCCACCACCTTGGTGACGATGCGGTTCATGAACTCGCGGTCGTGCGAGGTCATCAGCAGCGCGCCCTCATAGCCCTTGAGGAATTCCTCGAGCCAGATGAGGCTCTCCAGGTCCAGGTGGTTGCTCGGCTCGTCCAGGAGCATGGCGTCGGGGCGCATGAGGAGGATGCGGGCCAACGCCACGCGCATCTTCCAGCCGCCCGACAGCGCGCCCACGTCGCCGTCCATCATCTCCTGGCTGAAGCTCAGGCCGGCCAGGACTTCTCGCGCCCGACCCTCCAGGGCATAGCCGTCGAGCTCCTCGAAGCGCCCCTGCACCTCGCCGTAGCGCTCGATGATTTCTTCCATGTCGTCCGCCCGGCCGGGGTCCGCCATGGCGGCTTCCAGTTCCTTCAACTCGGCGGCGACGGCGCTCACCGGGCCGGCGCCGTCCATGACCTCGGACACGGCGCTGCGGCCGAGCATATCGCCCACGTCCTGGCTGAAGTAGCCGATCGTGACGCCTCGATCGACGCCCACTTGCCCCTCGTCGGGGTCCTCTTGTCCCGTGATCATCCGGAAGAGCGTCGTCTTGCCGGCCCCGTTCGGACCGACGAGACCGACCTTCTCCCCTCTGAGGAGCGCCGCGGAGGCCTCGATGAAGATGATCTGGTGGCCGTTCTGCTTACTGATGTTTTCGAGACGAATCATGGGAGCGCGGAACCTGGAAAAGTTGCGGCGCCCTTACGCCGTGCGTCGCGCCAGCGGCGCCAATACGCCATACGTCGCGCCAACGGAAGAGCGTTTCGAACCGCGAGCCACCCGTCTCTTGCACGCGAGAGCGCGCAATTCCGACAGTTCTCGACGACCATGCTTCATCCTGAAATCGCGTCCATGACGCTCGAGACATAGCCGCAGGCGCCCCGCCGTATCCGGCCGCACGCTTTCAGGTGCTTGCAGTCACACCAGGGAGCAGTTGTGCAAGCAAAAAACGGCCCCGAGGGACCGCTCTAAGCGTATGATGTTTATGAGAAAATCTGGAGCGGGCGAAGGGATTCGAACCCTCGACCCCAACCTTGGCAAGGTTGTGCTCTACCCCTGAGCTACACCCGCGTCCGTGCCGGGGAGACCCCGACCGCGCGCTTATGACGCAAGCGGGAGGAGATTGCAACACCCCGCTGCCTTGAATTGGCGGCCGGTTTGTCGGACCATCGCCACACGCGGGCGTGAATTGATGTTCGCGCTCGGCTGTGCGAAGCGCTACGTCGCCAGCGCGAGGCCGAAGGATGAATGAAACCGTGAGTCCGGAAAAAATCGAAGTCGCCGAACCGGTGAAGCCGGCCGCGGCGAAGAAGCATCGCTGGGGCAAAGCGGCGCTCGCGCTCGCGCTCGCGGCGGCCGCCGTCGTCGCCTGGCGGCATTTCGAGAATCCCGCGCCCGCGACGGGCAGTGCGACAGGCCCGATTGTTCCCTCCGGCGGCCCCGCGCAGACCGTTCGCACGGCCGCGGCGGTCGAGGGCGATATGCCGATCACCATCGATGCGCTGGGCGTCGTGACGCCGCTCGCCACCGTCACCGTCAAGACTCAAATCGCCGGCAAGTTGATGACCGTCGGCTTTCAGGAGGGGCAGCTCGTCAAAGCGGGCGATTTTCTCGCCCAGATCGACCCGCGCCCCTATCAGGCCGCGCTCGCCCTGGCGCAAGGACAACTCGAGAAGGACTCGGCGCTGTATGCGCAGGCGCAGGCGGACTTGGCGCGTTATCAGACCCTGAGCAAGCAGGATTCGATCGCGCGCCAGCAGGTCGAGGATCAGGTCTTTCTCGTCGCGCAGGACAAGGCCGCCATGGCGGCCGATCAGGCGCAGATCGACACCGCCAACTTGAACATCGCCTATTGCCACATCGTCGCGCCGGTCAGCGGGCGCGTCGGCCTGCGGCAAGTCGACCCCGGCAATTACCTTCAGCCGTCGGACACGACCGGGATCGTCGTCATCACGCAGCTCGATCCGATCAGCGTCGTCTTCTCCACCCCCGAAGACAACCTGCCGCAAATCACCGCGCGTTTGAACGCCGGCGCGACGCTGCCCGTCACGGCGTTCGACCGCGCGAACGTCAAACAATTGACCGTGGGAACGCTGACGACGTTCGACAACCAGATCGACGTGACGACGGGGACGTTCAAGCTGCGCGCGACGTTTGCCAACCCCGACGGCGCTCTGTTTCCCAATCAATTCGTCAACGTCCGCCTGCTGGTCGACACGCTTTCCGGCGCCGTTCTCGCGCCCAACGCCGCCGTTCAACTCGGCGCCAACGGCAGCTTCGTCTACGTCGTCAAAGACGATTTCGACCGTCGCCGCGCGCCCGGTCAAGACCGGACCGGCGGACGCGACGAACACGGCGATCGTTTCCGGCTTGGCGGCCGGCGAGAACGTCGTGATCGACGGCGTCGACCGGCTGCGCGACGGCGCCAAAGTGAACGTGCGCAACGGCCCGGCGGCGACGGCGCAAAATCAGGCGCCGGCAGGCGCCGCCGCCGGCGCGGGACAGCGCCAGCATCGGCGCCAGCAGACCCCCGGCGCCGCCGGCGCGCCCCAGCCGGCGGCGAGCCCCGCGCAATGATCGCGACGCGGACGGGGAAGCGGCGATGAACCCTTCGCGCCTGTTCATCGAGCGGCCGGTGGCGACGACGTTGCTGATGATCGCCATCCTCATGGTCGGCGTCGCCGCGTACAAATTCTTGCCGCTGTCCGCGCTCCCCGAGGTCGATTATCCCACCATTCAGGTTCAGACGTTCTATCCCGGCGCGAGTCCGGAGGTGATGACGTCGTCGGTGACCGCGCCGCTGGAGCGCCAATTCGGCCAGATGCCCTCTCTGGCGCAAATGATGTCGCAAAGCTCGGCGGGTGCCTCGGTCATCACCTTGCGTTTCAGCCTCGATTTGAGCCTCGATATCGCCGAACAGGAAGTTCAGGCGGCGATCAACGCCGCGGGCAATCTGTTGCCCGCCGATCTTCCCGCGCCGCCGATCTACGCCAAGGTCAATCCGGCCGACGCGCCGATCCTGACCCTCGGCGTGACCTCGAAGACCCTCAAGCTGACCGATGTGGAGGACATCGTCGAAAGCCGGCTCGTCCCCAAATTGTCGCAGCTTCCCGGCGTCGGTCTGGTGTCGATCTCGGGCGGTCAGCGTCCGGCCGTCCGCATTCACGCCAATCCGCTGGCGCTCGCCGCCTACGGGCTCAATCTCGACGATCTCAGGACGACCATCGCCAATCTCAACGTCAATACGCCGAAGGGCAATTTCGACGGCCCGACGCAATCCTTCGCCATCAACGCCAACGACCAGATCCGCGATCCCAACGACTACCTCGATTCGGTCGTCGCCTATCGCAACAATGCGCCGATTCTCTTGAGCGACGTCGCCGCCGTCGAGCTGGCGCCGGAGAACAGCCGCCTTTCCGCCTGGATGAACGCGACGCCGGCGCTCATCGTCAACATCCAGCGCCAGCCGGGCGCCAACGTCATCCAGGTCGTCGACAGCATCAAGCAGCTGCTGCCGTCGCTGACGACTTCGCTGCCGCAGGCGATTGCGATCACCCCCTTGACGGACCGCACCACCACGATCCGCGCTTCGGTCAGCGACGTCGAATTCGAGCTGACGTTGGCGGTCGGGCTGGTGGTGCTGGTGATCTTCCTGTTCTTGCGCAACATCCCGGCGACGATCATTCCCAGCCTGTCGGTGCCGCTTTCGCTCGTCGGCGCGCTGGCGATCATGTATCAGATGAATTTCAGCCTCGACAATCTGTCGCTGATGGCGCTCACGGTCGCGACGGGCTTCGTCGTCGACGACGCGATCGTGGTGATCGAGAACATCTCGCGTTATCTCGAAGAGGGCGATCTGCCGAAGGAAGCCGCGCTGAAGGGCTCGCAGCAGATCGGCTTCACCATCATCTCGCTCACCGTTTCGCTGATCGCGGTGCTCATTCCCCTGCTGTTCATGGGCGACGTCGTCGGTCGTCTGTTTCATGAATTCGCGATCACGCTGGCGGCGACGATCGTCATTTCCGCCTTCGTCTCGTTGACGCTGGTGCCGATGATGTGCTCGAAATTGCTGCGGCCGACCTCCGCCGGGCAGGACGGCCACAAACACGCGACCGGCGGCCCCTTCTTCCAGGGGCTGCAGCGCCTTTACGGCTCGCTCCTCAATGTGGTGCTGAACCATCAGGTCGCGACGCTCGTCGTCGCGCTGGCGACCTTCTTCATCACCGGATATCTCTACGTCGCGATCCCGAAGGGGTTCTTTCCGGTGCAGGACACCGGAATCGTTCAAGGCGTCACCCAGGCGGCGCAAGACATTTCCTTCGGCCAGATGGCCGAGCACCAGCAGGCTTTGGCCAAGGCGATCTCGGCCGACCGTGACGTCGAAAGCCTGTCCTCGTTCATCGGCGTCGACGGCTCCAACATCACGCTCAATTCCGGCCGTTTCCTCATCAACCTCAAGCCGCACGCCGATCGTCAGTCGACCGCCAGCGAAGTCATCCGCCGCTTGCAGCAGGAGACCGCCGACATCGCCGGCGTTTCGCTCTACATGCAGCCGGTCCAGGATCTGTCGATCGACACCGCCGTCAGCGCGACCCAATATCAGTTCACCCTGGAAAATCAGGATCTCGCAACGCTGCAGACATGGACGCCGACGGTTCTCGCGCGCCTCGCCAAAGTGCCTCAAATCGTCGATGTGGCGAGCGACCTGCAGCCCAACGGCCGGTCGGTGATCGCCAATATCGACCGCGCCAGCGCGTCGCGTTTCGGCGTCACGCCGGCGACGATCGACAACGCGCTCTACGACGCTTACGGCCAGCGCATCATTTCGACCGTGTTCACCCAGTCGAACCAATATCGCGTCATTCTCGACATCGACCCGGCGATGACGCGCTCGCTGGCTTCGCTGAACACGATCTACCTGCCCTCTGCGGCCTCGACCAGCGGCCAAGTGCCGCTTTCCGCGATCAGCACGCTGGAAGTGAAGCCGGCGCCGTTGCAGATATCGCATCTCAAGCAATTCCCGGTGACGACGATTTCGTTCAACCTGGCGCCCGGCGCTTCGCTGGGCGGCGCCGTCGACGCCGTCAACGCCGCCCTCGCGGACATCGACCTTCCCGCCAGCTTCGCGGTGAGCTTCCAAGGCGCGGCGCAAGCGTTCCAGTCCTCGCTGTCGAACGAGGTGTTCCTGCTGCTCGCGGCGGTGGCGACGATGTACATCGTGCTCGGCGTTCTCTACGAGAGCTTCATTCACCCCGTCACGATTCTCTCGACCCTGCCGTCGGCCGGCATCGGCGCCTTGCTCGCTCTCGACATCGCCGGCGCGGGCCTCGACATCATCGGCGTCATCGGCATCGTCCTCTTGATCGGCATCGTCAAGAAGAACGCGATCATGATGATCGACTTCGCGCTGGAGGCGCAGCGCTACGAGGGAAAGACGGCGCGTGAGGCGATCTATCAGGCCTGCCTGCTTCGCCTGCGCCCGATCCTGATGACGACGGTGGCGGCGATGTTCGGCGCCTTGCCGCTGATGCTGGGAACCGGCGTCGGGTCGGAGCTGCGCCACCCGCTCGGCCTCGCGATCGTCGGCGGCCTCGCGGTCAGCCAGATTCTCACCCTGTTCACGACGCCGGTGATCTATCTCTTCTTCGAGCGCATCGGCGCCCGCCTGGGCGCCGGCGCGGCGGATACCTCGCTGGCGGCGGAGGGGCCGTGAACAACCGCTTTTCCGAGCTCTTCATCCGGCGGCCGGTGGCGACGACGCTGCTGACGATCGGCATCGCGCTGGCGGGTCTCCTCGCTTTCGGGCAATTGCCGGTTTCGCCGCTGCCGCAGGTCGACTTTCCCAACATTTCGGTGATGGCGACCATGCCCGGCGCCAGCCCCGACACCATGGCGTCCGCGGTCGCTGCGCCGCTCGAGCGCCATCTCGGGCAGATCGCCGACGTCAACGAAATGACGTCGTCGAGTTCGTTGGGCTCGACGCGAATCCAGCTGCAATTCGGCCTCGACCGCGACATCGACGGCGCGGCGCGCGACGTCCAGGCCGCGATCAACGCGGCGCGCGCCGATTTGCCGACCAGCCTGCGCGCCAATCCGACCTATCACAAGGTCAACCCCGCCGACGCGCCGATCATGGTTCTCGCGCTGACTTCGACGACGCGCACCGCCGGCCAGATCTACGACATCGCCTCCAACGTCCTGCAGCAGCGCCTCTCGCAGCTCGACGGCGTCGGCGAAGTCGACGTCGTCGGCAGCGCGCTGCCGGCGGTGCGGGTCGAGCTCAACCCTGGCGCGCTGTTCAAATACGGCATCGGCCTGGAGGACGTTCGCGCGGCGCTCGCCGCCGCCAACGCCAACAGCCCCAAAGGCGCGATCGAGGACAACGACTACCACTATCAGATCTACGCCAACGATCAGGCGACCCACGCCGCCGACTATCGCGACCTCGTCGTCGCCTACCGCAACGGGGCCGCCGTGCGCCTGTCCGACGTCGCGGAAGTCGTCGATTCCGTCGAGGACTTGCGCAACGCGGGACTCTCCAACGGCAAGCCCTCGGTCGCGATCGTGCTTTCGCGCCAGCCGGGCGCCAACATCATCCAGGCGGTCGACGGCGTCAAAGCGGTGCTGCCACGTCTGGCGGCCTCGTTGCCGGGCGACGTCGATCTGAACGTCGTCGTCGACCGATCGATCACAATACGGGGCTCGCTCGCCGACACCGAGCGCACCTTGATCATCGCGGTCGCCTTGGTGATTTTCGTTGTCTTCGTCTTCCTGCGCGACGTTCGCGCCACCGCGATCCCCAGCGTCGCCGTGCCGGTTTCGATCATCGGCTCGTTCGCGGTGATGTATCTCCTCGGCTTCAGCCTCGACAATCTTTCGCTGATGGCGCTGACGATCTCGACCGGATTCGTCGTCGACGACGCCATCGTCGTGCTCGAAAACGTCACCCGGCACATCGAAGCGGGCGCGACCCGCATGCAGGCGGCGATCCTGGGCGCGCGCGAAGTCGGGTTCACCGTGCTCTCGATCAGCCTCTCCCTCATTGCGGTGTTCTTGCCGTTGCTGTTGATGGGCAGCGTCATCGGCCGGCTGTTCCGCGAGTTCGCCGTGACACTTTCCGTGGCGGTGATGATCTCGCTCGTCGTCTCCTTGACGACGACGCCGATGATGTGCGCGCTGATCCTGCCGCGCCGCGTGATCCTTACCCATGGCGCGCTCTATCGTTTCACCGAGCGCGGCTTCGACGCCATGCTCGCCTTCTATCGGGTGACGTTGGCGATGGCGCTGCGCCATCCCTTGATCGTCGTGTGCGCCCTGGCGTCGATGATCGGACTGAACGTCTACTTTTTCATAACGGCGAGTTACGGTCTGTTCCCGGTTCAGGACACCGGACTGCTCGTCGGCTCCATTCAGGGCGATCAGAGCGTTTCCTTCCAGTCGATGAAACGAAAGCTGGTGCAGTTGCAGACGATCGTCCAAGACGATCCTGCGGTTGCCACCGTCGTCGGCGTCACCGGCGGCAGGCAGACCAATTCCGGTTTCGTCTATATCTCGTTGAAGCCTTTCGCGCAGCGCCAGATCAGCGCCGACGGCGTGGTCGCGCGGCTGCGCGGCAAGCTCGCCGAAGTGGCCGGCGCGCGGCTGTATCTCCAGACAGTGTCGGACTTGCGCCTCACCGGGCGGCAGAGCAACGCGACCTACCAGTACACCCTTCTCTCGGATGACACGGCGACGCTCTACAAATGGGCGCCGCGACTGACCGCGGCGCTGCAACAGAGCAACATCTTGAAGGACGTCAATTCCGATCAGCAGCAGGGCGGCCTCGAAGCGGATCTGACCATCGATCGCGCGACCGCGAAGCGGCTGGGGCTCACCTTGAGCGCGATCGACAACACCCTTTACGACGCGTTCGGTCAGCGGCAGGTTTCGACTATCTACAACGCGCTCAACCAATATCACGTCGTCATGGAGGTCGCGCCGCGCTATTGGCAGGACCCCTCGACCCTGAAGAACATCTGGGTTTCGACCGCCGGCGCAAACCCCTCCGGTGTGCAGCAAACCAACGCGAGCGCCGGGCTGTTCGCCGCCTCGACGGCGACGGCGAGTTCGGCGGCTTCGATCGCCGCCGATTCGGCGCGCAACCTGGCGATGAATTCGCTCGCCGCCAGCGGCCATTCCGCCGCCTCCGCCGGGGCGGCGGTCTCGACTTCGCAAGAGACCATGGTTCCCTTGGCGGCGTTCACGCAGGTGGGTCGCGGACAGACGCCGCTGAGCGTCAATCATCAGGGTCAGTTCGCGGCGACGACGATTTCGTTCAACCTCGCGCCGGGGCACGCGCTGAGCGAAGCGCAGAAGGAGATCGACGACGCGGTCGCCAGCATCCGTTTGCCGTCGACCGTTCGTGGCGCGTTCGCCGGAAACGCCGCGACATACCAGCAATTCATCTCCAGCGCGCTGTTACTCTTGGGGGCGGCGCTCGTCGCCGTCTACATCGTGCTGGGCATTCTCTACGAAAGTTACATCCATCCGGTCACGATCCTTTCGACGCTGCCGTCGGCGAGCGTCGGCGCGCTCATCGCCTTGAAAGTGTTCGACACCCAAGTCACCGTCATCGCCGGGATTGGCATCATTCTGCTCATCGGCATCGTGAAGAAGAACGCGATCTTGATGATCGATTTCGCGCTCCAGGCGGAGCGCGAGGGTCTTTCGACCAAGGACGCGATCACGCAAGCGTGCCTCTTGCGCTTCAGGCCGATCATGATGACGACCTGCGCGGCGCTGTTCGGCGCCCTGCCGCTCGCCTTCGGCACGGGCGAAGGTTCGGAGCTGCGCCATCCCCTGGGGATAACGATCGTCGGCGGCCTGCTCGTCAGTCAGGCTTTGACGCTCTATACCACGCCGATTATCTTCCTCTATCTCGATCGATTCGGGAATTGGCTGCGTCGCCTATGGGGCCGCGTCTACTTGCGGGACAAATCGGCGCGCCTCGCGGGGGCCGGGTCATGATTGCAAGACGTTGGGCGTCCCTGGCGGCGATGGCGCTGCCGCTGATCGGATGCGCCGCCGTCGGCCCGGATTATGTCCGCCCGGCCGCCATCGTTCCCGCGCACTACAAGGAAATCAAGGGTTGGAAGCCCGCCACGCCGCGCGACGATTTCGCCAAAGGCGAATGGTGGCGGCTGTTTCGCGACCCCGAGCTGAACAAGTTGGAGGCGCAGGTCGCCGTTTCCAACCAGACGCTGAAAGCCGACGAGGCGAACTACCGCGAAGCTCTGGCGCTGATCGCCGAGGCGCGCGCCGGACTGTATCCCACCCTGAACTTCAATCCGTCGCTGACGCGTTCGTCGAGCCAGGGGCAAGTCAGCGACGTGCTCAACGCGCAGGCCAGCGCCGCCTGGACGCTCGACGTCTGGGGCAAAGTGCGGCGCGCCGTCGAGCAGCAGGGCGCCGGCGCGCAAGTGAGCGCCGCCGACCTCGCCAACGCCACGCTGTCGGCGCAGTCCGCGCTGGCGCTCGCCTACGTGCAATTGCGCCAGTCGGATTCTCTCGACGATCTCTTGGCCAACACAGTCAAGCAATACCAGCGCTCTCTCGACATCACGCAAAACCAGTACGCGGCGGGAACGACCGCCAAGTCCGACGTCATCACCGCGCAGGCTTTGGTCTTGGCGGCGCAGGCCCAGCAGATCAGCGTCGGCGTCGCGCGGGCGCAGAACGAGCACGCGATCGCCGTGCTCATGGGCCGGCCGCCGTCGGAATTGTCGATTCCGCACAGCCATCTCGCGCTCGACATCCCCGCCGTGCCGGTGCGCTTGCCTTCGACCTTGCTCGAGCGGCGCCCGGACATCGCCGCGGCGGAACGGACGATGCAGGAGCAGAACGCCGCCATCGGCGTCGCCGTCGCCGGCTATTATCCCGACATCACGCTCTCCGGCTCCTTCGGCTACCTCGGCAATCCCTTCGTGAAGCAAATCGCCGGGGCCAATCCGGTCTGGTCCTACGGATTGTCGCTGGCGCAGCCGCTGTTCAACGGCGGCCTGACGGACGCGCAGGTCGAGGCGGCGACTCAGACTTACGAAGCGAGCGTCGCTACGTATCGCCAGACCGTGCTTACGGCGTTTCAGCAGGTCGAGGATCAACTCGTGGCGATCCGCGTCCTCAGTCAAGAGATCAAGGTGCAAACCGAAGCGGTAAAGGCCGCCGAGCAGGCCGTGCAGATCGCCCTCAACGAATATCGCGCGGGCACGCAGAACTTCACGACGGTCGTGACCGCCGAAGCGATCGCGCTCAGTGACGAGGAAGCGGCCCTGACGTCGCGCGCCCAACGCTTGACCGCCGCCGTCAGCTTGGTCGTCGCTCTGGGCGGCGGATGGAGCACGGACGAGTTGCCGGCGCCGCCTGCGGCGACCACGGCCGAGCTTGCCTCCACGCCTGCGCCATGACCGATCAGTCGGGCAGCGCGTAGCGGCGCGCGACGTCCCAGGCGGCGCGGGCGTCCGACATTGCAATCGCGCCGTCGTTGGCGGCGCGCGCGGCCTGCGTCGCTTCCGCCAACGCGGGCGGACCGGCCGGATCGGGCAGATCGGAGAGCCCGCTCGAAAGCGCCGCGAACATCGCCGAATTCGCCGCGCCGTCGCCGCTCTGCTTGACCGCGAGCATCAACGCGACCGCCGGCCGCGGCGCCTTCGACAGACGCGCGACCCGGTAGGCGTTGAGGAAGCGCTTCACCCCCCTCGGCGTGTCGGCGGCGAGCGGCGCGATCGCGGTCAACAACGCCGCCTCGCCTTGCGAAAGCGGTTCGATCAATCGCGATCGGCTCGCGTCGACGAGGCTCACCGGGTTGACGACGGCGTTGGAGCCGATGAGGCGCGCGGCGAATCGTCCGCCGTCGGCCAGGCCGAGCGTCTGCGCGTTGACCACGACCTGGAAAAACTTCTCGATGCGCGGCCGCGCGGCCGCGCCGCCGCCCATCGCGCTCGCCAAGGCCTCGGGATCGCACGCGACCACCCCGACGCAGCCCGGACCGAACATCGTGTTGGCCGCCTCGATCAATCGCGCCGCCTCGGCGGGGGCCAACGCGTCGAGATTGTCGAAAGCGAACACCAGCCGCTGCGGCATGGAAACGGTCATCCGCGGAGGGCCGCTCATCAAACGGCTGAGTTCGACGAAGAACGAGCGCGCGCCTTTCCCCGGCGCCTCGGGCCCTCGGAACGCAGGGCCGGGCGCGCGCGCGAACGGCTTGGCGCCGCCGGCGCGTTTGGCGGTCGCCTCCGCGTGGTTGGCGGCGGCTTCGGCCTCCGCGCTGAGCGCAAGGACGCGTTGGGTCAGGCGAGCGGCGCTGGCGTCGAGTTCGTGCCGGCGCTCGCGCATGTCCTGATTGAGCAGGTGGAGGCCGCGGAACAGCAACGCGGCGAAGCTGAAGGCGCGCCAAACATTCAACAAGAGCGCGAAAATGCCGAAAATGACGACGACGTCGATCCCCGTTTCCAGGAGACCGTCGTGCGCCGTCAGCCAGTCCGCGATCGGTGCGAAGACCGCGCCCAGCCCGCGCAGCCACGCGGCGGCCTGGGCGCTGCGCATCTCATCGAGACCGAACGCCAGCGCGAAAGCGATGGCCGCGGCGGCGAGCCACCCCGTCTGACTGCGATACGCCCAGATCGAGCGAACGGCGACGCTGGCGCGCGAAGCCGCGCCGACGCTGTCGAGGTCGCGCACGAGGTCGCGGTAATTCTTGGCGGCGTCGCCTTCGGCGAGGTCGAACTGGCGCAGCCGCGCCTCGATCGAAGCGCGGCTCGCGCGGATAAACGCGTCGATGCGCGATCCCGGCGTCTCATAGAGGAGCGCCTCGGTGAGCCGCGCGCGCTTGGCTTCGACTTCGTCGCGCGCCGCCCGTTCGTTCTCCAGGCGTTTGCCGATTTCGTCATGCCGCTCGGCGGCGGCCGCGGCCGCGCGCTGCGGATCGGTCCCGGCATGGGCTGCTTCGTCGGCGAGCGCGGCGTAACTGACGCTGCCGCGATCGCGCTCCAGCGCGGCGAAGGCGGCCGACGCGATCGCGCAGGCGGGGTCGCCCGAAACGCCCGCCGCGTCGATCGGGACCACGACCACGCGGGAGAGAAAGGGCGTCTCGCGCGTTCTCCCGGCGGCGGCGGTCAGGTTTTCGACCGCTTCGACCAGCCGACGAACCGCAAAACTCTTGCCCGAACCGGAGGGGCCGATGATCCCCGCGAGGAAAGGCGTCTGCACGTCCGCGACGACGCAAAGCTCGGCGAGCGGCTCGATGGCCTCGCCGATATTCTGAAGATCGGCGCAATTGCTGACATCGGCATAGAAAACCGGATCGTGCGAGGCGTGTCGGGCCGCGCCCGGCGCGATGTCCGGCGGCGCGGCAAGAGTTTTGTCGGGGGCGGCCGCCGCCTCGCCGAGAACGGGCTCGATCCGATCGTCCGTCTTGCTCTCGATCAAAGGAGCCTCCCTCGGGTGGTGCGGCGCGTGGCGGCGAACGAGACGCCCCACTCGCGTTGCGCGGTGACGATTTGGCCGCGCCGTCCGCCCGCGTCAAGCGCAAACCCGAGTAGCCGACGGTGCGTCGGCCGTCGCGGCGCTTCAGGACGGGGACTTCGTGCGCGAGGCCGGCGAGGTCAGTCGACGCGCCTGCGCCGCGCCGGCCCGTTTGGGCAATTTCTCCGCAATGCCATATAGACGTTCGCGTCGGTCGAGTTCGCCGAAGACGTCTTCGGGCGTAACGCCGCATTCGGCCCAGATGACGGCCATGTGATAGAGAACGTCCGCGCTCTCCAATATGACCGCCCCGCGATTCATCTGAACCGCGTCGAGACCGACCTCGATTGCTTCCTCGACCAATTTCTTGGCCATCTTTTGCACGCCGTCGCGGAAAAGCTTGGACGTGCGCGACACCGAGGGATTGCGGTCCCTCGCGGCGAGCACGGAAGCGAACAAGCGCTCGAGCGAATCACTCATTGCGCAAGAATACTCCGTACAAACAAATCTCGCGCAAAAAAAAGCACGGGATTCGCGGCTGCTCCGATCGATACGCGGCGCAAGCCGTCGCCCCGTCTTCGAATGCGCCGCGCCGTAAGGTCACGCCGCGCTCAGGCCGCGAAACATGCCGCGCCCGTCGACGCCGCCGACCAAGGGATCGATGAGGTTTTCAGGATGCGGCATCAAGCCGAGCACATTGAAGGCGTCGTTGTAGACGCCGGCGATTTCGTTCATCGAGCCGTTCGGATTGGCCTCGCCGCCGACGGCGCCGGCGGCGTCGCAGTAACGGAAGGCGACGCGGCCCGAGCGCTCCAGCTCGGCCAACCCCGTGGGATCGATGGTGTAATTGCCTTCGCCGTGGGCGATGGCGACCTTGATCACCTGCCCCGGCGCATAACCTCGCGTAAACGGCGTGGCGGCGTTTTCGACGCGAAGATGTTGCATCTTGCAGATGAACCGGCGCCCCGCGTTGCGCATGAGAACGCCGGGCAGCAGACCGGCCTCGCACAAAATCTGAAAGCCGTTGCAGATTCCCAGGACGAGCCCGCCTCGCGCCGCGTGCGCACGAACCGCGTCCATGATTCGCGCGCGCGCCGCGATCGCGCCGCAGCGCAGATAATCGCCGTACGAGAACCCGCCGGGCAGCACCACCAGGTCGGTCCCTTCAGGCAATTCGCGGTCGTCGTGCCAGACGATCGCCGGCGGCGCGCCGCTCGCTTGCTTGAGCGCGCGGGCGACGTCGCCCTCGCGATTGGAGCCGGGAAAGAGAATGACGGCGGCGCGCAGCGGACTATTCATAGTCGACCGTGTAATCTTCGACGATGGTGTTGGCGAGCAGCTTTTCGCAAGCCTCGGAAAGCTTGCGGGTCGCCGCCTCGCGGTCCGGGGCGTCGATCTCGATGTCGAACGCCTTGCCCTGGCGCACGCTGGCGACGCCGCTGACGCCGAGGGATTTCAGCGCCCCTTCGATCGCCTTGCCTTGTGGGTCCAGAACTCCCGACTTTAGGGTGACGATCACGCGCGCTTTCATCGGCCAGTCTCGCTCTTCAAGAAATCGCTCAAGCCGCGTTGGAAGCCGGCGTCAGCGTCAGTAGGGAATAGATCGCCGAGGCGTCGCGCGTCGCGCGCAGTTGCGCGGCGAGATTGGCGTCGCGAAGCACGCGCGCGATCATCGCCAGCGCCTTCAGATGATCGGCGCCGGCGCTTTCGGGCGCCACCAGCAAGAAAATCAGGTCGACCGGGAGCCCGTCGAGCGCCTCGAAATCGATCGCCCGCTCCAGCCGCGCGAAGATGCCGAATATGCGGCCGCACTTGGCGAGCTTGCCGTGCGGGATGGCGATGCCGTCGCCGACGCCGGTCGAGCCGAGGCGCTCGCGCTGGAGCAGCGAATCGAAGATTTCGCGCGCCGGCAGCCCCGACGCGAGGGCGGCGCGCTCGCTCATTTCCTGCAACGCCTGCTTCTTGCCGTTGACTCGAAGCGCCGGGATGATCGCGTCGGGCGTGAGAAGATCGGTTAGCGACATATCGAACTCGAAACTGAGGATTTGCCGACGGGGCGGACTTCAGCGGCGACTCTGCGAGCGCCCCGTGTTCGCTCACTGGGCCTTAATGCGGATCGAGCCACCCGATCGCGCCGTCGGCCCGGCGATAGACGACATTCACGCGAGAGCTTCCCGCGTGCTGAAAGACGAGCAGCGGGGCGCCGCTGAGGTCCAGTTCGGCGACCGCCGAGGCGACGGACAAGGTTTTCAGCGGCTGCGAGCCTTCGGCGACGACGACGGGATTGAACTCGGCCGGTTCTTCGTCCGCTTCCGCCGGCGCTTCGATCACGTAGTTGGCGACTTGCAGCCGGTCGCGCCCCTCGGCCGCGGCGGGGCTGGGGGCCTGATGCGTCTTGAGCCGCGTCTTATAGCGGCGCAGTCGGCGTTCGATCTTGTCCAGCGCTTGCTCGAAGCTCGGGTAGGGCTCCTGGGCCGCGCCTTCCGCCTGAAGACTCATGCCCGAACTCAGATGCAGGGAACAATCCGCGCGATACCCGGACCCTTCCCGCGATATCACGACATGGCCGCTGACCCGACCATCGTAATAGCGCGCGATGATCGCCTCGACTTTGTCGAGCACGTGGCGGCGCAACAATTCTCCGATGTCGAGATTCTTGCCGGAAACTCGTAAAGGCATTGATCGCCTGACCTCTCTGGTTCGCTCCAAGTCGAATCGCCCCACGGCGACGACTTCCAAACTCACAGCGACGAGGATCTGCCGACTTGCAACCCTGCGCGTCGCGGCCATGAAGTTCGAAATTGCGCCGGCCGCAGGCTCCGCTTCTTCTGCGCCGTAGCGTTAGAAGCCCGCCGAGGCGATGTCAATCGCGGCCCGTTCAGCGGCGGTCGAGAAGTCAGAAACGCAATGCCCATCATACGGTTAGCGGACCGCCTGGTTGCGGCGGCGCGCGCATCGGCGACATTTTCAGCCGCCGGCGGTCGACCGAGGAGGGGATACGCAGGCTGTCGCGATACTTGGCCACCGTGCGGCGGGCGACGACGATGTCGGCGCTGCGCAGCCTGGCGACGATGACGTCGTCGGACAACACGTCGTTCGGGTCTTCCGCGTCGATCATCTGTTTGATCTTGAAGCGCACCGACTCGGCCGAGTGCGCGAGAGCCGCGCTGTTGGTGACCGACGCGATTGAAGTCGTGAAGAAATATTTCATCTCGAACAGGCCGCGCGGCGTCTGGACGAACTTGTTCGAGGTCGCGCGGGAGACGGTCGATTCGTGGACCCCGATCGCGTCCGCGACGGCCTTCAGGTTGAGCGGCCGCAAGCCCGCGACGCCTTCGACGAGGAAGCTGTCCTGGCGGCGCACGATCTCGGAGGCGACGTTGAGAATGGTGCGCGCGCGCTGCTCGAGGCTCTTGGTCAGCCAATTCGCGGTCTGCAAATTCGCCGAAATATATTGCCGGTCCTCCTCGCGCGAAGCGCCGCGCTTGATCTGCGCCGCGTAGGTTTCGTTGACCAGCACGCGCGGCAAGGCGTCGCTGTTCAGCTCGACGCGCCAGGAATGGTCCGGCGCGGCGGTGACGAAGACGTCGGGGATCGCGGGCGGCTCGACGGAGGCGCCGAACCCGCGCCCCGGCTTGGGATCGAGGCGTTTGATCTCGCCGATCATATCGACCAGATCCTCGTCGTCGACGCCGCAGGCGCGGCGCAGCGCCGCAAGATCGCGTTTGGCGAGCGCCGGGAGGTTGGCGATCAGCGCGCGCATCGCCGGGTCGTAACGGTCGCGCTCGATCAATTGCAACGCGAGGCATTCGGCGAGGCTGCGCGCGAAGACGCCGGTCGGCTCCAAGGTCTGCAGGCGCTCGAGGATTTCTTCGACGTGAGCGAGCGGAGCGCCAAGCCGCTCGGCGATGTCCTCGAGGGCGCCGGTGAGATAGCCGGCCTCGTCGAGCGCGTCGATCAGCGCGCTCGCGATCATGCGGTCGGCGGGCTCTTTGAGCACGATCATCGCCTGCCGGGTGAGGTGCTCGCCCAAGGTGACCGGCGCGGCGACATAGGCCTCGATGTCGGGCGCGCCGTCCTCGCCGCCGCCGCGGCCCGCCACCCCCGTCCACGAGGTCGCCGAGAGGCCCTTGCCTTCGTCTTGAGGCGCGCGCTCCAGCGGCGTCGCGGCGCGGTCGGGATCGAAGGCGTTGTCGATCTCGGTGCCGAGATTTTGCGCGAGCGCCGCCGAATCGGCTTCGAGCGAATCGGAGGCCCAGTCGCCGGGTTCGACGGCGTCCGAGGCGTGTTCGAGAGGGGCGGCCTCGCCCGGGACGTCCATGGCGGGCGCGTCGTCGGCCCGCTCCAGCAGGGGATTGCGCTCCAGCTCGCCTTCGATGAAGGCGGCGAGCTCGGCGCTGGGCATCTGCAGGAGTTTGATCGCCTGCAAAAGCTGCGGCGTCAGGACCATCGACTGGCCTTGACGCATTGCGAGTTTATGCGAAAGCGCCATCCCCGACCGCCAGCCCGCTCACCGTTTCGAAACGCCGCGCGAATTCGCGGCCTATTTTTTGCTTATACCACGCAGAGGCGATCAAAAGACAAGGCCCTCGGGCCGCAGTCGTTGTCGGCGATGAATAGGGTTAACGCCGATAGCACGCCATTTTCCGCCGATTTGTCACGGTCTTGCGGCGCGCGCGCGACGCGCGTTGCTATTTCCGAGGGCGGTCCCGGGATCGATATAAAGAGTTGCTTATATCTTTATTGCGCCATGCCGAGGGATTTGATAAGGCACACCCACCGCAACCGCCAAGGTTTTCCTCACATGAGCACGTCCGCCGCCGATTACGCCGTCGCCGATCTCGGCCTCGCCGCCTACGGGCGCAAGGAAATCGCCATCGCCGAAACCGAGATGCCCGGTCTGATGGCGACGCGGGCGGAGTTCAAGGCGAGCCAGCCGCTCAAGGGCGCGCGCGTCGCCGGCTCGCTGCACATGACGATCCAGACCGCCGTGCTGATCGAAACGCTGAAGGCGCTCGGCGCCGATGTGCGCTGGGCCTCGTGCAACATCTATTCGACCCAGGACCACGCCGCCGCGGCGATCGCGGCGGGCGGCACGCCGGTGTTCGCGATAAAGGGCGAGAGCCTGAAAGATTATTGGGACTACACCCATCGCATCTTCGACTGGGCCGACGGCGGCTGCCCCAACATGATCCTCGACGACGGCGGCGACGCGACGCTGCTCATTCACCTCGGGCTGCGCGCCGAGAAGGGCGACACGGCGTTCCTCGATAAGGCGAGCAACGAAGAGGAAGAAGTGCTGTTCGCCGCGATCAAGCAGCGGCTCGAGACCAAGCCCGGCTGGTATGCGAAGAACGCCGCCGCGATTCGCGGCGTCACCGAGGAGACGACGACCGGCGTGCATCGCCTCTACGTGATGGCCAAAGAGGGCAAGCTCCTTTGGCCGGCGATCAACGTCAACGACAGCGTCACCAAGTCCAAGTTCGACAACCTCTACGGCTGCCGCGAATCGCTGGTCGACGGCATCCGCCGCGGCACCGACGTGATGATGGCGGGCAAGGTGGCGATGGTCGCGGGCTTCGGCGACGTCGGCAAGGGTTCGGCCGCATCGTTGCGCAACGCCGGCTGTCGGGTGATGGTCTCCGAGGTCGATCCGATCTGCGCGCTCCAGGCGGCGATGGAAGGCTACGAAGTGACGACGATGGAGGACGCCGCACCGCGCGCCGACATCTTCGTCACCGCCACCGGCAACGTCGACGTCATCACCCTCGACCACATGCGCAAGATGAAGGACCGCGCGATCGTCTGCAACATCGGCCACTTCGACTCGGAGATCCAGGTCGGCGCGCTGCGCAACCTCAAGTGGAACAACATCAAGCCGCAGGTCGACGAGATCGAGTTCCCCGACGGCAAGAAGCTGCTGCTGTTGTCGGAAGGGCGCCTGGTCAACCTCGGCAACGCCACGGGCCACCCCTCGTTCGTCATGTCGGCTTCGTTCACCAACCAGACCTTGGCGCAGATCGAGCTCTTCACCAAGCCCGGCCAATATGAGAAAAAGGTCTACACGCTGCCCAAGCACCTCGATGAAAAGGTCGCCGCGCTGCACCTCGCCAAGATCGGCGTCAAGCTGACCAAGCTCACGCCGGAGCAGGCCGCCTATCTCAGCGTTCCCCAGAACGGGCCGTTCAAGTCGGAGATCTATCGCTACTGACAGCGCGCGGTTTGTATCTGCGGCCTTCGCAGCCATCCCGTCCGCCGAGCCGTCCGACAACCTAGGCGAAGCGCGCGAGCGTGTCGGGCGGGGGTGAGCTTGGCTGTCTTGCCTTCGCGGTTGGGCGTGAGGGCCTCGACTAAGGGCGCCGACTGCGCCTGCAATCGTCCCGGGAAATTTGCCCTGGCGACCTGCGCCGCCCGTCAGCCCCCGGAAATCCCCAGCACGTCGGCCATCGAATAGAGCCCCGGCTTGCGTTCCCGCGCCCACAGCGCCGCCTTGAGGGCGCCGCGCGCGAACAGGGCGCGGTCCTCGGCGTGATGGGAAAGAACGATGCGCTCGCCGTCGCCGGCGAAGATCACGCTGTGATCGCCGATCACCGTGCCGCCGCGCAACGAGGCGAAGCCGATCGCCCCCGGCTTGCGTGCGCCGGTGACGCCGTCGCGCCCGCGCTCCGAATGATCGCCCAGGGTCACGCCGCGCCCGTCGGCGGCCGCTTCGCCGAGCAGCAGCGCGGTGCCCGAGGGCGCGTCGACCTTCATGCGATGATGCATTTCGACGATCTCGATGTCGAACTCCTGCCCCAGCGCGCGCGCCGCGTCGCGCACCAGCCGCGCGAGCAGATTGACGCCGAGGCTCATGTTGCCCGAGCGCACGATCGGCGCGTGGCGCGCCGCCGCGGCGAGGCTCTTCAGATCGTCTTCCGATAGGCCCGTCGTGCCGACGACATGGGCGATGCGCGCCTGGGCGGCGAGCGCGGCCATCTCGACCGTCGCCGCAGGAGCGGAAAAGTCGATCACGCCGTCGGCGGCGAGCATCGCGGAGAGCGGATCGTCGGAGATCTTCACCCCCGTCGCGCCGGCGCCGGCGAGAAGTCCCGCGTCCTGGCCCAGGGCCGGCGAGCCTGCGCGCTCGATCGCCGCGCTCAGCACGACGTCAGGCGTCTCCGCGATCGTCTTGACGAGCATCCTGCCCATGCGCCCGGCGGCGCCCGTCACAATGAGCCGCATGTCGGCCATCTCTCACGCTCCCTCGACCAGAACGATTTCGATCTGCGCCGCGCCTTCGCGCAGCGCGCGCGCGGCCTGATATTGCGCGGAGTGGAAATAGCGCCGCGCCGCGTCGTAGCTTTCGAATTCGAGCACGACGTTGCGCGCGCGGGCCGTTCCTTCGAGCGCTTCGTATCGTCCGCCGCGCGCGAGCGCGCGTCCGCCGTGATCCGCGATCGCCTTGGTCGCGGCGGCGGCGTAGCGCGCATAGGCCTCGGGATCGGTGACGTCGACGCGCGCGATGACATAGCCTTTGGGCATGAGCGACTCCGGTTTGGCGGCGCGCGAGACTAGCGCCCGCGCTCAAGATGGCAAGTCACAGCGCGGCGGCGATCTCGGCGACGATTTGCTGCGCTGCGGTTCTGGGATCGGGAGCTTGCGTCACCGGGCGCCCGACGACGAGGTAGTCGGCGCCCGCGGCGATCGCCTCAGCGGGCGTGGCGACGCGCTTCTGGTCGCCGACGGCGGCGCCGGAGGGGCGAATGCCCGGCGTGACGAGAAGCAGCGAATCGCCGACCGTGGCGCGCAGCATCGCGGCCTCCGAGGCGCTGGCGACGAGGCCGTCGAGCCCGGCGGCCAGCGCCTGCGCGGCGCGGCGCGCCACCAGCGCCCGGACGCCCAAGGCGTAACCGGCTTCGGCGAGATCGGCGTCGTCACAGGAGGTGAGAACCGAAACCGCCAGCACTTTTAGCTGCGAGCCCTTGGCGCCCGCCGCCGCCGCGCGCATCGTCTGGGGATAGGCGTGGACAGTGAGAAAATAGGCGCCCAGCTTGGCGATTTGCGCGGTCGCGCGCTCGACCGTGTTGGGGATGTCGTGCAACTTCAGGTCGATGAACACCCTCTTGCCCGCTTGCGCGAGCTTCGGCGCCAAGCTCAAGCCGCCGCCGTAGGCGAGCTCCATGCCAATCTTATAAAATCGCACGCTGTCGCCGAGTTCGGCGACGAGACGCTCGGCCTCGGCCGCGTCGGGCGCGTCGAGCGCGACGATCAGCCGATCCAGGGGGTCGATTACCTTCGCGCGCCCGGACCGGGCGGCATGGGGAGCGCCGTCGTTCATTCGGCGGACGCGCGGTCGCGGCGCATCAGCCGGTCGGCGCCGCGGCGGATGCGCGCCAGCACCGGCTCGGCGACCACGGCGTCCGGATCGGCGCGATAAGTCCAAACGCGCGCCGGCGGCAGGTTGCGCCAGATCGGCGCGCTGCGATGGGCGGAGAACCTCCTCGCGCAAGTCTCGCGCGGAATCGGCGAGACGAGGCCGTAAGTGAACTGGACGAATACGCCGTCCGGTCCCATCAGCGCGAAAGCGTCCTCGATCAGCTTCGTGCGCAAGGCGGGAGGCTGATTGAGCAGCGGCAGGCTGGAGACCACCGCTGCGATCGGCCGGCCGGCGAGCCCCGCCAGCGTGCGCTCGAGATCGTAGGCGTCGCCCTGCACGACCTGAACGGGCGCAAAGCGCTGCGCGAGAAGGCGGCAGAAGCCGCCGTCGTATTCGACCAGGACGAGGCGCTCGCGAGCGACGCCGTGTTCGATCAGCGCGCGGGTCACCGGCCCGGTTCCCGGTCCCAGCTCGACGACGAGGCCGTCGCTGCAGGCGTCGATCGCCCGCGCCATCGCGCGCGCAAGAAACCGCCCTGAGGGCGCGACGGCGCCGGTCAGGCGCGGGCTCTCGAGCAAGGTCTTGAAGAAGTGGGTCTCGTCGCGGAGAATCCGCCCAGAGGGCCGGTTCGCGTGATCGGAGGAAAGTTTCGGCGAAGAATGGCCCATAGTCTCCTCCACAACGCGCTAACCGTCGCCCCGCTCGCGCCACAGAGGCGCGGCGGCGGCCTTAACTGAGTCCTTCGAAGAACTCTTTCATCTTGGCGAAGAAGCCAGAACTCTCAGGCTGGGTCTTGTGCGACAATTCGGCGTCGAATTCCATCAGCAATTCGCGCTGGCGCCGCGTCAGGTTCTGCGGCGTTTCGACGTTGGCCTGGATATAGAGATCGCCGAAATCGCGCGAGCGCAGCACCGGCATGCCCTTGCCGCGCAGGCGCATCTGATGTCCCGATTGCGCACCCTCGGGGATGCGCACCTTGGCGTCGCCGCCGTCGAGCGTGCGCACCGAGAATTCGCCGCCCAGCGCCGCTTGCACCATCGAGATGGGCACACGGCAATAGAGGTCGGCGCCGTCGCGCTGGAAGAAGGGATGCGGCTTGATCGACAGGAAAATATAGAGATCGCCGGCGGCGCCGCCGCGCAGGCCCGCTTCGCCCTCGCCGGAAAGGCGGATGCGCGTGCCGTCTTCGACCCCCGCCGGCATGTTGACCGAAAGCGTGCGCTCGCGCGTCATGCGGCCCGAGCCGCCGCACTTTTCGCACGGGTTGTCGATGGTCTGGCCCCGTCCGCCGCAACTCGGGCATGTCCGCTCGATGGCGAAAAATCCCTGCTGGGCGCGAACGCGGCCGTGCCCCGCGCAGGTCTTGCAAGTGGTCGGTTTCGAGCCCGCCTTCGCGCCCGAGCCGGCGCAGCCTTCGCAGATCACCGAGGTCGGCAGCTTAATGGTCGCCGTCTTGCCGTGATAGGCTTCCTCGAGGGTGATCTCGAGGTTGTAGCGCAGGTCGGCGCCGCGCTCCTTGCCGGAGGCGCCGCGCCCGCCGCGGCGGCCCATGATGTCGCCGAAAAGATCATCGAAGATATCCGACATGGACGTGGCGAAGCCGTCGCTCATGCCGCCGCTCTGCTCGAAGGCCGCATGGCCGTAGCGATCGTAGGCGGCGCGCTTCTGGCCGTCCGAAAGGTGTTGATACGCTTCGTTGAGTTCCTTGAACCGCGACTCGGCTTGCGTGTCGCCGGGATGGCGGTCGGGGTGGCATTGCATCGCCGCCTTGCGGAAAGCCGCCTTCAACTCCGCGTCTGTGGCGGTCCGGGCGACCCCTAGGGTTTCGTAGAAATCGCGTTTGGCCACGTCTTTAGCAACCTGGTCTTTCTTGGAGGCGTCCGAATCGACCACCTATGAATAGCTCGGGCCGCCTCGTCAATCGCCCTCGAACGTCTAGGCAAAGTCCCGATTGCGCTTTGCCCGCCTTCGGGAAACCGCGCCGGGACGAATGGCTGCGAGGCGCGGCCAAATCGATCGCGCCCCTCGCCCTCAGCTGAGGGCAAGGGGCGCGAGCGAATCTGAGATCGTCAGGCGGACTTCTTCTTGTCGTCGTCGACTTCCCGGAATTCGGCGTCGATGACATCGTCCTTGGCCTGACCGGCGCCCGCTTCGGAGCCTTCGGCGCCGGGGCTGGCCGCCTGCTGCGCCTTGTACATGGCTTCGCCGAGCTTCATCTGCGCCTGCATGAGGTCGTTCGTCCGAGCTTTGATCGCCTCGACGTCCTCGCCCTGCAAGGACTCGCGTAGCGCCGCGACGGCCGCCTCGACTGCGCTGCGATCGGACTGGGCGACCTTGTCGCCGTATTCCTTGAGCGCCTTCTCCGCGTCGTGGGCGAGCGATTCTCCGTGGTTCTTGACGTCGACCGCCTCGCGCCGCTTCTTGTCTTCGGCGGCGTGGGCCTCGGCGTCCTTGACCATCTTGTTGATGTCCGCGTCGCTCAAGCCGCCCGAGGCCTGAATGCGGATCTGCTGTTCCTTGTTGGTCGCCTTGTCCTTCGCGGTGACGTTGACGATGCCGTTGGCGTCGATGTCGAAAGTCACTTCGATCTGCGGCACGCCGCGCGGCGCGGAGGGAATCCCGACGAGGTCGAACTGGCCGAGCGCCTTGTTGTCGGCGGCCATTTCGCGCTCGCCCTGGAACACGCGGATGGTCACGGCGGTCTGATTGTCCTCGGCCGTCGAGAACACCTGGCTCTTCTTGGTCGGGATGGTCGTGTTGCGATCAATGAGGCGCGTGAACACGCCGCCGAGCGTCTCGATGCCCAGCGACAGCGGCGTCACGTCGAGCAGCAGCACGTCCTTGACGTCGCCTTGCAGAACGCCGGCCTGGACGGCGGCGCCGATCGCGACCACTTCGTCCGGGTTCACGCCCTTATGCGGCTCCTTGCCGAAGAACTGCTTGACGATCTCCTGCACCTTGGGCATGCGCGTCATGCCGCCCACGAGAATGACCTCGTCGATCTGGCCCGCCGCAAGCCCGGCGTCCTTGAGCGCCTTGCGGCAAGGCTCGACCGTGCGCTGAATGAGGTCGTCGACCAGCGCCTCGAACTTGGCGCGCGTCAGTTTCAGCGCGAGATGCTTGGGTCCCGCCGCGTCGGCGGTGATGTAGGGGAGGTTGATTTCCGTCTGCACCGCCGAGGAGAGCTCGATCTTGGCCTTTTCGGCCGCCTCCTTCAGACGTTGCAGCGCCAGCTTGTCCTTGGTCAGGTCGATGCCCTGTTCCTTCTTGAACTCGCTGGCCAGATATTCGACCAGGCGCATATCGAAGTCTTCGCCGCCCAGGAACGTGTCGCCGTTGGTCGACTTCACTTCGAAGACGCCGTCGCCGATCTCGAGGATCGATACGTCGAACGTGCCGCCGCCGAGGTCGTAGACTGCGATCGTTCCGGCCTTGCGCTTGTCGAGGCCGTAGGCGAGCGCGGCGGCGGTGGGTTCGTTGATGATGCGCAGCACTTCGAGGCCGGCGATCTTGCCGGCGTCTTTGGTCGCCTGGCGCTGGGCGTCGTTGAAATAGGCGGGAACCGTGATGACGGCCTGCGTGACCGGCGAGCCGAGATGGGCCTCGGCGGTCTCCTTCATCTTCTGCAGCACGAAGGCGGAGATCTGCGAGGGCGAATATTGCTTGCCGTCCGCCGTGACCCAGGCGTCGCCGTTGCCGGCCTTGATGATCTTATAGGGGACGAGGCCCATGTCCTTCTTGGTCATCGGGTCGTCGAAGGACCGGCCGATCAGGCGCTTGATCGCGAAGAAGGTGCGCTCGGGGTTGGTGACGCCCTGGCGCTTGGCGGGCTGGCCGACCAGACGCTCGCCGTCGTCGGTGAAAGCGACGATCGAGGGGGTCGTGCGCGCGCCCTCGGAATTCTCGATGACCTTCGGAGTCGCCCCTTCCATCACCGCGACGCAGGAATTGGTGGTTCCGAGGTCGATGCCGATAACTTTAGCCATTGTCTCATCCCTCATTGTTTCGCGAGACCGCGAGGCCCCGAAGCGGCCTGGCCTTGGAAATGCGCGACGCCCTCCAGAAGCTGGCTGGCGAAACGCACCCCGGTCCCCGATGCACGGTTTCAAACTGCGCAGGCGAGACCTTCTTGCCCCAACCCTGCATGTGTGGCGCGTATATAAGAGGGGCCCTACACCGGCGCAAGGCGCTCAGGCGCCTCTTGTCGGCCAGAAATCTCGCGCCTTATCCAAGCCTTCGCGCCGTCGCGCGGTCGGCGCTTTCCATTTTTCCCGTCCGATTCTAATCTTGGTCCATGACGCGTTTCCTGATTGCCGTCCTGGGCGCCTTGGCGATGAGCTGCGGCCTCGCGCGCGCCCAACTCGTGTTGCCCGGGGCCGCCGCCCGGACGCCGCCGGGCGCGCCGGCCGAAGCGCCTGCCCCGCGAAAGCCGGAAAAGGCGGCGGCCGTCTTCGCATCGAGCGTCGCGGCCGTCGTCGGCCGGCCGCTCCAACTCAATGGCGACCAAGGTCAATTGCTGTTTTCGGGGCGCGGCAAGGTTCTGCGGATCGATAAATTCAGCTTGCCGGGCGAGGTGATTTCCGATCCCTCGCGCAAGTGCTTGATCGACATCGTCGGCGAAGCCCCGATCGAGACCAAGAGTCTCGGACGGCCGGACGGACTGGAACGGTACGAGGCGGAAATCCCGGCTTGCCCGTTTTCCTTCGACATTCTGGACGGGGCCGTGCTGGTTCCCGCGCAGAACGCGGCCTGCGTTTTTCAGGCGGCCGATTGCCAGGCGAGCCCCGCCGGACTTTGGGGCGCCCAGGGGGCCGGTCTGGAAAACGACGCCAAATCGATCGAGCGGGAACGGGCGCGCGCCGACGCGGCGGCGGCGGAAAGCCTGCGCGCGCTCCAGGCGCGGCTCAAAGGTCGCCCGGAGGCCGCAGACATCGCGCGGCGAGACAACGATTTTCCCGCGCGACGCGACGACGTATGCCGCGATTACGAGAAGGAAGCTCTCCACGGCTATTGCGCTTCGCGGATGGCGCAGGCGCGCGCCGCGCTCTTGCAGGAGCGGATCGAAGCGCTGGAGCAGCGTGCCGCCGGCCAGGATTGACGGAGCCGCCGACTTTATCTCCGCTTTCGCTTCGGTTAGCGTGAGGGTGCGTCCAGGCCGCGAGCGTCCGTGGAGCGCGGCCGCGGCGGCGCGATTTTCCGGGGGAGGGCCCGATGCTGAAAGAATTTAGAGATTTCGCCATGAAGGGCAACGTCATCGATCTTGCGGTGGCGGTGGTCATCGGCGCGGCGTTCAACAAGATCGTCGGTTCGCTGGTCGACGGCGTCATCATGCCGATCATCGGCATTTTCGGAAAGGCCGATTTCTCGAACTATTTCCTGCCGCTTTCCAGCGCCGTGACGGCCACTAACCTGATCGACGCTAAGAAGCAGGGCGGCGTGCTGGCCTATGGCGATTTCATCACCAACGTCATCCAGTTCCTCATCGTCGCTGCGGCGCTGTTCCTCGTCATCAAGGCGATGAATTCGATGAAGAAGGCAGCGCCCGCCGCGCCGGCCGCTCCCCCGCCGCCCAGCGACGAAGTCGTGCTGCTCACTCAGATCCGAGACGCCTTGGCCAAGCGCTGAGGCCGAATCGGGGTCGACGAGAGCCTCGCCTTGGCGAGGCTCCGCTCGCAACCGACGATAATTTTTGTCTGTAGCCCTTGCGGCCGAACGCAACCCCGTCCATGAGGCGGCGATGGACCTTCCGTTTTCGCAAATCCCGCCGCCGCCGCCCGACTGGCTCGCCGAAATTCAGCCGACCATGCGCGCCGTCGCGCAAAGCGGCATCGTCGAAGTCTTCAACTATGGGCGCGGCCGCCAGGGCCTAATCCCGCTGTGGGTCGGCGAGGGCGATTTGCCGACGCCGCCTTTCATCGCCGAAGCGGCCAAGGCCTCGCTCGATCGCGGCGAGACGTTCTACACCAACCAGCGCGGCATTCCCGAACTGCGCGACGCCATCGCGCGCTACATGACGCGCGTCTACGGCGCGGCGCCGGGCGGCGGCGCCTTCTCGCCGGAAAATTTCTTCGTCACCATCGGCGGCATGCACGCGCTCGAAATCGCTGCGCGGCTGACGGTCGGGCCCGGCGAGGAGGCGCTGATTCCTTCGCCGGCGTGGCCGAACTTCGCCGGCGCGCTCGCGCTGTCGGGAGCGCGCCCGGTGTTCGTGCCGCTCGATCGCGGCGAACGCTGGCGCCTCGATCCGGAGCGCCTCGCGAGCGCGGTCACTCCTGCGACTCGCGCCATTTTCCTCAATTCTCCGGCCAATCCCACCGGCTTCGTCGCCACCCATGAAGAGCTCGAGGGCGTCCTGGCGCTCGCGCGCTCGCGCGGCCTGTGGATCGTCGCCGACGAAATCTACGGGCGGCTGACCTACCAAGGCGGCAGGGCGCCGTCCTTTCACGACATCATGGCGACCAGCGACAAGATTCTCTTCGTGCAGACGTTGTCGAAGAACTGGGCGATGACGGGGTGGCGCATCGGCTGGCTGGAGGCGCCGCCGGCGCTCGGCGCGACGATCGAGAACCTCGTGCAGTTCACCACCTCTGGCGTTCCCGTCTTCACCCAGCGCGCCGCCATCGTCGCGCTCGACGAAGGCGAGCCGTTCATCGCGGCTCAGATCGCGCGGATGCACGCGGCGCGCGATATCGTCACGCGCGGCCTCGCGGCGACGGGGCGGGTGCGCTTCGCAACGCCGGAAGCCGCGTTTTATCTCTTTTGCGCGATCGACGGGGAAACCGACTCGCGCGCGCTGGCGCTGCGTCTGGTCGACGAGGCGGGGATCGGGGCGGCGCCGGGATCGGCTTTCGGTCCCGGCGGTGAAGGCTATCTCAGGCTCTGCTTCGCCCGCGCGCCCGAAGAGATCGCCGAAGCGACGCGCCGATTCGCGCGCTGGCTGGCGAGATAGCGCCGCCTTGCACCCGTCACGGCGCTGTTCGCTCGGCGCCGATCGCCTCGCGCGGCGCGCGGGCGCGGCTGGCTCGGCTGGCTCGGCTTGGCCTTAAGTCTTAGGACGCTGCGCGATCCGCGCCTCTAGCTTGTGTGCGGCGCACAATTTAAGTAGGGGGCGGCTGTCAGGAGATTGTCATGGTCGCTCGTCCGCGCCGCAGCGTGCTCTATATGCCGGGTTCCAACGCCAAGGCGCTCGCCAAGGCGCGCACCCTGGCGGCTGACGCGATCATCATAGACCTCGAAGACTCGGTCGCGCCGGACTCCAAGCCGGCCGCGCGGGCGCTTGCCGTCGAGGCGGTGCGCGCGGGCGGGTTCGGCGGACGCGAAGTGGTGATCCGCGTCAACGGCGCCCATACGCCCTGGGGCCGCGACGACATGGCCGCCGCGATCGCCGCGGCGCCCGACGCGATTCTGTTGCCCAAGGTCGACGGGCCGGGGGCGGTGATGGTCGCCGCGCGCGCGCTTCGCGAGGCGGGCGCGCCGAAGACGACGCGGTTGTGGGCGATGATGGAGACGCCGATGGCGATCCTCTCCGCCGGCTCGATCGCCGCGACCGCGGCCGATCCGGATTCGCGCCTCGAGACCCTGGTGATGGGCCTCAACGATCTGGCCAAGGAGACGCGCGCACGCCTGACGCCGGGGCGGCCCGCGCTGACCGCTTGGCTCGCGCTTTGCGTCGCCGCGGCGCGCGCCCACGGCTGCGACATCATCGACGGCGTCTACAACGATCTTACCGATCTTGCCGGCTTCAAGGCGGAGTGCGAGCAGGGCCGCGACATGGGGCTCGACGGCAAGACGCTGATCCATCCCAACCAGATCGAAATCTGCAACGCGACGTTCGCGCCGACCGCTGCGGAAATCGAGGCTGCCCGCGCGATCATCGTCGCTTTCGCGGCGCCGGAGAACGCCGGCAAGGGCGCCATTCAGCTCAACGGCCGCATGGTCGAATTGCTGCACGAACAGATGGCGCGCCGAACGCTGGCGGTTGCGCAAGGCATCGAAGCGCTTTCCGCCGCCGGCTGAAGACGCGCGCTGCTTGGAATGGGTCGCGCGAACCGCTACACCCCTTCCGTCCCTCTTAAATCCGCGGAGCGGCGACGAATGACCCCAGCCTATCACGCTCTCTTTCAACTCGGCGCCGACGCGACGCCGTACCGAAAATTGAGCGCCGAAGGAGTGCGCGTCGAGCGCGCGCTCGGGCGCGAAATCCTCGTCGTCGAGCGCGAAGCGCTGCGCAATCTCGCCGAGCAGGCGCTGATCGACATCAACCATCTTCTGCGCCCGGGCCATCTCGCCCAGCTCGCCAAGATTCTCGACGACCCGGAAGCCACCGCCAACGACAAGTTCGTCGCCTACGATCTTCTCAAGAACGCCAATATCGCGGCCGGCGGCGTGCTGCCGATGTGCCAGGACACCGGCACCGCGATCGTCGCCGCCAAGAAAGGCCGTCTGGTGTGGACCGAGGGCGACGACGAAGCGGCGATCGCGCAAGGCATTCGCGACGCCTACGCCAAGAAGAACCTGCGCTACAGCCAGGTCGCGCCGCTTTCGATGTTCGAGGAAAGGAACACCGGCGACAACCTGCCCGCCCAGATCGAGATCGCCGCAGAGGGCGAGGACGCTTACAAGTTCCTGTTCATGGCCAAGGGCGGCGGCTCCGCCAACAAGACCTTCTTCTATCAGGCGACGCCGTCGATCCTGACCCACGACCGGATAATCGCGTTCCTCAAGGAGAAGATCCTCACGCTGGGCACCGCGGCCTGTCCGCCCTATCACCTCGCGATCGTCATCGGCGGCACGAGCGCCGAACTGACGATGAAGACGGTGAAACTCGCTTCGGCGCGCTATCTCGACGCGTTGCCGACGAGCGGCGCTCCGGACGGGCGCGCGTTCCGCGACCTCGCGATGGAGGGAGAGATTCAGAAGCTCACCGAGCGGCTCGGCGTCGGCGCGCAGTTCGGCGGCAAGTATTTTTGCCACGACGTGCGCGTCGTCCGTCTGCCGCGCCACGGCGCCTCGCTGCCGATCGGCCTCGGCGTCTCCTGCTCGGCCGACCGTCAGGCGCTCGGCAAGATCACCAGGGAGGGCGTGTTCCTCGAAGAACTGGAGCACGATCCCGCGCGCTTCCTCCCCGCGGTCGACGAAGCGACGCTCGGCGGGCCGGTGGTGAAGATCGACCTGAACCAGCCTATGAAGGACATCCTTGCCGAATTGTCGAAACATCCGATCCGCACCCGCCTGTCGCTGACGGGCGTGATGATCGTCGCGCGCGACGCCGCGCACGCCAAGATTCGCGAGCGGCTCGATCGCGGCGAGCCGATGCCCGACTATTTCAAGAACCATCCCGTCTATTACGCCGGCCCGGCCAAGACGCCGGTCGGCTACGCCTCCGGCTCATTCGGACCGACCACCGCCGGGCGGATGGACTCTTTCGTCGATCAGTTCCAAGCGGCGGGCGGCTCGCTGGTGATGCTCGCCAAGGGCAACCGTTCGCGCGAGGTGCGCGAGGCCTGCGCGCGCCACGGCGGCTTCTATCTCGGCTCGATCGGCGGCCCCGCCGCGCGCCTCGCCCAGGACTGCATCAGACGAGTCGAGGTGCTCGAATATCCCGAACTCGGCATGGAGGCGATCTGGCGCATCGAGGTCGAGGACTTCCCCGCCTTCATCGTCGTCGACGACAAGGGGAACGATTTCTTCAAGGAGTTGAACCTCGGCTGAGGCGCCGCTGGCGGGCGCTTTCGAAACGCCCTATCCTCGAGCTTGCGGCGCAAGCGGAGGATGATGCGAATGGCGATCACCGGCGGCTGTCTGTGCAAGAAGGTGCGTTATTCGATCGCCGTCGACAAGCCGCTCGGCGTGCGGCAGTGCTGGTGCCGGGTGTGCCAGTACCTGAGCGCGGGCGGCGGCACGGTGAACGCGATCTTCCCGAAGGACGCGATCACGGTGACCGGCGAAACGGCGGTCTACGCCTCGATCGCCGACAGCGGCACGCCGATGCGCCGCACCTTCTGCCCCGCTTGCGGCACGCCCCTCTTCAGCGAAGCCGAACCGCGACCGCACCAGATCATCGTGCGCGTCGGCACGCTCGACGATGCCGAGATCGGCAAGCCCGCCGGCGTGATCTGGACCCGCTCGGCGCCGACGTGGGCGTGCTTCGATCCGGCGCTGCCGCGCACCGAGGGGCAGCCGGCGCCGCCGAAGTAGCGATCGGCGGCCGTCCTCGCGCCCGTTGAATTCGCCGGTCATTGCGTGCAAGTTGCGCGCCTTCGCATCAGCGAATTTCTTGATGAGGAAGCCTCAGCAATGTCCCTTTCGCTCTATCAATCCAGCATTCCCGTGTTCGAACGTTCGCTGAACGCCTTTTCGGCGATCCTCGACAAGGCGGCGGCGCACGCGGCGGCGAGCAAGTTCGACCCCGCGATCTATCTGACGATGCGGCTGCGCCCGGACATGTTCACGTTCACGCGGCAGACGCAGGTGTTCTGCGACCACGCCAAGAACGCGCCGGCGCGTCTCGCCGGCGTTGAGGCGCCGAAGTTCGACGACAACGAGGCTTCGCTCGAGGATATCAAGGCGCGCATCAAGAAGACGCTCGACGTGCTCGCCGGCCTCGACGCCAAAGCGATCGAGGCCGGCGGCGAGCGCGAAATCATCTTTCCCTCGGGGCCGAACAAGGCGAGAATGATCGGCGCGAACTACCTCGTGAATTACGCGCTGCCGAACTTCTATTTCCACCTGACGACCGCCTACGACATCCTGCGCTACGCCGGCGTTCCCATCGGCAAGCGCGATTATCTCGGCGCCGTGCCCGGCTTCACGCTGGTCTGACCGTCCCGCTCTCTCCGAAAAGAAAAGGCCCATTTCATGAGCATCGAACGCATCGGCGTCGGCCCACGCATGTCGCAGGCGGTCGTCCACGGCCATACGATCTATCTCGCCGGCCAGGTCGCCGATAAAACAGCAGGCAAGAGCGTCGGCGAGCAGACCAAGGAAATTCTGGCCTCGATCGACCGGCTGCTCGCCGAGGCCGGCTCGGACAAGACGCACATCCTCTCCGCGACGATCTATCTGACCGACATCGGGACTTTCGCGGAAATGAACGCGATCTGGGACACTTGGGTCGTCAAGGGGCATACGCCCGCGCGCGCCACCGTCGAGGCCAAGCTCGCCGCGCCGCCCTATCGCGTCGAGATCGCCTGCATCGCAGCCAAACCGTCAAAATAGAGGGTTAGAAGCGTGAACAAACCTCTGGAGGGCGGCGTGCCGGGCATGTTCGAACGCGTCGCGACTCCCGCGGAGGCCGTCGATCGGCTCACCGCGCTCTACGCGCAAGCGGCCGGGTCGTTGCGCGCCGCGGTCGAGAGCTTCCTCGTCGACGGCGTTCCTCCGAGCGCCGAGGTGCGCGCGCGTTTTCGCTATCCGGAATTGCGCGTCACCTATCAGCCCGAGGGCGTGCCGCCTTCGAGCTCGCGCGCTTTCGCCAAGTTCACCGAACCGGGCGTCTATTCCACCACGGTGACCCAGCCCGAGGATTTTCGCGCCTATCTTCTCGAACAGCTTGAGCCGCTGGTCGCCGAATTCGGCGCCGAGATCGAGGTCGGCGTCGGGTCGCAGGAAATCCCTTACCCCTACGTGTTCGAAAGCGGCGACGAATTGGGGCGCGGCGGCGCGAGCGCTTCCGAACTCGCGCGCTTCTTTCCCGTGCCCTCGCTCGCGGTGGTCGGCGACGAGGTCGCGGACGGCGCGTTTGAAATCCGCCCCGGCTTCGAGCGCCCGATCGCGCTGTTCGACGCCGCGCGCGTCGACTATTCCTTACGCCGGCTGGTGCATTACACCGGCTCCGACTGGCGCGCGATGCAGCCGTGGGTGCTGCTGACCAACTATCATCGCTACGTCGACCAGTTCATCCGCTGGGGCTTGGAGCAACTGCGCGTCGGCGCCGCCGAAAAGATGGTGTTGCCCGGCAACGTCGTGATCGACGCGACGTCGACGCCGGAGGAAGCCGAAGCGCAGGCGGCGGGCGTCGTCTGGCACCGCTTCCAGATGCCCGCCTATCACGTCGTGCGCGCCGACGGGCGCGGCGTCAGCCTCGTCAACATCGGCGTCGGGCCCGCCAACGCCAAGACCATCACCGACCACATCGCGGTGCTGCGCCCGCATTGCTGGCTGATGGTCGGCCATTGCGCGGGCTTGAGGCAATCGCAGCTCATCGGCGACTACGTGCTCGCGCACGCCTATCTCAGGCAGGACAAGATCCTCGACGACGCGGTGCCGCTCGACATGCCGATCCCGGCGCTCGCCGAAGTGCAGGTCGCGCTGCAGGAGGCGGTGGCGCGCGTCACCGGCGATCGCGGCGAGCCGCTGAAGCGCCGGTTGCGCACGGGGACCGTGGTCACCAACGACGACCGCAACTGGGAATTGCGCTGGACGCAGGAGCGCCGCCGCATCAATCTTTCGCGCGCCGTCGCGGTCGACATGGAATCGGCGACGATCGCGACGCAAGGCTTCCGCATGCGCGTGCCCTACGGCACGCTGCTGTGCGTCTCCGACAAGCCGCTGCACGGCGAGATCAAGCTGCCCGGCGCGGCGAACGCCTTCTACGAGCGCGCGATCGGCGAGCACTTGCAGATCGGCATCGCCGCGCTGGAACTGTTGCAGAACCAGCACGCGACGCTGCATTCGCGCAAATTGCGCAGCTTCGACGAGCCGCCGTTCCGCTGAACGCTATTTCTCGAACAGCACCGGCGCGATCGAGGCGACGAGCAGCGCCGCCATCGTCAGGTTGAACGGTCGCGCGACGCGGGGATCGCCGAGCGCGCGGCGCATCGCCGAGCCGAGCAGCGCCCACGAGCCGCTGCTGGGCAGGCCGATCGCGAGATAGGCGAGCGCGACGATCAAGACGTTGCGGGTGTAGTCGTCGACGACCGAATAGGCGGTCAGGGCGCTGATCGCGATCACCCAGCCCTTGGGATTGATCCATTGAAACGCCGCCGCGCCGAAAAAGCCGAGCGGCGCGCCGCGGCTTACGCCGTCGCGCACGGGGCCGGCGAGCGCGATTTTTCCGGCGAGCCAAAGCATATAGGCGGCGCCGAGATAGCGCATCGCCGGCAGAAACGCGGGAAAGCGCGAGAAGATGGCGTCGAGGCCGAGGCCGACCAGCGCGACCATCAGGCAGAAGCCGACGACGACGCCCAGGAGATGGGGCAAGGTGCGCCGGAAGCCGAAGTTGACCCCCGACGTCATCAGCATGAGATTGTTCGGCCCGGGCGTGACCCCGGAAACGAAGCAGAACGCCGCCATGGCGGTGAAGACATCGGTGCGCATGACGGCTCGTGAAGGCTTGGCGCGAAACGCGCGCCCCGGCAATCTACGTCGAGCCCGTCGGGCCAACCAGAGACAATTGGATTTGTTTTGGCCAAAGCGTACCCGCCCGGCGACCGGTACAGACGGTTGCTTAGCCGGCGCGACCGCGCATCACCGCTCCGGATCGGAGCCGCCGAACAGTTCGCGCGCGCCCAGGATAACCTGCGCGCCAAGTTCTGGACGCCCGACCTTGCGGCGGGTCAGGAAACGCGCGCGCCGCGCGGTGATCGTCTTGCCGCGCCGTCGCGGGGCGGGACGGCGCACCGCGACTTTGCCGAGCAACGGCCGGTCCGGCTCGTCGCGGCCCTCAACGCGCTCGACCAGCGCCGGCAGGCGCAGGACCCGCGCCCACAGCCGCCATTCGGCATGGACATCCCAGTCGTCGTTAGCCTCGGCGAGCGCGACGCAAAGGTCGGGGTCCGCGTGGACGAGGCGGATTTCATAGGAGAAGCCGTCGGCGCGCGCGCCGGCGATCCGCAGCATGACGCCGCGATAGGCGCTGGTCGGCACCGTGACGTTCATGAACACGCCGGCGACGACGCGCGCGATGACGACTTGCTCGCTGTCGAGGCGCACGATCCGCTGGCGCCCGTCGGCGCGTGGGTCCGGCGCCGCGAAACGCCGCGGTTCGAACGCGCTGTACTTTGGAGCCGGTTGCATCGCCACGTCTCCCCGCTGACCCAAGTTCATGCGGGAGAGAGTGACGGCCGACGGCTCAAAGCCGCCTAACGCAAGTGGTTAAACCTTGATGAAACAGGGCTTTATAGGCCTGTTTCGCGCGACATGGCTGGCGCGGAATTTCGCCAAAGCGTCAAATTTGACGCTTTCCCTTGAATCTTCTTGCGCAAGGGGCCTCGCGGCGGATCACAACGTATCGGCGTCGCGCGGCGCGTCGCTCTGCCGCGGGCGACGGCGGAACGCGTCGCGCGCCCGCCGGCGCTGCTCGAAGGCCGCAAGCGCGATCGCCTTGAAGGGCGCCGCGAAGCGGTCGAGCCGCTCGACCCCGGCGACCGCGCGCTCGCCGCGGGTCAACTCGCGATCGAGTTCGGCCATGGTCTTGCTGAGCTCCGGCTCGGAATCGTCGAGCCAAACCGCGACGATCCGCATCCAGGCGAACGCCAAGCCTTGCAGCTTGATCGCGCCGGCGACGCCTTGGCTGTCGATGCCCGCGGCCTCCAGCATGAAACGCATCGAATTGACGATCGATTGGTTCATCGCCAGCGCCGCGACGGGCTCGCGCCGCAGCCAGGCGGTGATTTCGCGCAAGCCCTCGCGATAGGGCGCCATCGCGTCGAGCCGGCGCATCAATACGTCGAACAGCCGCTCGCGCGGCGCCTCGCGCGCCAGCTCCGCGTCCTCGTGCGAAAGCACGGCGCGGTCGATGCGGCGGGTGAAGCCGGCGAGAACCGCCCCCTTGGAGGGGAAGGCGTCGCGGAAATCGGCGAGCGAGAGGCCGGCGCGCTCGCAGAGGTCGCGGATCGAAATCTCCTCGAAGCGCCGTTCGGCGGCGCTCGCCATCAGCGCGTCGACGATGCGGTTGCGCGCGTCGCCCGGCGCGCTCTCGCCTTTGGCATGCTTTTCCTGCGCCATGCGCGCCTCCGTTCGCTCGAGGGACGGATGATCTACCCCGTTTCTCCTCTTTTCGCCAAGCCTCCGGGCGAAATGAGGGCGCCGCTTCGCACACGCCGCGCCGGGAGATTGCGCGTCGTCCCAATTCATGGTCTCGTCGCGCCGCAACGCGCGTTCGCGGAATCGTCCGCGCGCGGTTTTCGGGGGATGTGAATGATTGATCGACGGGCCGTTCTTCGCCTGGCGCTGGGCGCCGCGTCCGCTTTCGGCGTGCTGGCGGCCTCCGCCGCGCGGGCCGAGCCGACGTTCAAGCAGTTCATGCCGTTCCTCGTCGATCTGCCGGGATTGGAAGGGCAGAAGGCCACTGGCTTCTCGATCGAAGGCGACAACGGCGAGATGACCACGGCGACGCGCGAATACCGGCGCGGCGCGGCGAGCGCTCAAGTCTCGATCTTCGTCGGCTCGGCCGCCGCAGGCGCGCTGTCGACGATCGCCTCCGGCATGAAGATGGAGACCCCCGACGGCCACATGCTGCCGATCGAGATCGCCGGCATGAAGGCGATGACGACCTTCCAGAAAAGCGACCAGTCGGGCGGGGTCGTCGTCGCTATCGCCGACAACGCGGCCCTGAGCTTCACCTACAACGGCTTCGCCGAGGACGAAGCGCTGGCGCTGACGCAGAAGCTCGATCTGAAGGCAATCCGGGCGGCGGCGGCGAAGGTGAAGTAGGCGGACACTCCCCTCGGCGCGATTGCGGCGACGAGGCGCGCGGCGGGGTCCGGTTTCGACCGGGCGCCGTTTCGGCGGCCTGAAGGAAGCGCGCGCCAACCAGCAGGCTTACGACGCCAACGCCCGGGCGCGGCTGTGGGCGCTGAGCGCGAAGCTGACGGGGAAAGGGGTTGAGAGCTGCTGACCTGCTCGGTCGAGCGATATACATTATGGCGACGTAGATATCGGCGCGGCGACGCGACCGCAATCCAGTCCCGAGCTGGGGCGAAAACATGGGCCGCCGCCGCGGTCGCGCCGTCGGCGACAAATCGGCGTGGCGCAAAATGGCGCCTAACCCCTTGTCGCGGCTCGATCGGCCAACGAACCATCTTCCGCGAATATGAGCGCCGGCCCGCCGGCCGCGCCGCTCACCCCGCCAGCTCGCCCGCCCGCCGGTGCGCCGCCGCCGCCGCCTTGCTCATCAGCGCCGCGAGCCCATCCTCCGCGCGCAGCACCGCGAGCGCCGCGGCGGTGGTGCCGCCGGGCGAAGTCACGTTCTCGCGCAACTTGGCGGCGGTGACGGCGGGCTCGCGATGCAAGAGTTCGCCGGCGCCCTCGACGGTGGCGCGCGCGAGCTTCATCGCGAGATCGGCGGAGAGGCCGAGTTTTTCGCCCGCTTCCGCCATCGCTTCGACCAGCGCGAAGACGTAAGCCGGGCCTGAGCCGGAGAGCGCGGTGACCGCGTCGATCAGCGCTTCGTCGCCGACCCAGTCGAACACGCCGACGGCGCCCATCAGGCTTTGCGCCCATGCGCGTTGGCGCGCGCTGGTCGCAGGGCTTGCAAAACCCGCCGAGGCGCCGCGGCCGACCGCGGCGGGCGTGTTCGGCATGACGCGCACATGAGCGCGCGCCTTCGGCAGCCGCGCCGTCAGATCGGCGATTCGCTTGCCTGCCAGGATCGACACGACGAGCGTGTCGGCGCCCGCGAGCGGGGCGAGGTCCGGCGCCGCCGCCTCCAGCGTCTGCGGCTTGATGGCGAGAAACAACACCTCAGGCGCCTCGAGCGCGCTGCGATCGGGATTGAGCGGGATCGCGAGCCGCGCCGCGAGGTCTTTGATCGCGGGCGAAGGCGCCGGCTCGATGATGGCGACGCGCGCCGGCTCGAGGCCGGCGGCGAGCCAGCCGCGCAGCAACGCCTCGCCCATCTTGCCCGCGCCGACGAGGACGAGCGATTGCGGCCATTGCGTCATGACGCCCCTCACCGCAGCGCGGCGGTGAAGCGCTGGATCTTGCGGCAGGCGTCTTCCAGAGTTTGCAGCGAGACCGCGTAGGAGACGCGGAAATTCGGTCCCTGGCCGAAGGCCGAGCCGTGCACCACCGCGACGCCCTCGCTCTCCAGGAGCTCGGTGACGAAATCCTCGTCGTTGGCGATCAGCTTGCCCGACGGCGTCTTCTTGCCGATCGCGCCGGCGCAGGAGGGATAGACGTAGAACGCGCCCTCGGGCTTCGGGCATTGCAGATGCTGCGCCTGACCGAGCATCGAGACGACGAGGTCGCGGCGCTCCTCGAACGCCTTGCGGCGCACCGGGATGAAGTCCTGCGGGCCGTTGAGCGCCTCGACCGAGGCCCATTGCGCGATCGTGCAGGCGCCCGAGGTCTGCTGGCCTTGCACCATGTCCATCGCCTTGATCAGCGGCGCCGGGCCCGCGGCGTAGCCGATGCGCCAGCCGGTCATCGCATAGGCCTTCGACACGCCGTTCATCGTCAGCGTGCGGTGATAGAGCCCCGGCTCGACCTGCGCCGGCGTGGTGAAGACGAAGTCGCCGTAGACGAGATGCTCGTACATGTCGTCGGTGAGCACATAGACGTGGGGATGGCGCATCAGCACTTCGGTCAGCGCTTTCAATTCGGCCTTGGTGTAGGCCGCGCCCGAAGGGTTGGAGGGCGAGTTGAGGATCACCCACTTGGTGCGCGGCGTGATCGCGCGGTCCAAGTCCTCCGCCTTGAGCTTGAAGGCGTTCTCCAGCGTCGTCGGCACGAAGACCGGCTCGCCGCCATTGATCAGCACCATGTCGGGATAGCTGACCCAATAGGGCGCGGGGATGATCACCTCGTCGCCCTTGTTGAGCGTGGTCAGGAAGGCGTTGTAGAGAATCTGCTTGCCGCCGGTGCCGACGATGGTGTCGGACGCCTTGTAGTCGAGGCCGTTCTCGCGCTTGAACTTGGCGGCGATCGCCTCGCGCAGCGGCGGGATGCCGAGCACCGGGGGATACTTGGTCTCGCCGCGGCGGATCGCTTCGATCGCCGCCTGCTTGATGTTGTCGGGCGTGTCGAAGTCGGGCTCGCCGACCGACAGCGAAATCACGTCGCGCCCCTTGGCTTTGAGATCGCGCGCCTTCTGCGTCACCGCGATGGTCGCGGAAGGCTTAACGCGAGAAAGCACGTCGGCGATGAAGGCCATGATCGGGATTCCTATTGTTCGAGCGCCGTTTTGAGGGGCGGCGCACCATAGTTTCGGCCGAGGCCGGCGGCAACCGGTTTCGCAAGTTTTGGCGGCGCCGGGCTGGGGCGCGACGCCGCGTCGCGTTGTCCGTGCAGCCGGACGGCGGCAGGATGCGCCCGCGCGCCAGGCGCCGCGGCGCGGCCGTTTCGTCGGCGCGACGATCGACAGGGGGACAGCATGCGCCGCCGCAACGGGATCGCCGGCCTCGCGCTGGCGCTGACGATTTGCTCCGCCCGCGCCGACTTGGCGCCGCCGCCGGTTCAATTCGCCAACGTCGCCGCCGGCGGATTGAATTTCCAGATCATTCTGCGCGACTATTCCCGCCCGGCGCGACGCGTCGCCGAGCTCGTCGGCTGCGTCGATGGGCGCCCGAATTGCGCCCTGGCCCGATCAAGGAATCTGATCGGAATGACGGTGCGGGGGATCGACGGTCAGAACTTTCGCGACGATTCGAACGTCGCCGATCAAATCACAGACGCGTTCCATCGCGAAGGGGCGCCGGCGACGATCGAACTCGACTTCGATTTCGAACGGATCGACCGGCGAGCCGGTCAGGGTCGAATTCTCCCGGCGTTGACCGCCGACGAACGAGGCGAGTTGGCGCGCGCCGCCCGATACTCGCGAGGAATTGACGTGGCTCAACGAAGTTCTCCGCAAGGGAGCGATGGATTTCATGGAGGACGGCGAACGGTCGAAACATCAAATTCGACGAGGGGAGGCATTCGTGCTGACATCCGCGAGCGCCCTGATTTTGAGCGCGATCTCCAACCCGGCCGCCGCAGACATCACGCCCGCGTCCTTGGCGGTCGTTCCCCATGTCGTCCAACTCACCGATGCGCCCTACGACTGGAAACTTCAGCAGGGCCGCGGCGCGTCGGGCGTGAAGCTCGCGGACAACACCGCCAACTGCAATACCGGCCCGACGCCCACCAATGTCGCCGGGCGTGCGGACAGCGTGCACGATTGCGGCTTCGACTGAGCGGCGAGGCGCCGCCCGAGCCTCGGGCGCCCGGGTTGAACGCGTATGCTGCTCTTGCTCTCCAACAGCCTCGACGGAACGGCGGACGTGCTGGTCGGGCTATGCGCCGAGCGCGGGCAACCGATCTTTCGCTTCAACATCGATCTATGGCGGAGCTACCGTTTCGCCTGGACGCCGGACGGCTTCGCCTTTCGCGATCCGTCGGGACGCGTGGCGGCCTCGGACGAGGTCTCGACATGCCTGTGGCGTCGGCCTTCGCTTCGCGACACCCCGGGGTGGGAAGGGGGAACCGCCGCCGACCGCGCCGCCACGGAGGCGGAGTTGCACACGCTCATGCGGGAGATCGCGGAATGGGCGCGGGTGAGGGGATTGCTGCGCCTCATCGAGCCCGCCGCGCCGCGTCGCGTCGGCCGGCTCGCGCAGATGCGCGTCGCCAGGGCGTTCTTCGCGGTCCCCGAGTGGAGCGTCGGCTGGGGGATCGGATGGCCGGCGGGACGGCGCATGGTCAAGCGCTTCGCCACCGAGGCGCTGGGAGCGAACCGCGATCGCTACATCTATGTGCAGACGGTCGAGGCCGAGCGTCTTTCGCCGGATTGGCCGTGGCTGACCCAGGACGTCGCGCGCGGCGTTCGCGATGCGACCGTGCTCTACGTTCACGGACGATGCTTCGGGTTCGAGATGGAGCGCACGCGCGCCGAACTCGAGGTCGAAGACTGGCGCACACGGGTCGGCGCGCACGCCGACGCCTGGCGGCGTTGGGACCTGCCCGCCGGGTTTGCCAAGCGCATCGGCGCCTACATGGGTCGGCTGGGCCTGCGCTTCGGGCGGCTCGATTTTCTCAACGGGGACGGCGAACCGTCGTTCTTGGAGGTGAACCCGAACGGCCAGTTCGGCTGGCTCGACGATCCCGAGGGCTGGCCGCTCCACCGCGCCGTTCTCGAGGCCGCGCTCGATCCGGGCTCGATCGTGCGCGGCGACGAGACCGTCCGCGAAGCGTAGAGATGCCGGCTGCGGTGGGCGCCGGCGTTCAGCTCGCGAGCCACAGTCCGAACAGAAACGAAGCCGAATTGGCGATCAGGGAGACGATCATGGCGCGGGGGAGAACGAGTTGAGCCATCCAGGCGATCAGCACGCCCTCGGCCGCGATCACCAGCGCCTCCAGAACGAGGATCGCCGGCCAATAAGGGAAGCGCGGATAGGCCCAGTAAGCGGCGGCCCAGAGCTGGGGGTGCGTCACCGCCGTCGCCACTGCGGACGCCACGCCGACGTGCAGCGGGCCGCGGCTCGGCCATTTCGCCAAGCGGACGATCGCGAAGGCGATCGGACCCTCGATCGTCGCGGAGATGAGAAGCGCTTGAGCTTCCGTCAGGGATATCATCCATTCCCCCGATCGTTCGAAAACGCCGTCACGGACTGTAGAGGAGGATAGCATGGGGCGCCGGATCGAGTTGGCTTGTTTTGCGTTGATGCTGGCGGTGTCGACCGCTCGAGGGGACATCTTGCCGACGCCCGACCGCGGGCCGCCGATGGGCGACGCCGGCGGCCTGAGCTTCGCGGTGCAATGGGTCCAGGTCCAGTTCGGCCCGGTCAATGGGCCGCACTATCAAAAGAACGAGCAAGTCGTCGTGCTCACCGGCTGCGTCGACGGACAAGCCAATTGTTCGCTGGCCAAGTCCAGGAATCTCATCGGCATGGAGGTGGACTCGGTCGACGGCGAGAGCTTGCGGCCCGAGGTCGGCATGGTGCGGCAGATCATGGACGCGTTCGCCGACAAGGCGGCGGCGCCGAAGATTGCCCTCGAACTTTATTCGCGCGCCGCGAATGGCGAGCCGATCAAGGTCGATTTCGCCCGCCGCTGACGGCGCCCCCTCCGGGCCCTGGCGTTTTGACCCGGCAGCGATTAAGTACATCGCAGCGGAGCTGGGGGGTGCGTCAGGACCATATTCCTCGGGGCCGTACGATCCCCATGGGAGCTGTCCCTGTCCTCGCCCGTGGGCTTGGGCACACGGCGCCCACCTACTTACGTAGGCGCCCGGGATCTCCGTCCAACGGCCTTCTCGGCCCCGCGCTTGAATAACAGGGATCGGCGAATTGACGCGAACATGCCTGGAGCCGCCGAACCCAAATCGCTGCTGCGCCAGCGTGCGCTGGCGCGCCGCCGGTCGATCGATCCGCAAACGCGCGCCTTGCTGACCGCCCGCCTCGTCGACGAGGGGCTCGCCTGCGCGCGGCAATGGCGGGCGCGCATCATCTCGGCGTTCTCGCCGATCGGCGACGAGCCCGACGCGCTCATGCTTCTTTCCGCGCTCGCCGCCGAGGGCTTCGCAACCGCTTTGCCGGTCACGGTTTCCCGCGACGCGCCGCTGATCTTCCGGCTCTGGCGGGTCGGCGATCCGACCGTCGCGGGCGCGCTGAACATCCCCGAGCCGCGTCCGGAGGCCCCCGCCGTCGATCCCGATCTGTTGTTCGTGCCCCTCGCCGCCTTCGATCGGCGCGGCCATCGCATCGGCTACGGCGGCGGCCACTACGACCGCACGCTGAAGCGCCTACGCGCGGCGGGGCCGATCCGGGCGGTCGGCGTCGCCTATTCCGCCTGCGAGGTCGCCGCCGTGCCCGACGAGACGCACGACGAGCCGCTCGATTTCATCCTGACCGAGCGCGAATGGATCGCCGCGCGGAGCCCGCGCTGATGCGCCTCCTGTTCATCGGCGACATCGTCGGCCGCTCCGGCCGCGCCGCGCTGCTCGCCCATGTCGCGAGCCTGCGCGCGCGCTGGCGGCTCGATTTCGTCGTCGTCAACGCCGAGAACGCCGCCGGCGGCTTCGGCGTCACCGAGGCGATCTGCGATGAATTCCTCGCCGCCGGCGTCGACGCGATCACGCTGGGCAACCACGCGTTCGATCAGCGCGAGGCGCTGGTGTTCATCGAGCGCCAGCCGCGCCTGATCCGCCCCGCCAATTATCCCAAGGGGACGCCGGGGCGCGGCGCCAATCTGTTCGAGGCCGCCAACGGCGCCAAGGTGCTCGTCGTCAACATGATGGGGCGCGTGTTCATGGATGCGCTCGACGACCCCTTCCAACGCATCGAGCAGGAGCTCGACGCCTGCCCGCTCGGGATCGGCTGCGATGCGGCGATCGTCGATTTCCACGCCGAAGCGACCAGCGAAAAACAGGCCTTCGGCCACTTCGTCGACGGCCGCGTCAGCCTCGTCGCCGGCACGCATACGCACGTGCCGAGCGCCGACGCGCGCATTCTCTCCGGCAGGACGGGCTTCATCACCGAGGTCGGCATGACCGGCGACTACGATTCGGTGATCGGCATGGAGAAGGACGAGCCGCTGCGCCGCTTCACCAAGCGCATCCCCTCGGGGCGGTTCGAGCCGGCGAACGGCGCGGCGACGCTGTGCGGCGTCGCGGTCGAGACCGGCGCCGACGGCCTGGCGCGAAAAATCGCGCCGCTGCGCATCGGCGGCGCGCTCGCGCCGGCCGAGCCCGATTTTTGGAATTCCTGACCCTCGCCGGACGAGAAACCCCATGCCCGTCGCTCCGACCCTCGTCTTCGACCTGGACGGCACATTGGCGGAAACCGCCGGCGATCTCATCGGCGCGCTCAATTTCGTCCTCGCGGGCGAGGGGATCGCGCCGGTCCCAGTCGCCGCCGCGCGCTCGCTGCTCGGCGCGGGCGCGCGGGCGCTGATCGCGCGCGGCTTCGCGCTGTCGGGGCGCGAGCTCGCGCCGGCGACGCTCGAGGCGTTGTTCGCCGACTTCCTCGTCTATTACGCCGCGCACATCGCCGACGAGAGCGCGCTCTTCCCAGGCGTCGAGGATTGCCTGACGCGCTGCGCCGCGGCGGGCTGGCGGCTCGCCGTCTGCACCAACAAGCTCGAAGGCTTGTCCCATCTCCTGCTCGGCAAACTCGGCGTCGCCGACCGTTTCGCTTTCGTCTGCGGCCAAGACACCTTCGGCGTCGCCAAACCCGACCCCGCGCCGCTGCTGAAGACGATCGGGAAGGTCGGCGGCGATCCCAAGCGGGCCGCGATGGTCGGCAATTCGCGCACCGACATCCAGACCGCGCGCGCGGCCGGGACGCTGGTCGTCGCGGTCGATTTCGGCTATACCGACGTTCCCGTGGCCGAACTGAAGCCGGACCGGGTGATCTCGCATTTCGGCGCGCTGTTCGAGGCGGTCGAGGGGCTGCTGCGCGAGCGGGCGGCTTCGCCTTGACTTGGCGTTCGCCTCCGCCGTAAACGAAGCGTCCGCGGCCAGGGCGATTAGCTCAGCGGTAGAGCACTCCCTTCACACGGGAGGGGTCGCAGGTTCGATCCCTGCATCGCCCACCATGGCCCGAAGCCCACCTCGCGAGTGTGGCGCTTTGGCCACGCTCGAGGCCATTTGGCCTAATATACTTAATTCCAAAGCTCGGGCCATTGCGCGCGCGCGGCCTTTCCTCGATTAATTCGCGCTCGGCGCGACTCGCGGCCGCTTGATTCGGGCGCCGTCGGCATGCGCGTCGATCAATCGAGAGCCAGGGGACATTCGAATGCGCCGCATCGCCTTTTTCTGCGCCGGCCTGATCGCCGGTCTGGTCCTTTCGCCCGCATACGCGTCGCCGGGCTATTCGTTCGTTTTCGCCCCGTCGAGCTCCAGCAACTCCAACTCCGACCGGCCGCTCGCTTCGCCAATCCCACGCGAAACCGTCAACTATGGCGGTCCTTACGCTCCGGGGACGATCGTCATCAGCACCAGCGAGCGCCGGCTTTATTTCGTTCTGCCGGGCGGCCAGGCGCTCAGGTACGGCGTCGGGGTCGGCCGGCCCGGCTTCGCCTGGGCGGGGGTCACCCATATCGCCAACAAGCGCGAGTGGCCGGATTGGACGCCGCCGGCGCAAATGCTGCGCCGTCGCCCCGATCTGCCGCGCCACATGGCCGGCGGCATCGACAATCCGCTCGGCGCCCGCGCGATGTACCTGGCCGGCACGCTCTACCGCATCCATGGCTCCAACGAACCCGACACGATCGGCCAGGCCGTGTCGTCGGGCTGCATCCGTATGACCAACGACGTCGTCGTCGACCTCTACCAGCGCGCCAGCGTCGGCGCCAAAGTGATCGTAACGCGCTGACGGGAAAGGGGGCGCTGTTCCGACTCGCCTTTCTTTCGCTCGCCGACGGCGCTATATTCTTTGCATGAACGTGCAGACGCCCCTCGTCCCTGCGCCGCTGGTCGATCCTTTCGGCCGCGCGGTGAGCTACGTGCGCGTCTCGGTCACCGACCGCTGCGATTTCCGTTGCGCCTATTGCATGTCCGAGGACATGAACTTCCTGCCCAAGCGCGACGTGTTGTCTCTGGAGGAGCTCGACCGGCTGTGCTCGGCTTTCGTGCGGCTGGGAACGCGCAAATTGCGCGTCACCGGCGGCGAGCCGCTGGTGCGGCGCGGCATCATGACCTTGTTCCGCGCGCTTTCGCGCCATCTCGACAGTGGCGCGCTCGACGAACTGACGCTGACGACTAACGGCTCGCAACTCGAGCGCTTTGCGGTCGAGCTGGTCGATTGCGGCGTCCGGCGGGTCAACGTCTCGCTCGACACGCGCGATCCAGAGAAATTCCGAGCGGTGACGCGCTGGGGCGAAGTCGACAAGGTGTTGCGGGGAATCGAGGCGGCCCGCGAGGCGGGCCTCGAGGTCAAGCTCAATGCGGTCGCGCTCAAGGGCTTCAACGACGAGGAAGCCCCCTCGCTGCTCGCCTGGGCGCACGAGCGCGGCTACGACCTGACCTTCATCGAGGTGATGCCGCTCGGCATGGTGCAGAGCGAGCGGTTCGATCAGTTTCTGCCGCTGACCGAATTGCGCGCCTCCTTGGAACAACGCTTCACGCTGGCGCCCTCGCCCTACGCCACGGGCGGGCCGGCGCGCTATTTCGACGTCAAGGAGACGGGCGGGCGCGTCGGCTTCATTACGCCGCTGACGCATAATTTCTGCGAAACTTGCAACCGCGTGCGCGTCACCTGCACCGGTCGGCTCTACATGTGCCTCGGCCGGGAGGACTCCGCGGACCTGCGCGAGCCGCTGCGCCGCTCCGAGGCCGACGACGCGCTCATCGAGACGATCCGCGCCGCCATTGCGCGCAAACCCCAGGGCCACGACTTCGTCATCGAGCGAACGGGCAGCCACGCTTCGACCGACCGCCACATGAGCGTGACCGGCGGATAGGGGCATGCCTACAATTTCCCGCCGACGGCTGGCGGGAGACGTTCCGGTCATTTATATGGGCAGAATGGAAGCGGGGCCTTGAACCCCGTCAGGAAAGGTCAACGCGCTATGTCGAATGTCCAAGAGCGGATTCAGAAGCTGATCGCCGACAACCCCGTCGTTCTCTTCATGAAGGGAACGCCGCAGTTTCCGCAATGCGGATTCTCCGGCCAAGTCGTGCAGATTCTCGATTATCTCGGCGCGCCCATCGTCGGCGTCAACGTGCTCGAGGACGCGGAAATCCGTCAGGGCATCAAGGAATTCGCCAACTGGCCGACCATTCCCCAGCTCTACATCAAGGGCGAATTCGTCGGCGGCTGCGACATCACCCGCGAAATGTTCCAGTCGGGCGAACTGGCGGCGCTGCTGACCGAAGCGGGCGTCGAAGTCAAGCAATCCGCCAAAGCGTGATCGAAGCGCGGGCGCCAAAGCGCCCGGGAACGCCGCCGGCCTTGGCCTGCGGCGGCGTTGGCGTGCGCGGCGAAAATTTCTCCTTGCGCAGTCCGTCGTTTACAGTCTGCAACGATTTTTGAAGTTCTCGAGCGCCAATATCGGCTATTGGGAGCGATTGCGGCTCGAACTCAAGGATTGGCACATGTCGCGCAAGTATTTTGGCACCGACGGCATTCGCGGCCGCGCGAACGCCAAGATCACCGCTGAACTCGCTTTGAAGGTCGGCCAGGCGGCGGGGCTGGTGTTCCAACGCGGCGAACACCGTCACCGCGTGGTCATCGGCAAGGACACCCGGCTTTCCGGCTATATGATCGAATATGCGCTCGTCGCCGGTTTCACCTCGGTCGGCATGGACGTACTGCTGCTCGGCCCGGCCCCGACGCCGGCGGTGGCGATGCTGACGCGCTCGATGCGTTGCGACCTCGGGGTGATGATCTCCGCCTCGCACAACCTGTTCGAGGACAACGGCATCAAGCTGTTCGGTCCCGACGGCTTCAAGCTGTCGGATGAGATCGAGGCGCGCATCGAAGCCTTGATGGACGGCGACCTCGCCTCCAGGCTCGCCAAATCGCGCGATCTCGGGCGCGCCCGGCGCATCGACGACGTTCAGGCGCGCTACATCGAATACGCCAAGCGGACCCTGCCGCGCGACGTCTCGCTCGACGGCCTCCGGGTCGTCATCGATTGCGCCAACGGCGCCGCGTACAAAGCGGCGCCGGAGGCCTTGTGGGAGCTCGGCGCCGAGGTGATCAAGATCGGGGTCGAACCGGACGGCGTTAACATCAACCTCGACGTCGGTTCGACCGCTCCCGAAGCGCTCGCCCAGAAAGTGCGGGAAATGCGCGCCGACGTCGGCATCGCGCTCGACGGCGACGCCGATCGCATGATCATCGTCGACGAGAAGGGCCATGTTATCGACGGCGATCAGATTCTCGCCGTGGTCGCCGAAAGCTGGCAGGCGGACGGACGTCTCGCCAAGCCCGGCATCGTGGCGACGGTGATGTCCAACCTCGGGCTGGAGCGGCGCCTCGCCGATCTCGGCCTTTGCCTCGAGCGTACCGCGGTCGGCGACCGCTACGTGCTGGAGCGGATGGTCGAGAAGGGTTTCAACGTCGGCGGCGAGCAATCCGGCCATATCATTCTGACCGATCATTCGACCACCGGCGACGGCCTCGTGGCGGCGATGCAGGTTCTCGCCGTCGTGCAAAAGCAGGGCAGGCCGGTGAGCGAGGTCTGCCGCCGCTTCGAACCGCTGCCGCAGGTGTTGCGCAACGTGCGCTTCAAGGGCGGACGCCCGCTCGAGGACGAATCCGTGCTCAAGGCGATCGCCGCGGCGACGGCGCGGCTCGGCAAGCAGGGCCGTCTGGTCATTCGCCCGTCAGGGACGGAACCGGTCATTCGCGTCATGGCGGAGGCGGACGACCGCGCCCTGGTCGACACGCTGGTCGCCGACGTCTGCGACGCGGTGGCCAAGGCGGCGGCGTAAGCGCCGCCGGGCATGCGCCCGGGGACGGGCGCCCCTTTCCCCATCGCATCGCCGATGCGCGAAATCTGGGCTTCCAAAAGGCAGACGAATCACCTTATTCTGGCAATGTCGTCAACAACCTGAAAGGAGGTGATCCAGTGTCTCATTGTCAATCGCCATGCGAGTTTCGCGAGGCCTGGAACATTGTCCGTGCGCAGGATTATCGCGCATAGCAGACGCTAGGCAAGCCAGACCTCGAGCGATCTATGCGTGGTCGCGACAATGGAAGGGCCGCTCCCAAAAGGGGCGGTCCTTCTCATTTGCGGCGGGGTGATGCGCCGATTGCCGATCTTCCCGCGGCGGCGTTTCGGGCTTGTCAGGCGCCTCGCGGGCGGGCAACATAATCTCGTGTGCCGGACTCGATGGCGTAGCGTCGGCCCACGGGAGCGGATCATGGGACTTCTTGACAGCCTCGGCGGTGGATTGAAGGGCGCTTTGGAGCAGTTCGGCGTGCAGGAGATGCAAACCCTGCTCCCAGCGGCCCTGGCGAAGACGAATCTCGGCGATCTCTCGGGGCTCGTGACGCAATTGCAGCAAGGCGGTCTGGGCGCGCAGGTGCAGTCCTGGCTCGCCTACGGCGCCAATCTCTCCGTCACGCCCCAACAGCTCGAGGCGGCGCTGGGAAGCGATCAAGTCAAGCAGCTCGCGCAGCACTTCGGCGTCGATCCGCAAGCCGCGCTCAATCTGCTGGCGCAGCACCTGCCGGCGATCGTGGGGCAGAGCGGCGCGGCGCAGTCGTAGTCTTGAGACGGGGCGGAAACCCACCCGGCCCCTCACCCCTGCCTCTCCCCGTGAACGGGGAGAGGAGCGCGCGGCGCCCTTCTTCCCCTCTCCCCGTTTGCGGGGAGAGGTTGGGTGAGGGGCTTGGGCGATTGCCCGCAAGCTCCGCAAAGCTACGAATACGCGAGGCGCGAGCCCCTCACGCCGCCTTCGCCTTGGCCGCCGCTTTGCCGTAAAACGTCTCGCCCTTGGCCGCCATCTCCTTCAGCCCGGCGCTGGGCGCGAAGCGCGCGCCGTACTCCGCCGCGAGCTCCTCGGCGCGGGCGACGAACGCCTTGGCGCCCATGCCGTCGATCAGCGACAGCACGCCGCCGGTGAAGGGCGCGAAGCCGAAGCCGAGGATCGAGCCGACGTCGGCCTCGCGCGGATCGGTGACGACGTTTTCCTCCATGCAGCGCGCCGCCTCCAGCGCCTGGGTGAAGAGGATGCGGTCCTTGAGGTCGCGCACGCTGATCGTATCCGGGTCGAGCGCCTTGCCGGCGATTTTGGCGAGGCCCGGCCACAGCGTCTTGGGCGCGTTCGCGGGATAATCGTAGAAGCCCTTGCCGTTCTTGCGCCCGAATCGCTGCTCCTTGACGACCATCGCCTCGAGCAGCTTTTCCTGCGCCGGATCGACGGCCTCGGCGCCGAGGTCCTTCTTGGTCGCCTGGAGGATCCTCCAGCCGAGGTCGATCGCCACTTCGTCGTTGAGGGTGAGCGGTCCGACCGGCATGCCCGCCATCTTGGCGGCGTTCTCGATCATCGCCGGCGGCACGCCTTCCATCACCATGAGATGGCCTTCGCGGATGTAATTGCCGACGCTACGGTTGGCGAAGAAGCCGCGGCAGTCGTTGACGACGATCGGCGTCTTCTTGATCGCGCGCACGAAGTCGATCGCGGTCGCCAGCGCCTTGCCCCCCGTCTTCGCGCCCATGATGATTTCGACCAGCATCATCCGGTCGACCGGCGAGAAGAAGTGTATGCCGATGAAATTCTCCGGCTTTTGTGAAGTCTCGGCCAGCGAGCCGATCGGCAGCGTCGAGGTGTTGCTGGCGAAGATCACGTCCGGCCCGACAACGGCCTGCGCCTTTTCTGTCGCTTCCTTCTTGACGGCGCGATCCTCGAACACGGCTTCGACGACGAGGTCGCAGCCCTTCAGATCGGCGTAGTCGGCGCTCGGATGGATGCGAGCGAGCAGCGCGTCGCGGTCGGCGCTCTTGGCGCGGCCCTTGGCGATCTGGTTGGAGATCAGCTTCTCCGAATGCGCCTTGCCCTTGTCGGCCGACTCCTGGTCGCGGTCGACCAGCACCACTTCGAGCCCGGCGCTCGCCGAGACATAGGCGACGCCCGCGCCCATGAAGCCGGCGCCGATGACGCCGATCTTGCGCAGGTTCGACGGCGCGACTTCGGCCGGACGGCGCGCGCCCTTGTTGAGCTCGCCCATCGAGACGAACAGCGAGCGGATCATCGCCGCCGCCTCTTTGGAGCGCAGGATCTTGGCGAAGTAGCGGCTCTCCACCGCCAGCGCCAAGTCCATCGGCAATTGCAGGCCCTCGAACACGCTCGACAGGATGGCCTTGGCGGCGGGGTAATTGTCGTAGGTTTCGCGCCGGTAGATCGCGTTGGCGGGCGGCCAGATCATCATGCCTTGGGGCGAGAAGACCTTGCCCGACGGCGCCTTGAATTTCTCGATGTCCCACGGCGCCTTGGCGTTCGGGTTGGCCTTCACCCAGTCCTTGGCGCGCGCGACGATCTCGCTCAGAGGCGCGACGTCGTGGACGAGCCCCATTCGTTTGGCGGCTGCGGGCTTGAGTTGCTCGCCCTTGAACAGCATCTGCAACGCGTCGGGCGTCGCCATCAGCCGCGCCACGCGCTGCGTGCCGCCGGCGCCGGGGAACAGGCCGACCTTGATCTCGGGCAGGCCGACGCGCGCCTTGTCGGAATCGGCGACGACGCGATGGTGGCAGGCGAGCGCGAGCTCGAACGCGCCGCCCAGGCACACGCCGTTGATCGCCGCGGCGAACGGTTTGCCGCAGGTCTCCAGCTTGCGATAGATCAGCGAAAGCTGGCGCGAGCGGTCGAAGAAGACGCGCATCGCCGCCTCTTCGCCCTCGGCCTTGGCGACGCGGGCGTATTCCTTGCCCATGCCTTGCAGCATCGTGAGGTCCGCGCCGCCGGAAAATCCCTCCTTGCCGGAGGTGACGACGGCGCCCTTGATTGAGGCATCGGCGGCGACCTTGTCGACGAGGGCGTTCAGTTCCTCGATCACTTCGGGCGTCAGCACGTTCATCGAGCGGCCGGGCATGTCCCAGGTGATCAGCGCGACGCCGTCGGCGTCGGCCTCAAAACGGAAATTCGTGGTGGTCATGACGTTCGGCTCCGTTCGATCAGACGCGTTCGATGATGGTGGCGGTGCCCATGCCGCCGCCGATGCACAGGGTGATGAGGGCCGTGCTCTTGCCGGTTCGCTCCAGTTCGTCGAGCGCCGTGCCGAGGATCATCGCGCCGGTCGCGCCGAGCGGATGGCCCATCGCGATCGCGCCGCCGTTGGGGTTGACCTTGGCCGCGTCGATGTCGAAAGCCTGCATGAAGCGCAGCACCACCGAGGCGAAGGCCTCGTTGACCTCGAAGAGGTCGATGTCGGAGATTTTCATCCCCGAGCGCGCGAGAACCTTCTTGGTCACGTCGACGGGCCCGGTCAGCATGATCGCCGGCTCCGAGCCGATGTTGGCGAAGGCGCGGATTCTCGCCCGCGGCTTGAGGCCCTTCCTGGCGCCGGCTTCCTTCGAGCCGATGAGCACGGCGGCCGCGCCGTCGACGATCCCCGAGGAATTGCCGGCGTGGTGGACGTGGTTGATGCGCTCGACCTCGGGGTGCGCCTGGACGGCGACGGCGTCGAAGCCGCCCTGCTCGCCCATCATCACGAACGACGGCTTGAGGGAAGCGAGCGACTGCATGTCGGTCGAGGGGCGCATGTGCTCGTCGCGGTCGAGCAGGGTGAGGCCGTTGACGTCGCGAACCGGGACGATCGACTTGCTGAAGCGCCCGGCCTGCCAGGCCGCGGCGGTGCGCTTCTGCGACTCGACGGCGAGGGCGTCGACGTCGTCGCGCGAGAAGCCGTATTTGGTGGCGATGAGGTCGGCCGAGACGCCCTGCGGCATGAAATAGGCGGGAATCGCGAGGGAGGGATCGACCGGCCAGGCGCCGCCCGAGGCGCCGATGCCGACGCGGCTCATCGATTCGACGCCGCCGCCGATCGTCAGCTCATGCTGCCCGGCCATGATCTGCGCCGAGGCGAAATTGACCGAATCGAGCCCCGAAGCGCAGAAGCGGTTGATCTGCACGCCAGGAACGCCGTCGCCCAGGCCCGCCGTCAGCGCGCCCATGCGCGCGATGTCGCCGCCCGCTTCGCCCACGGGATCGACGCAGCCCATCACCACGTCGTCGATCTCGCCGGCGGCGAGGTGGTTGCGCTCCTTGATCGCCTTCAGGGCGGTCGCGGCGAGATGAAGCGTCGTCGCGGTGTGCAGCGAGCCGTCCGGCTTGCCGCGCCCGCGCGGCGTGCGGACGTGATCGTAGATGAAGGCGTCAGCCATGGGGGTCTCCTCGAAAAGGGGTCAGAGATCGTGATCGGGATGCTGGCGGCTGCCGGCGTCCGTGATTTTGTATTTGGCCATCCAGACCTTGGATTCCGTCGCCGGCAAGTCCGCGAGATGGGGGAACCAGGGCAGCATCGACTCGACGCCCAATTGCTCCGTCGGCGGAACCTGGGCGGGTTCGTCGAGGCTCCCTATCGTGACGCTGACATGGTCGCGACCGTCCATCCGGTAGGACAAAGGCGTGCCGCAGGCCGAGCAGAATCCGCGTTCGGCGATGGCGGAGCTGCGGAACGTCGACAGCGCGCCGCGCGTGAAAACGAGGTTCTTCCGGCGAACGGCGAAGAACGCCATGAAAGGCGCGCCGCCCGCCTTCTGGCACATGCGGCAATGGCAGAGGCCGGCGTATTCCGGCGCCTGATCGACGCGGTAGCGCACGGCGCCGCATTGACAGCCGCCGGTCAGACCCGCGCGCGCTTTGTCGGCGTCCATTGGCTTGTCCCTCCCCGGCGCCGTCGCCCGCTCTTCAGAACGCCGCCGCGGGCAGCGCCATCAGCGTTTCGGCGCCGCTCGAAATGCGCGCGAGATGCGCGCCGGCCTCGGGCAGGATACGCGCGTTGAAGAACTTGGCGAGCGCGAGCTTGGAGTCAAGCGCCTCGGTGCTCGTCCCCTTGGCCTGTCGCGCGAGCACCGCCTTGGCGATGCGCGCCCACATATAGCCGAGCGCCGTCAGGCCGAAGAGATGCATGTAGTCGGTCGAGGCGGCGCCGGCGTTGTCGGGATTCCCCATCGCGTGCATCATCAGCCACGTCGTCGCCTGCTGCAATTGCCCGAGCGCGGTCTTGAGCGGCTGCAGATAGGGCGCAAGCGCGGCGTCCTTCTTGTTCTCGGCGAGAAAACTGGAAATCTCGCCGAAGAAGGCGGTGATCGCGCGGCCGCGGTCTTTCGGCAATTTGCGGCCGACGAGATCGAGCGCCTGCACGCCGTTGGCGCCCTCGTAGATCATGGTGATGCGCGCGTCGCGCACGAACTGCTCCATGCCCGATTCGGCGATGTAGCCGTGGCCGCCGAGCACCTGCTGGGCCTTCACCGCATTGGCGAAGCCGAGGTCGGTGAAGACGCCCTTGATCACCGGGGTGAGCAGGCCGATGCGATCGTCGGCGACGCGCCTGGCGGCGGGGTCGGGCGATTCGAGCGCCTCGTCGGCCGAGAGCCCGACCCACAGCATCAGCGCGCGCGCCGCTTCGTTGAAGGCGCGGATTTCCATGAGCATGCGCCGCACGTCGGGATGCACGATGAGCGGATCGGCGGGCTTGCCCGGCTCCTTGGCGCCCGTCAGCGCGCGCCCTTGCAGGCGTTCCTTGGCGTAGGCGGCGGCGTTTTGATAGGCGACCTCGGAGAGGCCGAGGCCCTGCACGGCGACGCCGAGCCGCGCCGCGTTCATCATCACGAACATCGCGGCGAGGCCGCGATTCTCTTCGCCGACCAGCCAGCCCTTGGCGCCGTCGTAATTGAGCACGGCGGTCGAATTGCCGTGAATGCCCATCTTGTGCTCGATCGAGCCGCAGACGACCGCGTTGCGCGCGCCCAGCGACCCGTCGTCGTTGACGAGCGTCTTCGGCACGAGAAAGAGCGAAACGCCCTTGGTTCCGGCCGGCGCGCCTTCGATGCGCGCGAGCACGAGATGGATGATGTTCTCGGCCAGATCGTGCTCGCCGGCGGAAATGAATATCTTCTGCCCGGTGATGGCGAAGGCGCCGTCGCTCAGACGCGTCGCCTTGGTCTTGAGGAGGCCGAGGTCGGTGCCGCAATGCGGCTCGGTCAGGTTCATCGTGCCGGTCCACTCGCCGGTGGTCATCTTTGGCAGATAGATGCGCTTCAGCGCCTCGCTGCCGTGGAAATCCAACGCGGCCGCCGCGCCGTTGGTGAGGCCGGGGTACATCGCGAAGGAAAGGTTGGCCGCGATCACGTATTCGCTGAGCGCGACGGCGAGGAAGTGCGGCAGGCCCTGGCCGCCGTAGGCGGGATTGCCCGCCAGGCCGACCCAGCCGCCCTCGACATAGGCTTTATAGGCCTCCTTGAAGCCCTTGGGCGTCGCGACATTCCCGTCGGCGTCGCGCGTGCAGCCTTCCTCGTCGCCGGAACGGTTGAGCGGCTGCAGCACTTTCTCGGCGAACTTGCCGGCCTCGCTCAGCACCGCCTCGACGACGTCGATGTGCGCCTCGGCGAAGCGCGGCAGATTGCCGTAGCGGTCGAAATCGAAGACGTCCTTGAGCAGAAACAGCGTGTCGTCAACCGGCGCTTTGTAGCTGGGCATCTCGAGATCCGCGAGTAAGGGAAAAAGGCGATCCGCGGCGATCGCTGCAACGTCCGCCGCGGAACATGGTTCATATATGAACTATACCCTGATGCGACGCAAGCGAAAATTATTCGTCGCAGACTCGACCGGGTCTCAGGCCGTGTGGCGATCGAGGCGTTTGAGGACCGCTTCGGGGTCGGCGTAGGCTTCCTGGAGGTCGACGCTCCAATAGCGCAATTCGTCGAGCGGGATCGGAACGCCGGTGACGGCGCAGCGGACGAACGCTCCCGGGCGGATGACGCGAATGTCGCCGTCGAGATATTGAACTTCCGCCTCGACCGCGGCGGCCGGGCGCTTTTCTTGTTTGTTCATAGCGATTTCCTTCCCGACTGCGGCGATCCCGTTCCCCTCGCGCCGCGACGCCCGCGCCCCTGCCATACGCCCGCATTGGCCAAATTTCCAGAGTTGGCGGCGCCGCCGCGCTTACGATACGGTTCGAACCCCGAGGGATTGCGAGACGCCCATGACGCCGAGACGATCGAGATTTTGCCTGGCCGTCGCGCTGGCGGCGGCGGCGTTCGCCTTCGCCGGCCTACCGGCGCGAAGCGACAGCGGGATCGAAAGAATCGTATTCGTTCGCCACGGCGAGAAGCCAGCCCTCGGGCTCGGGCAACTCGACTGCCGCGGCCTCAATCGCGCCCTCGCTCTGCCCAGGGTCATCGCCAAGGGCTACGGCAAGCCGAACGTGATTTTCGCGCCCGATCCCGCCCAGGAAAAGAAGGATGCGGGCGTCTCCTATGATTATGTGCGGCCATTGGCGACGATCGAGCCGACGGCGATTCGCTTCGGCATGCCCGTCGACGCCCACATCGGTTTCTCCGACGTCGCGGCGTTGCAGGCCGCGCTCGAAGACCCAGCGAGCCGCAGCGCGCTGATCGTCGTCGCCTGGGAGCACAAGATCATCGATGTCGTGGTGCGCAATCTCCTCGCCGCGCACGGCGGCGACGCGAGCGCCATGCCGGTCTGGGCCAACGACGACTTCGACAGCGTCGACGTCGTGACGATCGATTGGAGCGGGCCGAAGGAGCGGGCGACGTTCGAGCGCGCCAAGGAAGGACTCGACGGCCAGAGCGACGCCTGCCCATTTTGAACGCGCGCGAGAACGGCCCGCCGTTCGCTCACGCGTCGACGACGCGCCTGCCGTATCGCGCCCCGAGGCTGGTCAGCACGGTGTAGCCGATCGTTCCCGACCGCGCCGCGAATTCGTCGACGCCGATCTCCTCACCCAACAATTGCGCCAAGTCGCCTGGCCGGGCCGCGTCCTCGGGGACATCAGTGACGTCGGCGATGCAGAGGTCCATCGACATCCGCCCGACCAGCTTGCAGCGCCGCCCCGCGACGACGACCTCGGCGCCCTCGCGCCCGTCGACGGCGCCGGCGCCGCGCGGCAGGCCGTCCGCGTAGCCGGCGAGCAGGGTCGCGAGGCGCGTGCGCCGGCGCGCCGTCCATTGGCCATTGTAGCCGCAAGCCTCGCCCGCCTCGATCCAGCGCGTCTGCTGGATGGCGATATCGAGGGTCACGACCGGCTTCATCGGGTTGGCGCGGCCCGGCGTCGGGTTGCCGCCGTAGAGCGCGTAGCCCGGCCGCGCGAGATCGAAAATCGGCCGCGCCGGCAGGAACAGGCCGGAAGAATTGGCGAGCGAGGCGGCGAGCGAGCGATACGCCGCATGCGCCTCCTCGAACCGCGCGATCTGGACCGCGTTGAGCGGATTGCCCGGCTCTTCGGAGGAAGCGAAGTGGCTCATCAGCAGATCGGCGCCGGCCGTTCCGCCGCAGCGCGCCGTCGCGGCGTGCAATTCGGCGAGGGAGGCGAAGCCGAGCCGGTTCATGCCGGTGTCGATGTGCAGCGCGCAGGGCGGCGGCGCGGCCTGCGTCGCGGCGAACGCCGCCCAGCGCGCGAGCTCCTCGGCGCTGCCGATCGCCGGCGCAAGGCCGAACGCGGCGTAGTCGGCTTGCGGATCGGCGCCGCGCTGCAAGCCGTTGAGCACGTAGAGGCGCGCGTCCGCCTGGGGCAGGACGGCGCGCGCGCGCCGCCCTTCGGAGAGATGGGCGACGAAGAACGTGCGGCACCCCGCAGAATAGAGCGCTTGCGCGACGATCTCGATGCCGAGACCGTAGCCGTCGGCCTTGATCACGGCCGCGCACTTGCCCGGCGCGGCGCGGCGCGCCAGCAGGCGCCAATTGTCGGCGAGCGCGCCGAGGTCGATGGTGAGGACGCCGGGGGCGCCGGGCAAGAGCGAGGCGGTCATGGCGCGCCGAGCCCGGTCGGCAAGCCGTCGATCGAGACGCGGTTCTTGCGCTGCTGGTATTCGGCGACGCCGTCTTCGCCCTTGGCGAGCCACGTGTCGGTCAGGGTCGAGCGCTGCGCCTGCAATGTCATCAGCGGCACGCCGAAGCCGCAGGCGGTCTGCACCGAATCGACGTCGAAGACGACGACCTGCCGCGCGCCGGGGAAGGCGTCGAAGCGGCCGGCGTGCTCGCGCCACAGCGCGCTGTCCGGCGGGCCGCAACGCGCGTGGCCGAAGAGACGCAGAATCAGCGGGTTGCGGGCGAACGAGCAGAACATGACGGTCGCCCGGCCACCCGCCAGCGCGTGCGCGGCGGTCTCGGCGCCGGAGCCAGTGACGTCGAGATAGGCGCACAGCCGCGGGCCGAGCACGCGAAACGTGTCGAGCCCCTTGGGCGAGATGTTGACCCGCCCCTCGGCCGTCGCGCTGGCGATGAAGAACATCGGCTGCGCTTCGATGAAGGCGATCAGCTTGTCGTCGAGCGCTTCATGGAATTTGGACATCGATCGGTTCCAGCGCGCGCCCCGAGACGGTTTGCCCGGTCGGCGCGCATTTGCTAAGGGCTGCGTCGAGCCCTCTTTATCAGGCCAGCGGAAACCTCGCGATGGACAAATTCACGACATTGACCGGCGTCGCCGCGCCGCTCGAGATCGACAATGTCGACACCGACATGATCATCCCCAAGCAATACCTGAAGACGATCAAGCGCACCGGGCTCGGAAAGGGCCTGTTCGCCGAGATGCGCTACAACGACGACGGCTCGCCCAATCCCGACTTCGTGCTCAACAAGCCCGCCTACGCTCACGCCAAGATTCTCGTCGCCGGCGACAATTTCGGCTGCGGCTCCTCGCGCGAGCACGCGCCCTGGGCGCTGCTCGACTTCGGCATCCGCTGCGTCGTCTCGACCGACTTCGCCGACATTTTCTACAACAACTGCTTCAAGAACGGCATTCTGCCGGTCAAGGTTTCGGCCGAGGATCTGGAGAAGCTGATGGACGACGCGCGGCGCGGCGCCAACGCGACGCTCACCGTCGATCTCGCCGCGCAGGAAATCCGCGGCCCCGACGGCGGCGTCGTCAAGTTCGAACTCGACGCCTTCCGCAAGCACTGCCTGATGGAAGGACTCGACGACATCGGCCTGACGATGGTCGAAGCGCCCGCCATCGCCGCCCACGAGAAAAAGGCCGCCGCCGCGCATCCGTGGCTGTGAGTTCGCGCCCCTTCTCCCGCAACGCGGGAGAAGGTGGCCGCGTAGCGGCCGGATGAGGGGTCTTGGCGGGCGTCGCGCATCGACCGAACAACGCTCACCCTAGCCCTCTCCCGCGTGGGGCGTTTGATAGAACGCCCGTCGTCCGACGGGCTATGCGGGAGAGGGGAATCCGCCTCGACGCCCGCGCCCGAATTGCCGATGATGGCGCGATGAAACGCCTCGTTTTCGCCGCCGCCCTCATTGCCCTCGCCGCGCCCGCCCGCGCGGACTTTTCCTCCTGCGTCGCCTCGCTGCGCGCCGACGCTTCGGCCAAGGGCGTCTCGGCGGCGACGCTGGAGGCGGCGTTCGGCGGCTTGCAGCCGGACATGAAGGTGCTGGAGTTCGAGACCAGCCAGCCCGAGTTCAAGACGCCGATCTGGGACTACATGGCGGGCCTCGTCGACGACGAGCGCGTCGTCGACGGCAAAGCGGCGATGGCCAAGAACGCGAGCGCCCTCGCCGCGGCCGAGCGGCGCTTCGGCGTCGACCGGCATGTCCTGGCGGCGATCTGGGGCGTCGAGTCCAATTTCGGCGAGGACATGGGCAAGCGTCCGCTCGTGCAATCGCTGTCTACGCTCGCCGAGGTTCTGCAAGCCAGACGCGCCAAAAAATGTGCCTGTGCGGCAAGTTCGCTGCACGCCTTGCCGGGTACCGCGAATCTGCTCCGAACGGTCGGATTGCGCCTGTACGAAATCACCCCCTGGTAAACTCGACTATGTAAAACCCAGCCCACTCTGATTCTGACCAGAGGAAACTGTTTGTTTTCAACGACAGATTCGTGGCCCTTGGTTTGCTTCCTTTAGTACCACACGTTGTGTAAAACCCACGGGCCGATCACTCTCTTTCTGCGGTCCGAAGATGGAGAGGAGAGGCCACCACGGCCAACACCTGGGACATCCGGCTTGAGGAATTGCCCTCGTTGCGGTCCATCGGGGTCTGTCTGGATGGCAGAGACCTCCCAGCGGCCTTGCACCCGGGCCACGTCGAGTTCGTAGGCGAGCGTGTACCGCGCGCCGCGCGCGTCCTGCGCCTGCACGACCGCGAGCACCGCGCCCACCCCCGGCGCCCAGTCCAGGTGCTGCACGGATTCCAGGCTCAGCGCCGCCGCGGGGAGCGAAACGTGCGCTTCACTCGTCAGGTCCGCCGCGAGCTCCGAGCCCGAGGCGGACAGGTAGTTGCGTAAGGCACGCCCCACGACCGTCGCGAGTGCCGGTTCATTGACTTCGCGGCAGGCGCTCCTGCGCTTGCGCCGGGCCGGTGGCCGGCCCCCCCACAAACGCGGGATAGCCATCCAGCGCCAGGCCGCCACCGGCGGTGCGCACGACACTCACCGTCAGGTACTGGAGGCCCGCGTCGTCAGTCTGCGCGGCCACCGTGTAGACGTGCTCGGGGCGGGCGGGCGCCAATTCCAGTTCGGCGCTCTCCCACCACTTCGGTCCACTGCACCTGCTGCTCGCCACTGGAGGGCGGCTGCATCCCCGCGTCCGGTTCCATCCCCGCCCCGGTGAACGACGCCAGATCATGTTCGTGGGCTTGCGGATCCGCGGCGTTCCACGTCAGGTAGTTACGCGCGAACAGCGACGCGAAGCCCTCGGCCGCGCAGGTCCGGCGGTGCGGGGCCGGCGCCCCGCGAGCACCCTCGGCGTCGCCGGCCGCGGCGGGTCGATCGCAAAGCGCGCGCTCGCCGCGAGTCCCGCGATCGCCAGCGCGCTCAGCAGATAGCGGGGCCATTCACGCGCCACGCGGATTTGCCACAGCGGGCGCGATCCAATCGTCACCTGCGCCCAGGCGGCGCGGTACTCGTGTGCATCGCTCAGCGCTCGAACCCGAACTCGCTCTGCGCCCGCGGCCTCGATTCGGCTTCGGCGGGCGCGCCCGGAGAGGGGCCTGCCATGGGCGCGGAGGGGTGTCCTGTGGGACGCCCGCCACCGGCGCGGGCGCATACCGCGCCGGTTGCGGTTTGGGACGGAAGATCCCCGCTCGGAGGTGTCGCGCTCGATGAGACCGTCGCGGCGCCCACCCCCGGGCGCGAGGCGAGGCGAGGCCGTTGCGCAACAACTCGAGGCCACCGCTGGCTCGGAGAAACCCGGTGTGCAAGTTCCCGGCGATTCCTTCCCGGCGTGCGCTTGCCCGGCGCACGCCGTCTCGGCGCCAACCGTCCCGCTGTACGGCGTCCCCGCGCACGACGTTCGGAGATGACACGACTCGCGACACGACTCGCGCGGCACCTGCGCCTGCGTCTGCGCTCGCGCCTTCACCTGCTCCAGTCGGCGCGAGGCGTGCCGCCGGGGAGACCGCCGCGATCTGGCGATCGACCGCGTGAGGGCGCAGACCGACGAGTGCGATCGTCCCGCCGACGGTTCCCACCGCCCCGGTCAGCGCGGCCGCCCCCGCGAACCGGCGCAGTCTGCGCTCACGCGAGCTGCCCGCTGCCGCCAGCGCTGGCGCACACTGCTCTGTCAGGCGCGAAGCTGCCTCCACGGGCCGGGCGTCCCAGTCGGCGAACGGATCGATGCCGGCGAGATACTCGTCCTCGCTGCAGACGCGGTAGACCTCGCGCGGACGCCGTTGCAGGAGCGTCACGCGATCACCGTCGTGCCGCCGGGCAAACAGGCGGCCGGAAGCCGAGATGGGGAGATACACGGCTTCCGGCCGCGAGCGGATGGGCATCGCCGAGCGGCCGTCCGTCCGAATCGACTGCCAGCGTCCCAAGGGACGCGCCTATGAGTGGGGGGAGATATGTTCATAGGTGGGTCCCTATCCCCTACTCCGACGCGGATCGCAAAACGGGACACGGATCCTCGAAAAAACTTTTCTGTGCGCTCCGCCGCGCCTCGGCCGCGTCCCGCGCCGCCTCGCTCTGCATCCCCACATCCCGAGCCCCCGCGCCCCAGCCACCCTCCCCCGCAGCCGCCTCCTGCCCAGTCGGCTCATCCAAAAGCTGGCGCAACCGGGATCGCGCACGTTGGGCGACCTTGCGGTGCTTGTCCTGCGACCAGCCAAAGCGGTGGCAGAACTCCCCCGCGCTCATCTGCAAACCGATCTGGCAGGCCAGAACGAGTCGCTGATCGGGGCTCAGCGCGTGCGCCGCCCGCTCCAAAGAGCGCAGCTCGAAGCGCAAGATCGCGCGCCGCTCCACGTCGGCGCGCGCGTCGGCGACCTCGATTTCCCGCTCGCCCGCGCCGCCCAGCGAGAAAGCCCCGTCAAGCGTCGCCTGCGCCGGGCTGCGCCCCCCAAGCGCACGGCGGCGGTCCCGGACCCGCGAGACGAAGCGCAGCTCCAAGGTGTTGCGCAGATGGGTCCTGCTCGAGCAGCGCAGCTCGCCGCTGCGCGCCTGCGCCACCAGCTCGACAGTCGCCTGGCTGTAGCAGTCCTCCAGATCCTCGAAGCGCAGCAGGTGGCGATGTGCAGACAGCAACGTCCCGCGTGCGGACTGTGCGACCAGCGCCACCGCCTCGGCCTGATCAAACCCCGGCCTTCCCCGCCCGGGCGCCGGCCAGACGTCGCCCGGAGCTCGCGTTCGCGCCTGGAATCGGGTAGACACGTAGGCATGTCGGACCCGGTCGCGTGCAGACCCCCCCTCCAATGAGCCTGTCCGATCGCCTGCGCGCGTTCGACCGCTTCCAGCAGCGCATCCGCTGGCTGCGCTTTCCCGGAGCGGTGGTCAGGAAGCTCCTCGACGACGAAGGCGGGCATCTGTCGGCGCTGATCGCCTACTACGGCTTCGTCTCGCTGTTCCCGCTGCTGCTCGTGTTCGTCACGGTGCTCGGGTTCGTGCTGGAAGGCAGCCCGAGCACGCGCGAAGAAGTCCTGAAATCGACCCTCGACCAGTTCCCGATCATCGGCAATGAACTCCAGAAGAACGTCCATTCGCTGCACGGCAGCGCCGCCGCGCTCGCGATCGGCCTGGTCGGCGCTCTGCTCGGCGGCCTCGGCGTCGCGGGCGCGCTGCAGAACGCGTTCAACAGCGTCTGGGAGATCCCGCGCGAGCGGCGCCCCAACTTCGTGCGCTGGCGGCTGCGCGGGCTCGGCCTGCTGCTCGCGCTGGCGACGCTCGCGATCGTCTCGACCGCCGCGATCGGGTTCGTGACCGCGCAGACCGGCGGCGCCGTCGAAGCGCTCGGCGGGGTGCTGCTGGCACTGGCCAGCAACCTGCTGCTGTTCTTCGTCGCCTTCCGGCTGCTCACGGCCGTGGAGATCGACACCAAGGAGCTGATCCCGGGCGTGATCGTCGCGGCGATCGTGTGGCAGCTGCTCCAGCACCTCGGCGGCTACTACGTCGACCACGTCGTGCGCCACGCCAAGGAGACCTCCGGCCTGTTCGCGTTCGTCCTCGGCCTGCTCGCCTGGCTGTACCTCGGCGCGGTCACCACTGTGACCGCTGCCGAGATCAACGTCGTGCGCGCGCGGCGGCTGTGGCCGCGCAACCTCTTTTGAGGTACTTGCGCACACAACGACACCGCGCTATACTAACTAAACTTTCGTAAGCTCATATGGAGCCGATATCTATGTCTTCATCCTCAGACACACCCCAGATCACCCCTTCCCAGCCCAAGCCAGTACTGCGCCTGATCCCGCTCGAGGACACGGTCGTGTTCCCGAACATGGGCATCACGCTGACCGAGGACGTCGGCGATGACGAGCGCGTCGTGCTGGTGCCGCGCCACGAGAACGAGTTCCTCGAGGTCGGCACGATCGCCGAGGTGACCGATCGGCTGCGCCTGCCGGGCGGCGGGCACGCCGTCGCGCTCTCGGGCGAGCACCGCGCGCTGATCGGCGCCGCCCAGACGGGACCCGGCGGCGAGCTGCGCGTCGAGGTCGACGAGCGTCCCGACGAGGTCCCCGCTGACAAACGCACGCGCGAGCTCGAGCGGGAGTACCGCGCAACGGTCGAGGAGATCCTCGAGCTGCGCGGCGACGACGGGCGCATCGCCGCGTTCCTGCGCGCGATCGCCGAGCCCGGCGCGCTGGCGGACTCGGCCGGGTACTCGCCCAACCTCAGCTACGAGCAGAAGGTCGGGCTGCTGCGCACGCTCGACGTGACCGAGCGCCTGGAGCTGGCCGTCAAGCTGCAGCGCGAGAGCCTGGCCGAGCTGCAGATCCGCAAGCGCATCCGCGAGGACGTGCAGGAGGGCGCGGAGAAGCAGCAGCGCGAGTACTTCCTGCGCAAGCAGATGGACTCGATCCGCAAGGAGCTCGGCGAGGACGACGCCTCGGTGGCGGACGAGTACCGCACGAAGATCGAGGACGCCGACATGCCGCAGGACGTCTCCGAGCAGGCGCTGAAGGAGCTGGGGCGCCTGGAGCGGATGGGCGAGCAGACCGGCGAGTCGAGCATGATCCGCACCTACCTGGACTGGCTGATCGCGCGTGCCGTGGGGCAAGCGCTCCGAGGAGCACCTCGACCCGGTCGCGGCGCGCGCGGTGCTGGACGCCGACCACGCCGGCCTGGAGGACGTCAAGGATCGCGTGACCGAGTACCTCGCGGTGCGCAAGCTGCGCCAGGACCGCGGCATCGAGGCAGATCCGAAGTCGGGGGCGATCCTCACCCTGATCGGACCGCCCGGCACCGGCAAGACCTCGATCGGGGAGTCGATCGCCCGCGCGACCGGGCGCGAGTTCGTGCGCATGTCGCTCGGCGGGGTGCGCGACGAGGCGGAGATCCGCGGACACCGGCGCACCTACATCGGCGCCCTGCCAGGACGCCTGGTCAGAGCGCTGCGCGACGCCGGGACGATGAACCCGGTGATCCTGCTCGACGAGGTCGACAAGGTCGGCGCGGACTGGCGCGGAGACCCCTCCGCGGCGCTGCTGGAGGTGCTCGACCCAGCGCAGAACCACTCCTTCCGCGACCACTACCTCGACGTCGAGCTGGACCTCAGCCAGGTGATGTTCCTGGCGACGGCCAACGTCGCCGACACGATCCCCGGCCCGCTGCTCGACCGCATGGAGGTGATCCGCTTCGACGGCTACACCTCCGAGGAGAAGCTCGCGATCGCCAAGGGCTACCTGTGGCCGCGCCAGCGCGACCGCAACGGCCTGCGCGAGAACGAGGTCGAGATCTCCGACGACGTCCTGCGCACGATCATCTCCGAGTACACCCGCGAGGCGGGCGTGCGCAACCTGAGCGCGAGCTCGGGCACGGTGCTGCGCAAGACCGCGACCAGGATCGCCTCGCGGAAGGTCCAAGCTCAGAGGCGCCGGTGGACGATCGACCTGGATCGACGAGTCGTGCGCGACGCGCTCGGCCGCCAGAAGTTCTTCCAGGAGTCGGCCGCGCGCACGGCCGACGCCGGGTGTCGCGACCGGGCTCGCGGTGACGGGCACCGGCGGCGACGTGCTGTTCGTCGAGGCGACCGCGATGAAGGCGCGAGTCGGCGCCCGGCGGAACGCCCTGGTGCTCACCGGACAGCTGGGGGACGTGATGAAGGAGTCGGCGCGGATCGCGCTCTCCTACGTGCGCGGCCACGCTGAGGAGCTGGGCATCGACGAGAGCGCGTTCGAGGACCGCGAGTTCCACGTGCACGTGCCCGCCGGCGCGATCCCCAAGGACGGGCCGAGCGCGGGCGTGACGATGGTCACGGCGCTGGCCTCGCTGCTGTCGCGGCCGGCCGGTCAAGCACACGGTCGGCATGACCGGCGAGGTCACGCTGCAGGGTCGCGTGCTGCCGATCGGCGGGCTCAAGCAGAAGGCGCTCGCCGCCAATGCGGCAGGCCTGACCGACGTGATCCTGCCCGAGCGCAACCGCGGCGACCTGGACGAGATTCCCGAGGAGGTGCGCGAGCAGATGGCGTTCCACCCGGTGATGACCGTCCAGGAGGTCCTCGACCGCGCGCTGGAGCCGGCGCGCGTGGAGTCAGACCGCGATGTCGCGGCAACCGTCAGCTCGTAGGTGCCAGCCCGTTCCGGTCGAGGTTCGCGAAACGGCGAGCCTGCTGGAGCGGCGCTGGCAGCTGTCGATCATCTACGCGGCCATCATCCGGCGCGCTGCGCTTCAACGAATTCGCCGACGCGGTCGCCGGGATCTCCCCGCGGATGCTCTCCGAGCGCCTGCGCGACCTCGAGTCCGCGGGCCTGATCGAGCGCACCGTGCTGCCGACCAGCCCGCCCACCGTCGAGTACCGGCTCACCGCGCGCGGGCGGCGCCTGCGCCCGGTGATCGAAGCGATGCGCGCCTACGCCTCGATCGGCCGGGGGCGCCGGATCGGATAGCGTGGCCGCCCGTGACCGACGCGCCGACCAATGAGCCCGAACCCCAAGCAGCGCTGGAGCGCGGTGGACCGCTACATCACCGACCTGCTCGTGCCGGAGGACTCGGCCCTGAAAGACGCGCTGCGCGACAGCACCGCCGCGGGACTGCCGCCGATCGCGGTCACGCCGAACCAGGGCAAGCTGCTGGAGCTGCTCGCGCGCGTGCAGGGCGCGCGCACGATCCTGGAGCTGGGCACGCTCGGCGGCTACAGCACGATCTGGCTGGCCCGCGCGCTGCCAGCAGGCGGGCGCCTCGTCACGCTCGAGGCCGAGCCGCAGGTACGCCGAGGTCGCCCGGGCGAACATCGCGCGCGCCGGGCTCAGCGAGGCCGTCGAGCTGCGGATCGGACCGGCGCTCGAGACTCTTCCCGAGCTCGCCGCCGAGGGCTCGGGACCGTTCGACCTCATCTTCATCGACGCCGACAAGGGGAACTACCCGGGCTACTTCGAGTGGTCTTTGAAGCTGTCCCGGCCGGGCACGCTGATCGTCGGCGACAACGTCGTGCGCGACGGCAGCGATCTCGACCCCGACGCCGGCGACCCCTCGGGGGGCAATACGCTCATCAAAGGAGTTCGCCGCTTCTACGAGATGCTCGCGGAAGGGGTGAGCGAGGGTCGTATAGCGCCACGGCGATCCAGACGGTCGGCGACAAGGGCTACGACGGATTCGCGCTGGCCATAGTCGAAGGGGAGGGTCAGCCGCCACCGCCGGCAGCGGCAGCAGGCTCCAGGGGTGAGCGAGGGACTCGACCCGACCGCCTGGACCACAACCAGGAGCTCTACCAGCTGAGCTACGCCCACCACGTGAGGATCAGGGAGTCTAGCGGCGCGCCGGAGGCGGTTCAGGCGATCCAGCGAACGCAGCGTCTGTTCGGCCAGGGCGAGGGACTCGCTCGGGAGAGCTCGGGGCGGCGCTCTGCCGGCCAGGCGCCAGGTCTCGCAGCAGCGCGTCCGGGTCGGCCCCGAGCAGGGAGCAGGACATCAGTGCCGGCAACCGGCGGCGGATGGGGCTCGTCCGGGACGCTCGGCCCGCTGCGGGGCCCGCGTCGAGCACGCGCTCGGTGACGTCCTCGGACTGATGCTGGGCGTTGCCCCAGCCGCGACCCATCGCCAGCTCCTCGACCGGCAGGTGCGGGCCCTCGAGCACGGTCAGGCGCGCCTCGTTCGGGTTCCACTTGCGTTCTCCCAGCTCGACCCATTGCGCGCGCGACCACGGGCCGACGAGCTGCTGAAGCTCCGCCTCGCTCAGGTTGAACGCGCAGGCGGTGTGCGGAAACTTGCGCAGCTCGACGTGATACACGCCCGCGAGACTAGCCCAACCGCGCCGCACATGACCCGAACGGCCTCTGGGTTGGAGTCGATCAAGCACGTACCGCCGGCCCAGCGCCGCCGCCACCGCGCCGAGCGTGCCGCTGCCCGCGAAGCAGTCCAGGCACCAGTCGCCGGGGCTGCTCGACGCCTGGACCATGCGCCGGACGATGCCCTCGGGCTTCTGCGTCGGGTAGCCGGTCTTCTCGCGCCCGTTGGTCGGCACGATCGTGTCGCCACCACACGTCCGTCGGGAGCTTTCCGCGAGCGGCCTTCTCCGCGGTCACCAGCCCCGGAGCCATGCACGGGTCGGCGATCGACCCCTTCGGAGTCGAAGTGGTAGGCGGCGGGGTCCTTGACGTACACGAGGATCGTGTCGTGCTTGGCGGGCCAGCGATTCTTGGATCGTGCGCCATAGTCATACGCCCAGACGATCTCGTTCAAAAAGCTCTCTCTCCCAAAAATCTCGTCCAACAGGAGCTTGCAGTAGTGGGACTCGCGATAGTCGATGTGGAAGTACAGCGTGCCCGTGCGGCTCAGCAGGCGGTGGGTCTGCTCCAGACGGGGCGTGAGGAACGCCAGGTAATCGTCGAACGAGTCACGATAAGAGGATTCCTCGAGCAGGCGCGTGGAGTAGCGACGACCCTGAAAGCCCGTTCTGTCGCCATTCCCCATCCTCGATCACGTCTCAGCGTCTTTCGGGTCTGCCCTTTGCCCGTGTTGAACGGTCGGTCGATGTAGATGAGCTGGAAAGCTTTCCTTTTCGAGACCCTCTCAACCAGCCCAGGTCGTCCCCGAGCAGGATCTCATCGAGGACAGGGATGGAGAGGAATCTGGGCATCATCGACGCCCCCGATAGATTCGATTCGGCGGACATCCCAGTATTCATGAGCCCTTTCTAGCAGCGGCTCCCCGAGAATCCCCCAAAACTAGACGCAGCGGCCGCACAGAATCCCCATAGGCTCGCCGTATCCGATCAATTGCCTTGCGGCGTGGCATTCAGCGGCGGCGCAATGAGTCGCGGAGGGCTCGGCGACAGCGCGGGAGGACCGTCTCGAACTGCGGTGGTTCACCGGGCACGTGGTCGGAGAGCTCTTTCGTCCAGCGGGC
>CAVXCA010000053.1:0-45800 GCA_963759955.1 uncultured Alphaproteobacteria bacterium
ACTGTCCGGTTCATGATGAGCTCCAGTTTAGGGAGAAGCTGCCGAGAGTTCGCGCGGCGGCGGTTTTTGCGGTTGCTTGAGGCAGGTGAAGTCTCTTCGATGCATCAGGTTCGCGCGCACGAGTTGCGTGGTTTCGAGCAGGGTTTGATTGTCTTGCGCCATCTTTCGCAAAAGGCTCAGCAACAGAAAGGCGATCAGCGCGACGGCGATCTGAATGCGCACGGCGTTCTCGGAGCGGCCTATGAAATGGGTGATTTTCAAGGTTTGCTTCATCACGCGGAAGAACAATTCGATTTGCCAGCGCCGCTTGTAGAGGTCGGAGATTTCTTTGGCGGGCGCGTCCAGATCGTTGGACAGAATCCGCAACGTCCCCCCGGTCTCCATCGTCACGACGACCTCGCGCACCGCGCCTTGCATCGGATTCTTGCGGTTTTTAGCCTGACGGCCCGGCAGAAAGCCGGTTCGATCGCTGACGACGCCCGTTCCCGGCGCGACGGGCATGGATCGGGCCGAAAGGAGCGGCGTGTTCTTCTTGAACCGCGTCACGATGCGGCAGTCCGCCTCGTCGAGCGCGGCCCACCAGCCATAATCGTAATAGCCGAGGTCGAAGACATAGGTCGCGCCCGCTTCGATCGGCATCGCTTTGGCCGCGACGATGTCGTTGACCGTGGCCTCGGTGACCATGTGATAGATCGGGCAGCCCAGATCGGGGTCGTAGACGAAATGCGCCTTGGCGCCGCAGACCTCGGCCGAAAAGCGCGCCCACTGCGTCCCTGCGCCCGCCAGATGCAGGCTGGTCGAGTTGATCAGCCGCACCGCATCGCCCATCTTGCGGCGCAGGCCGCGCGTCGCCATGCCCAGCATATGCATGAAAAGCCCGGAGAAAACCCTGGAATCCCGGTCGCGGTTGGCGTCTGCGAAGGTCGAGCGCGCCGGAGCGGCGCCGCCCGCATGATAAAGCCGCGCCTGATGGCTCGCCATCGACGCTTGGATGTCGCGCAGCGAATGCGAGCCCGACAATTGACCGAACAGCAGCACCGACAGCTGCCGCTTGGTCGTGAAACTGCGAACCAGATCGTCGGTCCCGTGCTTCTCCACAAGCCGCTCAAAGACAGACCAGGGAAGCAGTTTCAAAACGTCGCGGAAGACCGTATTCGTATGGGGCACGGCGCTGATCCTTTTCATGTCCAAGCGAGTCGCCAAACTCTGGAAATGATTAGAATCAACGCCGTGCGCCGGCGCCAGCAAAATCGAACCGGACAGCCTTGGCCTTGTGCCGGGCATCCACGCCGTGAGGCAGCGGCCGACCTCTGAAGTGTTTTGCAGCGGCGCCGCGTGGATGACCGGGACAAGCCCGGTCATGACGTCGTGAGGGCGAACTCAAGCGCTAAACTTAGCGCCTCTATGGGACTTGATCCGGGGGAGCAACCCGCGAAGTGGGCGCGACATTGGCGCCGAGCACGGATCAGGCAGAGCGGACCCGGAAGTTATTGAATTGGGAGCTGCGAGTCCGGTGTTGCGGCCGGGCCGCGCTGGTTGGTCTTCAAACTAAGCGATAACGTCCGCGCCCAAGAAATTCGAGATAGCCACGATCTCGGAGCACTTGGAGCTGCTGCCGGATTTTCTGGCGCACGTGCTTGTTCATCGGATAGAGCCCACTCAACCGCGCCTCGAAGGCATAGACGTCGCCAAGACCGAACTCTTGCGCCCTCAAATCCTCGACGCACTTCAGCACGTTGAGGAGCCAGCCTCGCGATCCCGCGGATTCGTTGCGGAGGAACATCGTCTTGCGCCACTGTTCGAGGACGCTTTGTCGTTCCAGAACGATGCGGTCGCGAACGATGTAAATCTTGCCGGCGTCCGGCACGCACGACAAGAGGATGTTGCAACCGACCCAGCCCGCGCGGCGCGCGCTCGCTCCAAGCGGTTTGCGCTCCTCGATAATATCTGTGACGAAAAAGTGCTTCGGCACAACCAGGAGGTTGTCTACTCCCGCGGCGGGGCTATAGTTCAACAGCATCAGGTTCGGGTTGTTCTGCGCGGCGAGACGCTCGCACATCGTGCGGTACGCCCCGTCGACAACTCTTGGCCCGAACTTGGATTTTTGACTCTTGAGCTCGAATTCTTCGTTGCAGTTAGCGCAGTAGAAATCCGCAACGGGCCGATTGTTGTGGAATTTTGAAAGGCGCTCGGCTCCGCAGTTCGGGCAAAAGGCCTGCGTGCTCGCCCAAGCCTCGGTCAGCACCCGAGCCTTCTGCGAACCAGAATCGTAAGCCGCCTGCCGCGATTCCTCGAAGCTCAGTTTCAAATCCGTCGTCCGCGTTCGAGCGTCGAGCATCTACAAAGATGGACTATGCCGATGGCTTGGTTTCTCAAATATTACCGCTGCCGCGAATGCCGGACCGCCTGGACCGACGAATGGTCCTGCGCATGCAACGACAGATGCCCGAGATGCCGCGCCGAAATCGAGCCTTACGATTGGGACGATCTCAGCGTTATCGTCGACCAAACCGCTGACGAGAGCGGATGGATGGTGCGGGTGTCTCCGCCAGAGGCGGGGCACACGCCCGATTACGTAACGACGCTCTTTGACCACAAGCAGGACGCCGAGGCTTTCGCCGCGCGGGAAACGCTGCGACTTGGGCGCGAATTCGAGGCATCCTAACAGCACGCCCCTCCCCCTCGCGGGGCTAGCGGATTCACACATCTTGGCGACAGCGCGGAAACTCGCCCGGCCCCTCACCCTGCCTCTCCCCGCGAAGGGCGGGGAGAGGGGAAGAAGGGCGCCGTGCGCTCCTCTCCCCGCTCGCGGGGAGAGGCAGGGTGAGGGGCCGGGCGATTAGCCGCAGGCTTCGCAAATGCGTGAATCCGCTGGCCTCGCGAGGGGAGGCGCACGTTCCCCGCTCTACCCCTCTCCCGCCCGCCGCTTCGCCGGCAGAAACGGCGCCATGCCTTTTCGCGCGAGCGCGTCGGCGCGTTCGTTCATTTCGTCGCCGGCGTGGCCCTTGACCCAGCGCCAGTCGACTTCGTGGCGCTGGGAGGCCTCGTCGAGGCGGCGCCACAGGTCGTCGTTCTTGACCGGCTTCTTGTCCGAGGTGCGCCAGCCGTTGCGCTTCCAGTTGTGAATCCACCCGGTGACGCCGCCGCGCACGTATTGCGAATCGGTGTGCAATTCGACGCGGCAGGGACGGCTCAGCGCCTCGAGCGCGGCGATGGCGGCGCTCAGCTCCATGCGGTTGTTGGTGGTCTGCGGCTCGCCGCCGCAAAGTTCCTTCTCGTGGCCGCCGGTGCGCAGGATCGCGCCCCAGCCGCCGGGACCGGGATTGCCCGAACAGGCGCCGTCGGTCCAGATCGAAACGCGCGTCGTCATGCGAGCCGGCCGTAGTCGCGCGCGCTGACGACGCGTTGATGGAAGCGCAGCTTGGTCAGGTATTCGAGCGGGTTCTTCGGCACGACCTTGGCGCCCGGCGGCACGTCGAGCCAATCGACCAGCCGGGTGAGCATGAAGCGCAGCGCCGCGCCGCGCGCGAGGATCGGCAGCGCCTCGACCTCTTCGGCGCCGAGCGGGCGAAGCCGCTCGTAGCCGGCGATCATCGCCATGCCCTTGGAGACGTTGAACGCGCCGTCGGCCTCGAAGCACCAGGCGTTGAGGCAGACCGCGAGATCGTAGGCGAACGCGTCGTTGCAGGCGAAATAGAAGTCGATCAGCCCGGAAAGCTTGTCGCCGAGGAAGAACACGTTGTCGGGGAAGAGATCGGCGTGGATCACCCCGCTCGGCAGGCCCGATGGCCAGATCGCCTGCAGCGCGCGAAGCTCGGCCGCGGTCTCGGCGGCGAGGCCGGGCGAGACTTCGTCGGCGCGCGCCTCGGCGGTCGCAAACAGCGCCGGCCAGCCGCCGATCGACAGCGCGTTGGCGCGGCTGAGCGCAAAGCCGGCGCCCGCCTCATGCATCCGCGCGAGCGCTTCGCCGACCTGGCCGCAATGATGGGCTTGCGGGCGGCGAATCCACAGGCCGTCGAGAAAGGTGACGATCGCGGCGGCGCGCCCGGCGAGGCGGCCGAGCGCCTGGCCGCTACGCGCGCGCACCGGCTGCGGACAGGTGACGCCGCGCGCGGCGAGGTGCTCCATCAGGCCGATGAAGAACGGCAGGTCTTCCTCGTGCACCCGCTTTTCATAGAGCGTCAGGATGAACTGGCCGGCCTCGGTCCGCAGCAGGAAGTTCGAGTTCTCGACGCCCTCGGCTATGCCCTTGAACGAGGTGACGCGGCCGAGATCGTAGAGAGCGAGGAACGCGCCGAGCGCTTCGTCGGTGACTTCGGTGTAGACCGCCATGGTTCGTCCGGGGTGATTCGCTCGATGGCGACGCCGCGCGCCGTTCGGTTGGTAGCGGGGAGGGGGAATGTACGCAAGCTGGCTCTGGGCCGTCTTCACGCTGTTCGCCTCCGCCGCGCAGACCCTGCGCAACGCGATGCAGCGCGAGCTGATCGGCGCGCTCGGCGCGGTCGGGGCGGCGCAGGTGCGCTTTCTGTTCGGCCTGCCGTTCGCGATCGGCTTCCTCCTCGGCGTGCGCGTTTGGACCGGGACGGCGCTTCCCGCGCTTTCGCCGACGACGCTCGCCTGGACCCTCTTCGGCGCCCTGACGCAGATCGCCGCGACGGCGCTGATGCTGGCGGCGATGCGCCAGCGCAGTTTCGTCGTCGTCGTCGCCTACACCAAGACCGAGGCGGCGCAGGTCGCCCTGTTCGCGCTGCTGTTCTTCGGCCGGACGCCGACGCCGACGCTGATCGGCGCGATCGTCCTGGCGACCGTCGGGGTCTTTCTCATGTCGGGACGCGGCGCGGGGGACGCCGTTCCGTCCTGGCGGCCGGTCGCGATGGGGCTGGTCTCCGCGTCCTTCTTCGCCCTCGCCGCGATCGGCTTTCGCGCCGCGGTGATCGGCGTCGCGACGCCGTCGATCGCGATCGCCGCCGCGACCATCCTCGTCGTCGGCCTCGCCGTCCAGACTCTTATTCTCCTCATCTATCTCGCCCTGTTCGACCGTGCGGGCCTCGCCGCGATCTTCGCGCTGTGGCGCGCTTCGCTGTTCGCCGGCTTCATGGGCGCGCTCGCCTCGCAGTTCTGGTTTCTCGCCTTCGCGCTCGCCGACGCCGCGCGGGTGCGCACGCTCGCGCTCGTCGAAGTGCTGTTCGCCCAGCTCGCCTCGCTGCGCCTCTTTCGCGAGACTCCGAGCGCGCGCGAATGGCTCGGCATGGCGCTGATCGTCGCCGCGGCGGTCGTGCTGATCAATGGGTGACGAGGATGGCGCCATTTTCGGGCGCAAGCGCCGATTTCAAGGGCTTGCGACGCGATCTCGCGCCGCTTGGCCGCGCCGTCCGAGCGGCTGAAATCTGAACAATTGTCGGCGGTAAGCAAACTCGAGTTTTGGTGACCGCTCGCTTACCATCCGCGAGGGTCAATAGAATGCAGGGGATCAAGTGCACTGTCGTGAGTGCCAGAAATCGCCGAAAATGGCGTTCTCGACCATTGGCTGGTTCGGCGCGCAGTGCATGCCGGTAAGAAATTGCAAATCGCAAGTTTTATTGGTCATTCATCTTCCGCTCGTAAGATTTGGAAGAAGCAGGAGCGAAGAATGGCCACAATCGCAAACCCGCCGGTTATTGCCACCGCCGCCGCCGCGTGGCGCGACGCATTCGCCGCCTATCGAGAAATGCCAAGGGTTTTCTGGGCCTCAACCGCCGCGCTCGTCGTGAGCTTTTCCTTCATTGTCATTGGCTTACATCTTGCCCGGATCGCGTATTCCCCGTTCCTTAGCGCCCTCACCACCCAGGCTCTGTACCCACTCGCAACCGCTCCCCTTGCGATAGCCGTTCACCGCTTTGTATTGCTTGGCCAAAGGACGCCTGCATACGACATCGCGCTCTCGGATCGACGCTTCCGCAAATTCGTTTTATTTGCCTTGGCGTTCACGTTCACACTTGGACTCCCGCGCTTGTTTTTCGGTCTTGTCGGCTTCGAAATTCTGCTCGTCTATCTCCTTGTTTGGGTTGTCGCAGTGAGCTTATTCATATTATTCCCCGCAATCGCCGTTGGTTCGCCGGAAGCCTGCTGGCGAAACGCCGTGCTCGATTCGAAGGGGCATGGCTGGCGGATTTTCTTCACGATGATTTGCACCACCGTTCCAGTCTTGGTCGCCGCCAACGTTCTGCTGAAGACGCCTGCCGGCCACGGGAAATTGCTGGAATTCATTCAGATATTCTTGGCGGTCGTCCTCATGACATTCATGGTGGCTGCGTTTGCCGCTGCGGCTGCTCGCCTCTATGACGGTTATGCCGCAAATCTCGGCAGGCCGCCGGGCCTCTCGCTTCGGCCCCTATAGGAACGCGCCCGCCCCTCCTCAACCCGCGACGCGTATGCAGGCATTGCCGTGAGCTTGACGTCTCGACTGCCGCGAGACGTCTGCAGGGTCTCTTCATCGCCACGCGCGGACGCCTCTGGCCGCAGGTGCGATCCAGATCGAGGCTCTCGACCGGGCCAAGGCGACGTAAGCTGGCGCAATTCCGGGTAAGCGAAGTTTGCAAAGACCCTCGCTCGCCCCTAGAGGCGTCGACCGACAATGGCCGTTTCGCTGACCACGCTTCCCCCGATCGCGACGGCGCGGCTGCGCCTTCGCCCGCTTCGTCCAGCGGACGCGGAGGCGTTTCGCCGTATGACGGACGAACCTGCGGTCATCGACGCCATAAATTTTCTCCACGCGCCGTTCACGTTGGCGGACGCTCGCCGGCTGATTGCAGGCGAGGGCGACGGCCGGGACTGCTTTTGGGGCGTCTGGCTGCGCGAGGACGAAACGCTCGTGGGGACGGTCGGCGCGCACCTGCGCGGCGCCGACGAGATGGAAATCGGCTACTGGTTCTCCAGTTCCGTGCACGGCCTGGGCGTCGGCGGCGAGGCCGTCGGCTCGCTCGTCGAGGCCCTCAGAACCGCCTATCCCGAGCGTCGCCTGTTCGCCGAATGCCGGCCGGAGAATCGGGCGTCGTGGCGACTGCTGGAGAGAATCGGGTTTAGCGCGGACGGGACCGACGGCGCGCGGGCCGGCCGCAAGAAGCTCGCGCTCGTTCAAACGACTTGAGACTGTGGGCGGGCTTGACGGCGAACGCGGCTTAGGCGCGCGCGCCCACCGAACCGAGCGGTCGCGCGAACGGCTCAGTCCCTCACACCCCCTCACGCCTCTCGCAGCGCCCGCGGCAGCGGGAAGAACATCGCCTCGTCGGCGGTGGTCAGCGTCTCGACCGCGATCTTGAACCGTTCGGCGAAGGCGTCGACAATTCGCTCCACGAGAATTTCTGGGGCCGAGGCGCCGGCGGTGATCGCGAGCGAACGCACGCCGGCGAACGCGGGCCAGTCGATCGCCTCGACGCTGGGGACGAGCGCGGCGACCCTGCAGCCTTCGCGCTCGGCGACTTCGCGCAGGCGTTGCGAATTGGACGAATTGGCCGCGCCGACGACGATCACCGCCTCGACCATGCCCGCGGCGCGCTTGACCGCCTCCTGCCGGTTGGTGGTGGCGTAGCAGATGTCCTCGAGCGGCGGCGCGTGGATTTGCGGGAAGCGCGCCTTGAGCGCGGCGACGATCTCACGGGTGTCGTCGACCGAAAGCGTCGTCTGCGTGACATAGGCGAGCGGGGCCGCGGCGTCGAACGCCAGCCCTTCGACCTCGGCGGCCGAGCTGACCAGGCTCGCCGCGCCATCAGGCAACTGCCCCATCGTGCCGATCACTTCCGGGTGGCCGACGTGGCCGATGAGGATCACGTGGCGCCCGCGCTTGAAATGGACCTGCGCTTCGCGATGGACCTTGGTCACCAGCGGGCAGGTGGCGTCGATGGTGAAAAGATTGCGGGCGCGCGCCTCCTCGGGCACCGCCTTGGCGACGCCGTGGGCGGAGAAGATCACCGGCGCCGCGCCGGCGGGCGCTTCGCTCAATTCCTTGATGAAGACGACGCCCTTGGCCTTCAGCGAGTCGACGACATACTTGTTGTGAACGATCTCGTGGCGGACATAGACCGGCGCGCCGTAGATTTGCAGCGCCCGCTCGACGACGTCGATCGCACGCACGACGCCGGCGCAAAAACCGCGCGGCGCGCACAGAATGATGCGAAGCTCGGGCTTGGGGGTCATCGATCCCTGACGCTTTCGTTCCCCCGGTTCTTGGAAACGCGGACCCGCGAAGTCAAGGGGCGCCCAAGGGCGTGACGACGCGTCTCGCAAACGCCGTCAAGACCAAGTAGTATCCTTTGGTCTTCGAGCGCGGCGCCGGCCGACCCCCGCTTCATTGATTTGTCGCGCCGGGGCTCCTATCTAGCGGGCTCCGCGCCGTTCGCCCGGCCCCTCTGTTCGGAATTTTGCATGGCCCGCGACGTCGCCGATGGTGAGATTGTCGAGTCCCGCGACGACTTGGTCGCGTGGCTCGAAGCGGGCTGCAAGCCCGCCGAGGCGTTTCGCATCGGCGCGGAACACGAGAAATTCCTCTTCTACAAGTCGGACCTGACGCCCGTTCCCTACGAGGGCCCGCGCGGCGTGCGCGCGCTGCTCGAGGGCATGCGCGGACGCCTCGGCTGGGAGCCGATCGAGGACGCCGGCAAGCTCATCGGCTTGCTCGACGCCTCCGGCGGCGCCGCGCTTTCGCTCGAGCCGGGCGGCCAATTCGAGCTTTCCGGCGCGCCGCTGACGACGGTCCACGAGATCGCGGCCGAACTCGACGCGCATTTGCGCTGTGCCCACGCCGTCGCCGATTCGCTGGGGATCGGCTTCCTCGCCCTCGGCGTCAGCCCGAAATGGTCGTTCGCCGAGACCCCTGCGATGCCCAAGAGCCGCTACCGCATCATGTCGCGCTACATGCCCAGAGTGGGGACGCGCGGGCTCGACATGATGTTTCGCACCGCGACGGTGCAGACCAATTTCGATTTTTCCAGCGAGGCCGACATGGTCGCCAAGCTGCGCGTCGGACTCGCGCTGCAGCCTGTCGTCACCGCGTTGTTCGCCAATTCGCCGTTCACCGAGGGCGCCTTGAACGGCCTTCTGTCGGCGCGCTCGGAAATCTGGCGCCACACCGACGGCGCGCGCACCGGCATGCTGCCGTTCGCCTTTGAGCCGGGCATGGGATTCGAACGCTACGTCGATTACGCGCTCGACGTTCCCCTCTATTTCGTCAAGCGCGACGGGATCTATCACGAGGTCGCCGGGGCGAGCTTTCGCGATCTGCTCGTTGGCCGGCTCGAAGCGCTGCCGGGCGAGCGCGCGACGGTTTCCGATTGGGCCAACCATCTCTCGACGATCTTTCCCGAGGTGCGCCTCAAGCGCTACCTCGAAATGCGTGGCGCGGACGTCGGCCCCCCCGACCGCATCTGCGCGTTGGCGGCGCTGACGGTCGGCCTCAATTACGATCGCCAAGCCCTCGCCGCCGCGGGCGAGCTCGTGCGCGGCTGGAGCCCCGCGGAGCGCCAGAGCCTGCGCGACGACGTCCCGCGCCTCGGCTTGGCGACGCGCATCGCCGGCCGCGAGCTACGCGCGGTCGCGCGCGAGACGCTCGCCATCGCGCGCGGCGGCCTGGCGCGGCGGGCGCGAAACGACGCCAAGGGCCACGACGAGTTGATCTATCTCGCCCCGCTCGATGAAATCGTCGCCGACGGCCGCGTCCCTGCGCAGCATTGGATCGCGCGCTTCAAAGGCGCCTGGGGCGAGCGGGTCGACCCGGTTTTCCAGGAAGCGGCGATCTGATCCGGCGCCGCGTTTCGACGCGACATTTGTTTGCCCGGTTCATCTTCGGTTCAGGGACGCTTCGGCACAACGGCGCGGAAGCCTCGCTGGTGGGGCTATCGAAAAATCAAGGTCTTAACGATGTTCAAGAAAATGCTGACCGCCGCGACGCTCGTCGTCGGCCTTGCCGCTCTGCCTGCCTACGCCGCCGCGCCGGCCGCGCCCGCGCCTGTCGTGCACCACCATCATCATCACCGCCATCACGTTCACCACGTTCGCCATCACCATCATCACCACCACCACCACCACCATCATCATCACCACCACGTCGCGCCGAAGGCGAAGTGAGCCGACGCGGCGCGAAAGCGCCGCTCAGCCTTCGCTTTTTGCAGCAGGATAACGCTTCCGGGCCGGCGATCGGCCGCCCGGGAGCGTTTTCTTTTGGGGGGCTCGGCGATGGGGCAGGGTCGGCCGAGAAGCGCCGAGTCTCTATCCCGCCATCCCGGCGCGGGGATCGTACGGCTTTTCGTCGCGCCAGCGGCGCATCAGCTTGGTCAAGTCCGCGTCTTCGCCGGCGGGCATCGCGATGCGCAGCGTCGCCAACAGATCGCCTTGAGGCAGTTCGGAGGTGGCCGGAAGGCCCTTGCCGCGCAAACGCAGGACGCGCCCGCCGCCCGTCCCCGGCGCGATCGCCATTTCGACTTCGCCCGATAGCGTCGGGACGCGCACTTTGCCGCCGAGCACCGCCTCGTAAAGGGTGATCGGCAAATCGAGACGCAGGTCGCGCCCCTCGACCTTGAACAGCGGATGCGGCGCGTAGCGGACCGTCACGATGGCGTCGCCGGCCGGTCCATTTTTCGTTCCCGGCCTGCCCTGTCCGCGCAGCCTGATCTGTTTGCCGTCCTCGACGCCGGCGGGAACGGCGACATCGAGCGTCTTGCCGGTCGGCAGCGTCACGCGCGCCGAACCGCCGCCCGCGGCCATCGTCAGGGGAACCGTCACCGAAGCGGCCACGTCCTCGCCGCGCGTCGGGCGCGACCGGCCGCCCGCGCGCCCGCCGAACAGCTCGGCAATGACGTCGGGATCGATCGAGCCGCCGCCGCGGCCGAACCCGGGCTCGCCGCCGCCGAAGTCAAAGCCGAAATGGCGGAAGTCCGCTCCCTCGCCGGGATGGGCGCCCGGGCGCCGGCCGAAGCCGAAGCCTTCGAACTGCGGCGCGCGCGGCTTGCCTTCGGCGTCGATTTCGCCGCGGTCATAGGCGCCGCGCTTCTTGGCGTCGCCGAGAATCTCGTAGGCGGACCCGATTTCCGCGAATCGATCTTTCGCGCGCGGCTCCTTGCTCTGGTCGGGATGGTACTTCTTGGCCAGCTTGCGAAAGGCCGACTTGATTTCGCCCTCGCTCGCCGTCTTGGCCAGCCCGAGAACTTCATAGGGGTCGCGCATGATGAGCCCAGGATTGGGCGCCCGCCCCGCAGGCGCGGACGCCAGTGTCTCCGTTCATATTTGGGCCGCTATCGCCTTACTCGCAAGTGGGCGTCAAAGGCCGGTCCACGGCGAGGCGTCGTAGACCGCGACTTCGCCGCTGTCGCGCGGACAACCGACGGCCTGGAGCGTCTTGGAATCTTCGCCCTCGACCAGCTGCGCGACGAAGGCGCGACAGGATTGGCCGTCGCGCGCGAAGGTCCCGGCGACGGGCACGAATTCGCCGTGATCGCCGGTTTCCGGATTGGACCATACGGCCGGCGCCTCCTGCCCCGGCGCGCGCAGGCTCGCCGCCAGGACCGGTTCGGCGACGCGCCAGTCGCGCGAATCGTAGGCGCTCGCCAGCGTCGCTGTCTTGGGCTTGATCGATCCGGTCGGGTCGTTGTCGAGGAAGGAGGGCAGCGGCATCGAGATCGAGCATCCCGCGAGCGCGATGGCGCCCAACGCGACAGCGAAGATCCGTCGCAGGGCGAGCGAGCCGCCGCGCGGGCGATTCCTTTCGCGTTTGCCGGTCGGAAGGACTAACATCGCAAATCACGCGAGGTTTTTTCAAAGAGGAGCATATTGGCCTTGAATGCGTTAAATTCGAGTGACTTTACCCAGGCCCGCGATCCATTCGCGCTGTTCAGGCAGTGGATGGCGGAAGCGGCGAAGAGCGAAGTCAACGATCCCGAGGCGATGACGCTCGCCAGCGTCGACGAATCGGGGTTGCCCGACGCGCGCATCATGCTGTGCAAGGGGGCCGACGAGCGCGGCTTCGTCTTCTACACCAACGCCGAGAGCGCCAAGGGGCGCGAGCTCGCGGCAACGCCCAAGGCGGCCGTTTTGTTCCACTGGAAATCGCTGCGCCGCCAGGTGCGGGCCCGCGGCGCGGTGGCGAGGATTCCCGACAACGAATCGGACGCCTATTTCGCCAGCCGCCCGCGCGCTTCGCGCATCGGCGCTTGGGCGAGCCAGCAGTCGCGGCCGCTCGAGTCGCGCGCCAAGCTCCTACAGGCGGTCGCCGTCTTGGCGGCGAAATTCGGCATCGGCGACATTCCGCGGCCGCCTTATTGGGGCGGCTACCGGCTGACGCCGACCGAGATCGAGTTCTGGCAGGACGTGCAGTTCCGCCTGCACGATCGCGTCTTGTTCAAGCGCGCGCGCGAGGGCGAGCCCTGGTCCCGCGAGCGCCTGTTTCCTTGAGCCATGCCGGCGGGAGGCAATTGTGCTAACGCTGAGCCTCCCCGCCTCGTTGCGAATTGACAAATGACGCCTCAACCGCCTCCCAACGCGCCGCGCCGCGCGATGCTGCTCACCGGCGCCTCGCGCGGCATCGGCCACGCGACGGTCAAACGCTTCTCTTCGGCGGGATGGCGGGTCATCACCTGCTCGCGCCATCCCTTCCCCGAAGAATGTCCCTGGCTCGCCGGCCCGGAGGACCATCTGCAGATCGATCTCGCCGACCCGAGCGACACCATGCGCGCGATCGGCGAAGTTCGCGAGCGGCTCGAAGGCGGGCGGCTCGACGCGCTGGTCAACAACGCCGCCATTTCCCCCAAGGGTCCGGGCGGCTCGCGGCTCGGCCTGTTCGAGACCGAACTCGACGACTGGAACAAGGTGTTTCAGGTCAATTTCTTCGCGCCCGTCTTGCTCGCACGCGGCCTCAGCGCCGAACTCGAGGCCGCCAAGGGGGCGATCGTCAACGTCACCTCGATCGCAGGATCGCGGGTGCACCCGTTCGCCGGCGTCGCCTATGCGACCTCGAAGGCGGCGCTGGCCGCGTTGACGCGCGAGATGGCCGCCGATTTCGGGCCGCGCGGCGTGCGCGTCAACGCGATTTCGCCCGGCGAGATCGACACGGCGATCCTTTCCCCCGGCACGGAAAAGATCGTCGCGCAAATCCCGCTACGCCGTCTCGGCTCCCCGGAGGAAGTCGCCAAGGCGATCTATTTCCTGTGCACCGACCAGTCGAGCTACGTCCACGGCGCCGAACTGCTGATCAACGGCGGCCAGCATGTGTGAGGCCGCGCGTGGCTGATCGGCTCTATCCCTCGCGGCCTGTTCTGGCGGCCTCGGTGGCGGTGTTCCGCGACGGCCGCGTGCTGATCGCGCGGCGCGCGCGCTCGCCGCTCGCGGGCCTCTATTCGCTGCCGGGCGGCGTCGTGGAGGTCGGAGAGACCTTGCGCGAGGCCGCGTTGCGCGAACTCGCCGAAGAGGTCGGGATCGAGGCGGACATCCTCGCCTTCGTCGATCACGTCGAGCCGATCGTTTTCGACGGCGCCAGGGTCCGCGAGCACTATGTGATCGCTTCGTTCGTCGCCCGCTGGCGCGGCGGCGAGGCGCGCGTCGGCGCCGAGGCGGACGCGGTCGCCTGGATCGAACCGGACGAGATCGCGCGCTGGCCGACGACGCCGAAACTGCCCGACATCGTCGAAAAGGCGGCGCGCCTCGAAAGGAGCCTGCCGTGAGGACCCGCGGCGCCCGCCTTTGCGTCGCCTGGGCCGCGCTCGCGCTCGCCGCGAGCCCGCTCGCCGCGCAGACGCCGCCCGCCAAGCCCGCCGCGCCGGCCGAGCAACCGGCCCCGACGCCCGAGCCGCCGCCGCCCTACGAACCTCAATTGTTGCGCCTGGCCGAGGTCATGGGCGCGCTCTCCTATTTGCGCGACCTCTGCGGCGACGGCGACGGCGCGACGTTTCGCGCCAAGTTCGCCACTCTGTTGGAGACCGAGGCGAACACGCCGGCCCGCAAGGAGACGCTCGCTGGGGCGTTCAACCGCGGCCTGCAAGATTACGAAATGACCTACCACGCCTGCACGCCGGCGGCGCGGCAGATCGTGACGCGGTTCCTCGACGAGGCGGCGCGGATCGCCAAGGACGTCGCCAACCGCTACGCGGGCTGACGCCTCGCGCCTCAGGCGGCGGGCGCTCTGCGCCCGATCCAGCGACGGACCCGCTTGGCGTAGGCGTCGAACTCTTCCGGGTGGAGACGCCGCAGCATCGCTTCCTCTGTCGGCATGACGACGCGGTCGTTGACGAGGAAGAACAGCGCGGGAAGAAGAATCGCCGCCGCGAGCATCAGGGGGCGCCACGGCGCGAACGCCTGCAGATAGAACGCCAGCGCCGCCCACAGCAGAAACTGGATCATCGCCAAGAGATAGGTCGGATTGCGCGACCAGGCGTATGGCCCGTCGGTGACCAACGCCGACGACTTCACATAAGTGCGGGCGTCGCCGCCGGCCTTGTCGAGATGGGCGATGACGAGAACCTTGCCGACGTAGCAAAGCAGAATCAGCACGCCGAGGAGGAAGGTCGGCGCCATCACGAGGCCGAGGTCCATTTCGCTTCGCCAGACGGGAACGACGGCGGCGACGAAGAGCAGCGAGAACGCAATATCGATTACGAACGTCGCGGCGAATCTGAACCGCTTCGGCGCCGCTTTGGCGTCCGCGGCGGCGGGTTCGTCGAACAAGGAGCTTTTCAAAACGACGCTCATCGGGGGTCTTCCCATGACCTTGCGGTCGGCGATCGGCTCGACGACCTCCGCTCGGCGCGAAAGGGACAATGCCGCGCGGCGGTAAATTTTCCGCGTTCGCGATGGCCAAGCCAGACGCTTCGCGATCGAGCATCCCTTACAAAGTCTTAACGCCTTCTTTCGTTCGCTCTTGCGATCGCGTTGCCGCGCCATCCGGCCTCGCCTACGATGCGCCCACGGCCCAGGCGCGAGCCTCGAAGACAAGGGAGCGGACGACGATGGATTCCACGGCCGCCGCGCCACCGCCCGCGCTTCCCGCGCTCGACCACGAGGCCTTCCTGCGCCGCTCCTTCGACGTCGCGCGCCGCTCGCGCGAGCATGGCGATCATCCCTTCGGCGCGCTGCTGGTCGGTCCCGACGGCGCGATTCTCCGGGAGCAGGGGAACGGCTACAATTCGGAAGGCGGCGACATGACCGCCCACGCCGAGCGGCTGCTCGCGACTTGGGCGTCCAAAACCCACGATCCGGCGTTTCTCGCGCGCTGCACGCTCTATTCGTCGGCGGAGCCCTGCGCGATGTGCTCGGGCGCGATCTACTGGGCCGGGATCGGGCGCGTCGTCTACGGCCAGAGCGAAAAGAGCCTGAAGGCGATGACCGGCGCGCACGGCGAGAACCCGACGCTCGATCTGCCCTGCCGTGTCGTGTTCGCCGCGGGTCGGCGCGCCGTCGACGTCGTCGGCCCGCTGCTCGAGGGCGAGGCGGCGGCGTTGCAACGCGACTTCTGGGCCTAACGGGGATACGAATACCCCAATTCAGCCTCTGCGCGCCCGCCCTGGTCGCAGCGGTCCCTTTCGTCGTCCCGCGCCCCGCATCCTCCCTGCGAAGGCCTGCAATTCGGCGCCTAACGCGCAGATTTCACTTTCCTGCGTCCAAGGTCGGCCGGTCCTTCCCCAAGCGCTGCGCGTCAGTTCGCTCGGCCGGGCCGTCGGCGCCTGCGGCTCCCCTGTCGTTGCGACTTGCTTCAAGCGGCTATTCGCTCGGGGGCGTGCTCGCGGGCGTGAGATAAAAGGGCTCGACCGGGCCCGTCAGCTTGATCGTCAGTAGATTGCCCTTGCGGTCGCGGGTCTTGCCGACCGGCGCGCGAATCCAGTTTTCGCTGACGCAATATTCCTCGACGTCGTTGCGCTCCCGGCCCTTGAAGCGGATGCCGACGCCGCGGCTCATCGCCGCCTCGTCGTAATAGGGGCTGGTCGGATCGACGCTGAGGCGGTCGGGCGGCTGGTCGGTCATTTCGAGCGATGCCTCGCGCGCGCCGGCGTTTGGCCTTTAGCCGGCGAGCGCCTTGACGCGCTTGGCGAGGCGCGAGATTTTCCGCGACGCGGTGTTCTTGTGCAGGATGCCCTTCTGGGCGGCGCGCGCGACCAGCGGCTCGGCGCCGCGCAGCGCCTCGGCCGCGGCGGCGGCGTCCTTGGAGGCGATCGCCTCTTCGACCTTGCGCACGTAGGTGCGCATCTGGCTGCGGCGCGACTTGTTGACCGCGGTGCGGCGGGCGATCTTGCGGACGGCCTTCTGCGCCGACTTGGTATTGGCCATGAACTCGTTTCCTTGCCTGCGAATCGCGGTAGAGAAACGCGCGTTCGCTCAAAACCGATCAGGCCGGGTTGCGGCCCAGCCTGTTGGCCGCGCTTATAAGCATTCGCGCCGCGCGCCGTCAACCGCCGATCGCGCCGCGCAGCATGGGTTCGAGCCATTCGCGCAGCGGCGCGCCGGGAACTGTCGCCAGCCGCAGCGCCATCGCGCAACTGACGAGGACGATCAACGGCCGCACCAGCCGCGCGCCGGCCCTCAGCGCCGAATGCGCGCCCAGGCGCGCGCCCAACAGCGCGCCCGCGCCCATCGCCAGCCCCGGCGCCAGCCAGATATGGCCGCTGAGCGCGTAGACCGCGAGCGAGCCGGCGTTGGAGCCGAAATTGGCGATGCGGGCGCTGGCGATGGCGCCGATCAGGCCGAAGCCCGCCAGCGCGAGGAATCCGATCATGTAGAACGAGCCGGAGCCGGGGCCGAAGACGCCATCGTAGAAGCCGATCGTCGGCGCCAGGGTGAGGGCGTAGAGGCGCGGGCTGAGGCGCGCTTTGCTGAGGCTCTCGCCCATCGGCGGCGCAAGAGCGAAATAGAGCGCGACGGCGACCAGCACGAACGGCAGCGCGATCGCCAGCGCCTCGCGCGGCGCATAGGGCAGCGCGAGCGCGCCCGCCACGGAGCCGACGAGCGCGGCGAGCGCCGGCTCGGCCATCGTCTTCAGATCGATCTTGCCGGCTCGCGCGAAGGCGAACGTCGCCGAGCCCGAGCCGAAGGTTCCCGCGAGCTTGTTGGTCGCCACGACCGCCACCGGATCGAGCCCGGCGAGCGCGAGCGCGGGCACGGTCACCAGACCGCCGCCGCCGGCGATCGCGTCGACGAAACCGGCGACGAAGCCGACGAACGCGAGCAGCGCGAGAAAGGAAGGGGTCAAACTGATTCCGCTTGAAAGGTTCGGGGGTGCGCGCAGGCCCTCGTCCGGCGGCCATCAGCCAGCGAGCAATTCATCCAAGAGCGTTATCACGCCTCGCCGCAGGCGGCTAACCCGCGGGCTGATCGGGGGCGAGCGGCGCGGCGGCGGGGCCCGACGACTTCTTGGGGCGGTTCACCTTTGCGCCAGTCTGCAGATCGCGCCAGGAATCGCTTTGCGCGATCATCTGCCGGATCGCCTGCACGTTGGCGCTGGCGGCCTGCGCCGACATGTCCTGGCGGCTGACTTGCTCGGCCTCGGCGAACTTGCCTTCGAGCGCGAGGATCAGCGCGAAATTGTTGCGCATCCGCGCGTCGGCGTGCGGGTTGGCGCACGCCTGACGCAACGCGTCCTCGGCGAGCGGCAATTGCTTGGTCAGCGCGTAGGAAAGGCCGAGGTTGGTGAGCACGGTCGGCTCGCCAGGCGCGATCTTGAGGGCGTCGCGATAGAAATTCTGCGCGGTCTCGTGATCGCCGAGCCGGTCGGCGACCGAGCCTTGCACCGACATGATCGTCCAGTCCGGCCGTTCGGGGGCGTAAGAGCGCGACAGCACGTCCTTGGCTTGTTCGAGCTGTCCATCGTCGGCGAGCGCCTTGCCGTAGGCGCCGAGCACTTCGTAATCCTTCGGCGACTTGACCGCCGCGGCCTGCATCACCGCGGTCGCTTCGTCGTAGCGCGTCAAGGCGCGCAGCGCCCGCGCGTAGTTGATCGAGACGACTTTCCCGCCGGGATTGCTGTCGTATCGCTTGCCCCAATCGTCGGCGTAGGCGCGCAGCGCCGCGTCGCTGGTCGGCAAGGCTTGCTGCGTGCTGGCGATCGACCCGGTAACGTCGCCCATGTCGACGCACCCGCCCAGCGGCGCCGCGGCGGCGACCAGGGCGAGGATGGCGACAGCGCTCAACCATCGCGGAACAGGGCGGAAATCGGGGACGAGCGGCATGAAGGGGCCCATTGCGCTGGCTTCTCAGAAAAGCAATAAATCGTTAACGCTAACGGATCGTTAACGCGTCATCTCGGGACTCGACCACCGCCGGGGGCGCCGTCATGATCGATCCGGCCAATCGAATCGCATGGGAATTTCGCGCCTTGCTCGCCTCTTTCGCCCCGCCCTCGCCCGACGCCGTTCCCGTCTGGTTCGCGACCCCCGAAAATTGGGACGAACTGCGCAAGACGATCGGCGGCGGCGCCGCGCGTTTCGCCGACGCCTGCGGCTTCGAGCCGAAGGCGGGGCGCGTGCAATGGCTGCCCGACGCCGAGGGCGGCCTCGCCGGCGTCCTGTTCGGCCTTGCCGACAAAGACGCGAAGGGGCGCGACCCGATGGCGCCGGGGGCGCTGGCGAGCGCGCTTCCCCAAGGGACCTACCGCTTCGCCAACGCGCCGCACGAGCCCGAACTCGCGGCGCTGGCGTTCCTGCTCGGGCTCTATCGGTTCGAGCGCTACCACGCCGATCCGAGGCCCCGGCCGAGCCTCGTCGCGCCCGAGGGCGTCGAGGCGACGCGCATCGAGCGCATCGCCGCGGCGGTCGCCTTCGGCCGCGACCTCGTCAATACGCCCGCCAACGACCTCGGGCCGGCGGCGCTGGAGCACGAAGCCGAGCGCCTCGCCGAAGAATTCGGCGCCAGCATGGAAGTGACGCGCGGCTCGTCGCTGCTCGAGCGCAATCTGCCGTTGATCCACGCCGTGGGCCGCGCCAGCGCCGAGGCGCCGCGCCTGGTCGACTTCGTGTGGGGGCGCGCCGACGCGCCGAAGGTGACGCTGGTCGGCAAGGGCGTCGCATTCGATTCGGGCGGCCTCGACATCAAGCCGTCGAGCGGCATGCTGCTGATGAAGAAGGACATGGGCGGCGCCGCCGCCGCGCTTTGCCTCGCCCGCCTCGTCATGCAGTCCGGCCTCGACGTGCGCCTGCGTGTGATCGTTCCGATCGTCGAGAACGCGATTTCGGCCGATGCGATGCGCCCCGGCGACGTGTTGCGCAGCCGCAAGGGGTTGACGGTGGAGATCGGCAACACCGATGCCGAGGGGCGGCTCATTCTCGCCGACGCGCTGGCGCTCGCCGACGAAGAGGCGCCGGACCTCATGTTCGATTTCGCGACGCTGACCGGCGCGGCGCGCGTCGCCCTCGGCCCCGACCTGCCGCCGTTCTACACCGACGACGAAGCGCTCGCCGCCGAGATCGCCGGGAGCGCGGCGCGCGTGAGCGATCCGCTCTGGCGCTTACCGTTGTGGCGCCCCTACGACGCGATGCTGGAGAGCAAGGTCGCCGACCTCGACAACGCCCCGAGCGGCAGCTTCGCCGGGTCGGTGACGGCGGCGCTGTTCCTCGCCCGTTTCGTCTCGGCTGCGAAGGCCTGGGCGCATTTCGACATCTACGCCTGGAACCCCAAGCCGCGCGCCCACGGGCCGCAGGGCGGCGAAGTTCAGGCCGCGCGCGCGGTGTTCGAGCTTCTAGAGGCGCGCTACCGGCGATAGAGCCGATCCCGCTTCGTTGGCGTCGGGATCGGCTCCGAGTTCTTCGTGGAGCGCGTCCTTATCGGAAAACCGGTCCCCACTTTTTCGAGACGCGCTCTAACGCGGCGCGGGCGTTCGCTCGATAAGACGCGTCAGCGCGGCGACCTCTTCAGGGTCCGATCCGGCGGCGGCGAACCCTTCGCCGGCGTCGGTCCAGGCGGCGACGCTGATCCCGCCCGATTCCCGCAAGGTCGGGCGCGACGGCGCGGGGGCGTCGAGGGGCTCGATCAGCAGGCCGACGCGTTCGCCTCGCCGATTCTCATAGACGAGAAACGCGGCGCTCGTCGTCGTCCCCGGCGCAATGCGCGCGCCCAGCAGCGTCAGTTCGTCCGAAGAAATTCTGGGAACGACGATCCCTCGGGGGAACTGCGGCGCGAGCCATTTCGTCAGCGCGTCCGGATCGCCGGCGCGAAATTCGACCGGCACGTCGGCGCCCGTCGCAAACGCGCGGTAGGCGGAGAGGCCCGCGTCGATCAATTCGCCCTGCGGGCGCTTCGGGCCGCTAGGCGCGCTGACGACGAGCAGAATCGCCGCCAGCGCCGCGACGCGCGGGCCGGCGAGGAACCGCCGCGCCGGCGGGGCGGCCGACCGCGTCTGCGCGTCTGGCGCGGCGGCGGAGCGCGACGGTTTTGAACGCGCCTCGGCGTTGGCGCGCGGCGCGGCGGCGTTTCGCCGCGATTGCATCGCCGCGACCATCCACGCCGGAACGTTCTCGTTCGAATTTCGTCCCAGGTCTATGGCGGGGCGGGCCGAGGCTGTGGCGCCGTAAGCGGCGCGGATCGCCTGGTTTTGCGACTCCCACTTTGCGACCTGACGCTTCAACTCCGCGTTTTCGCGCAATCGCGCTTCGAAAGCTCGCCGCTCGTCCGGGTCGAGGCAATTGTCGACATAGGCGAAAACCTCGGCCGTTTCGACCGGCCGTTTCACTTGACGATCCGCAGATGCGCGGCGCTCGGCCAGGCCGCCCCCTTCGGCGCCGATTCGTGCGCCGCGTCGATATGCGTGCAAATGCGCGCGCGCGCGCGGCCCAGGCGCTCGACGACCGCGGCCAAGGGAATGTCGAGCGCGCCGGCCGCTTCGCGATGGGAGAACCCTACCAGGACGACCAGCAGCAGCGCCTCGCGCAGTTCGAGCGGCAGATTGCGCACGCCTGACGTCACCGATGCGTTGGCCCGCCCGTGCGACGCGGACGCCTCGATCCAGCCCCCGTCGGCCTCGTCCGCCGCGAGGCGGCGAACGTGGCGCCGGTAGAGCCGAATGAACTGCGCGAAGGCCTTCACCCGCGCGCTTCGCAGATCGCTCGCGGGATCGTCGATCAGGGTCAGCGACGCCTGACGAAACAGCTTCTCGACCAGCGCGGCGGCCGAAGCGTCGTCACACACGAACCGGTCGTCGCGCACGAGCGCCAGCCCGAAGCGCCGCATGGCGCCCGCGTCGTCACACCACTCCCGGCTCGAAGACACGACGGCAAGATCCGTTAGCGCAAGTTAATATTAATAAGTCTATTCCGAACGTTTGGTCGTTCCAAGGGGATTTGTGAGCGCTTTCACACATTTTGTGACAGGCCGGAGCGAAGCGGACCCTTCCCATGCGCGGCCTCCGACGCTAAGGGATGACGCTTTGCCGCTCCCGGCCGGCGGGGGCGGGACGGAACAAAGAGGTCTCGATGGCGCAGGAAGGTTCGAACGGATCCGGTGAAGGCGGCGTCATGCGAGGGCTGCGCGGCGTCGTTCTCGGCGTCGCCAATAGTCGTTCGATCGCCTGGGGCATCGCCAAGGCCGCGCACGCCGCCGGCGCCGAGATCGCGCTGACCTATCAGGGCGAGGCGCTGGAAAAGCGCGTTCGGCCCCTCGCGCAGGAGTTGGGCGCGCACGTTCTCGGCCATTGCGACGTCACTGACGGCGCGACCATCGACGCGGTCTTCGCCGAGGCGCAGAGGCTGTGGGGCGGGCTGGACTTCGTCGTCCATTGCATCGCTTTTTCCGACAAGGACGAATTGACCGGCCGCTACGTCGACACCAGCGAAGGCAACTTCACCAAATCGCTCGCCATCTCCTGCTACTCCTTCACCGCGATCGCGCAGCGCGCAGAGAAGCTGATGAGGAACGGCGGCTCGTTGTTGACCCTGACCTATTACGGCGCCGAGAAATGGATGCCGCACTATAACGTGATGGGCGTCGCCAAAGCCGCTCTGGAAGCGAGCGTGCGGTATCTGGCCGCCGATCTCGGCGAGAAGTCGATCCGCGTCAACGCCATTTCCGCCGGGCCGATCAAGACCCTGGCCGCCTCCGGCATCGGCGACTTCCGCTACATCCTGCGCTGGAACGAGCTGAACGCGCCGCTGCGCCGCACCGTCACCATCGAGGAGGTCGGCGAAACCGCGGTCTATCTGATGTCGCCGATGTCGCGCGGCGTCACCGGCGAAATCCTGCACGTCGACGCCGGGTACCATGTGGTGGGCATGAAGAACCCCGCCGCGCCCGACATCTCCATCGTCAAGGAATAGCGCCTGACGTCCTGGCCGGGGCGCGCGGTTCGCTGACGAGGCGCCAAAGCGCGAACGCCGCGATCGCCGCGTGCACGAGCGCGCTTTGCGCGAACAGCGCCGACGGGCCGAACTGCCGCATCAATAGCGACGCCAGCGCCGGCGCGACGATCGCCCCGATGCAATAGATGAACAGCAGCCCGGCCGAGATCAGCACCATCTCGGACGGTTTGGCGCGATCGTTGGCGTGCGAAGTCGCGAGCGTGTAGAGCGTGTAGGTGGTGACGCCGACCAGGAATCCCATGACGATGAGCGGCGCGCCGGCGAGCCGGAAGCTGGCGAGCACGGCCTCGAACGCCGCCCCGGTCGTCATCGCGACGACGATGATCAAGCGGCGGTCCATCCGATCGGAGAGGAAGCCGGCGGGATAGACGCCGAGCGCCGAACCGGCGACGATCGCCGCGGTAAAGAGGGGCACGGCCGCCGGCTTCAGGCCGATCCCCAAGGCGTAGACCGGGCCGAGCGCGAACGCCGCGCCGTTGGCCGCGCCCGCCGCGAGCGCGCCGAACGCCGAAACCGGCGCCAGCCGGATCAGCCAGCGCAGGCGCAGCCGCACGTACTTGGGCTGGGCGGGCGGATCGACGCTGGTCATCGTCAGCGGCACGATCGCCAGCGCCAGCAGCGCGCCGCTGACGGTGAAGGCGAGGAACGAGGCCGGCGCGAACAGGCTCAGCAGCAATTGGCCGCCGGCCGAGGCGGCGAAATTGACGATCTGATAGACGCCATAGAGCGCGCCGCGGTTGGCGTTGCTCGCCTTGGCGTTGATCCAGGATTCGACGACCGCATAAATCCCGGCGAAGACGAAGCCGAGCGCGCCGCGCGCGGCCATCCACGGCGCCGGCGCAACCCAGGCCGGCATCAGGATCACCGCGACGATCCCGACAGCGACGAACGCCGAAAAGGCGCGGATATGCCCGGCGCGGCGCACGATCGCCGGCGTCGCCAGCGTTCCCGCCAGCATGCCGGCGAAATAGACCGAGCCGAGCAGACCGATTGCGAGATCGGGGAACCCGTCGAGGCTCGCGCGCAACGGCGCCAGCACGCCGATCAGGCTGTTGCCGGCGATCAGCAGAAAAACCGAGAGAAGCAGCGCGGCGAGGGAGGAAAGGGTTTTCAAGGGGGCGAATCGGAGTTGGCTTCAGGGCCGCCATGCTCGCACGCCACGACGCGGGGCGCGACCTCGCAAGACGCCGTCATGCGCGCCCGGGGCGCTCAATTTTCTCGTTCCGGCGCCGAAAATCGGCATATCGCCATCGCCGGCGCGTTCCTGTATAGACGGCGCGCGCGAGCAGGCGCCCGCCGCCGCTCGCGAACAAGCAGAATTGTCAGTCGAGGCAAGTGATTATGGCCCAGAGCCGCTGGAGTCCCGAGAGCTGGAGGGGAAAGCCGATCGAGCAAGCGCCGGTCTATGCCGACGCGGCGGCGCTCAAGGAGGTCGAGCGCCAGCTCGCCGGCTATCCGCCGCTGGTGTTCGCCGGCGAAGCGCGCAAGCTCAAGCGCGCGCTCGGCAAGGCGATGGTCGGCGAAGCGTTCCTGCTGCAGGGCGGCGATTGCGCCGAGAGCTTCGGCGAACATTCGGCCGACAACATCCGCGACTTCTTCCGCGTCTTCCTCCAGATGGCGGTGGTGATGACCTACGCGGCGGCCTCGCCGATCATCAAGGTCGGGCGCGTCGCCGGGCAATTCGCGAAGCCGCGCTCGTCGAACAGCGAGACGATCGGCGGCGTCACCCTGCCCGTCTACCGCGGCGACATCGTCAACGACATCGAATTCACCGCCGAGGCGCGCACGCCCGATCCGCGCCGGCAATTGGAGGCCTATCGCCAGTCGGCGGCGACGCTTAATCTGTTGCGCGCGTTCGCCACCGGCGGCTACGCCAATCTGGAGAACGCCCATCGTTGGATGCTGGGCTTCGTCAAGGACAGCCCGCAGTCGGAGCGCTATCAGGAAGTCGCCGACCGCATCACCGAGACGCTCGGCTTCATGCGCGCGATCGGCCTCGACGCCGAGGCCCAGCCGGAGCTGCGCGCCACCGACTTCTACACTTCGCACGAAGCGCTGCTGCTCGGCTACGAACAGGCGATGACGCGGCTCGACTCGACCTCGGGCGATTATTACGCGACCTCGGGCCACATGCTGTGGATCGGCGACCGCACCCGCCAGCTCGGCGGCGCGCACGTCGAATATTGCCGCGGGATTCGCAATCCGATCGGCCTCAAGTGCGGACCCACGCTGCAGCCCGACGATCTCATTCGCCTGATCGACGCGCTCGATCCGGCGCAGGAGCCCGGGCGCCTCACGCTGATCTGCCGCTTCGGCGCCGACAAGATCGAGGCCGCGCTGCCGCCGCTGATCCGCGCGGTCAAACGCGAGGGGCGCAAGGTTCTCTGGGTGTGCGATCCGATGCACGGCAACACCATCAAGACCGCGACCGGCTACAAGACCCGCCCGACCGAGCGCATCGCCTCGGAAATCCGCTCGTTCTTCGCGGTTCACCGCGCCGAGGGGACCTACGCTGGCGGCGTCCATCTGGAGATGACCGGCAAAAACGTCACCGAATGCACCGGCGGCGCGCGCGCGATCTCCGAAGGCGATTTGCGCAACCGCTACCACACCTATTGCGACCCGCGGCTCAACGCCGAGCAGGCGATCGAGGTGGCGTTCCTGGTCGCCGAACTGCTCAAGGCCGAACGCCTCGCCGCGCCGGCGCGCCCGGTCGAGGCCGCGGAGTAGGCGTGCAGCGAGAATTCCTTCCCCCCCCTTGCGGGGGAAGGTGTCGCCCCGCAGGGGCGACGGATGAGGGGTCGCGCCGTTCCTCGGCGCCGAAGAATTTTGTCGAGACGCCGCCCATGCCCGCTCCCGCCGATCGCCTCGTCATCGCCCTCGCGCAAATCCCTTCGATCGTCGGCGACATCGAGGGCAACCTCGAGCGTCTGCGCCGGGCGCGCGCCGAGGCCGCGAGCTTCGGCGCGGATCTGGTGATGGCGCCCGAGCTCTATCTCGCCGGATATCCGCCCGAGGATCTGGTGCTCAAGCCGGCGTTCCAGGAGGCCTGCCGCGCCGCCTGCGAGAGCCTCGCGCGCGAGACCGCCGACGGCGGGCCGGCCGTGCTCGTCGGACTGCCTTGGGTCGAGGACGGCGCGCTGCACAACGCCGCGGCGCTGCTCGACGGCGGGCGGATCGAGGCGGTGCGCTTCAAGGTCGATCTGCCCAATTACGGCGTGTTCGACGAAAAGCGGGTGTTCAAGCCGGGTCCCGCGCCGGGGCCGATCGTGTTTCGCGGCGTGCGCATCGGCGTGCCGATCTGCGAAGACATCTGGGGCCCCGATCCGGTCGAATGCATCGCCGAGACGGGCGGCGAAATCCTGCTCGTTCCCAACGCCTCCCCTTACGAGCGCGACAAGCTCGCGATTCGTCAGAACGTCGCCGTCTCGCGCGTCGTCGAAAGCGGCCTGCCGCTCATCTATCTCAATCAGGTCGGCGGCCAGGACGAACTCGTCTTCGAAGGCGCGTCGTTCGCGCTCAATCCCGACCGTTCGCTCGCCTTTCAATTGCCGGCGTTCCGCGCCTGCGTCGCGCGCACGGTTTGGCAGCGCAGCGCCAAGGGCTGGCGCTGCGTCGAGGGGCCGCGCGAGATCGTCGAGGAGGGCGACGAAGCCGATTACGCCGCCTGCGTGATGGGCCTGCGCGACTATGTCGACAACAACCGCTTTCCCGGCGTCGTGCTCGGCCTTTCCGGCGGTGTCGATTTCGGCGTTGTGCGCGGCGATGGCGGTCGACGCGCTCGGCGCCGCGCGCGTCCATGCGGTGATGCTGCCCTATCGCTTCACTTCGGGCGAATCGCTGCGCGACGCCGCCGCTTGCGCCAAGGCGCTGGGGATTCGCTACGACGTCGTCCCGATCGCCGAGCCGGTCGAAGGCGTCGAACGCGCGCTCGCGCCGATGTTCGAAGGAAAGCCACGCGACATCACCGAGGAGAACATCCAGAGCCGCGCGCGCGGCCTCATCCTGATGTCGATCTCCAACAAGTTCGGCGCCATGGTGGTGACGACCGGCAACAAGTCGGAAATGTCGGTCGGCTACGCGACGCTCTATGGCGACATGAACGGCGGCTTCAATCCGATCAAGGACCTCTATAAGATGGAGGTCTTCCGCCTCGCGAGCTTACGCAACCGCTGGAAGCCCGTCGGCGCCAAGGGGCCGGACGGCGAAGCGATCCCGCCCGCCATCATCGTCCGCCCGCCCTCGGCGGAACTGCGCGAGGACCAGAAGGACGAGGACTCGCTGCCGCCCTATCCGATGCTCGACGCGATCCTGCTGCGTCTGGTCGAAAAGGAAATGCGCGTCGGCGACATCATCGCCGAAGGCTTCGATCCCGACACCGTGCGCAAGATCGAGCGGATGCTTTATCTCGCCGAATACAAGCGCCGGCAGTCGGCGCCGGGCGTGAAAGTCGGCCCGAAGAATTTCGGCCGCGACCGCCGCTACCCCATCGTCAACCGCTTCCGCGACTCGGGAGGTCCCTTGCAGCCGCCCGACGCCTCGATCGCGCCGCGCAAGGGGCAGGGGACGAGCGAGCGGTTCGAGGAGTAGGGGGACGGACCGCGCCCCCCCTCAATTATCCAAGAAGCTCCTCAGCTTCCGGCTGCGGCTCGGGTGCTTGAGCTTCCTCAGCGCCTTGGCTTCGATCTGGCGGATGCGTTCGCGGGTGACCGAGAACTGCTGGCCGACTTCCTCCAGCGTGTGGTCGGTGTTCATGCCGATGCCGAAGCGCATGCGCAATACGCGCTCCTCGCGCGGGGTCAACGACGCGAGAACGCGCGTCGTCGTTTCGCGAAGATTGCTCTGAATCGCCGCGTCGATCGGCAGCACCGCGTTCTTGTCCTCGATGAAGTCGCCGAGGTGGCTGTCCTCCTCGTCGCCGATCGGCGTCTCGAGAGAGATCGGCTCCTTGGCGATCTTGAGAACCTTGCGCACCTTCTCCAGCGGCATGGCGAGCTTTTCCGAGAGCTCCTCGGGCGTCGGCTCGCGGCCGATCTCGTGCAGCATCTGGCGGCTCGTGCGCACGATCTTGTTGATCGTCTCGATCATGTGCACGGGGATGCGGATGGTTCTTGCTTGATCGGCGATGCTGCGGGTGATCGCCTGGCGGATCCACCACGTCGCGTAGGTCGAGAACTTGTAGCCGCGGCGGTACTCGAACTTGTCGACCGCCTTCATCAGGCCGATGTTGCCTTCCTGGATGAGGTCGAGGAACTGCAGGCCGCGGTTGGTGTATTTCTTGGCGATCGAGATGACGAGGCGCAGGTTGGCCTCGACCATTTCCTTTTTGGCCTGACGCGCTTCGCGCTCGCCCTTCTGCACCATCTGCACGAGCTTGCGGAATTCCTGGATCTCGAGGCCGGTCTCCTGGGCGAGCGACTGGATGTCGGAGCGGATCTCCTTGATCTGGCCCTTGTCCTTGGCGATGAAATCCTTCCAGCCGCGCGAGCCCAGCTTGGAGACGCGCAGCAGCCATTTCGGATCGAGTTCCGAATTCTGATAGTTCTTGAGGAAGTCCTCGCGCGAGACGCGATGCGTTTCGGCGAGGCGCATCAGCTTCACGTCGAGGCCGATCAGGCGCTTGTTGATGTCGTAGAGCTGCTCGACCAGCGCGTCGATGCGGTTCTGGTTGAGCGAGAGGGACTTGACGTCGGCGACGATCTCCTTCTTCAGCGCCTTGTACTTGCGCTCCTGGGCCGGCGACAACGTCTCGTTCTTGAGCTTGTTCTCGACGTTCTGGTCCTGCAGCCGGCGCAGCTTCTTGTAGGCGTCGGCGACGCGGTCGAAGGTCTCCAGCACTTTGGGCTTGAGTTCGGCCTCCATCGCGGAGAGCGAGACGGAGTTCTCCAGATCGTCGTCGTCGTCGAACCCTTCGGGCGGGGCGGGCGATTCGCCGTCGAAGCCCTCGGGCGGCGTCTGCGGCGCGGTGGAGGGCGCGATGCGTTCGCGGATTTGCGCGGCCAGCGCCTCGGCGGCGCCGGGCGCGGTCATGTCGACTTTCGGCGTCTTCTTGCCGTCCGGGCCGGCGTAGGTCGCTTCGAGATCGATGATGTCGCGCAGCAGAATCTTGGCGTCGTTGAGTTCGTCGCGCCAGATGATGATGGCCTGGAACGTCAGCGGACTCTCGCACAGGCCCGCGATCATCGCCTCGCGGCCCGCCTCGATGCGCTTGGCGATGGCGATTTCGCCCTCGCGCGAAAGCAGCTCGACCGAGCCCATTTCGCGCAGGTACATGCGCACGGGGTCGTCGGTGCGCTCGACCGGTTCGGACGTGCGCGTCGCCACCGCGGTCGTGCGCGGCGCCTCGACGAGCTCGCCGCCCTCGGCCTCTTCTTCGTCGGGGGTCTCGGCGGGTTCCTTTTCCGCCTCTTCCGCGTCCTCGCTGTCGACGACGTTGATGCCCATTTCGCTGAGCATCGAATTCATGTCCTCGATCTGATCGGAGGAAATCTCTTCCGAGGGCAGCACCGCGTTCAGTTCTTCCTGGGTGACCCAGCCGCGCTTCTTGGCGATCTTGATCATGCGCTTGACCGCGGCGTCGGTCAGATCGAGCAGCGGGCCGTCCGCGGCTTCTACAACCGCAGCTTCGCCTTCGGCCTTCGGCTCGTCGTTTCTTGCCATATCGGCGTCTCCATTACGTCCGCGCGCGGCGCGGAAAGTTACCCACTGGCCCTTGCCCGGCGCTTGGACGGGGCCGTTCAATCCCAAACGTACGAGGCCGACGCTCGAGCGGCCCGGTGGCCGGTCGATTCGCCGCTCCTCAAAATCGGTCGTCGCGACTAACCCCGCGTTAACCCCCGGGAACCTTCGCTCGCCCCTAGAACTGCGCCCCGCCGTCGCGCCCGCTCAAAGCGGCGCCGACCCGCGCCCCGAAAGGTCGCCAAACCCTTCTATCGCCGCCTCGGCGTTCGCCAAATCGGCCAAATTCGCCTTAATGTCCAGCAATCTCGCGAGATTCTGTTCGGTGGGATCGGCGGCGAGCGCCTGCTCGGCCAGTTTCAGCTCCCTATTTAGCGCCCCGGAACTTCGTTGCAAGGCCATGGTTTGGCGAAGGACGTGCTCGGCGTCGGAGGTCTCGGCCTCGGCGCGCAGGCACCACCAATTCGGCATCCCGGCGGCCAGGCTCAAGATGCGCGCGCGTTCGCCCGCCAGGCCCGCCGAATCGAGCGCCTGCGCCCACGCCTCTGGCGCGCCGTCCGCCGGCGCGGGGAGCGCGAGCAATTTGTCGCGAAAGGCGGCGAGCCCCGCGCTGGCGATCTCGAGCGCGGCGACCTCCTCGAAATGCCGCTCCAACAGAACGGGATGGCCGACGAGAATGGCGAGGATCGTGATTTCCCGCGGGGCCTCGCGCGGCCGGCGCGCGAGATGGCGCGGCGTCGGCAGCGCAGCGCTGGCGATGCCGACGCGCGGCCCCGGATCGGCGAAGGGCGGGCGCCGCGGGCCGCGCGCGCCGCGTTCGGGCGGCCGACGCGCCGGGGCCGGGCCAGCCAACCCGAGGAACGCCGTGAGGCGCTGGTCCATGTCGGCGGCGTAATGGCGGCGCAACGTCTCGTCGGCGATCTGGCCGGTCAGCTCGCGCAGGCGCCGCTCCAAGCCGGCGCGCTTTTCCGGCGTGTCGAACCGCTGGCCCTCGGTCTCCCTCAGGAACAGCATTTCCGCCAGCGGCTGGGCTCGGCGCAGCACTTCGCCGATCGCCTGCGGACCGCCCGAGCGCGCGAGATCGTCGGGATCCTGGCCTTCGGGCAGCATGGCGAAGCGCAGGCTCTTGCCGGCGCCGATCAGCGGCAGCGCGGTGTCGATGGCGCGGAACGCCGCTTTGTGCCCGGCTTTGTCGCCGTCGAAACACAGGATCGGTTCGCTCGCTATGCTCCACAGCAGCGGGCAATGGTCCGGCGTCAGGGCGGTGCCGAGCGTCGCGACGGTCTGCGGGAAGCCCGCCTGGGTCATCGCGATCACATCGACATAGCCTTCGACGACGATGATTTCCTGGCGCTCGTGGGCGGCTTTGCGCGCACGATGGTAATTGAAAAGCAGACTTCCTTTGTGGAAAAGCTCCGTTTCCGGTGAATTGAGGTATTTGGCCTTGGCGCCGGACTCCAGGGCCCGTCCGCCGAACGCCACCACCCGGCCCGAACGGTCGTGGATCGGGAACATCACGCGATCGCGAAAACGGTCGTAGGGCACGGCGATGCCCTCGCCGTGGGTCAACAGGCCGGTCTCGATCATCTGCTCGGCCGCGACGCCGCGCCCGGCGAGCGCGTCGCGCAAGGCGAATTTGTCCGGCGCGGCATAGCCGAGGCCGAACTGGCGCTGCGTCGCCGGGTCGATGCGCCGGTCCGCGAGATAGCCGCGCGCCTTGGCGCCCACGGGCTCGTGCAGAGTCGATTCGAAGATTTGCGCGGCGAGCGCCAGAACCTCGTGCAGACTCGCGCGCTTCTGGTCGCGCTCTTCGCTTTCGCGCGTGCGCGTCGGCATCGGCACGCCGGCCATCGCCGCGAGCCGCTCGACCGCTTCGGGGAAACTCAGCCCCTCCGTCTCGATCAGGAACGCGAAGACGTCGCCGTGCTTGCCCGAGGAGAAGTCGTGGTAGAAGCCCTTCTGATCATTGACGAAGAACGACGGCGTCTTCTCCGCGTTGAACGGCGACAACCCGCGCCATTCGCGGCCTTCCTTCTTCAGGCGCACGCGCGCGCCGGCGACCTGCGAAACGGGAACGCGGGCGCGAATTTCGTCGAGAAAGGCGGTCGAGAATTTCATCCCAGTCCTGAGATCGGCGCTCGCTGGCCCCTTGGCAAGGCGCGGCGCGGTTTCTCCCCGGCATCCACAGGGCGGCGCCGGTTCACAGCGGCGTCGCGCCCATCAATTTGCGCGCCGCCGCGGCCGTCATCGGCTGTCCGAAGGCGAAGCCCTGCGCGAATTCGCATCCCAGTTGCGACAGTTCGACCGCGTCCGACTCGGTTTCGGCGCCTTCGGTGATCACGTCCATGCCGAGGTCGTGGGCCATCGTCACGACCGAACGCAGGATCGCCGGGCGTCCGCTCGGGCCGTTCGGCTTGACGAGCGAGGGATCGATCTTGAGCGTGTCGAAACGGTAGCGTTGCAGATGGCTCAGCGAGGTGTAGCCGGCGCCGAAATCGTCGAGCGCGAGGCCGGCGCCCAGTTCGCGCACGCGCCGCAGCAACTGGACGGCGTATTCCGGGTTTTCCATCACCAGGTTCTCGGTGATTTCGAGTTTCAGCGTGCCGCGCAGCACGTAATGGCGGTTGAGCGCCGTGCGAACGTCGGCGAGAAGGTCGTGGCCCAGCATCTGGCGCGACGAGATGCTGATGCTGGCGAAGATCGGCGGCGTCACCTCGAGCGCCTTCTGCCACGCCGCGAGTTCGCGCGCGGTCGTTTCGATGGCGAAGACGCCGATGTCGACGAGCGCGTCGTTCGCCTCGGCGAGCGAATAGAAATCGGCCGGCCCGAGCAGGCCGAGGCGGGGATGACGCCAGCGCGGCAGCGCCTCGAATCCCGCGACGGTGCGGTCCTCGAGACGCACGATAGGCTGAAACAGCACGGTGAATTCGCCGCGGTCGAGCGCATGGCGCAGGTCGTTGGCGAGCGAAAGACGGTTCGAGCGCTCGGCGCGCATGCCCGGGACGAAGACCTCGGCGCGGTCGCCGCCGGTCTTCTTGGCGTTGGCGAGGGCGATTTCCGCGTCGGCGAAAAAATCGCCGGCTTTGCTGTGGAGGGCGGGGTCGAACAGCGCGACGCCGATGGAGACCGTGAGCGCGATTTCGCGATCGCCGAAGCTGATCGGCGCGGCCATCAGCCCCCGCAGCGAGTCGACGAACCCCGCGATCTCCTCTTCGCCGCCGTCGAGATGCACGATGACGCCGAATTGATCGCCGCCGATGCGCGCCAGCGTGTCGCCGGGCCTGAGTTCGCGGCCGAGCCGGCGCGCCACCGTCAACAGCGCGGAGTCGCCGAACGACATCCCCAGGGCGTCGTTGATCTGCTTGAAGCGGTCGATGTCGATCGCCAGCGCGGCGAACGTCGTCGCGTCCGGGCGCTGAGCGTGGATCAGCGCCGCGCCCAGCCGGTCGAAGAACAGCTCGCGATTGGGCAGTCCGGTCAAATTGTCGTGGATCGCATCGTGCAGGATGCGCTCCTCCGCGGCCTTGATTTCGGTGACGTCGGAAAGCGCGCCGATCACCCGCACCACTTCGCCCTCGGCGTTGACGACCGGACGAGCTTTCAAGACGAAGCTGTAATATCGGCCGTCCGCGCCGCGCAGGCGGATGTCGTGATTGATGCGGCCGGAGCTCTGCTGGAGGACGCCCTCGAGCGCCGCCGAATAGCGGTCGCGGTCGAGCGGGTGAAGAATGTCGAGCCAAGCGGCGGCCGGCCCTTCGAGCGCGCCGCGTCTCAAGCCGAGCTGGCTTTCGATCTCGGCGCTGACGTAGATCTGGTCGGCGCCGACGTTCCAGTCGAAAATCGCATCGCCGCATCCGGTCATCGCCAGCGCGCGGCGTTCGGCGTCGGCGCCGCCGACGCGAACGCCGCCGGTCGCCGAGAACGCGCTTTGCATGATGGTGAAGCCGATCAGCATCACGATGAGCACCAACCCGCCGATGAGGCCGGGCGCGGCCATATCGTTGGTCAACACGCCGAGCGCCGCGGCGCCGGCGGCGCCCACCCAGACGACGAGTAGGAACCAGGTTGGAATCAGCATGACCGCGCGGTCGGAACCGCGCGCCGCCATGCTCAGGATCAGCAAGAACCCGATCGTCGCGACGGTGGCGATCGAAATGCGCGCCACGCCCGCGGCGACCGGCGCGTTGTAGACGGAAAGGCCGACGACGGCCGCCATCAACAGCAGCCAGACCAGCCCGATATGGAGGAAACGCACGTTCCAGCGGCGCAGATTGAGATAGGCGAACAGGAAGACGATCAGCGTCGCGCCGATCGTCGCCTCCACGCTGGCGCGCCAGACGCGCTCGGCCTCGTCGCCAAAGCCGAAAATCTTGCGCCAAAAACCGAAGTCGATGCAGACATAGGCGAACACTGCCCAGGCGAGCGCGGCGGCGGCGGGAAAGACCATCGCGCCGCGCACGACGAAGACGATCGTGAGGAACAGCGCGAGCAGCCCGGCGATGCCGATCAGGATGCCCTGGTAGAGCGTCAGGCTCGCCGCCTTGTCTTTGTAGGCGTCAGGCTCCCAGAGGTAGACCTGCGGCAACGCCGGCGTGCGCAGCTCCGCGACATAGGTGACGGTCGTGCCCGGGTCGAGCGTCAGGCGGAACACGTCGGCGTCGAGATGGTCCTCGCGCTCGGGGGGACTGCCCTGGCTCGCGGTGATGGTGGTGATGCGCGAGTAGCCGAGATCGGGCCACACCACGCCGGAGCCGACGAAGCGGAAATGCGGCGCGACGACAAGGCGCGTGAGCTGCTCGTCCGAATCGTTGGTGAGCGCGAAAACGATCCAGGCGGGCTGCGCCCCCGCCTCCAGCGCGCTCACCTCGATGCGCCGCACGATGCCGTCGGCGCCGGGCGCGGTGGAAACCTGAATGCGGTCGCCTTGCGCGCCGTAATGCTCGATGGCCGAGGACAGATCGATCGCGTCGGCGTCGACGGGCACGCGAACCGACTGAACCGCCCAAGCGGCCTCGCAGCCGAGAACCATCCACAGGAGGAGAGCCGCCAAGCCCGATGCGCGTCGCAGATGCGCGAAGAGCTTCGTGGCGTCGCATGAACGCAGACCGGCGTCGACGAGGTCAATCAATGGGCGTCGCCTCGCCCTCGAACAGCGCGAACAGGACATGATCGCGCCATGCGTCGTTGATCTTCAAATAGGCGCGCGCCATCCCTTCGCGACGGAAGCCGTTGCGCTCCAGCAGCGCAATCGACGGCGCGTTGTTGGGAATGCAGGCCGCTTCGATGCGATGCAGGCGCAGCGTCGCGAAGCCGAAGCGGACCACCGCGGCGACTGCGCGCGTCATGTGTCCCTTGCCGGCGTGCGGGGCGCCCATCCAATAGCCGAGCGTCGCCGCCTGCGCGACGCCGCGGCGGATGCCGCCGAGGGTGAGCCCGCCGAGAAGTTCGTCGGACGTCGCGTCGAAGATGAGGAAGGCGTAGGATTCGTCGCGCGCCATTTCCTCGGCCTGACGGCGCAGGCGCCGGCGGAAGGCGGCGCGGGTGAGGTCGTCGTCCGGCCAGATCGGCTCCCAGGGCGTCAAGAACGCCCGGCTCTGCTCGCGCAGGCGCGCCCAGGCGGGAAAGTCGCCGCCGACCGCGGGGCGCAAAATGACGCCGTCGCCGCGCAACAGCGGTTCCGCGTCCATGGGCTTGGTGAGACGGAAAAGCGCCATGTCCGGCCCTCAACTTCCCCTTAGGCGTCGCGCGACCTCGACGCGATCGAGCGCCTTGCCGACCCCGCCGATCGCGGCGACGGTCGGCGGCGATCTAAGCATAGCTGCGCCCGCCTTGCGAACGTCGTCGACGGTGACCGCGTCGATACGCGCCAGCATGTCTTCGAGCGAAAGCGGGCCGCCGTAGACGAAGGTCTGGCGCGCCAGCTGCTGCGCGCGCGCGCTCGGCGATTCGAGGGCGGTCAAGGTCGAGACCTTCATCTGCGCCTTGGCGCGCCGGACCTCGTCGTCGTCGAGGCGCTCGGCGGCCTCGCCGAGGCAATCGAGCGCGGCGGCCATCAGCTCGCCCGCGTCCTTGGCCGCCGCGCCGGCGTAGAAACCGAACAGGCCGGCGTCCGAATAGGCCCAGTGAAACGCGTAGATGGTATAGGCGAGGCCGCGTTTCTCCCGCACCTCTTGGAACAGACGCGACGACATGCCCCCGCCGGTGACGGCGGCGAAGACATGCGCGGCGTCGTGATCGGCGGCCTGAATCGCGCGGCCTTCGAAGCCGACGACGATATGGGTCTGCTCGAGCTTCTTCTTGACCAGGATTTCGCCGCCGCGATAGGCGGCGGGCCTCGGCGGCTCGGCGCTCTCGGCCCCGAGGCGCGCGAGAAGCGCCTCGGCGCGGGCGACGATCCGTTCGTGCTCGATCGCGCCGGCGGCCGCGACGATCGTCGCGCCGGCGCGATAGTGGCGCAGCAAATAGGTGTCGATCGCGCGGCGATCGAAGGCGTTGACGCCTTCGCGCGTGCCCAGGATCGGTCGACCGATCGGCTGTTCGGGCCAGGCCGCCGCGGTGAAGAGGTCGAAGACCAGATCGTCGGGCGTGTCCTCGACCGCGCCGATCTCCTGGATGATCACGTTCTTCTCGCGGCCGAGCTCCTCGGCGTCGAACCGGCTTTCGGTCAGGATGTCGGCGATGACGTCGAGCGCCAAGTCGACGTCCTCGCCCAGCACGCGGGCGAAATAAGCGGTCTGCTCGACGCCGGTCTCGGCGTTGAGATCGCCGCCGGCGTTTTCGATCGCCTCGGCGATTTCGCGCGCGCTGCGCCGGCGCGTTCCCTTGAACGCCATGTGTTCGAGCAGATGCGAGAGGCCGTGTTCGTCGTCGTACTCGTGCCGCGAGCCCGCGCTGACGAAGACGCCGAGCGAGGCCGTCCGCAAATGCGGCGTCGCGTCGGTGACGACGCGCAGGCCCGAAGGCAGGGTTGTGAACCGTACGCTCAAGCCGCCGCCCCCACGCGATCGCGAACGAATTGCGCCACCGCCGCCGCGTCATTGGGCAGAACGCTGAAACGCTCCTGGCGAGAATCTATGTCGCGCAGGTGCGTCGGCAAGAGCGGACGCTGGCCGATCGCCCGCTCGACCGCGTCGGGGAACTTCGCGGGATGCGCGGTCGCCAGCGCGACGACCGGGGTGGCGGGATCGCGCGCCAGCGCGCGGCGCGCTGCGTTCACGCCCACCGCCGTATGCGGATCGATGACGACGCCGCTCGAACGATAGGCGCGGGCGATCTCTTGCGTGCAGGTCTCTTCGTCGACGCGATAGGCGTCGAAATCGCGTCGGATCGCCGCCAGCGGCCCCGGCGCGACGGCGAATTCCCCCGATTGCCTGAGGGAGCCCATCAGCGCGCGTAGCGCGCCCGCGTCGCGATCGTAGGCTTCGAACAGCAGCCGCTCGAAATTCGAGGAGACCTGGATGTCCATCGACGGCGATTGCGTCGCCTTGACGCCGAGCGGCTTATAAACGCCGTTCGCCAGCGCCCGGGCGAGAATGTCGTTCTCGTTGGTGGCGATCGCCAGCCGATCGATCGAGAGCCCGATGCGCTTGGCGTAAAAGCCGGCCAGGACGTCGCCGAAATTGCCTGTCGGGACGGCGAAGGAGACACGCCGATCGGGCGCGCCGAGCGCCACCGCGCTGGTGAAGTAATAGACGATCTGAGCGAGGATGCGCGCCCAATTGATCGAGTTGACGCCCGACAGCTTCATCGCGTCGCGGAAGGCCAAATCGTTGAACAGAGCCTTGACGATCGACTGGCAGTCGTCGAACGTTCCCTCGATCGCGATGGCGTGGACGTTCGGCTTGTCGACCGTCGTCATCTGCCGGCGCTGCACGTCGGAGACGCGCCCCTGCGGAAAGAGGATGAAGACGTCGGTCCGCGATTGGCCGCCGAAGGCCTCGATCGCCGCCGCGCCGGTGTCGCCCGATGTCGCGCCGAGGATCGTGGCTCGGGTCTCGCGCCGCTGCAGCGCGCGGTTCATCAGCCGGCCGAGCCATTGCATGGCGAAATCCTTGAACGCCAGCGTCGGGCCATGGAACAATTCGAGCAGGAAGAGGTTGTTGTCGAGCTGGACGAGCGGGGCGGTCGCCGCGTGGCGAAATCCCGCGTAGGCGTCTTCGGCGAGGGCCGCCAATTCGGTGTGGTCGATCTCGAGCCCGATGAAGGGCCTCATCAGGCGCGTCGCCGCCTCCGCGTAAGAAAGGCCGGCGAGCGCGCGGATTTCGGCGGGCGTCAATCGCGGCGTGGTCAGCGGCGTATAGAGGCCGCCGTCGCGAGCGAGGCCTGCGAGCATCGCCTCGGAAAAACCGAGCTTCGGCGCTTCGCCGCGCGTCGAAATATAGCGCACGTTCTTTGGATTCCCTGGCTTGAGCCTGCGTCGTCTAGCGCATCTCGCGCCAAAGGTGAAACGAGGACCGCGCAATGGCGGGAAAAATGAGGCCAAACCAAGACGATGGAGGCCCCATGGATCGACGGCGGCGGCGCCCCGCCGACCCGGCGCGGCGCTATTTCCCGATCCGCGCCTCGAGGGCCTCGTAGAGCGCGTTCTTGGCGTCGAACACCTGTTCGAGGGCCATGACGCTGACCCGTTCGGCGCCCTGGGCGAGCAGCCAATCCGCGAGATCCGCGGCCTTGGAGCGCGCGCAATGCAGCGCGACGAAGCCGTGCGGATCGGCCTCCTCGCCGAAGGCCGGCGCGGCGTCGAAAATGGCGCAGGCCTTTTCGACCACGATATGGGCGGGGGTCGGCAGGCGCGCGCGGATTTCGCGCGACTTTCGCGCGTCCTCGCTCGCGGCGACGCGCATCAGGATGGCGCGCGCGGCGGCCCGCGCGGTCGGCGTCCAGCGCGCCCGCAACGAAGCGACCAGCATCGCCTGGGAGCGCAAAATGACGCCGTCGTCGAGCGTTTTCAATGCATTGGCGGCGAGCGTGGCGCCGGTGGTGGTGATGTCGACGATCAGCTCGGCGGCGCCCGCGGCGGGGGCGCCTTCGGTCGCGCCCAGGCTTTCGACGATGCGGTAGTCGGCGACGCCGTGTTCGGAAAAGAAGCGGCGCGTCAGATTGACGTATTTGGTGGCCACGCGCATGCGCTCGCCGCGTCGGGCCCGATAGCTCGCCGCGACGTCTTCGAGATCGGCCATGGTGCGCACGTCGATCCAGGCTTGCGGCGCGGCGACGACGACATTGGCGCGCCCAAACCCGAGCGGGGCGAGCAGCGCCAGACGCTGGTCGGCGTCGGCGACCTTCTCGCGCACCAGATCCTCGCCGGTGACGCCGAAATGGGCGGCGCCGGCGGCGAGCTGGCCGACGATCTCGGACGCCGAGAGATAGGCGACTTCCACGCCCGGCAGATCGGCGATGGCGCCGCGATAGTCGCGTGCGCCGCGCCCCTGCACCAGTTCCAGGCCGGCGCGGGCGAAAAACGCGGCGGCGTTTTCCTGCAGCCGCCCTTTGGACGGCACCGCGAGGACGAGCGGGCTCTCGGCGGCGCTTTCAGCTTCGGCGGTCATGGGCACTCTCCCGAGATCGGCAAACGGTCGATCCAGACGGCGGCGCCGACGGCGGGCACGTCGCTCGCGGCCCCGAGACGGCGCGCCAAGCCGTCGTAGCGTCCGCCGCCGACCGCCGGCTTGGCGTCCGGGCGGGCCGCGTCGACCGCCTCGAAGACGAAGCCGGTGTAATAGTCGAGGTCGCGCACGAAGGCCGCCGAGAAGGTGAATTCCTCGATCCGCAGGCCGCGCGCGGCCAGAAATCCGGTGCGCTGATCGAACGAGTCGAGCGCCTCGGCCAAATCGAGGCGTGCGTCCGCCGCCAATTGCCTGAGCTGTCGCGAGGCCGCGTCGGGGTCGCCGGAAATGGCGAGAAAGCGCCGCAAAACATCCTGTTGTTCGGCGCTGACATCGGCCTGCGAGCGCGCCGCGGCCTGCTCGAGAAAGCGATCGGCGATTTCGCCGGCGCTGCGGCCGCCGACCGCCGTGATGCCGGCGATGGCGAGCAGATCTTCGACGAGCGCCTTGGCGCCGGCGTGGTCGGCGCTCTCGATCGCGGCCAGAACGCCGGCCTGAGCGAGCGCGCCCCCGCCGTTGCCGTTCACGATCGTCTCCAGCGCGCGGCCGCGCGCCAGGCCGCGCCGCATTCGGCGCAGCCAGAGGTCCGGCAGGGCGAGCGCGGCGAGCGCGCTGTCGAACAGGCGCGCGTCGCCGAGGCGCACCTTCAACGGTCCGGCCCCCGCCAATTCGGCCGCCTCCAGCGCCAGCGCGAGGATCTCGGCGTCGGCGGCTTCGACGTCCGGGCGGCCGTAGCTTTCGAGGCCCGTCTGGGTCATCTCGCCGCTTTGCCCGGCGCGGGCGCGAAAGACGGGGCCGAGATAGGCGTATTGCGCCGGACGGCCCGCCGCGGCCGAGCCGAGATAGGCGAGGCAGACGGGAACGGTGTAATCCGGGCGCAGGCACAATTCGGCGCCCGAGGCGTCGCTGGTGAGGTAAAGGCGACCGCGAATGTCCTCGCCGGACATGTCGAGAAAGACCGAAGCGGGTTGCAGCACCGGCGGCTCGAGGCGCGAAAATCCGGCGGCGAGAAAATGTTCGAGCGCACGCCCGCCCGCGTCGAGCGGGGACGCGCTGGGCGTGGACGCGGGAGACTTGGGCGCCTCGGCCGGGGGGGCTGGCGGAGTCGGGTTCACGGCATTTTCCTCTATTTGGAGGCTTCCTTAACAAAGCCGCGCGCCGGACGCAGCCCTTTTCCCGCTCCAAGGTGAACGGATCGCGCGTTCGCCGCCGTTTCGTCGTTGCGGCCACAGGGCGGCCATGGTCGGATGCGAGGGAAGCGCCGTTCCCGCCGAATCATCTCCCGAGAAGCCATTTGCCCGTCCTTCGCGCCTTTCGATTGCTGTTTTTCGCGACGCTGATCGCGCTGGCGCCGGCGGCGCACGCGGCCAGCGACGACACGACGCGCCAGACCCTCGACACTGCGCGTGCGGCGCTCACCGACGTCGAATCCCAGTTGAAGGCCGACAATCTCAGCGACGCCGATCTGGTGCGGCTGCGCGCCGAAGGCGATCCGCTCGTCGCCGAACTGCAAGCGGTGATCACCGACCTCGCTCCGCGCCTCGAGGCTTCGGGCAAGCGGCTCGCCGAGTTGACGCCCAAATCCAAGGACGCGACGCTCAGCGATTCGGCGAGCGCGGAACTGGCCGCCGAAAAGAAAAAGCACGACGACCTCGACGCCGACGTGCGCTCGGCGCGCGCCATGTTGCTGCAGATCGACGACAACAACGCGCGAATCAGCGCGGCGCGGCGCGATCTCTTCGCGCGCGAAACCTTCGCTCGCTCTTCGAGCCTGATCAGTCCCCTGCTGTGGACGGGGGTGGCGCGCGAAACGCCCAGCGATCTCGCCGCCCTCGGGGCCCTGCTTGGCGATTGGCTTCACGGCTTGGCGGCGCGGATCACGGCGGCGCAGGCGCTCGGCCTGCTCGCGGTGGCGCTGGCGATCGCGGCGGCGTGGGCGCCGGTGCAATGGATCGCGCGGCGGGTAATCGCGCGCGATCCCGATGTGGGGAGGCCCAGTCGGTTGCGCCGCGCCGTCGCCGCCGCCTGGACGATCCTGGTGCTCGCCGTTCTGCCGCTGCTCGCGCTGGAAGCCCTCACTTACGCGCTCGACCTGTTCGATATTTCCGATCCGCGACTGCAAGGCGGGCTCGACGCGCTGCTCGACGGACTTCGGATCATCGTCGTCAGCAACGCCCTGGGCCGGGGATTGCTGGCCCCGGGCCATGCGAACTGGCGCCTGTTCGACGTCGGCGATCGCGTCTCGGCGTTGCTGTTTCATTTGTGGTTGTCGGTCGCGGCGATCCTGGCGGCCGAACGGCTGCTCGAGCCGGCCGCGGACGCCGTCGCCTCGCTCAACATCGCGGTGGCCGGACGCGCAGCCGGCGCCGCCCTGGTGGCGATTCTGATGGCGCGCACGTTGCGGCTGGTCACCGCGCCGGGCCTGGCCGCTTCGCCCGGCGCGCCGCCGCGCGAACTCTGGGCGCCCGCCCGCACCCTCCTGTGGAGTCTCGTCGCCCTCATTCTCGGCGCGACGCTCGCCGGCTACATCGCCTTCGCCACCTTCCTCGTCAATCGGACGATGTTCGTCGCCATGCTCGCCACCACGCTTTTCGTGGTCGACGCCATCGTGCAGGAGGGCGCCGAGGAGTTGCTGCGCCCGACCGCCGCGATGGGCCATGGCCTGATGACGATGATCGGCTTGCGGCGCGGCGCGCTCGAACAGATCGTGGTGCTCGTCCAGGGCTTCGCGCGGCTCGCCATCATCGTCGCCGTGATCGCGCTGATCCTCGGACCTTGGGGCCTCTCCCAGGATCTGGCGTCGACGCTTCGCGCCGCCTATTTCGGCGCGAAGATCGGCGGCGTGACGCTCTCCCTATCGTCGCTGATCATCGCCGCCGCGGTCCTCGTCGTCGGCATGGTGGCGACGCGCGCGATCCAGAATTGGCTCGGCTCGCGCTATTTCCCGCACACGCAGCTCGACGCGGGGGTCAGCAATTCCATCCGCACGATCGTCGGCTATGTCGGCGTCTTCGTCGCGCTGCTGATGAGCGGCGCGCAGCTCGGCCTCGACTATCAGAAGCTGGCGATCGTCGCGGGCGCGCTGTCGGTCGGTATCGGCTTCGGCCTGCAGTCGATCGCCAACAATTTCGTCTCCGGCCTCATCCTGCTCTGGGAGCGCGGCATTCGCGTCGGCGACTGGGTGGTGGTCGGCGCCGAGCAGGGCTACGTCCGGCGCATCAACGCGCGCGCCACCGAAATCGAGACTTTCGACCGGGGCACGCTGATCGTGCCCAACGCGACGCTGGTCAGCGGCGCGGTGAAGAACTGGATGCACGCCGACCGCACGGGGCGCATCGTCGTGGCGGTGAACGTCGCCTACGAAAGCGATCCGGAAGCCGTGCGCGAGCTGCTCATCGCCGCCGCCAAGGCGCAGGACCAGGTGTTGTCGATCCCGGCGCCGCTGGTGCTGTTCAGCGAATTCGCCGACTGGGCGCTGAAGTTCCAATTGATCTGCTTCGTCGACGACATCGTGACGGCCGATCGCGTGCGCAGCGAAATGAACTTCGACATCTTGCGCCGCATGCGCGAGGCGGGGCTGAGAGTGCCGTATCCGAAGTGACGCGGCGGCGGATCGCGCGCGCTCACGTTTTCGTAATCGAGCCTGCGACGACTTGACGCAGCTTTCAGCCGCATACTAGAAACATCGTAATATACGAACGTCAGCATCCACCGCCGCCGCATTTCCGGCGTCAGGGCGAAATGGACAAGGGAGGGGACGGCCGATGCGGGCCTTTGCCGGCTTCATGGCGGCTTGCGCGATTTTTCTCGCGCCGATCGCGGCGCGCGCCGACGATCCGATCGTGCTCAAGGTCGTCGACGGCGCCATTCCCGAACCGCTGACCTCCCAGCCGGGCAATCCGGCGGTCGGCCGTATCGTCATGGTGACCGGCAAGCTCGGCAACTGCGTCGCTTGCCACAAGGTTCCCGCGCTCAAGGCAATCGACTTTCAGGGCGAGATCGCTCCCTCGCTTGACGGCGTGGCGCAGCGCTATACCGCCGCGCAGCTCCGCCTGATCGTCTCCAACGCCAAGCTGAAGTTCCCAGGGACGGTCATGCCCGCCTTCCACCGCAACGTGGGGCTCAAACGCGTAGCGCCCGAATACGATGGCAAGCCGATCCTGACCTCCCAGCAGGTCGAGGACGTCGTCGCCTTCCTCCAGACCCTCAACTGAAACGGCCAGCCGCAAAGGACAATACGATGCTGATGTTTACGCGACGCCAAAGCCTTGCCCTCGCCGCCGCGCTCGCCGCCGGAGCGGCGCTGCCGCGCGCGGCGCTCGCCGACGCCAAGGCCGAGGCGGCCGAGCTGATCAAGCAGTTCGCCGGCGGCAAGGAGCCGTTGAAGAGCGCGGTCACGCTCGATCTGCCGGAAATTGCCGAGAACGGCAACACGGTGCCGCTCAGCGTCAAGATCGCGAGCCCGATGACGGCGCAATCCTATGTCACGGACTTGCTCATCGTCGCCGACGGCAATCCGAACGCCAAGACGGCGGCGCTCAAGTTCTCGCCCATCTCCGGCAAGGCCGAGGCCTCGCTGCGCATCCGTCTCGCGCAGACGCAGACCGTCACGGCGCTCGCCAAGATGAACGACGGCTCGATCTACATGGATCAAAAACTCGTCAAGGTGACGATCGGCGGCTGCGGCGGCTGAACGGCTGGCAAAATCAAATCTTACAGGAGGATCGAATGGCGGAAAACAAACCCCGCATCAAATTGCCCAAGGAAGCCGACAAGGGCGAGATCGTTCAGATCAAGACGCTGATCACCCATCCCATGGAGTCGGGCCAGCGCAAGGGCCCGGACGGCAAGCTGATTCCGCGCAAGATCATCAACCGCTTCGTTTGCGAGTTCAACGGCAAGCCGGTGTTCGAGGCCGATCTCGAAACGGCGATCTCGGCCAATCCCTACATCGAGTTCTTCGCCAAGGTGGACGAGGAGGGAACCTTCACCTTCACGTGGGTCGACGACGACAACGTCGTCACCACCGCGCAGGAACATATCGCGCTGAAAGCCTGAGGGCAGAGCCAGCAAGGAGCCGCCACGGTGAATCTCCCTCTCGCGATCGCGGGCGCCCTTCTGTGCGCAGGCGTCGGCTTGGCCGGCGCCGAGGAGGCGCTCAAGGGCATTCCGGCGCCGCCGGGCCACGTCTTCAAGACGATCTATTCGGGCTATCAATTCCGCACCGCTGAGACGCGCGCGCTTCAGGACGACGACATGCAGAACCCGGGGTTCCTCGCGATCGACCGCGCGGCGGACCAATGGAACGCGATCGACGGCGCGGCGGGCAAGTCCTGCGCCTCGTGCCACGGCAAGGCCGAGGAATCGATGAAGGGCGTCGGCGCCAAGATGCCCAAATGGAGCGCTGCACTCGGCAAGCCCGTCAATCTCGAGCAGCAGATCAACATCTGCCGCGCCAACGCGATGAAGGCGTCGCCCTGGCCGTTCAAATCGCAGGCGCTCACCGACATGACGACCTACGTGCGCTATCAGTCGCGCGGCATGCCGGTGAACGTGCAGGTCGACGGGCCGATGGCGCCCTGGTTCGAGAAGGGCAAGGAGCTCTACTACGAGCGCGTCGGCCAACTCGATCTCTCCTGTGCGTCGTGCCATGAGACCAGTGTCGGCCTGCACATGCGCGCCGATCTGCTGAGTCAGGGACAAAGCAACGGCTTCCCGACCTATCGCCTGCGCGATCAGCGGCTGATTCCTTTGCATGAGCGCTTCCAGGGCTGCATGCACGACGTGCGCGCGGTTCCCTACGAGCCGCTGTCCGACGAATTCCTCGCGCTGGAGGTCTATCTGGCCTGGCGCGGCGTCGGACTGCCGGTCGAAACGCCCGCGGTGCGCAACTGAACGTGCGGCGCCGCTTTCGCACGCCGGTCGCTGCGGGCAAGGGCTCGTCATGGCCGGGCCCGTCCCAAGGCTGTCCGGTTCGATTTTGCTGGCGCCGGCGCACGGCGTTGATTCTAATCATTTCCAGAGTTTGGCGACTCGCTTGGACATGAAAAGGATCAGCGCCGTGCCCCATACGAATACGGTCTTCCGCGACGTTTTGAAACTGCTTCCCTGGTCTGTCTTTGAGCGGCTTGTGGAGAAGCACGGGACCGACGATCTGGTTCGCAGTTTCACGACCAAGCGGCAGCTGTCGGTGCTGCTGTTCGGTCAATTGTCGGGCTCGCATTCGCTGCGCGACATCCAAGCGTCGATGGCGAGCCATCAGGCGCGGCTTTATCATGCGGGCGGCGCCGCTCCGGCGCGCTCGACCTTCGCAGACGCCAACCGCGACCGGGATTCCAGGGTTTTCTCCGGGCTTTTCATGCATATGCTGGGCATGGCGACGCGCGGCCTGCGCCGCAAGATGGGCGATGCGGTGCGGCTGATCAACTCGACCAGCCTGCATCTGGCGGGCGCAGGGACGCAGTGGGCGCGCTTTTCGGCCGAGGTCTGCGGCGCCAAGGCGCATTTCGTCTACGACCCCGATCTGGGCTGCCCGATCTATCACATGGTCACCGAGGCCACGGTCAACGACATCGTCGCGGCCAAAGCGATGCCGATCGAAGCGGGCGCGACCTATGTCTTCGACCTCGGCTATTACGATTATGGCTGGTGGGCCGCGCTCGACGAGGCGGACTGCCGCATCGTGACGCGGTTCAAGAAGAACACGCCGCTCCTTTCGGCCCGATCCATGCCCGTCGCGCCGGGAACGGGCGTCGTCAGCGATCGAACCGGCTTTCTGCCGGGCCGTCAGGCTAAAAACCGCAAGAATCCGATGCAAGGCGCGGTGCGCGAGGTCGTCGTGACGATGGAGACCGGGGGGACGTTGCGGATTCTGTCCAACGATCTGGACGCGCCCGCCAAAGAAATCTCCGACCTCTACAAGCGGCGCTGGCAAATCGAATTGTTCTTCCGCGTGATGAAGCAAACCTTGAAAATCACCCATTTCATAGGCCGCTCCGAGAACGCCGTGCGCATTCAGATCGCCGTCGCGCTGATCGCCTTTCTGTTGCTGAGCCTTTTGCGAAAGATGGCGCAAGACAATCAAACCCTGCTCGAAACCACGCGACTCGTGCGCGCGAACCTGATGCATCGAAGAGACTTCACCTGCCTCAAGCAACCGCAAAAACCGCCGCCGCGCGAACTCTCGGCAGCTTCTCCCTAAACTGGAGCTCATCATGAACCGGACAGT
>CAVXCA010000054.1:0-49201 GCA_963759955.1 uncultured Alphaproteobacteria bacterium
AGGTGAAGTCTCTTCGATGCATCAGGTTCGCGCGCACGAGTCGCGTGGTTTCGAGCAGGGTTTGATTGTCTTGCGCCATCTTTCGCAAAAGGCTCAGCAACAGAAAGGCGATCAGCGCGACGGCGATCTGAATGCGCACGGCGTTCTCGGAGCGGCCTATGAAATGGGTGATTTTCAAGGTTTGCTTCATCACGCGGAAGAACAATTCGATTTGCCAGCGCCGCTTGTAGAGGTCGGAGATTTCTTTGGCGGGCGCGTCCAGATCGTTGGACAGAATCCGCAACGTCCCCCCGGTCTCCATCGTCACGACGACCTCGCGCACCGCGCCTTGCATCGGATTCTTGCGGTTTTTAGCCTGACGGCCCGGCAGAAAGCCGGTTCGATCGCTGACGACGCCCGTTCCCGGCGCGACGGGCATGGATCGGGCCGAAAGGAGCGGCGTGTTCTTCTTGAACCGCGTCACGATGCGGCAGTCCGCCTCGTCGAGCGCGGCCCACCAGCCATAATCGTAATAGCCGAGGTCGAAGACATCGGTCGCGCCCGCTTCGATCGGCATCGCTTTGGCCGCGACGATGTCGTTGACCGTGGCCTCGGTGACCATGTGATAGATCGGGCAGCCCAGATCGGGGTCGTAGACGAAATGCGCCTTGGCGCCGCAGACCTCGGCCGAAAAGCGCGCCCACTGCGTCCCTGCGCCCGCCAGATGCAGGCTGGTCGAGTTCGATCAGCCGCACCGCATCGCCCATCTTGCGGCGCAGGCCGCGCGTCGCCATGCCCAGCATATGCATGAAAAGCCCGGAGAAAACCCTGGAATCCCGGTCGCGGTTGGCGTCTGCGAAGGTCGAGCGCGCCGGAGCGGCGCCGCCCGCATGATAAAGCCGCGCCTGATGGCTCGCCATCGACGCTTGGATGTCGCGCAGCGAATGCGAGCCCGACAATTGACCGAACAGCAGCACCGACAGCTGCCGCTTGGTCGTGAAACTGCGAACCAGATCGTCGGTCCCGTGCTTCTCCACAAGCCGCTCAAAGACAGACCAGGGAAGCAGTTTCAAAACGTCGCGGAAGACCGTATTCGTATGGGGCACGGCGCTGATCCTTTTCATGTCCAAGCGAGTCGCCAAACTCTGGAAATGATTAGAATCAACGCCGTGCGCCGGCGCCAGCAAAATCGAACCGGACAGCCTTGGCACAAGGCCGAGCATGACGGCGGTAGCGCCTTATCCCAGCGCCTTTGGGGGCCGGGGGATTGGCGCTTTCGGCCGGCGAAGAATGGCGGATGCACGTCGAGGAGCAGCTTCACGCCTCGCCCTGGAACAACCGCTCGATCTCGGCTTCGTGCATGCGGTCGAAGTCGTCGGGGACTTGAATGCGCCCCTTCATGAACCCGATCGGACTGAACTCGCGCGGCGCCGGCGCCGCCAACGGCACGACCTTGACGAGCGGCGTGCCCGCCTTGACGATGACGAACGCTTCCCCCTTGGCGGCCTTGTCGACGAGCCGCGAAAGGCGGGTCTTGGCGCGGCGGATGTCGAAGGTTTCCATGGGGCGTGCGCCAACGAACCGAGTTTACCTCGTTTCGCTCAATTGGACATGCGCCGCAAGTGCGGAAGCCGGGCGAGCCGCTATTGAGCCGGTACGGCGGGCGTTTGCTCGACCGCGGATCGCCCATCCTGTTCGCCGCATTCCGCCCGACCCATGACGTTGCACAGCGCGGCGAGCGGCGCGAGTTCGACGGCGCGGTGGGTCGGCGGTACGCTGACGGGACTGCCAGTCCGGGCCGCGCGGATTAAGTGCATTTAGTAAGGTGTCGCCGTAACCGCGAGAGTTCAATGTCCGAAGCGGAACCGACGCCAGCCGAGCAGATCGAGCGACTCGAGGCGCAGATCGACGAACTCCGAGAGTCGCTCCAGCGCAGCCGTAGGCTTGTCGTAGCAGGACGCGCGGGCGCCTTCGCCGGCGCAGCGTTGCTTATCTGCTTGATGCTTGGTCTGGCGACCTTCACGCCGGTTCGGTTGATCGCCGGGATAACCGTTGCGCTTGGCGGGCTGGTCCTGATGGGCAGCAGCGTGGGCAGCACCAAGCAGTTGGAGCTTTCCCTGAAGCAGATGGAGGATGAAAGGAACGCGGCGATCGACGCCCTGGAGTTCGTCGAGATCCGAGACGGGGCCCGCTAATTTCGCGTCAGATCGGAACGCTCGGCGTTGCGCGTCGCTGCCCCGAGGCGCCGGCCGCATTCGATCCATCTGCGGCATGTCGTACCCAGAAGGGCGCCAAGCGTCAGATTTGAACCCCTAGCCCCTCGTCCGCATGCGGGAGCGGGCAGGGTGACGGAATTCCTTCGAACCGCAAAGCGCTTTGGCGGCGCGGGTCCGGCAGGGAGGGGCAGGGCGGCTGTGGTCGGGAAAGTCGGGCGTCGACACGGATCGCGAAATTCTGCAATCCGTATCGCGTCCTCGTAATGCCCGTAATGCGCATCGCGTCCCCGTAATGCCCGCCTTGGCGATGACGAATGGCTCCCTCTTCGCTACCTTTACGACGAACCGCGAAAGGCGAGTTCTCGCGTGGCGAATGTCGCGCGTATAAGGCCGAATGACGAGTTCTATGCGCTGGGATGTGGGTAAGCGTCACATTGCTGCGATCGTATGCCAGCTCAGGGCGTTTAAACAGCAAGCTGAGCTTATGAAACGAGTTTGCTTGCTTAGGCCAAGCGCTCGGAAGGGGCTATGGTCGCACAGGCTGCGGCTTTGGGCATGGTTTGACAACTCAGCAAGCCTGTGGAATTTGGAATTGACGTAGGCGCTGAACTGAGAGAACCGGACATGGCCACGATGGAATTCACAACTAAAATTGGCTGTTCTCTCGCTTGCAAGTTTTGCCCGCAAGATAAAATCGTCAGGAACTATCGCCGCGACACTGACCGCATGCTTTCCTTCGAGAAGTTCAAATTGGTCGTCGAGAAAATTCCCGCGAACGTCAGAATAGACTTCTCGGGTATGACAGAACCTTGGTTAAATCCGGCGACAACGCAAATGGTTGTTCACACGTTTGAACTGGGTCGCCCGGTTGCAATTTACACAACACTACAGGGATTGTTGCCGGACGATGCTCGGTATTTGCTTGATTGTTTTGCCGATAGGATCACGCCCGGAACGCCCTGGGTCATCCACCTGCCAGACAACGATAATAATATGATAGGGTGGAAACTAACCAAGGCTTACCTAGAGACGTTAGCCATTTTTGCCAAGTTCAAACGCGACCACGATCCCAAAGCGCTCTCGTTTATGACGATGAGTGCTACGGGTAGCGTATCCGAGGAACTGCTTTCTGTCTTCAATAGCCGAATGAAAAAGTTCGTCGGCTGGTCAAGAGCAGAAAATGTCGCGCGCGCAGATTTTTCGGCCGGCCAATTGGTGCAAGAGGTCACTCACGCGCGCCCGGTCATGTGCGCTTCCACTCCATTTTTTGATCATAACGGGATGATGCCTAATGGCGATGTTGTTCTCTGCTGCATGGATTACTCTCTCAATAATGTAATTGGTAACCTGTTCGAGCAATCCTATGAGGAGTTATTTCGATCCGGAAAAATGAATGAAATACGGTTACGCGCGATGAAGCCAGGCGTTGATGGCGAATTCATCTGCAAGCAATGCAGCAATGCTGTATGCCTAGATCAAGATGCTGGTGGTTCGCAATGGAAACTCGTAAGTACCGCTTCATGGACGGCAGATAGGAAGAGACATAAGCATCTAGAGCACTGCCCGCTTAAGATGGCGCATAGCCGGCCTCGGCGAAATAGTTGGCGCAGGCTTGCGGCGTGATTTCGTCGAGGCATTGGCCGATGCGGTCCCAGAGGGCCGGCACGGTTCGCTCGGCGGCCTTTCGCAGGTGCGACTTGAGTTGTGAAAAGGCCATTTCGATCGGGTTCAGATCGGGCGAGTAGGCCGGCAGCAAGCGCATCTCGGCCCCGGCGTCGGCGATCAGCTTGCGCACGCCGGCGACCTTGTGGGCGGGCAGGTTGTCCATCACGACGATCTCGTCGGGTCGCAGGGCGGGGACGAGTATTTTTTCGACATAGACCAGGAAGGCCTCGCCGTTCATGGGTCCGTCCAGAACAAAGGGCGCGACCAGCCCTTCGCGCCGCAGGCCGGCGGTGAAGGTGGTGGTCTTCCAGTGTCCGAAGGGCGCCTTGGCCAACAGCCGCTGGCCGCGTCGGCATCGTCCGCGCAGGCGGACCATTTTGGTGGAAGCGCCCGTCTCGTCGATGAACACCAGCTTGTCGGGATTGAGGTCCGCTTGGTTCGCCTTCCAGGCTTCACGCGCCTGAGCCACGTCGGGCCTGTCCTGCTCGGAGGCGTGCAAAGTTTTTTTTGAAGCTGAGCCCGTGCCGCTGGACAAAACGATCCATCGAGCTGGTGGAGGTCTTTTGGCCCAGCTCCGCCTGGACGCGCTGCGTCAGCTCCGCCAGGCTCAGATCAGGCTCCCCGGCGATCAGCGCCAATAGCCAAGGCGCGTGCGCCTCCAAAGGCGAGCGGTTCTTGCCCACCCGCGGCGCCGGGGCGGCGCTGCCCGTCTCGTCCAACCGCTTCTTCCAGCGGATCGCCGAGGACGCCCCCACCTTGAAGCGACGAGCCGCGCCGCGACGCGAGTTCCCCTCCGCCACCTCCTCCAATACGCGCCTGCGATAATCTTCGGAATACGGCCGACCGACCATGGAAGCCTCCCGAATCAGAGGCACGATCAACTCACATTTTGCCCGCCGAGGGAATCCACCCCGCGATCACAATCGATTCATCGTCGCTGGGCAATGCTCTAACTTTCGCGCGCGGATTAAAAACCGCAGCACGCCGTGTCTGGCTCTCACTCAAAAACATTCGTTTTTGAGAGAAAGCCCCGTTGCTTAAAATATAGTCGTTTTTACCTGGAACTGACGTGCGGGTTGTACAAGTGCCATTTTGGCGCCCAGCGCCTCAACGCCCCGCCCCCTTCACCCCTTCTTCCCCCACCCCCCGCCCGTCGGCGTCACGATCTCCACCGCCTCGCCCGCCTCCAGCGTCGTCTGCGCGCAACCCGGCAGTTTCTCGCGCCGCCCGTTGTTGCGGCGCACGACATTGCGCCCCAGCTCGCCGGGCTCGCCGCCTTCCATGCCGAACGCCTTCACCCGCCGGCGCCCAGTCAGCAGCGCCAGCTCCATGCGCTCGCGGAAGCGAATCCGCCGCAGCGTGCCGTCGCCGGCGCACCATTGGCCCTTGCCGCCGGAGCCGCGGCGGATGTGGAAGTCTTCGAGCACGACGGGGAAGCGCTGTTCCAGGACTTCCGGGTCGGTCAGGCGCGAGTTGGTCATGTGGGTGTGGACGGCGGCCGCGCCGTCAAAGCCGGAGCCGGCGGGCGCGCCCGAGCAGATCGTCTCGTAATATTGATAACGCGCGTCGCCGAAGGTCAGGTTGTTCATCGTGCCCTGCGCCGAGCCGAGCGCGCCGAGTGCGCCGAACAATGTGTCGGTGACGGCCTGGCTGGTCTCGACGTTGCCGGCGACCACCGCCGCGGGGAAGCGGGGCGAGAGCATCGAGCCCTCGGGGATGAGGATGCGGATCGGCCTGAGGCAGCCCGCGTTCATCGGGATTTCGTCCTCGACCATGACGCGGAAGACGTAGAGAACGGCCGCGCGGGCCACAGGCTCCGGCGCGTTGAAGTTGTTCGGCTGCTGCGGCGACGTGCCGGTGAAGTCCACCGTCGCCTCGCGCTTTTCGCGATCGACCGTGATCTTCACCTTGATGATCGCGCCCTGGTCGGTCTCTGTCGAAAACTCGCTGTCCTTCAGGCGGTCGATGACGCGGCGCACGCTTTCGGCGGCGTTGTCCTGGACGTGGCCCATGTAAGCCTGCACGGTGGCAAGCGAGAACGCCTCGACCATGCGCTTGAGTTCCCGCACGCCCTTCTCGTTGGCGGCGATCTGCGCCTTGAGGTCGTTGACGTTCTGCAGCGGATTGCGCGCGGGGTAGGGGCCGGTCGCGAGCAACTCGCAAAGCTCCAACTCGCGAAAGCGGCCGCGCTCGACCAGCAGAAAATTGTCGATATAGACGCCTTCCTCCAGGATGCTGATTGCGCGCGGGCTCATCGATCCCGGCGCGATGCCGCCGATGTCGGCGTGATGGCCGCGCGCGGCGGTCCAGAACAGGATCGTCTCGCCCGCTTCGTCGAATACCGGCGTGCACACGGTGATGTCGGGCAGATGCGTGCCGCCGTTGTAGGGCGCGTTGAGCGCGAAGACGTCGCCGGGACGGATGCGTCCTGTGTTGGCGCGGATGATCGTCTCGACCGAGCGGTCCATCGAGCCCAGGTGCACCGGCATGTGCGGCGCGTTGGCGACGAGGCGCCCCTGCGCGTCGAACACCGCGCAGGAAAAATCGAGCCGCTCTTTGATGTTGACGGAATAAGCGGTGTTCTGCAGCGTCACGCCCATCTGCTCGGCGATCGACATGAAGAGATTGTTGAAGATCTCCAGCATGACGGGATCGGCCTTGGCGCCGATCGCGTCGCGTCGCGCCGCCGCCTCGACCCTTCGCAGCACCACGTGATTCCTAGGCGTCACCTCGGCGCGCCAGCCCTGTTCGACGACGATGGTCTGGTGCGGTTCGATGATCAGCGCCGGGCCGGCGATGTGGGCGCCGAGCGGGATATGCGCGCGCACGAACACTTGCGCCTCGCGCCAGGCGCCGTTGGAGAAGAATTTTGCGGCGCGCTCGGCGACAGGCGCTGTGGCCGGCGGAATTGGCCGTGCGCGCTCGGCGAAGCGCGCCGCGCCGCCGACCGCCTCGACGTTGACCGCCTCGACGACCAGCGCCTTGGCGCGGTCGATGAAGCCGAAACGCGCTTTGTGCGCGGCCTCGAACGCGCGGCGCATCGCGCGAAGCGAGCGCCATTCGACTTCGAGCGCGGTGTCGGAGCCGGCGTAGCGCAATTGCGCGCGCGGATGCAGCTTGACGGCGTCGCGCGCGACGCCTTGGCTTGCGACTTCCTTTGCCGCTTCGTCGCCGAGCCTTTCGACGAGAGGGGCGAGCCGCGCCAGCGCCTGTTCGCTCAAGGGCTCCTCGACGCCCTGACTGCGGTTGGCGCCGATGTCGGCGAGCCCCATGCCGTAGGCCGACAGCAGCGACGACAGCGGATGAATCAAGACCGTCTTGATCGCCAGCGCGTCGGCGACGTCGCAGGCGTGCTGGCCGCCGGCGCCGCCGAAGCAATTGAGCGCATAGCGCGTGACATCGTAGCCGCGCGCGACGGATATCTTCTTGATCGCCTCGGCCATCTTGGCCACCGCAATGGCGATGAAGCCGTCGGCGACCTCCTCGGCGCTGCGCCCGTCGCCGACTTCGCGCGCGAGCGCCTCGAACGCTTCGCGCACGCTTTTGCCATCGAGCGGTTGATCCTGCGAGGGGCCGAATATCTTGGGAAAATAGTCGGGGATCAGCTTGCCCGTCATCACGTTGGCGTCGGTGATCGCCAGCGGGCCGCCGCGGCGATAGCATTTGGGGCCGGGATCGGCGCCCGCCGAATCCGGGCCGACGCGAAAGCGCGCGCCGTCGAAATGCAGGATCGAGCCGCCGCCGGCCGCGACGGTGTGGATCATCATCATCGGCGCGCGCATGCGCACGCCCGCGACTTCCGTTTCGAACGCGCGTTCGTAAGTTCCGTCGAAATGCGCGACGTCGGTCGAGGTGCCCCCCATGTCGAAGCCGATGACTTCGCCGAAGCCCGCGCTGCGTCCGGTCTGAGCCATCGCGACGACGCCGCCCGCGGGCCCCGACAGGATCGCGTCCTTGCCGGCGAACAGTTCGGCGGCGGTGAGGCCGCCCGACGACATCATGAACATCACGCGCGCGCCGGTCCGCTTGGCGTCGAGCGCTTGGCTGACACGCGCGACGTAGCGCGCGAGGATCGGCGAGAGATAGGCGTCGACGACGGTGGTGTCGCCGCGCCCGACCAATTTGATCAGCGGCGAGCACTCATGGCTGACCGAAACCTGGGCGAAGCCGAGCGCGCGCGCGATCTTTCCGACCTTTTGCTCGTGGCGGGGATAGCGATAGGCGTGCATGAAGACGATCGCGACGGCTTCGTAGCCTTGCCGCTTGGCGCGCGCGAGCTCGGCGCGCACGGCCTCGAGATCCGGCGCGGCCTCGACCGTTCCGTCGGCGAGCACCCGCTCGTCAATTTCGACGACGCCGGAATAGAGTTGCTCCGGCTTGACGATGTTGCGGGCGAAGATTTTCGGGCGCGCCTGATAGCCGATCTCGAGCGCGTCGCGAAAACCCTTGGTCGTCACCAGCAGCGTGCGCTCGCCGCGGCGCTCGAGCAGCGCGTTGGTGGCGACGGTGGTGCCCATCTTGACGACGCCGATTGCGCCTTTGGGGATCGGCGCGCCGGGCGAAAGACGCAAGTGATCGCGGATCGCCTGCACGGCGGCGTCGGCGTAGGCGGGGCTTTCCGAAAGCAGCTTGCGCGCATGCAGCCGGCCGGCGGAATCGCGGCCGATGACGTCGGTGAAGGTGCCGCCGCGATCGATCCAGAAATCCCAGCGGCCGCGCTTTGCGCCAACGTTCGTTTTGCCCTTCGTCGTCACGCCGCTCGTCCTCCGCCCAGCATCGAGGTTTTGGCATGACCCGCCGACGCGGTCTATAAGAGCGCGGGGATAAGGAGAGCCGACATGGATTACGTGCGATTTGGCAGGACCGGCATGAAAGTGTCGAAGCTGTGCCTGGGCTGCATGACCTACGGCTCGTCGAAATGGCGCGACTGGGTGCTCGACGAGGAGGCTTCGCGCCCCTTCATTCGCGAGGCGTTGGAGAAGGGGATCAACTTCTTCGACACCGCCGACATGTATTCGGTCGGCGCCAGCGAGGAAATCCTCGGTCGGGCGGTGAAGGAGTTCGCCACGCGCTCCGAAGTCGTCATTGCGACCAAGGTGTTCAATCCGATGGGGCCGGGCCCCAACGCCGGCGGCCTGTCGCGTAAGCACATCATGGAGGGGATCGACGCCTCGCTGAAGCGCCTCGGCACGGATTACGTCGATCTCTACCAAATCCATCGCTTCGATCCCGACACGCCGATGGAAGAGACTGTCGAGGCCTTGAGCGACGTCGTGCGCGCCGGCAAGGCGCTCTATGTCGGGGCGTCGTCGATGTGGACCTGGCAATTCGCGCGCATGATCGCGATTGCGAGGGAGAGTCGCGACGCCGAATTCGTCTCGATGCAGAATTTCTACAATCTCGTCTACCGCGAGGAGGAGCGCGAGATGATGAAGTTCTGCCTCGATCAGGGAATCGCGGTCATTCCCTGGTCGCCGCTGGCGCGCGGCTATCTCGCCGGCTCCGGCGTTGGCGAGGGGGCTTCGACCGTGCGCGGGCGGACCGACGCCTACTCCAAAGCGCTCGGCCTCGGCTCGCGCCAGGACGAGGCGATCCGCCGCCGGGTCGGCGAGGCGGCGGAGAAGTTCGGCGTCAAGCCGGCGATCGTGGCGTTGGCCTGGGTTCTCTCCAAGCCTTACGTGACCGCGCCGATCGTCGGCGCCTCCAAGCCGCATCATCTCGACGACGCGATCGCGGCCTTGTCGCTGAAACTCGACGCCAAGACGATTGCGCGCCTCGAGGAGCCGTATCAACCCAAGGCGGTGGTCGGACACGCGTGAGGCGACGGCGCTACGGCGCTCGCGCGAAGACCGCGGCGACCGCCGCAGGAATTTGTCGCGGCGTATCGATCAACGGGTCGGCGCCCGCCGCGGCGAGTTCCTCGGCGTCGCCATAGCCCCATAGCGCGCCGATCGCGGGAATGCCGACCGCGCGCGCGCCGAGCGCGTCGTGCCGCCGGTCGCCGATCATGACGATCCGTTGGGTCGCGCCGTTGCGCTCGCGGCCCAAGAGATAGCTCAGCAATTCGGCCTTGTCGGAGCGCCGGCCGTCCATTTCGGCGCCGTAGACCTGGTTGAAATACTTGCTCAGGCCGAAGTGATCGAGGATGCGTCGCGCGTAAGGCTCGGCTTTCGAGGTCGCGACGAACAGGCGATACTCGCGCGCCGTCAGATGGTCGAGCGCCTCGACGACGCCTTCATAGAGCGAATTCTCGAACAGGCCGACCGTCGAATAACGTTCGCGATAAAGGCTGAGCAAAGTCGGGGCGCGATCGGCGCCGACGAGCTTGACGAAGCTTTCTTGTAAGGGTGGGCCGACGATCCAGCCCAGTTCCGCGAAATCGGGAACTGGAAAAGCGAGCCCGCCGGCCGTGTTCAGCCGCTCGATCGCCAATTGCGTCGATCGCACGATGCCGGGCCCTGAATCCGTGAGCGTGCCGTCGAGATCGAAAACGACCGCCGCCGCGACATCTTTCATTTCAGCAGGACGAAAATGTCGACCTGCAAATTCGGGTCGTCCGTTGTCTTGACGTCGTTGAGGTACTCTTCAATGAACATGTCTTGCGCGTCGATGCCCTTTTCGTCGAGATAGGCGGTGATCGCCTCGTAGGTCGCGTCGATGTCGTCGTAAGCGCCGCGATGTTCGAAGCGCATCGCCTTGCCGACCGGCGTCTGGCCGAGCTTCACCACGTCGGAAAGCGCGGTCTTGCCCGCGGGGACCGATTCGAGCGGAACGGCGGCCCGATACTTGAAGCCGACGTCGTCCGCTTCGAGGAAAATCCCGATCGGGTGGCCGGCGGGCTTGAGGCCGGCCTTGGCGATTTCCGCACGGATCTGGGCGATCGAGCCGGTGATGGCGCCGTAGATCTCGTCGCGATTGGCCTTTCCTTCGATGTAGGCGGCCGGACGGGCGGTGAGTTCCAGCGTCTCTCCCATCGAGGCGCTCTCGCCCGCGGGGTTGGCGGGCGATGCGCTGGACGCCGGCGTTGGGCTCGCCGACGGCGAAGGGGCCGGGGCGGGCGTCGCCGCGGGGGCCGGCGTCGGGCTCGGCGAGGGCGTCGGAGCGGCGGCTGCCGGGGCCGTCGGCGTCGGGACGGCGGACGCCGCCGGGGCGGGCGTCGCATGGCTTGGCGCGGCGGCCGCCGGCGCTTGCTGCGCGTGGACCGGCGCGAGAAACAGCGGCGCCGCAAGCAGGAACAACCCGGCGACGACCGCCAGCCCCATTCGCGCCATTCTCTGCCGGACCATCGCGCGGCCTCTCCTGCCGATTGGATTCCCTATCGGCGCAGTATGCGGTCAAGCGCGCGCGGCGCCAAGCCGGCAATCTCGCCGCGCGGGTCGATTCTTGTCCCGCTCACGCCGGCGCGGGCTTGGTCCAGCGCAGAACCGGCTGACGCGCGGCGCGCGTTTCGTCGAGCCGCCGGCGCGGCGCCTCGCGGGGCGCTTCGACGAAGCGCTCGCGTTCGCCTGCGAGCGCGCTCATCGCCAAATCCCGCAAAGTCATGATGAAGAGGTCGAGGCTCGCCTTCGACTCCGACTCGGTCGGCTCGATCAGCATCGCGCCATGAACGACCAGCGGAAAATACACCGTCATCGGGTGGTAGCCCTCGTCGATCATCGCCTTGGCGAAATCGAGCGTCGTCAGCCCCGTGTCCTTGAGCCAGCGGTCGTCGAACAGCACCTCGTGCATGCACGCCCGCTCGCCGAACGGCGCGCTCATCAGATCATTGAGCGAGGCGCGAACGTAGTTGGCGGCGAGGACCGCGTCCTCCGAGGCCTGCTTGAGCCCGTCGGCGCCGTGCGACAGAACGAAGGCGAGCGCGCGCACGAACATGCCCATCTGGCCATGGAACGCGCTCATCCGGCCGAACTCCCGGCTACCGGCGTGTTCGACGAGTTCCAGCGCCTCGCCGTTCCTGACGACATGGGGGACCGGCGCGAAGGGAGCGAGGCGGTCGGAAAAGACCACCGGGCCCGCGCCGGGCCCGCCGCCGCCGTGCGGCGTCGAGAACGTCTTGTGCAAGTTGATGTGCATGACGTCGACGCCGAGGTCGCCGGGCCGGGTCTTGCCGACGACGGCGTTGAAATTCGCGCCGTCGCAATAGAAGTAGGCGCCGGCCTCGTGCATGGCGTCGGCGATGGCGACGATGTCGCGCTCGAACAAGCCGCAGGTGTTGGGATTGGTGAGCATGATCGCGGCGACGTCGGGGCCGAGGGCCGCGCGCACGCTTTGCGCGCTCACCACGCCGTCGGGGCCGGCGGGCACCGCGCGCACGGAAAAGCCGATCAGCGCCGCCGAGGCCGGATTGGTGCCGTGCGCGGAATCGGGAACGAGCACGACATGGCGCGTCTTTTCTTCGCCGCGCGCCGCGACCGCGGCCTTGATCGCCATCATGCCGCACAATTCGCCATGGGCGCCCGCTTTGGGCGACATCGCGACCGCGTTCATGCCCGTCATCGTCAGGAGCTGACGCGCGAGGGCGTCGATCAGTTCGAGCGCGCCCTGGACCGTGGAGATCGGTTGCAGCGGATGAACGTCGCAAAAGCCCGGTAGGCGCGCCATTTTCTCGTTGAGACGCGGATTGTGCTTCATCGTGCAGGAGCCGAGCGGATAGAGCCCGGCGTCGATCGAATAATTGTTGCGCGAAAGGCGCACGTAGTGGCGCACCGCCTCCGGCTCGGTGAGGCCGGGAAGGCCGATCTCGCCGGTGCGGGCGTGGCCGCCGAGCCGCGAGACGAAGGGCGCGGGGTCTTCGATATCGACCCCGCTCGCGTCCAGCCTTCCGGTCTCGAAGATCAGCGCCTCCTCGATGTCGAGGGCGCGATTGCCGGTGAAAGAGCCGCGGCCCGCGGGGCTCGCCGACGTGGGCCGGGTCGGGCGGCCTTGGATGTTCATGGATATCTCCTTGATTCGGCGAGAGGCGCGCGGCTCACAGGCATTGCGCCAACGCGGCCGCGTAAGCCGCGCGATCCGCGGCGCTGTCGAGTTCCGTCGCGGCGACCAGGACGAGGTCGTCGAGTCCGGCGTTCGGCGCGAGGCGCGAAACCGGCAGGCCGCCGATCACGCCGCGCCGCGCGAGATCGTCGATCAGACCCTTGGCGTCGCGCGGCGTACGGATGGTGAACTCGTTGAAGAACGTCTCGTTGAGCACGCTCACCCCAGGAACCGCGCCGAGCCGCTCGGCGAGGTCGACCGCGTGGGCGTGATTGACCTTGGCGAGGCGCCGCAGGCCGGTCTCGCCGAGCAAGGTCAGATGGATCGAGAACGCGAGCGCGCAGAGGCCCGAGTTGGTGCAGATGTTGCTCGTCGCCTTTTCCCGGCGGATGTGCTGCTCGCGCGTCGACAGGGTCAGCACGAAACTGCGTCGGCCGTCGGCGTCCACGGTTTCGCCGGCCAGACGTCCGGGCATTTGCCGCACGTGCTTGAGATGCGCAGCGAACAGCCCGAGATAGGGGCCGCCGAAATTGAGCGCGTTGCCGATCGACTGGCCTTCGCCGACGACGATGTCGGCGCCCATCTCGCCGGGCGAGCGCACTGCGCCGAGCGAAACCGCTTCGGTGAAGACGGCGATCAGCAGCGCGCCTTTGGCGTGGGCGGCGGCGGCGATCGGCGCGAGGTCGCGCAAATTGCCGAAGAAGTCCGGCGTCTGCACGATCACGCAGCTCGTCGCATCGTCGATCGCGGCGGCGATGTTCTCCGACGCGCGAACGTCGAGTGGCATCCGCACGATTTCGTCGCCCGCCATCTTGGCGAGCGTCGCGGCGACGTCGGAATATTGCGGATGGAGCCCGCCGGAGAGCACGGCCTTCTTGCGGCGCGTCAGGCGATGCGCCATCAGCATCGCCTCGCCGCAGGCGGTCGAGCCGTCGTACATCGAGGCGTTGGCGACTTCCATCCCGGTCAGCGCGGCGACCTGCGTCTGGAATTCGAACAGCGCGTGCAAGGTCCCTTGCGCGATTTCGGGCTGATAGGGCGTGTAGCTGGTCAGAAATTCCGATCGCTGGATCAGGTGATCAACGCTCGCGGGAACGTGGTGGCGATAGGCGCCGGCGCCGAGGAAAAACGGGACCGATCCGGCCGCGACGTTGCGCGCCGCCATCTTCGTCAGCGCGCGTTCGACTTCGATCTCGCTCATGCTCCCGGGCATTTCGAGCAGCCCGGTCAATCGCTTGTCGGCGGGGATGTCGGCAAAGAGCGCGTCGATGTCAGCCGCCCCGATCTTGGCGAGCATCAGGGCGCGGTCGGTGGCGTCGAGCGGGAGATAGCGCATTGCCGATCACGCAAGAGTCTTGAGGAAAGCGTCGTAGTCCGATTGGTTCATCAGCGCCTCGAGCTCCTTGGGGTCGGCGAGCTTGATCTTCATGATCCAGCCGCGGCCGAGAGCGTCCTGATTGATCAGCCCGGGTTCGGCGTCGACTTCGCTGTTGACGGCGACGACCTCGCCGGAAACAGGGGTGAATACGTCGCTCGCGGCCTTGACGCTTTCGACGACCGCCGCGCCTGCGCCCTTGGCGAACTTGGCGCCGAGCGCCGGCAATTCGACGAAGACTACATCGCCCAATTGATGCTGCGCATGATCGCTGATCCCAACCGTGCCGACATCGCCGTCGACGCGCACATATTCATGGTCTTTGGTGAAGCGGATTTCCGACATCGGCTCTTTTTCCTTTTTCGAAGTGAATCGTCAGCCGCGATAATAGGCGTGCGGATGGAAGGGCAGGGGGGCGACGCGCGCGTCGAGCGGTTTGCCGCGCACCATCAGGGCGAGCGGCGTCCCAGGCGCGGCGTGGGCGCTGGCGACGTAGCCCATGGCGATCGGCGCGCCGACGCTGGGTCCGAAGCCGCCCGACGTCACCCGGCCGATCGGTTCGCCCGACGGGCTGAGGATATCGGCGCCTTCGCGCGCGGGCGCGCGCCCTTCGAGCCGGATTCCCACGCGGCGGCGGGAAGGGCCGTCGGCGAGCGCTCGTTGAACGCGGCCGGCGCCGGGAAAGCCGCCTTCGACGCGGCGCCGTTTCTGGATCGACCAGGCGAGGCCCGCTTCGATCGGGTCGATCGTCTCGTCGAGTTCGTGGCCATAGAGACACAGCCCCGCTTCGAGGCGCAGCGAATCGCGCGCGCCGAGGCCGATCGGTTCGATTTCGCTTTCGCGCAGCAGGCGGCGCGCGAAGGCTTCGGCCTCGCTCGCCGCAAGAGAAATCTCAAAGCCGTCCTCGCCGGTGTAGCCGGATCGCGAAACCTGCGTTTCGAACGCTTCAAAACGAATCGGGCGCGCGCTCATGAACGCCATCGCCGCGATTTCGCCGCCCGGCGCCAAGCGCGCCAGCGCGCGCGCGGCGGCCGGACCTTGCACCGCGATCAGCGCCGCTTGGTCGAGCCTCGTCAGGCGCACGTCGGCCGGCAACGCCGCGTCGAGGAGCGCGAAATCGACCGCCTTGCGCGAGGCGTTGACGACCAGATTGAGGCGTCCGTCCGCTTCGGGCGGCCGCGTGACCATCAGATCGTCGATGACGCCGCCGTCCGCGTTGAGAAATTGCGTATAACGCTGCCGCCCGGGGGCGAGCCCGAGGATGTCAGCTGGGCACAGACGTTCGAGCGCCGCCGCCGTCGTCGCGTGGTCGGGACCGTCGAGCCGCGCTTGGCCCATGTGCGAAACGTCGAACAATCCGGCGCTTGCGCGCGTTTGCAGATGTTCTGATAGAATTCCCTGCGCGTATTGAATCGGCATTTCATAGCCGGCGAACGGCGCCATCCGGGCGCCGAGCTCGACATGCAGTGCGTGAAGGGGAGTCAGCAGGATCGCGGATTCCGACATGGTCCACCGGCCACTAGCAAGAGGGCGACCGCCCATCGCCCGAACGCTCCGCGCGCTCGAACTCTCGGCGGCGCCCCCTCTGTCTCGTGACCTGAGAGATTTCCCGCCATAGAATGGCGGTTACCCCCGTCGGTGAGCCGGCGCAAAAGACGCGCCCGCCGCTTTCCAGAGCGTCATCACCCAACGGTCCATCGGCCTGAGCGTTTCCGGGGCGGTTGCGCCTTCGGCGCCGGAAAGAACGAACCTTTCCGGACTCTTCCGCTGGGTGTCTTAAACTGACGGGGGGAACAAGCCCGAAGCCGACTGCTTTGTCAATGCGCGTCGTTCGGCTTCGCGGGATGGCGCTTGTGCTGAGGCGCGACCTTGACGGCTTGGGCGGCGCCGAAACCGACGCTGATCGAATAATCGTCGGCCAAAGCCGAGCGCTTCATCGGCAGGACGATCGGATCGGATACGAATGCGAATGGCGCTTCCGCCGCGCCGGCAGTGTTCACCTCCAACTTGTAGACTTTCGAATAGGCCGGCTTTTGGTCGGCCTGTCTGATTACGGTGACTTGCAGCGGCGCGCTGAAAGCGCCGGGCGAACCAGCGGGGCCGATCAGCAGGTGGCCGGAAACGCCGACCTTGAGGGCGAAATTGTCGCCTTGCGGGTCGCATTCGCGCGCGGTCTGCCCGATGTCGAATTGGTAGCGAACCGAGGCGTTGTCGGCCCCGCCCACGCGATAGGACGCGCCGGCGTCCTGGACGTCGACGTCGGGGCAATCGAGATCCGCCGAATTCATCGGCAGCGTGACGACCTTGTCCGCCTGAGTGGTGGGGCCGGCGTTCCTGTCGGCGTTCCGGGTCGTCGTCGCGCCATTCCATGTCGACGGCGCCATAGTGGGCATCATGGATTCCACCGAGCTGCAGGCGCCGCAAAGGCCCGCCGCGCCGAGGACGAGGACGAATCGCAGGCGGTTGGAAAAGGCGCTCGCATTCATGGGTGAAGGCTCCGGCTGACAGACTGGTCGCTTATAGCAAGATTCCCGGTCGTGGTGCTGCGGGATCAAGGCAATTGCTCGAAACCTTCCTTGAAGCCGTCGAGCGAGGCGGGCACGCCGATCCCCTCTTCCGGCGTTTGGAAGATGACGAGGGTCGCGGTTTTCGCGCTCTCCATTTTTTCCAGCAGCTTGTCGTCGATCGTCACCTCGGCGACGCAGCCGTTGGGCAGGCAGCGCACAAAACTCATGCGTCCGAAATCTTGTTGATCGAGCTTCAAGCCGATGCCGGTCGGGATCAGCACGCCGAGCGGCGCGATGATGCGCAACAGTCGGCTGTTGCGGTCGGCGGTCTTCAGGGCGATGACGACCAAGGTGATGTTGGGCCGGTCCTGGTCGACGACGCTCTGGACGATCGCGCATTGCTCCGTGGACGCCCCGGGCGGCGTTTCACAGCGCGTTTCCCACGCGCCGTGCTTGTCCTTGACCACGGCCAGCGCCGATGTCGCGCCGAGGCCTAGGGCCAACGCGCAAAACCCAAGAATCGCGGCGCCGGCCAGCCGTGTCGCTCTTCCCGCTCCGTTCCCGCCGCCGGGAGAGACCCAAACCATGAACACCGCTGTCTGTTTGCCGATTGAGGGCATGGCCTACCAAAAGCGGCGTGGCTGTCAAGGCGCGAACCGATCCGCTCTGGCAAGCCGCGCCCACGCTGCGAGCGACGACGGTCGCGCCGTGTTTGCACTTTGCAAAACATGAGAATGCGGTATGATGTCGCACCCCATGCGGCATAGTGACGCAACAAGGGCGCTGCGAAAGGCCGAGAACGGCGTTTTTCGGGCCAACACAGGGGGAACGGGGCGGAAAATGAAGGCATACGGACGAATCGGGTCGCCTCCAATGGCCGCTTGGGCGGTGAGCGCTCTGATCGGATTGTTCTCGGCAACGGCCGCCTCGGCTGCAACCTATGGGCACGCCGAGCCCGGACAGATCGGATTTCAGCTGCCCGTCACCGACCTCGCCCGCTACCTTCAGTGGTTTCACAATGCGATCCTGTTGCCGCTGATCGTCTTGATTTCCCTCTTCGTTCTGGGCCTGCTGCTGTTCGTTGTCTGGAGATTCAACGAAAAAGCCAATCCGACGCCTTCGCGGACTACCCACAACACCGCGCTCGAAGTGGCCTGGACCATCGTGCCGGTGATGATTCTGGTGATCATCGCCATGCCGTCGTTCCGGCTGCTGACGATGCAACTGACGATTCCGCCGGCTGACGTGACCATCAAGGTGACCGCGTCGCAATGGCATTGGACCTACGCGTATCCCAAGGACCAGGGCGACTTTTCCTTCGACTCCTACATAAAGGACGATGCCGACCTGAAGCCGGAGAACGGCGATATTCGGCTGCTCGCCGTCGACAACGAGGCAGTGGTTCCCGTCAACAAGGTGGTGCGGGTTCAGGTCACCGCCACCGACGTGATTCATTCGTTCGTCGTCCAGTCGTTCGGCGTGCGCATCGACGCGGTTCCAGGCCGCCTCAACGAAACGTGGTTCAAGGCCGATCGAGAGGGCGTCTATTACGGCCAATGCTCGAAAATCTGCGGCAAGGATCACGCGTTCATGCCGATCGCGTTCCGAGTCGTCAGCGACGAACAGTACAAGGCTTGGCTCGTCGACTCGAAAAAGAAATTCGCCGCCACGGCGAGCGCGATCCGATTGGCGAACGCCGACGCAGCCCCCGCGCGTCCTTGAGGCCGCGCTCGCGAGGATTTTGCGACTGACGCAACAACATTGGGCATCGAGGGAAGGGTCACATGGCGACCGACGCTGCAGTTCACGATGACGGTCAAGCGGATCACGGCCACGGCCACCCCACCGGCTGGCGCCGCTATCTCTTCTCGACCAATCACAAGGATATCGGCACGCTCTATCTGATCTTCGCCGTGATCGCCGGCTTGATCGGCGGCGCGCTCTCCATCGCGATTCGGTCGGAATTGATGTTCCCGGGCCTCAAGGTCTTTCCGGTGATCTCGGCGATTCTCGCCGGCGACGGGTCGATCGACGCCGCCAAGAACTTGTACAACGTGTTCATCACGGCGCATGGCGTCATCATGATCTTCTTCATGGTGATGCCGGCGCTGATAGGCGGATTCGGCAATTGGTTCGTGCCGCTGCTGGTCGGAGCGCCCGACATGGCGTTTCCGCGCATGAACAACATCTCGTTCTGGCTGCTGCCCGCTTCTTTCTCGTTGCTCATCCTATCGATGTTCGTCGAAGGCTCGCCGGGCATGCACGGCTTCGGCGGCGGCTGGGTGCTCTATCCGCCGTTCTCGTCGACGGTCGGCACGCCCGGACCGGCGATGGATTTCGTCATTCTGTCGCTGCATCTGGCCGGCGCCTCGTCGATCCTCGGCGCCATCAATTTCATCACCACGATCTTCAACATGCGGGCGCCGGGCATGACGATGCACCGCATGCCGCTGTTCGTATGGTCGGTGTTGGTGACGGCGTTCCTGCTGGTTCTGGCGCTGCCGGTTTTGGCGGGCGGCATCACGATGCTGCTGACCGACCGCAATTTCGGCACCACCTTCTTCAACCCGGCGGGCGGCGGCGATCCGCTTCTCTTCCAGCACTTGTTTTGGTTCTTCGGCCATCCCGAAGTCTACATCCTGATCCTGCCGGGCTTCGGCATCATCAGCCAGATCATCGCGACCTTCTCGCGCAAGCCGGTGTTCGGCTACCTCGGCATGGTCTACGCGATGGTGGCGATCGGCGCGGTCGGATTCCTCGTCTGGGCGCACCACATGTACACGGTGGGTCTGTCGCTGAACACGCAGCGCTACTTCGTCTTCGCGACGATGGTCATCGCCGTGCCGACGGGCGTGAAGGTGTTTTCCTGGATCGCGACGATGTGGGGCGGATCGATCTCGCTGCGCGCCCCGATGTTGTGGGCGATCGGATTCATTCTCGTCTTCACCATCGGCGGCGTCACCGGCGTCGTGCTCGCCAATGCCGGCGTCGATCGCGCGCTGCACGAGACCTACTATGTCGTCGCGCACTTCCATTACACGATGTCGCTCGGCGCGGTGTTCTCGATCTTCGCCGGGTTCTATTACTGGTTCCCGAAGATGACCGGCTACATGTACAATGAGACTCTCGCCAAATTGCATTTTTGGCTGTTGTTCGTCGGCATCAACGTCACCTTCTTCCCGCAGCATTTCCTCGGTCTGGCCGGCATGCCGCGGCGCTACGTCGATTATCCCGACGCCTACTGGCAGTGGAATTTCGTCTCCTCGATCGGCGCCTATGTCGGCGGCGTGGCGACGCTCGTCTTCCTCTACACCGTCTACGACGCCTTCGCTCGCAAGCGCGTGGCGGGCGACAATCCTTGGGGCGTCGGCGCGACGACCTTGGAATGGACGCTGCCGTCGCCGCCGCCGTTCCACCAATACGAAACCCTGCCGCGCATCGCAGGGCTCGACCACTGATCTCGTCCCGCCTTGTCGCAGAGTGACGCTGATGAGCATGCTTGGCCAAGATATTTCCCGACTCCACGCGGCGACCACCGGCCACGTCGCGGGGCCGGGCGAATTCGTGTCGTTGCTCAAGCCCAGAGTGATGTCGCTCGTCGTCCTGACCGCCCTGGCCGGCATGCTGTGCGCGCCCGATCCCATCCATCCCGTCATCGGATTCGCCTCGCTGCTGGCGATCGCGATCGGCGCGGGGGCCGCCGGCGCGCTCAACATGTGGTGGGACGCCGACATCGACGCGCTGATGGCGAGGACGCGCTTGCGCGCGATTCCCTCGGGCCTCGTCGAGCCCGGCGAGGCGCTGGCCTTCGGCCTGACCTTGGCGTTCTTTTCGGTCCTGACGCTCGCCGCGGCGGCCAATCTTCTCGCCGCAGGCCTGCTCGCGTTCACGATCTTCTTCTACGTCGTCATTTACACGATGTGGCTGAAGCGTTCGACGCCGCAGAACATCGTGATCGGCGGCGCCGCCGGGGCCTTGCCTCCCGTCGTCGGCTACGCCGCGGCGAGCGGCAGCGTCACGTTCAACAGCCTGCTGCTGTTCGCCATCATATTCGTCTGGACGCCGCCGCATTTCTGGTCGCTGGCGTTGGTCAAGGCCCGCGATTACGAGCGCGCCGGCGTGCCGATGATGCCCAACGTCAAGGGGCCGGCGCACACGCGTCTGGAAATCTTGATCTATTCGCTGCTGTTGGCGCCGCTCGGCGTCGCGCCCTGGCTCACCGGCCTGGGCGGACGTCTCTATGGCGCGGCGGCGATCGTCTCGGGCGTCGGCATGGTGGTCATGGCGGCGCGCGTCTACCGCACGCGCGAGGGCGCGTCGGCCAACAAGACGGCGATGCAAATGTTCGGCTACTCGATCGTCTATCTCTTCGTTCTCGTCGCCTTGCTCGCCGTCGAGCATGGGTTCGGGCTTGTCGAGCGCTGGGGTCTGTGAGGGAGATTGCGATGGACGACAAATCGCCGCATTCGGGTCTCGCGCTCACGGCCGACCAGATGCGCAATCGCCGCCGGCGCAACTTTGCTGTCGGCTTCAGCGTCGCGTTTCTCGCCGCGCTGTTCTACGCCATCACCATCGTCAAGCTCGGGCCCGGCGCCCTGCGGCCGATGCCGTGAGGCGCGCGATGCCGACTCCCACGCCTTCGGATCGACGACAAAGCAACCGCCGCATCGGCTCGATCGCGGCGTTTGCGGCGGTGGCGATGATCGGCGCCGCCTATGCGGCGGTGCCGCTCTATGCAGCGTTCTGCAAGGCGACCGGTTTCGCCGGAACAACCCAGGTCGCGAGGGCCAATTCGGGCGTCGAGGGTGAGCGCACGCTCACCGTTCGCTTCGACGCCAATGTCGCGCCCGGACTCGATTGGAGTTTCGAGCCGGAAGTCGCTTCGCTGAAAGTGCGCACCGGCGCCACGGCGACCGTTTACTTTCGCGTGCGCAATCGCGAACCGCGCGAATCCGCCGCGGTAGCGGTCTACAACGTGACGCCCGAAGTGTCCGGCGCGTGGTTCGACAAGATTTCGTGCTTCTGCTTTTCCGAGCAGCGCCTGGGTCCGAACGAAAGCGCCGAATTGCCGGTGGTGTTCTTTCTCGATCCGCGCCTCGAGCGGGATCACACGATGGACAAGGTCGACGCGATCACGCTGTCCTATACGCTCTTCGCGCCGACGAGCGCTTCGAAACCGGTCGCGCTCGCGCCGGCGCCGAGCGGCGCGAGGTCGCAACTATGAACAGGACGCGCCGCTCGGCGGCGCCTGCGAAACGTAGCCGACCGACCGGCGCGAAGGCCGGTCGGAACGACGCATAGGGGAAGACTATGGCCGACGCGCACGCCAAGCCGCATCACGATTACCACCTCGTCAATCCGAGCCCATGGCCGGTGGTCGGTGCGGCTTTCGCCTTCCTGACCGCCGTCGGCCTCATCCTGTCGATGCACAGCAAGGACATGGCGCTCGGCCGTTTCGGCGTTCCGCTGCTCGGCGTCGGCGTCGCGGGCCTTCTCTATGTCATGGCGTCATGGTGGTTCGACGTCGTCCACGAGGCCGAATCCGGCGATCACACGCGCGTGGTCCAGATCAGCCATCGCTATGGCATGATGCTGTTCATCGCCTCGGAAGTGATGTTCTTCGTCGCCTGGTTCTGGGCGTTCTTCGACGCTTCGCTGTTCACCAACGAGACGATCCAATATGGGCGCGTCGCGTTCACCGGGGGCGTGTGGCCGCCCAAGGGCACCGAGGTGCTCGATTCGCTCAATCTGCCGCTGCTCAACACGCTGATCCTGCTCACCTCCGGCGCGACCGTCACCTGGGCCCATCATGCGCTGCTGGGCAAAGACCGCCATGGCCTCAAGACCGGCCTCACGCTGACGATCCTGCTCGGCCTGGCCTTCACCAGCGTGCAGGCGTGGGAATACGCGCACGCGCCGTTCGCGTTCGCCAATTCGATCTACGGCGCGACGTTCTTTATGGCGACGGGCTTCCATGGCGCGCATGTGATCATCGGCACGATTTTCCTTCTCGTTTGCCTGCTGCGCGCCAACGCTGGCCAGTTCACGCCCCAGCAACACTTGGGCTTCGAGTTCGCCGCATGGTACTGGCACTTCGTCGACGTCGTGTGGTTGTTCCTGTTCTGCTGCATTTACGTCTGGGGCTCTTGGGGCGCCCCGATCGAGGGCGCGGCGCATTGAAGCCGCTACGCCCGCTCGCAGGGTCGCTCGCCATGGCCGTCGAAGAGCCTCGTTACCCCCCGATCTCGCCGTTCGTGACGGGCTTCGCCGGACGTTGCCCGCGGTGCGGCGAAGGGCGGATGTTTTCCGGCTTTCTCACGCTGGCGCCCAGTTGCGAAGTCTGCGGCCTCGACTACGCCTTCGCCGACGCCGGCGACGGGCCGGCGGTGCTGGTGACTCTCTTCGCCGGCTTCATCGTGCTCGGAATCGCCCTCGCGGTCGAGATCGCCTACGAACCGCCGTTCTGGGTCTATGTGGTCGTCTTCCTGCCGCTGACGCTGGTCGTGTGCCTGGGCATGTTGCGGCCGCTCAAGGGTTTCCTGATCGCCGCGCAATACACCAACAAGGCGGCGCCGGGGCGGCTCGATCGCCAATGAATCCGCGTGTTCGATCGTTGGTCGCGCCGGCTCTGGCGAGTCTCGTCGGCGTCGCGTTTCTCGTCGGCCTCGGCGTCTGGCAATTGCAGCGCCTCGCCTGGAAGGACGCGCTGGTCGCCGCGGTGGAATCGCGCGCTCGCGCGGCGCCGGTGGATTTGCCGGCGGAGGCCGATTGGGCGAAGCTCAAGCCCGCGGACACCGAATATCGGCATGTGCGTCTCGTCGGCGTCTATGACGCCAGCCGGCAAGCGCTGGTCTTTCGCGCCCTATCGAGCCCGCGCGGGCGTTACGGCGGTCCCGGCTATCTCGTGATGACGCCGCTGCGGCTGGCGAGCGGGGCGGAGGTGCTCGTCAATCGCGGCTTCGTGCCCGAGGACCGCAAGGATGAGGCGGCCTCGATCGGCGCCGGCGGAGAGATGCAGGTCACCGGGCTCATGCGAGCGAGCGAGGAGCGCAACTGGTTCACCCCCGCCGACGACCCCGCCCGCGGCCGATGGTTCACGCGCGACGTGGCGGCGATCGCGCGGGCGATGGGCCTCACTCGCTACGCGCCGTTCACGATCGACGCCGACGCCGGCGCCGACCCCGCTGCGTTGCCCGAGGGCGGCGAAACGATCGTCGACTTCCCGAACAATCATTTGTCTTATGCGGCGACCTGGTTCGGCATGGCGATCGCGCTGGCGGGCGTGTTCGTCTCCTACGCGTTGGCGCAACTTCGCGCGGGCGAGACGAACGAGGGGCGGCTCGCGCCGGTCGGCGATGGAGATGGTGGGCGCTACAGGGATTGAACCTGTGACCCCTACCATGTCAAGGTAGTGCTCTACCGCTGAGCTAAGCGCCCAACTCCATCGGGCCCCGTCAAGAGGCCTCGCGACCGCGAGTGGGGCGGGGTATAAACAATCGTTTCGCCCTGCGCAATGGCGATTTCTTTCTTAAAACAGGTTGGAGCGACGGCCCGGCGATGGTCCCCAGTCTAACGCTTCGGCCCGCCGCGCTCGCCGACTTGAATGCGATCATGGCGATCGAACGTACGCCCGGCTTCGAGCATTATGTCGGCCGCTCGCCGGAAGCCGAGCATCGCGCGATGATGGCGTCGTCGAACTACGCCTATTTCGTCGGCGAGGCGGCGGACGGCGCGATCGCGGCGTTCGCCATCCTGCGCGATCTCGAGAACCCTCACGACAATCTCTATCTCAAGAGAATCGTCGTCGCTCGGCCAAATGAAGGCTTCGGCGGCGTGTTTCTCGGGCTCGTCGTCGCGTGGGTCTTCACCCATACGGCCGCGCACCGTTTCTGGCTCGATTGCTTCGCCGATAACGCGCGCGCGCAAAGCGTCTACGAGAAGCTGGGGTTTTCCCGCGACGGCGTGCTGCGGCAGGCCTACCGCGCGCCGGACGGAAGCCGCCGCGATCTGACGATGATGGCCCTCACGCGGCCGGAGTGGACGGCTAGGGCTGAGCGGACGGCCTTTTAGGATCCGCGCCTTTCGAGCAGAATGAGCGAGCCGTGGACCCGGGCGTTGGCTTCGAAGCGCAGAACCGCGGGCTGGTTGGTCCTCAAGGTGAACCACGGCGAGGCGCTCTGCAGCAGCGCCGCGACGGCGTGAGCGAACCGGCCCGAGGGAAGCAGGAGATAAGGCGCGTCCCAGGTCGTTTCGACATTGAACGCGACAAGCCCGCCGGGCGGCGTCACGCGCGCGGCGGCGGCAAGAAAGCCCGCGAGTTCGCCGAGATAAATGACCACGTCGGCGGCGAAGACGAGATCGAAGCGTTCCGTCGTCTCCTCGAGGAATGTGATCATATCGGCTTCGACGAAAGAATCGTAGGCTTGCCGCTCTCTCGCCTTGGCGAGCATGCGAGGCGACAAGTCGACGCCGACGAGCCGCGATCGGCCGGGTCGCAAATGTGGGCCGGACAGGCCCGTTCCGCAGCCGAGATCGACCGCTCGCGGCAGGCGCTTGCCGGTTGCGGCGACGAGTTGGGCGAGCTTTTCGGGCACCTGGTAACCGAGCACGTCGACGAGTTGCCTGTCGAAGTGCTCGGCGAAACGGTCGAAATAAGCGACGAGATAGTCGCGTGGCGCCCGATCGTGCTTTTCCCCCGCGAGCGCGTCGAGGAGGTAACGCTGGATCGGATCGTCTTGGAGATTTTGTGCCTGCGAGCGGCCGAGGCGCAGCGCCGCGTCGCGATGACCGTAGCCGCTCAGGATCTGAAAGGCGGTTCGCGCGACGCTTTGCGAATCTTCCGCGTTGGGGCCGGCGGCCTCCCGATAGGCGGCGAACGCCGCTTCGATGTCGCCCGCGATCACGGTTTCGATGAACCGCGACAGAGCGAATCGCTGAATGAGTTTCTCGTCCGCGACGCCCGACGCGACCTGTTTGGCCAGGGTGCGGCTGGCGCCGGCGAAATCGCCGGTGAAGAACAGCGCCTGTCCAAGCCCCGCGTAGACGAGAGCATTTTGGCAGCCGACCGCGATCGCCGCGCGCCAATAACGCACGGCCTCGGGGTAGCGCCTCTGCTCGAAACACAGGAGGCCGAGGCCGAAGGCGGCTTCGGCGAGCTTGGGATCGTGCGTCAAAGCCGCTCTGAAGGCCGCTTCGGCGCGAGTCTTGTCCGAAAGCTGGTTGGCGACCAGCGCAAGGCCCAACCAGGCGCGCGCCAAGGTCGGGTCGAGGGCGAGCGTCCGATCGAAGACCGACCGCGCTTCGGCCGCATCGCCCGCCGCATGCAGCGTGGAGCCGAGGTCCAACCACAGCGCCGCGTCATCGGGCGCGATGGCCGCCGCGGTCGCGAGCACAATGCTGGCGGCTCGCGGATTGCCCGCGGCCCAATGGGTCAGACCGAACCGCCGGAGCGCGTCGGCCGGGGGCGTCTGCTGCAGGAACAACGCGTCGAGCGGTTTGTTGGTTGCCCGCCAAGCCGCGATCCGCGATGCGATCTCGGCGGCGTCGAGGCGGGCGACGATCGACGGCAGATCGGATTTTGGGGCGTTCGCGAGCGGCGGGAAATGCTCGACTCCCGCCTGCTGAATGCCCAGGCCTTGCCAGGATTGGAGCAAGGCGCCGGCCTCGTCGGAGACGGACCGCTTGCGCGACGCGCGTGAAACGCTCTTTGTCATTACGATCTCCGGCGACGGCCTTGCGTCAGATTAAAGTCCTTCGAATTTGAACGGCCAGACTGGCGCGAACCTTACCAAATCGGAAACGGGCGACGGGGGACGCGCGCCAGCCGGGAAGCGCCGTTCCGCTCCGTTCGCGCGCATTGACTTCGGCGCCGCGACGTGGTTTCCAGGCTCGGTTTGGCGCCTTTGGCGCCATTGTCGGGCCCTTGCGATGATGCGCCGCGTGTCGAAAACCACGAGCAAAACGCTCGCCGCCGTCAAAGGCGGCGCGACGCATTAGCTGCGCCTCGGCTCCGGTTCCTCCCCCGGCGGGGCGTCGAGGAGCCTGCCCTGACGGGCCAAGCGGGGGGAAAACCGCCAGCACAAGGATCAATTCTCATGCAAGGCTTTAGGGTCGCGGTCGTCGGCGCCACCGGCAATGTCGGCCGCGAAATGCTCGCCATTCTCGCCGAGCGGCGCTTTCCCGTTTCCGAAGTCGTCGCCTTGGCGTCGTCGCGCTCGATCGGCAAGGAGGTGTCGTTCGGCGATCGCGTCCTCAAGTGCAAGGCGCTCGAGAATTACGACTTTTCCTCGACCGACATTTGCCTGATGTCGGCGGGCGGCGCGGTATCGAAGGAATGGTCGCCGCGGATCGGCGCGCAGGGCTGCGTCGTCATCGACAATTCTTCCGTCTGGCGGATGGACCCGGCGGTGCCGTTGGTGGTGCCGGAAGTGAACGCCGAGGCGGCCAAGAATTTCGCCGCCAAGAACATCATCGCCAATCCCAATTGCTCGACCGCGCAGCTCGTCGTCGCGCTGAAGCCGCTGCACGACAAGGCGCGCATCAAGCGCGTGGTGGTTTCGACTTACCAGTCGGTGTCCGGCGCCGGCAAGGATGCGATGGACGAGCTCTTTTCGCAGACGCGCGCCGTGTTCGTCTCCGATCCGGTCGAGCCGAAGAAGTTTCCCAAGCGCATCGCCTTCAACGTCATTCCGCAAATCGACGTCTTCATGGATGACGGCGCCACCAAGGAAGAGTGGAAGATGGTGGTCGAGACCAAGAAGATCCTCGATCCCAAGATCAAGCTGACGGCGACGTGCGTGCGCGTGCCGGTCTTCATCAGCCACTCCGAGGCCGTCAACATCGAGTTCGAGAACCCGATCAGCGCCGACGAGGCGCGCGAGATCCTGCGCGAGGCGCCGGGATGCCTGGTGATCGACCGGCGCGAGCCGGGCGGCTACATCACGCCGCACGAAGCGGCCGGCGAGGACGCGACTTATATCTCGCGCATCCGCGAGGATCCGACCATCGAAAACGGCCTCAACCTTTGGTGCGTCTCGGACAATCTGCGCAAAGGCGCCGCGCTCAACGCCGTGCAGATCGCCGAGGTCCTCGCCAACCGCGGCTGGCTGAAGCCCAAGCAGAAGGTGGCGTGACCCCTCATGGCCGGTTTGAAAGCCCTCATCCCGGCCGACGCGGTCCTGCTGCCGATCGACATGCAGAGGGGCTTCGACGCGCCGGGGAGTCCGGCGCTCAGCTCGCGCCCCGACGCACCAGCGTTGCGCCTGCTCGCGGCTTGGCGCAAGAGCGGCCGGATCGTCGTTCACGTCCGCCATGACTTCAGTCGAGCCCGGCTCTGCTTTCGCGCCGGGCCTTCCCGGCAACGCCATGCGCGACGGGTTTTCCCCCGAGCCGGGCGAGGCCCTGGTGACGAAGAGCGTCAACGCCGCGTTCATTGGCACCGACCTCGACTTGCGGCTGCGCCGACTGCGGGCGACGACGATCGTCGCGTTCGGCCTGACGACCGACCGGTGCGTTTCGACGACGGTGCGCCTCGGCGCGAACATGGGCTATCGGCTGATCGTGGCGGCCGACGCCTGCGCCGCCTTCGATCAGCCCGGTCTCGACGGCGCGATCATCCCCGCGGCGACGGTGCACGCGGTGCATCTGGCGACGCTCGCTAACGAATTCGCCGAAGTCGCGCGCGTCGAGGCCATCGTCGCCGGCCTCGGGCCAGCCTGACCGCCGGCGGAAGGGCGCGACAGGCGCGCGCCGCCAGGGATCGCCTTCTGCGGCGCGAGGCCGCACGATCGTGGCGTTCCGCGCCTCATTTCTGCTAGGATGGCGAGGCACGCTCCGCCCCTCACAACCGGTACCCTTCCGATGGCGCCTGATTCGGACCTTCGCCTTCTCACGTCGCCGCGCATCTTCCTTGTCGGCATGGCGGCCTTCCTCATTCTGGTCGGCTTCGTCGTGCTGATCCTCTACAAGCAGATCGCGCTCGCCTTCGACGCCAATCCCGGGCTCAATGGCCTCATCATCGGCGTGCTGGCGATCGGATCGCTGTTCGCCTTCCGTCAGGTTTTCCGATTGTTTCGGGAAATTCGCTGGGTCAATTCGCTTGTCGCGCCGGCGGGGGCGGCCCGCGTCGGGTCGCCGCGTCTGCTCGGCCCGATGGCGACGATGCTCAACGCGGGCGCCGGCGCGCGCGGCCTGTCGACGCAAACGACCCGCGCCATCCTCGATTCGGTGGGCACGCGTCTGGACGAGGGGCGCGAGCTCAACCGCTATCTCGTCGGCCTGTTGGTCTTCCTCGGCCTGCTCGGCACCTTCTGGGGCCTCCTGGAGACCGTCCATTCGATCAGCGGCGTCATCGACAGCATGAAGACCGGCGCCGATACGTCGACGATGTTCGGCGACCTCAAGAGCGGCCTTTCGGCGCCGATCGCCGGCATGAGCGTTTCCTTCACTTCGTCGCTGTTCGGCCTGGCCGGCTCGCTGATCCTGGGCTTTCTCGACCTTCAGGCCGGGCAGGCGCAGAACCGCTTCTACACCGAGCTCGAGGATTTTCTCGCCAGCCACGTCGAGACCAGCCCGCCGCCGACGCCCGAGGCGGCGACGGAAAAGGCCGCGGTCGGCGCCGACGCGCTCGACCCGCGCAAGAACGCCGCGGCGATGGCGAGCCTGGCCGAGAGCATTCAATCGCTGGTCGCGCATATGCGCCACGAGCAGCAACAAATTCGCGATTGGGTCGAGGCGCAAGCCGCCCAGCAGGACGACGTCCGCAACCTCCTGCGCCGGCTGGTGAGCGAACGCGAGACGCACTGAGCGGGTGAGAAGCGAAGGCGCTCGGCGCCGATTGAGGGAGTGATGCGATGGCGCTGTCGCGCAGCCGCCGCTTTGATAGTGTCAATTACTGGCCCGGCTTCGTCGACGCGCTGTCGACGATGCTGCTGGTGATCATCTTCCTGTTGTCGGTCTTCATGCTCGCGCAATTCTTCCTGTCGCGCGAAGTGACGGGCAAGGACGCGGCGCTCGCCAAGCTCAACCGCCAGATTGAAGAGTTGACCAGCCTGCTCGCCCTGGAGCATTCGCAAAAGAGCGAGGACCAGACGAAGATCGCCGCGCTTACGGCGACGCTCGAAACCTCGCAGAACGAGCGGCAGCGCTTGCTCGACCAGGCCGCGCAGGGCGGCGTCAGCGCCGACGCGGCGAGCGACAAGGCGAGCGCCGCCACCGATGCGCTCGCCGCGCAACAGCAGATTTCCGAGCGCGCGTTGGCGCAGGTCGACATTCTCAATCAGCAGATCGCGGCGCTGCGCAAGCAACTGATGGCGATCCAGGAAGCGCTCGACGCTTCGCAAACGTCCGACAAGGAGGCGCAGGTCAAGATCGCCGATCTCGGCCAGCGCCTCAATATCGCGCTCGCGCAGAAGGTGCAGGAGCTGTCGCGCTACCGCTCGGATTTCTTCGGCCGCCTGCGTCAGATCCTCGGCTCGCGGCCGGACATCCGCGTCGTCGGCGACCGTTTCGTGTTCCAGTCCTCGGTGCTGTTCGAATCCGACAAAGCCGACGTCAGCGCCGCGGGCCGGCAGTCGCTCGACAGCCTGGCCGGCGCAGTGCTCGATCTCGAGCGCGAGATTCCCCCCGACATTCCCTGGATTCTGCGCATCGACGGCCACACCAACTCCAAGGCGATCTCGGGCGGGCAATTCAAGTCCAACTGGGAATTGTCGGCCGCGCGCGCGATCGCGGTGGTGCAATATCTCGTCTCCAAGGGCATCGACCCCTCTCGCCTGGCCGCCGCCGGCTTCGGCGAATTCCAGCCGATCGACACCGGAACCGACGAGGAAGCGTTGGCGCGCAACCGCCGCATCGAATTGAAGCTGACCGAGCGGTGAGGACGCCGCGCAGCATGCTGCGCGCCCTCGAGCCTTCCGATGTGGAGGGGGTCGCCGACTTCTGGGTCGCCGCCTGGAAGACGACCGGGCTGCCGATCGATTTCGAAGCGCGCCGCGATTGGTTCGTCGGCCGTCTGGCTGAGCTCGAGCAGGAGGGCGCGGCGATCCTCGTCGGCCTCGACGCGCATGGGCGCCCCGCCGGCCTCGTCACCGTCGATCCGAACAGCGGCTACGTCGATCAGCTCTGCGTCGCGCCGAAGGAACGTGGCGGCGGCCTCGCGCGCGCGCTGATCGAGGAGGCCAAGCGGCGCGCGCCCGGCATCGTCGATCTCAACGTCAACGTCGCCAATCCGCGCGCCTGCCGCTTCTATCAGCGCGAGGGCTTCCTCGTCGTCGGCGTCGGAACCAGCCCCCTTTCGGGCCTGCCGATGCTGCATCTGCGCTGGCGCGCGCAGGCCGGGTGAGGCGGCGCGGGGAGGGCGAAGCCCGAGCGCGCGGTTTTCGGACGCGACTCGGTCCTTTCAAGCACTTGCGTAACGATTTTCCGCCGACCGGGCGGGGGCGAGCCTGTCTCACCCGAGGGGTGCACTCCACGTCCGTGTGTCAGCTTTGTTTTTTGTTTCCTTTATTTTCCTGAAACGGCACTGACGCCGTTCTTTCAGGCCGCCGATTTGACAACAATCGTCATCGACCGGCCTAGCGCAGCGAATGCGCGTTCGATGGCGTCGAGGCGCGAGCTGTGGCGCAAATCGAGCAGGCGGTCGATCTGCGGCAGCGCGACGCCGAGCCGCTTGGCCAGCGCGGCCTTGCCGACGCCCTCGGCGCGCATCGCGCGATAGAGTTCGATCTTGGCGGCCGAAAGCGCGGGCAACGGCACGGATTCGGCGCCGACGGCCTGGGGCGGCGGCACGTCTTCGCGGGCGGCCATCGCGGCCATGATCGCCGTCTCGATGGCGTCGACCGCGCGCGCCAGCGCATCGTCGCGATCTTCGCCGAAGGTGATCGCCTCGGGAATGTCCGGAACCGTCACGAGGATGGTTCCGTTGTCGTCAGGCGACAGGGTCACGGCGTAACGCATTGCGCTTTAGTCCTTGATCTCGAGCTGCTTCAGGATCGCCTGCCAAAGCCCTTTGCCGATCTCCTTGGAGCCGCCGTGCTGCGGCAGGACAGACCGCTTGCCGTTCAGCGTCACGATCAAGTGGCCGTCTTTTCCGGGAGCGAAGGTCGCGCCCTTCTTGGCGAGATAGCGCTTGGCTTGGCCGGCGTTCATCGACACAACAAAACTGTTGCGCGCTCTTGAGTCAACAAAAATGTTGTGTTCGGCGCCTGCAACGCGCCTGTTTTCGCGGCGTCGACGTGGCGTCCCTCACCGTCGTCCGGCCGCCGACGTCCGTCGGCGGTTAGCATCCCCTCATGAGCGTCCCGCGGCCACCAGCACGGGATCGGCGCGGTAGCGGTCGGGATAAAGACGCTTCAGGGCCTCGATCTTGGGCAGATCGTTGATGACGATGTACGGATTGGACGGATTACGCGCCAAGTAATCCTGATGGTAGCCCTCGGCGCGGTAGAAGGCATGACCGGGCTCGATGCTGGTGACGATTTTCCCGTCGAAGGCGTGCGCCTGGTTGAGCTGGGCGATGTAGGCCGCGGCGACGCGCGCTTGTTCCGCGTCCGCGGGGAAGATCGCCGAGCGATATTGCGTGCCGAAGTCGGGCCCCTGCCGATCGAGCTCGGTCGGGTCGTGCGCGGCCGAGAAGAATATCTGCAACAGGCGCCCATAGCTGATCACGCGCGGATCGAAGGTGATCTGCACCGACTCCGCATGGCCGGTGTCGCCTTGGCTGGTCATCTCGTAATGCGCCGTCGCCGCGGCGCCGCCGTCATAGCCGGAGACCGCGTCGCTCACGCCTTTGACGTGTTGAAAGACGCCTTGCACGCCCCAGAAGCAGCCGCCGGCGATGACCGCGACTTCTCGCGTCGCCGACCCCGCCGGCTCGTCGAGCGCAGGCGGGGGAATCCGATGCGCCGCTTCGGCGCTCGAGGCGTGCGTAGCGAGCCACACGCCTCCTGACAGCGCGAGCGCGATGACCGCGGCGGCGGCCGGTCGAGCGCTATGAGATCGGGACATGGGCGAACCTCCCTTTCAACTCGCCGGCGCGGCCGGCTCGAAGCGCAGCGCGACGCCGTTCATGCAGTAGCGAAGCCCGGTCGGCGGCGGGCCGTCGTTGAACACATGGCCGAGATGGCCTGCGCAGCGCCGGCACGAAACGGCGGTGCGCACCATGAAGAACGAATGGTCCTCGCTGGCGACGACCGCGTTGGCCAGCGGCGCCCAGAAGCTCGGCCAACCGGTATGGCTGTCGAACTTGGTCGTCGACGAGAACAGTGCGAGCTCGCATCCCGCGCAGGCGAAAACGCCGCGCCGATGCTCGTCGAGGAGCGGGCTGCTGTATGGAGATTTAGTGCCGTCGTCGCGCAAGACGGCGTATTGCTCGGGCGTCAACAGCTTGCGCCAGTATGCGTCGCCGCGGGCGAGGGGATCGCGGGCGCTCGCGCGCGTCGGACGCGTGCGCAACACCGCCGCGCCCGCCAGGGCTGCGAGCGCAATCGCGCCTCCCATCAAAGCATCGCGACGCGTCGGCATCGTCGATCCTCCCAAATGCAAGCGCGGGACGTCGGGTCCCGTCGCTTGTTCGCGATAGCGGGCGATGTCGTTACGCCAGGAGTTCGGACTTTTTTTGCGCCGGCATTCGCCGGATAAGGGCCGGTATTTATGGCGAGACGATACGCCTTGCGCGTTGGCGGCCCGCGCCCCAAGACGATGTCGCCTTCACGACGAGCCTCGCGCTTGCGTTCGTCTGACCTGCACGGCAAAGTTCACCGATGGCTTGCAAGTTCCCCTTCGCCCTGCCGCGCGTCCTCCTCGTTTGCGCTCTCGCCGCGCTCACGCTGCCGGCGTCGGCGCAGACGCGGCTCGATGACATTCTCGCGCACGGCGTCCTGCGCGTCGGCACCACCGGCGATTACCCGCCGTTCACCGTGCGCAGCGCGGATGGCGGCTATTCCGGCCTCGACATCGACGCCGCGCAATCGCTCGGCGCCGCGCTCGGCGTGCGCGTCGAATTTGTCCCCACACGCTGGGCGGACTTGGCGCGCGATCTCGACGCGGGGGCGTTCGACGTCGCGATGGGCGGCGTCTCGGTGACGCTGGAGCGGCAGAAGAAGGCCTTCTTCTCCACGCCGTACTTGCGCGACGGCAAGACGCCGATCGCGCGTTGCGCGGACAAGGGCAAGTTTGCGACGCTGCACGCGATCGACCGGCCGAACGTGACGGTGATCGTCAATCCCGGCGGGACCAACGAGAAATTCGACCGCGCGAATCTGAAAATGGCGCGGATCGAAGTGTGGAGCGACAATCTCTCGATTTTCGATCATCTCGAAAAGGGCGACGCCGACGTGATGATCACCGACGCCACCGAAACGCTCTATCAGCAGAAGCTGCACGCCGGCGTCCTCTGCGCGATCCACCCGGACGCGCCGTTCGATTTCAGCGAGAAGGCCTATCTGATGCCGCGCGACGAAGCGCTGGAGCAATTCGTCGACCAATGGCTGCACATCAACCAGGCCAACGGGAGCTTTGCCGCGATCCGCGCGAAGTGGCTGGAGCGATGAGGTACGCGGGTCAATAGCGCATAGGCGCGCTGGCCCTCATCCGGCCCTTCGGGCCACCTTTCTACCGCGAGCGGGAGAAGGGCTTGGGTGAGGGCGAGCGATGACCCGGAACCCGTCTCACTCCGCCGCTTCGGCCTCGCCCTCCAGCGCGGCGGCGCCGGCTTCGAATTGCAGCCTGGCGAGCCGGGCGTAGAGGCCGCCGGCGGCGAGCAGGCTCGTATGCGTGCCTTCTTCGACGAGACAGCCGCCGTCCATCACCAGGATTCGGTCGGCGTTGACGATCGTCGCCAGGCGATGGGCGATGACCAAGGTCGTGCGCCCTTTCATCAGCGCGTCGAGCGCGCCTTGCACCAGCGTCTCGTTCTCGGCGTCGAGCGCCGAAGTCGCTTCGTCGAGAAGAAGCACCGGCGCGTTCTTGAGGATCGCGCGCGCGATCGCGAGGCGCTGACGCTCGCCGCCCGACAAGGTAACGCCGCGCTCGCCGAGTTGCGTGTCGTAGCCGTCGGGGAGCGCGGCGACGAAGCCGTCCGCCGCCGCGCGCTTGGCGGCCTCGACGATCTCGGCGCGCGTCGCATTCGGCGCGCCATAGGCGATGTTGTCGGCGACGCTGGCGCCGAAGATGAACGCGTCCTGCGGCACGAGGGCGATCTCGGCGCGCAGCGCTTTGGGATCGACCTTGGCGATGTCGACCCCGTCGAGCGTGATCGCGCCGTGGGTCGGATCGTAGAAGCGCTCGAGCAATTGAAACAGCGTCGACTTTCCCGCGCCCGAGGGCCCGACGATGGCGACGACCTCTCCCGGCGCGACGCGGAAACTCAAATCATAGAGGACGTTCTCGTCCGGGCGTCCGGGATAGGCGAAGCCGACGGCGCGAAACGCGACTTCGCCACGCGCCGGCGAGGGCAGCGCCAGCGGCGCGCGCGGCGCGACGATGCGCGGCTCGACCGCAAGGATTTCGCCGATGCGCGCCGCCGCGCCTGCAGCCTGGGAGACCTCGTTCCACACTTCCGAGAGCTGGCCGAGCGCGCTGCCGCCGAGAATGGCGAACATGAGGAATTGCGTGAGAACGCCGGGGCTCATCCGACGCGCGATCACGTCCTGCGCGCCGAGCCAGAGCACGACGACGATGCTGGAAAAAATCAGAAACAACGCCGCGCCGGTGACGAGCGCGCGCGCGCCGCTCATCGTCCGCGCGGCTTCGTAGGCGCCCATCGCCGCCGCGCGATAACGCGCCGCGGTGAAGCTTTCCGCGAGGAAGGCTTGCATCACGCGCACCGCCGAGAGGCTCTCGGTGGCGAAGGCGGTGGCCTCGGCGAGCGTGTCCTGGGCGAGGCGCGAGCGCGAGCGCACCGTGCGCCCGGCCGCAAAGAGCGGCAGCACGATGACGGGAATCGCGACCAGCACGAAGGCCGAGAGCTTGGGCGAGGTGATCACCATCAACGCGACCGCGCCGAGGAACAAGAAGAAGTTGCGCAGCGCGATCGAGGCCGACGAGCCGAAGGTCGCTTTCAACTGCGTGGTGTCGGCGGAAAGGCGCGAGACGATCTCGCCGGTTCTCTCCGCGTCGAAGAAGCTCGGATCGAGCCGCGTCAAATGGCCGAAGAGATCGCCGCGCAAATCCGCGACGACGCGCTCGCCGAGCGTCATGACGAAATAGTAGCGTGCGCCCGAGGACAGCGCGAGCACCGCGACGACGCCGATCAGGCCGGCGAAATAAACGTGGATGAGACCGGCGTTGGAATCGCTGAAGCCGAAGTCGATCATGCGCCGCACCGCGAACGGCACGACCAGCGTCGTCGCCGAGGCGACGATCAGCGCGGCGAGCGCGGCAAGGATGCGACCGCGATAGATCAACGCGTAGGGCAGGAGGGGCCGCAGGGCGTTCAGCGGAGCGCGCGCCGGCGCCTTTTGCGCCGCGTTGGCGGTCGATTTCATCGTGTGCAGCGCTCCAAGGCGGCTCTCAAGGCTGGGTGTTACTTAACACCTTTCGCCGAAAATCAAGCGCCGGACCGCGATCGGGGCGCTTGTGTCGCTGGGTTCCGTGCTTTATAGAACCGCCAATCGCAAGAGCCTCCGGTCCCCGGACGGCTCTCGTTTTGTTTGCCGAGGACCGGACGATGAAGGCCGATATTCACCCGAACTACCACATGATCAAGGTCGTCATGACCAACGGCGAGGAATTCTTCACCCGCTCGACCTACGGCGAGGACGGCGCGACGCTCCACCTCGACATCGATCCGAACACTCATCCGGCCTGGACCGGCGGCTCGCAGCAATTGCTCGACCGCGGCGGCCGTCTGTCGCGCTTCAACACCCGCTTCGCCGGTCTCGGCCTCGGGACCAAGAAGTAAGAGCGACCCCTCATCCGTCGCGCTTCGCGTGACGCCTTCGCCCGCAAGGGGAGAAGGGGCGCGCCACGCAAATCACAACCTGCGGATCGACGTGATCGCTCCGTAGGATTTTTGCGCGACGCGCGTGCAGGCCACTGCGAGCGGTTCACTGACCACCTTCATGTGCCAACCGTTGGCGTGCAGCAGCGTTTCGGCGTCGCGCATGACGCCGACATGGCCTTTCCAGAAAATCAGATCGCCGCGCCGCAAATGCGTGAGCGCGTCGTCGATGGGCAAGGGCGCGCCGAGCGCCGCCTCCATCATGTCGCTGTCGCGCGGCGCGTCGAGCCCGGCGGCGCCGAGCGCGCTCTGTATGAGGCCGGAGCAGTCGATCCCTTCCGAAGTGCGCCCGCCCCAGAGATAGGGCGTTTCGAGGAAGCGCTCGGCGACCGCGACGAAGTCGGGCTCGAAACTGTCGACCGGCGCGAGATGTCGCGCGTAAACATGCAGGCCGTCGGGCGTGACGGCGAAATCGGCCTCGAACCTTTCGACGCGAAGAAGCGCGCCGAGCGACAGCGCGAAACGCGGCGGCCGTTTGACGCTGGCGGCGGGATAGGCGTGGGTGCGCAGCGCCGCGACGCGGTGCGTCGGCTCGACGGGCGCGGCGAGGGCGGCGGTCGGCAGATAGCCGACGTAAGAATCGCGCGCGAGTTGCGCCCACGCCCAATCGCCGCGCTCCTCGTAAACGACGGCGATTTCGCCGTGCAAGGCCTCGGTCTCGAGCGGCGCCTCGGGATCGGGCGCGCGGCGCAGCGGCGCGCTGGCGCCGGCGACCCGTCGTTTACGCCCCTCGACGAAGCGCGCCGCCTCGACCTGGCCGCGTAAGGAGGCGGCGGCGAGATCGGGACGCGCGGGCGTGACGCGGCGGTCGAAGGCGGGCAGGGGCATGCAAAAGATCTCGCGGGGCGCGGGAAGCCGAATCCTTTGGGGGATGGTCGTTCAGCGTCGGCTGGGGGTCAATGGCGCGAGCGCGCTCTATTGCCGGCTGCGCAGCGAGAATTCGCCGCGGCGAATGCGCTCGGAGAGGCCGTCGGCGATCGTCGCGACGCGTTCCTCGCCGTACATCGCGACCAGTTCGCGGAACGCGGCGCACAGCGCGGCGTCGGCGAACGCGTCGACGTCGATGCCGTCGAGAACCGCTTCGGCGAACGCCTCGCTGACATAGGCGAGCGCGGCCCGACGCGCGTCGGCGGCGTTGAGTTCTTCGAGGGCGTGTTCGGGTAGCGGAAACATCGAACCACTCTACGGCGGCGCGCAGCAATTCGCGACGGATGTCTTTAATAAGGGTTAATTCGACTTGGGGCGGACGGAGGTTATCCAGCCTTTTTCGGCAGGATAGGCCCATCCGGGCGCCTGCGAGCCGTTGCAACAGCGGACTCTTCGGCCGTTTCGATCAGCGCTCGCGCCCGCCCGAGCAGGCGATCCATGACGACGCCGATTTCGCGGCAGGCGGCGATTTCGTCCGGCGGCAATCGGCCGCCGGCGTCCTCGCACAGCGCGACGGCGGACAGGGCCAGCGTGTTGAGCCCCGCCGCGACGGCGTCGAACGCGTTGCGCGCCACCGGACCGAGCGCGCCGTAGCGAAGGCATTCGACGCGAACGCGCGGCCGCCACAGCCGGATGTCTTCGGCGATATCAGGCAGGCGGTCGATCAGTTCGAGCATCAACGCCAATTGGTCGAAATGGTCGAGCAGAGCGGCCGTCGAATCGTCGACGCCCACGGGCGGTGGCGCGGAGCGCTGTGACAAATCTCCATTAGGCGAACAGGCGCTCATGGATTCATCTCGTCGAATTCGGCGCGTCGCGATCAAAGGCGGCGCTCCGGTAGCTTGCACGAAAGCCAAGCTATCGCTGTCACATTAGGAAATGAATGCCAATTTACCAACTATTTTTCGATTTTTTCGCCATAGACGGCGCGTCGCCCTTGCGCCGATCATCGGCGCAAAGCGCGTGAGGAGGCGAGGATGTGCGGACGATTTGCGATCACCCTGCCGCCGGAAGCGGTGCGCGCGTTCTTCGCCTACGCCGAACAGCCCAATTTTCCGCCGCGCTACAACATCGCGCCGACGCAGCCGATTCCGCTCGTCGTCGCGCGCGCGCACTCCGGCGGGCGCGAGCGGCGCTTTCTGCTCGCCCGGTGGGGCTTCCTGCCCGGCTTCGTCAAGGACCCCAAGGAATTTCCGCTGCTCATCAACGCGCGCGCGGAAACGCTCGCGCAGAAGCCGAGCTTTCGCGCCGCGCTCAGGCGGCGCCGCTGCCTCGTCATCGCCGACGGCTTCTACGAATGGCGGCGCGAGGCGCCGGGCGCGGCGAAAACGGCGGCGAAGGCGCCCTTTCTGATCCGCCGCGTCGATCGCGCCCCCTTCGGCTTCGCCGGCCTGATGGAAACCTGGAGCGATCCGAGCGGCGGCGAGATCGACACCGCCTGCATCGTCACCACCGCGGCCAATCGCCTGATGGCGCGCATTCACGACCGCATGCCGGCCATCCTCGCGCCCGACGCCTTCGCGTTGTGGCTCGACAACGACGGGGTCGACGCGCCAACCGCGACCGCGCTGCTGCGCCCGGCGCCCGAAGCCGCGCTCGAATTGGTGCCGATCGGCCCCGCGGTCAATCGGGTCGCCAACGACGACGCCGGCGTTCAGGCGCCGGTCGGCGAGGCGATTCGGGCTGCGCCGCCGCAACAGGCGCGCTAAGAAGCGCCATGACCGTGAAACCGAAACCTGCCCGCCCGACCGCCGTCCTCGCCCACCCCGACGGCCTCGATCGCTGCCCGTGGCCTGGCGTCGACCCGCTCTACGTCGCCTATCACGACGAGGAATGGGGCGCGCCCGAATGGGACGACCGCGCGCTGTTCGAAAAGCTCATTCTCGACGGCTTTCAGGCGGGGCTTTCGTGGATCACCATCCTGCGCAAGCGCGAGGCGTTCCGCGCCGCGTTCGACGGGTTCGCGCCGGAGAAAATCGTGCGCTGGGACGCCGCCAAGGTCGAGGCGCTGATGGGAAACCCCGGCATCGTGCGCAACCGCGCCAAGATCGAGGCGACGATCGCGCTCGCGCGCATCACGCTCGATCTTGCCGAGCGCGGCGGCCTGGCGCGCCATCTCTGGGGCTTCGTCGACGGACGGCCGATCGACGCCGCGCGCCGCTCGATGAGCGAAATCCCCGCGGAAAGCGACATCTCCCGCGCGATCGCCAAGGACCTGCGCGAGCGCGGCGGCAATTTCGTCGGGCCGACGATCATCTACGCGTTCATGCAGGCGACGGGCATGGTCAACGACCACCTCGTCGCCTGCCATCGCTACGAGGCCTGCCGGGCGCTTGCGATGAGCGCGCCGCGATGAGCGCCGCCAAGCCGCGCGCCTGGCAGCGCATGCTCTCGGGGCGACGGCTCGATCTCATCGATCCTTCGCCGCTGGACATCGAGATCGCCGACATCGGCCACGGCCTCGCGCGTGTCGCGCGCTGGAACGGCCAGACCCGCGGGCCCGAGATCTTCTCGGTGGCGCAGCATTCGCTGCTGGTCGAGGCGGCGTTCGCCGCGGCCACGCCGCAGGCGCCGCGAGCGCAGCGCCTCGCCGCGCTGCTGCACGACGCGCCCGAATACGTGATCGGCGACATGATCTCGCCGTTCAAGGCGGCGATCGGCGGCGACTACAAGATCGTCGAGAACCGGCTGCTCGCCGCGATCTTCCTGCGTTACGGCCTGCCGGCCCACATGAGCCCGGAGCTCGCCAAGGCGGTCAAGGCGGCCGACCGCGTCGCCGCCTATCTCGAAGCGACCGCGCTCGCTGGCTTCACCGTCGCCGAGGCGCGCAAGTTCTTCGGCGCGCCCAAGCTTGCGCTGAAGGGCTTCGCCGCCTATCTCCAGCCGCTTCGGCCGGCCGAGGCGCAGGAGCTTTTCCTGAAACGCTTCGCCGAACTCGACGGCGCGCCGCACGCGTCGCCGTAGCGCCGCGCCAAGAGGAAGAGCCCATGCCGCGCATCCACGTCTGTTCGCTCGCGCTGATCGGCGAGACCGTAGAGACAAGCGGCGCGCGCTCGATGGTGACGCTGCTCAACACCGGCACCCGCGTGGTGCGGCCGAGGGCGATCAAGCCCGAGCGCCACCTCTACATCGCGGTCGCCGACATCGTCGAGGACGAGCCGGGCCATATCCTGCCGGCCGATTCGCATGTGCGCGAATTGCTCGATTTCGTCGCAACCTGGGATCGCGCGGCGCCGCTGCTGATCCATTGCTTCGCCGGCGTCAGCCGCTCGACCGCGGCGGCGTTCATTGCCGCCTGCGCGCTGTCGCCGCGGCGCGACGAAGGCGAGATCGCGCTGGCCTTGCGCGCGGCCTCGCCGACCGCGACCCCCAACGCGCGCCTCGTCGCGCTCGCCGACGCGACCTTGGGGCGCGCCGGCCGCATGACCCGCGCGATCGAGGAAATCGGCCGCGGCGAGGAATGCTTCGAGGGCGTGCCCTTCGCGCTGGAGATCGAGTGAGGCGGACTTCATGGGGAAGGGATCGTCGGTGATGCGCTGGCCCGTCGCTCTGCTGGCGCTCCTCCTCGCCGCCGCCGCGGCGCGCGCCCAATCCGCGCCGGGCGCGGTCGTCGGCGGCAGCCCCGACACCTTGGTCGGCGGCAAGCCGGCGGCGCGGGCGGGCGACGCCGCGTCCGGCGGGCCGCTTCTCCAAGGCTCGTCCAACGTCTTCATCAACGGCAAGCCGGCCGTGACCTCCGGCGCCGCGACCGCCTGCGGCGGCGCCGTCGCCGCCGGCTCGGCGACGGTCTTCGTCAACGGCAAGCCGCTCGCGGCGGAGGGCGATCCGACGAGCGGCTGCGCCCGCTAGGGGCGGGGCGCCGGGCGCGCCAAATTTCCACAAAGCTTTTCCAAAGTTTTCCAAGCTTTTTCCAAAGGTTTTCCAAGGGTTTTCCAAGGGTTTCCAAATTTTTTCTTTGGGCGTTTTGTGAGATTTCAAGGGGTTAGAGGCGGGAAAAAGGAAATTTCCCTTTTTTCGAATTTTGCGGCCTTTCGTGAGCGGCGCTTGCGCGACGGAGGCGGCGATGGCTGGACTGTCAGAAAATCAGCATAGCAATAATTTGTATTTTCAGAAAGAAATTGTTCCGAACCGGCGCTGCGTTCTGAAGATGCCGCGGGGGCATTCAAGGGGATCGGCGACGGAGCGGAAACTCTCCCAGCCCCTCACCCAACCTCTCCCCGCTCGCGGGGAGAGGAGAAGATAAGGCGCCGTGCGCTCCTCTCCCCGCGAGCGGGGAGAGGCAGGGTGAGGGGCCTGGGGGATTAGCCGCAGCCGCCCGTCAGTGCCGCCGCTCGTCGCCGCTGCGGCTCGATTCGAACAGGAACCAGGTGCGGCGCTCCGCCTCGTCGATCCACCCATCGATGAGACTCTGCGCTCGCGACGTCGCCGGCCTCCTCGCAGACCCCGCGCGCTTCGCGCATCGACGCGGTCAGACGTTGATTGTCGTCGCGCAGCTCCGCGAGCATGTCGAGCGGTTCGACATAGTCGGCGTCGTTGTCGGCGAGGCGCTGCTGGCGCGCGATCTCGCCGATCGAGTGCAGCGTCCGGCCGCCGATCTTGCGCACCCGCTCGGCGATCGCGTCGGTCATCGCGAAAATCTCACCGGCCTGCTCGTCGAGCAGCAGATGATAATCGCGAAAATGCGGACCGGACATGTGCCAGTGAAAGTTCTTGGTCTTCAGATAGAGGGTGAAGACGTCGGCGAGCATGAGGTTCATCGCCGCCGAAACGTCGCGCGTCGCGTTCGCGCTGAGGTCGGTGGGCGTTCGCAGCGGCGCGCTGCGGCGAATGTCGGCTTCCTTGGCGTCTTTGGCTTTCATCGGAACTCCTCCTCACGGGAAAGTCGCCCCCCATGGCGGAAAGATTCCAGCCTTGTTCCGAGTTCGGCGGCGCCGTTGAGCCGCGCGCCTCGGGGGCGTGAGTTTACCAGACCCGGCGCGCTCGGGCCAGGAGGCCGCGGCGCCGCGCGCCTTCCCCCCTTGCGGGGGAAGGTGGCCGGCGGAGCCGGCCGGATGAGGGGTCACGCCGCGAGGCGCGTCGCTTCGGCGTCAACAGTGGCGTGCGGGTTTGCGCCGCATGAATTCTCGCTGCCGGCGGCTGCGCCGACAGACGCGCCTGACGGCGCGACCCCTCATCCGTCACGCTTCGCGTGACACCTTCCCCCGCAAGGGGGGGAAGATGCGCGCGCCTTGCTGCGCACAGTTGCCCACCCTCCGTTGACCCCTCCACCCCGGCGTGCTCGGCTCTCCGTCTCGCTCCCTCGCACCCCGGCGCTCGCCATGCCCGCACAGATCCGCAACGAAACCAACGGCCCGGTCACGACGATCCTCATCAGCCGCCCCGACAAGCGCAACGCGGTCGACGGGCCGATGGCGCGCGCGTTGCGCGAGGCGTTCTTGCGCTTTGAGCGGGACGACAGCCGGCGCGTCGCGGCGCTGCACGGCGAGGGCGGCGTGTTTTGCGCCGGCGCGGACCTGAGCGCGATCGGCGACCCCGCGCGTCGCCAGCGGTTCGACGAATAGCGCGCGTCCGCCTCACGGCGCGACGCGGACCTCGGGGCAGGCCGCCAAGCGCGGGCGGGCGAGGCGCACGATGTTCAGGATATCCTCGGCGTTGCCGGCGATGTCGGCGAGGGTGACGCTGTCGAGGGTGGCGAGGAACGCGTCGGTCGCCCGTCGCAGCGCGACGCGCAGACGGCAGCGCTCGATTAGCGGGCAGGTGTTGGTTGCCGGATCGAAACATTCGACGATCGCGAAGCCCTCCTCGGTCAGCCGGACGACTTCGCCGAGCCCGATCAGATTGGCCGGGCGCGCGAGGCGGAAGCCGCCGCGGGCGCCGCGCACCGTCTCCAGATATCCCCAGGCGCCGAGCTGGTGGACGCATTTGACGAGATGGGTCTTGGAAATGCCGAAGCCGTCGGCGACTTCGCGAACGGTCGTCAGTTCCGGGTGGCGCGCGGCGGCGACCATCAGCACTCTGAGGGTGTAGTTGGAATAGCTCGTCAGTTTCACGCGCGGCCGCTTTGATCGGATCGTTGCGGGATCGGCTCGAGGATCGCGTCGCCGCCGGATGGGCGGCGAGAGCGGGTCGCCGGCCGTCTCAGGCCGTCACTGTACGCCAATCGTCGATGACGCGAAACGGTTCGCGGCTAAAGAGTCTTCGCGCGTTCAGGGCTTTGCCGCGTCCAATCGCTTTTGCAGCGTGAACACGCCGCGCATATCGTCGAGCTTGAAGCCGAGCGCCTGATCGTTCGGATAGAGTTCGGCGATCTTCGCCTTCACGTCCGGTTTGACGTCGCCGCCGTGACAGGTCAGGCAGACGGCGGTCGTCGGGATCGCCTTGATGAAGCGGAAGACCTTGACGCCGTGGTCGTCGACGATTTGAGCGCTGGTCAGGTCGGCGGCCTTCTCGCCCTTGGCGATGCGGGCCTCGAAGTCCTCCATCACCTTGCGCTCGTAGTCGTCGGGCGCCGAGGCGGCGTTGCGCGGCTTCAGGCTGGTGCGGGCGACCGACCAGCCGCTGCGGCTCGAAATGGCTTTGGCGATCGCCGGCGCCGCGTCGTGGCACACCGAGAGCGCTCCGAGCGGGCCCGAAGATTGCATCGCGCCGCCGAGCGCGGCTTTGAGCTGCGTGGCGTAGTCCTTCACCAGAGCCGCGGCTTGCGCGCTCAGCGCGGGGACGTCGGCTTCGTCCGCCAAAGCGGGGGCGGCGGCTACGCCGACGAAAAGCGAGGCGGCGAGAAGGATTGCGCTCTTGGACATTTCCTGGCCCTGAACCAAAGATAGATTTTTCGTATATGTTAGGAGCCGGTCTGGCAAGCGCCGCGGCGTGGCGATGGCGGGCTGCCGGGCCCGCGACAAACGGCCGCAGGCGGAGCCATTCTCAAAGCTATATCCGGTATGTAACAAAGCGGTTGATCCGGCCACCGGCCGGCGGACGCCGATTACGCGCGACGCTCAAAGACGCGACGACGGCGGGGGGAGGAAACATGGCGCTTCGCGCAGCGGTCTTGTCGCGTGTCGTTTTTTTGGCTCTGCTCGCCGGCAGCGGTCTCGCCGCGGCCGAAACGGTCGAGAACCCGCCCGCGGCCCCGGCCGCGGCGCCGCAGCCGGTCACGGGCGAGAAGTCCGGCCCGCTGACCGGCGGCTCGGCGGACCATTCCAAGTTCGAAGCCTTGAAGGGGCCGTTCGCCGACAACGCCGCGGTGACGAAAGCCTGCGCGACCTGCCACAACGAGGCGGAAGACCACATCAAGAAGACGATCCACTGGACCTGGGACTACATCAATCCCAGCACCGGCCAGCATTTGGGCAAAGAAAACGTCATCAACAATTTCTGCACCAACGCCAGAGACAACGAAGGCATGTGCGGCCAATGCCATATCGGCAACGGCGTGGAAAAAGGCGAATACGACTTCAAGAAACAGACCAGCGTCGATTGCCTCGTCTGTCACGACAGCACCTCGACCTATTACCGCCTGCCGCCGACGCGCGGGCACGAAGCCTGCGGCGTGCTGTTCGAAGGCAGGCAGCCGTACGACCTCGCCAACGTCGCGCAGCGCGTCGGTCTGCCGGGACGCGAGAACTGCGGCGCCTGCCACTACAACGGCGGCGGCGGCGACGGCGTCAAACACGGCGACCTCGATTCGTCGCTCAATCGCCCGCCCAAGGCGCTGGACGTGCACATGTCGGTCGACGGGGCCAATTTCGCCTGCACCGAATGCCACCTCACCAAGAACCACGTCATCGCCGGCAGCCGCTACGACATGATCGCCAAGGACGAAAAGGGCCGCGGCGAACCGGGCCTGCGGCGCGACGTGGCGACTTGCGAATCCTGTCACGGCGCAGCGCCGCATCCCAAGCCGAGTCTGATCGGCTACCAACTCGACGCTCACGCCGACCGCGTCGCCTGCCAGACCTGCCACATCCCGAAGATCGCGCGCGGCGGCGTCGCCACGATAACCGATTGGGATTGGAGCACCGCCGGCCGAACGATCGACGGCAAGGGCTATCTCGAGGAGAACTACAAACAGGGCGACGGCGAAGCCCGCCACACCTACTGGTCGATCAAGGGTAATTTCACCTGGGGCGAAAACTTCGTGCCGACCTACAAGTGGTTCGACGGCCGGATGATCTACACGTTGCCCGACAGCAAGATCGACACCGATCATCTGCCTGTGCCGATCAACGCCGTGCAGGGCGACGCCGACGATCCGAACGCCCGTATCTGGCCGTTCAAGGAGATGCACACCAAGGTGCCTTACGACGCCGGCAACAAGACGCTGGTCTTCAACCACCTTTGGGGCGCCGACGACACCGCGTTCTGGGGCAATTTCGATCTCGCCAAATCGGTCGCGGCCGGCATGAAGATCGAGAACCGGCCGTTCTCCGGCCAGATCGGTTTCCTGCCCACCGTCTCCAACTGGCCGATCACCCACATGGTGGCGCCCAAGGAGGATGCGGTGCCGTGCGCCGAGTGCCACTCGCAGCGGAGCCGCCTCGCGACGCTCGCCGGAATCTACATGCCCGGCTTCACCCATTTCGGTTGGCTCGATTTTCTCGGATTCGCCGCGCTCGCGCTTACCGTTCTCGGCGTCATCGTGCACGGCGGCTTGCGCATGGCGATGCGCAAAGGTCCGAATGGAGACGCCAAATGAGCGAAATGTCCTTGAGCGCCCCGCCCGCCCCGATCGGGGGCAAGCGCACGGTGATGATCTACAGCCGCTACGAACGGTTCTGGCATTGGTCGCAGGCCGTGCTGATCTTCGCATTGGCGATCTCCGGCTTCGGCGTGCACGGCAGCCTTCCTGTCCTCGGCTTCCGTCTCGCCGTGCAGGTGCATTCCTACGCCGCGATTGCGCTGATCGTGTTGTGGGTCTTCACCACCTTCTGGCACTTCACAACCGGCCAGTGGCGCCAGTACCTGCCCAAGCTTTCCAGCCTGCCGGCGGTGATCCGCTTCTACGCCTGGGGGATTCTCGCCGGCGCTCCCCATCCCTATTCCAAAACGTTAAAGCGAAAGCAGAACGCATTGCAGTCGCTCGCGTATTTATCGTTCATGGTGCTGATCGGGCCGGCGCTGTGGTCCTCGGGCATCGTCTACATCACCTATCCCTTGTGGGCGAATTGGGCGATGGCGGGCGTCGGCCTGCCGGCGATCGCCTTGATCCACACCGCCGCCGCGTTCCTGATGGTCACGTTCGTCATCATCCACATCTACATGACGACCACCGGCAAGACGGTGACCCACTACGTCACGACGATGATCACCGGTTACGACTCGATCGAGGTGTCGCCCGCGCAAGCCGCTTACCTCGAAGAAGACGAACCCGGTCTTCTGAAGCCCTGATCTCCCGCTCCTCCCCGGGAGGCGGCGCGTTCTTGACGGCGGCGGACACGTATGGTCCCCCTCCGCTCATGAACGCGCCGCTTTTTTCCCTGCTCGCGACCGGTTTCCTGCTCGGCTGGTCGGTCGCCTGGCCGCCGGGGCCGATCAACGCCGAGATCGCGCGCCGGTGTCTAGCGGGCGGCTTCTGGGCGGGATTCTCGCTGCTGCTCGGGGCCTGCAGCGCGGACGCGCTGTGGGCGGTTCTGGTTTCGCTCGGCGTCGGCCTCGTCTTCACCACGCCGACGATGCGCGAGATCATGGGCGTGGTCAGCGTCGCGCTGCTGCTCGCGCTGAGCTTCGTCTTTCTGCGCGGCGCCTGGCGGGCGCTCGCCGGCGCGAACAATGCAGCCGCTTCGCCGGCGCGCTTCAACTCGCGCGGCGCGAGCTACTTTCTCGGCGCGGCGATGGCGCTGACCAGTCCGTGGAACGTGGCGTTCTGGCTCGCCGCAATCGGTCGCCCGGAAATGGCGGGCTTCGCCACTTCGGCGCTGCTGATCATGGCGGCGGCGGTGATCGCCGGCGCGCTGACCTGGGGGCTGCTGTGGTCCGGCTCAGTCGTGCTGCTGCATGGGCGCGCCGACGCCGGGTCGGCCGGCCGCTGGTGGACGTTCGGCGTCGATCTCGCCACCGGCGCGCTGATGGCGCTCTTCGCCTTGCGCTCGGCGCTGCGCCTGCTCGGCGCATAGCCGCTTTAGCGATAGGGGCGCAGGTACAGCGGCTCGAACGCGCGCTTGGCCCAATGGAACAGCCGCGTCTGCGGACTGACGAAATTGCGCGTCGGGCTGCGGTAGACCAGGATGCCCGAGTGCAGCGTGTCGACGATGCAGACGAGTTCGGCGCGGAACGCCGTCGTCGGCTCGCGTCCGGCGAGCGTGGCGGCGATGTTGGCGGCGGCGGCCTTGGCCTGCAAATCGGCTTGATGCCCTTGCTTGGCGAGCCAGTCGGGGCCGGGATAGCTGCCGGCGTCGCCGACCACCCAGACGCCGGGCCGGTCCTTCACGCGGCACAGCGCGTCGGCTTGGATCATGCCGCCCGGCGAGAGCGGCAGGTCGGCCTTTTCCAGCCAGGCCGGCCCGGTGAGGCCGGGCATGAACAAAATGAGGTCGGCGGCGAATTCGCCGCCTTCGGTGACGACCTTGTCCGCCTCGAAGCGCGCCAGCTTGTGGCCGAGATGGGTCTTTATGCCGCGCTTGGCCATTTCGCCGAGCAGGCCGTCGACCGCCTTGGGGCCGAGGCGGGCGCCGGGGCGGGCGGCCGGATTGAAAAAGATCAGCTCGAATTTTTCGCGCCGGCCCTCGCGACGCAGCAGCGCGTCGATGATGAAGAGGTATTCGAACATCGGCCCGCCGCGCATCGCGCCCTGTTCGTTGGGATTGGTGGCGAAGCCGACGGCGATCGCGCCGCCCGCCATCGCCTTCAGCCGCTTGCCGATCTCCTCGGCGACGGCGATGCCTTCGCAGGGCGTCAGCGCATGCTCGATTCCCGGCAGCTTGCGGAGGAAGCGTCCGCCGGTGGCGACGACGAGCTGGTCGTTGCGGTATTCGCCGTCGTCGGTCAGCACGACGCGCCCGCTCTCGGAAAGCCCGGTCGCCGAAGCGCGCACGTACTTCACCCTGTTGCGGGCGAAGAAGCGCGCGAGCGGGACTTTCAGATCTTCGCCTTTCACCAGCCCGGCCGGAATCCAGATCGAGTTCGGCAAGTAGTGCAGTTCGTCGCGCGGCGAGATCACCGTGATCTCGGCCTCGACCTTGAGGCGGCGCAATTCGCGCACGGCGGTGAGCGCGCCGAAGCCGGAGCCGAGGATCGCGATATTGGGCATGAGGAACGGCGCTCCTAAAAATTCGGTTGCGCGATACCTATGCACGCGCCGCCGCTGCGGCAACCGCGCCGCCGTCGGACATTTTGCCGCTCCGCTCGCCTTGCCTCCCGGGCGCGTCCCCTCTATGGCAGGGGCCGCCCTTTCACGGACAGGAACACCATGGCCGAACCGCTGCGCGCTCACGCCGCCGCGCCCCAATTGGCGGGCGGGCGCATTCTCATCGTCGAGGCGCGCTATTACGACGCGATCGGCGCCATGCTGTTCGAAGGCGCCCGCGCCGCGATCGAAAAGGCCGGCGCCTCCTGCGAAGTCGTC
>CAVXCA010000055.1:0-62161 GCA_963759955.1 uncultured Alphaproteobacteria bacterium
GCGCCAATCCCGGCGAGGCTCGGAAAGCCGTATCGGACCGGCCGCCGGAACCCCACAAAAAGCGATGGGCCCCGCGCATTTAAGCGGAGCGGGGCCCTGTTTCGCTTCTGCGAAACGTTCTGGGATGTTGCAGATGACATGGCGGCGATTAAGACGCTTGGCCTTCGCGTTCGCGGCCGCTCGGTGAAGGTTAAATTTTCGGAGACGCCGTTCCGCCTTGGCGTATCGGGCGGCGTTGACGTCGCGACCTCGACGGCGTCGAGGTCAGGGATTCTGGCCCGGCGGAGTATAGTTACCCCGTTCTTTCCGCCGACTCTCGCGTACGAGGCCGGCTGTTGGTCGCCCGCGAGTCGCTCGCGCGACTTGAGGCAACATCGCCAGGTTCCGCCTCGATCGTCGGCCTGTCAAGTCACATTTTCCGTTTCGTCCTCGATGTTTATTCCGCTCCCGCCGCCTCCACCGCCGCGATCGCGGTCATGTTGACGATGCCGCGCGCGGTGACCGAGTCGTCGCACGTGCGCGGGCTTGGCGGGACCGACGAGGATCGGGCGGACGGGCAGGGCGTCGGCGATGACGCGGGTCAGTTGCAGCGCGGTCGAGCCGGCGTCGAGGTTGGGGAAGATCAGCACGTTCGCTTCGCCCGACAGGCGGCAATCGGCAGTTACCCGCGCCCGCGCGATCAGCGACAGCGCCGTGTCGGCCTGCATCTCGCCGTCGATCTCGAAATCGGGCGCGCGCGCGTTCACCAGCGCCAGCGGCTCGCCGCATCTTGTCGGCGAGGGCGTGTCGGCGAGCCGAAGTCGGAATGCGAGATCAGCGCGATCTTCGGCGTGATGCCGAAGCGGCGCACGTGATGGGCGCAAGCGAACGCCAGATCGGCGATCTCCTCGGCGGTGGGGTCGTAGCGCACGTGCGTGTCGGCGAGAAAGTACGAGCCGCTCGGCGCGATGACCAGCGACAGCGCCGCGAAGTCCTTGGCGCCCGGCGCGAGGCCGATGATGTCCTTGATGTGCTTGAGGCGCGCCGCGAAGCGCCCTTCGAGGCCGCAGATCAGCGCGTCCGCTTCGCCGCGCTGCAGCGCCAGCGCGCCGATCACCGTGGTGTTGGTGCGCACCATGGTGCGCGCGGCGTCGGGCGTCACGCCCTTGCGCCCGGCGACCTTGAGATAGGTGGCAACGTACTCGCGGTAGCGCGGATCGCGCTCGGGATCGACGATGCGGAAATCCTTGTCCGCGTTCATCCTGAGGCCGTAGCGCTTGATGCGCTCGCGGATCACTTCCGGGCGGCCGATCAGGATCGGCTCGGCGAGGCCGTCTTCGAGCACCACCTGCGTCGCGCGCAGCACGCGCTCGTCCTCGCCTTCGCTGTAGATCACGCGCTTGCGCGCGGCGCGCGCCGTCGCGAACAGCGGCTTCATCATCAGGCCGGAGCGGAAGACGAAGCGCGACAGCCGGTCGGCGTAGGCGTCGAAATCCGCGATCGGTCGGCGCGCGACGCCGCTCTCCATCGCCGCGCGCGCCACCGCCGGGGCGATGCGCAGCATCAGGCGCGGATCGAACGGGCTCGGGATCAGCGAAGCGCGTCCGAACGGCGCCGCTTGGCCGCCGTAAGCGCGCGCCACGACCTCCGAGGGCGTCTCGCGCGCCAGCGCCGCGATCGCCTTGACCGCCGCGTGCTTCATCGCCTCGTTGATGTCGCTGGCGACGACGTCGAGCGCACCGCGGAAGATGTAGGGGAAGCACAGGACGTTGTTGACTTGGTTGGGATAGTCGGAGCGCCCGGTGCAGATCATCGCGTCGGGCCGCGCTTCCTGCGCGAGTTCGGGCATGATCTCCGGCGTCGGATTGGCGAGCGCCATGATCAAGGGATCGCGCGCCATGCGCTTGACGTGCTCGGGCTTGAGGACGCCGCCGGCTGAGAGGCCGACGAAGATGTCGGCGCCTTCGATGACTTCGGCGAGCGTGCGCGCCTTTGTGTCCTGCGCGTAGACCGCCTTCCACCGGTCCATCAGCTTTTCGCGGCCCTTGTAGACGACGCCTTCGATGTCGCAGACGAAGATGTTCTCGCGCTTGACGCCGAGCGAGGCCAGGAGATTGAGCGAAGCGAGCGCCGCCGCGCCGGCGCCCGAGCAGACGACCTTGACGGCGTCGAACCTCTTGCCGGTCAGCTCCAGCGCATTCGTCACAGCGGCCGAGACGATGATCGCGGTGCCGTGCTGATCGTCGTGGAATACGGGAATGCCCATGCGGGCCTTCGCCTTCTCCTCGACCTCGAAACATTCGGGACCCTTGATGTCCTCGAGGTTGATGCCGCCGAAGGTCGGCTCCAGCGCGACGATGATGTCGACGAGCTTGTCGATGTCGGTTTCTTTGACCTCGATGTCGAACACGTCGATGCCGGAGAATTTCTTGAACAGGACCGCCTTGCCCTCCATCACCGGCTTGCCGGCGAGCGGGCCGATCGCGCCGAGGCCGAGCACCGCAGTGCCGTTGGTGAGCACGGCGACGAGATTCTGGCGCGCGGTGAGGTTGGCCGCCTCCTCCGGGTCGGCGACGATCGCCTCGCAGGCGAAAGCGACTCCGGGCGAGTAGGCGAGCGCGAGGTCGCGTTGGTTGCCCAGCGGCTTGATCGCCGCGATCTCCAGTTTTCCCGGGCGCGGCTCGCGATGGTAATGCAACGCGTCGGATTTGAGTTCGGCCGCGCTTTCGCTGGTCATGCAGGAGTCCTCGTCTTCGCCTGGGGCGGACTGTTGCCGCAAGCGCGAGCCGTCGGCAAGGGCGAGGGCGGGCGAAGCCGCGTTTCGGCCGCCTGCTATGCGACGAGCGCAACCTCGCCTTCGATCTCGACGCTCCGCAAACTAATTTGCGACGGCTTGGCGCGAGGCCTCGACGGTCGTCGACGGGGCGGGGGCCTCTTGCGGCTGCGAATACCCGAGCGGCGCGGTCAGGGCGCCGGCGGACGAATTTGCAAATTCCTGTCCCGCGCGCTTCGAGCCGTCGAGGAACGCCTGCCATTGTTCGCGCGTGCCGTAGAACGCGTTGCGGTCGACGGCGCCGTCGATGCCGGGGATTGCGCCGTCGGCCCGGTATTGCCAAAATTTCCACTCGCGCGAGCCGTAGGGCACGGCGGGGTTGTGCTTGGTGGAGCGCACCCAGATCGGATAATCGGCGAAGGCGCCGTCGGAGAGGATCGCCCGGTAGAAGTCGAGCGAGGTGTAGATGATCGGCCGCTTGCCGTAATGACGCTCCATCTCGTCGAGCATCACCTTCATGTCGGCGATCGTCGGCTCGCGTTCGAGACGGCGCTTGCAGGTGCGCGAGTCCGGCGTCGGCTCGACGTCGAGCACGGGAGGCAGCGCGTCCGCTTCCACCGGCACGTTCTGATCGAACCAGGTCGCCTCCTCGATCGCCGGGCGGCACCAATACATGAAGTGATAAGCGCCGTGCGGAATGCCGGCCTGCTTGGCGCCTTCCCAATTGGCCTGGAAGCGCTCGTCGCGATAGTCGCCGCCTTCGGTCGCCTTGATCCAGACGAAGCCGACGCCGCTGTTCGCCACCGCGTTCCAGTCGATCGTCCCCTGATATTTGGAAACGTCGATGCCGTGAATCGGATAATCCGCAGGCTTGGGGTAGCCGTCGTCGAAGTCGAGCGGGCCGACGCCGCCGCTGCAGCCGATCAGCGCGGCGCTCAGCGCGGCGACGGCGGCAAGGCGGACGAGGATACGAGACGAGGCGGGCAGGGACAAAGTCATCGGCCTCACAACTATACAGACGCAAGGCGGCCGGCGAAACGCATTTGATCCCATCCGGCCGCGCTTGACCGCAGGTTAGAGCTTTCGGGGTAACGATTCGTTAATGGCCGCCGCCCTTGACCCAGCCCGGGCGGACGCGTCATGGAGTCGGTCGTCGATCCCCGTCCGGAAAGGCCTCGCCATGCGGTTCGCCGCCGTCGTCATGCTGCTCGCGCTTAGCGCCGGCGGCGCTTCGGCCGCCGAATGCGGACCCGACAAGCTCGGCGTTTCGCGCGTCGTTCAAGTCGGCACGCGGGGCGGGCTCGGCGTCGGCTGGAAGACCTATCCCAAGACCATCCCGCTCGCCGATCACGAAGTGATCCTCACCTTCGACGACGGGCCGGACGCCGAGACGACGCCGCAAATTCTCCGGGCGCTCGCCGAGGAATGCGTGCGCGCGACCTTCTTCGATATCGGCGTCAAAGTCGACGCGCTGCCGCTGCTGGCGCGGCGCGAGGTCGAGGAAGGGCACACCGTCGCCCACCACACCTACACCCACCCGCAGCCGACGCTGCGCTACATGAGCGACGCCGCGGCGCGGGCGGACATTCTCAAAGGCATGATCGCGGTCGAGAAAGCCGCCTACGGCCAGGATTTTTCCGCGGGCGAGCCGACCGATCTCAAGCAGTTGAAGCTGCATACGCCGTTCTTCCGCTTTCCCGGTTTCGCCGACACCGCGGATTTGCGCGATTGGTTCGCCGCCAACAACGTCGGCACATTCGGCGTCGACCTCTGGGCGTCCGACTGGGTCAAGATGACGCCCGACGAAGAACTGAAGCTCATCCTCGGCCGGCTGGAGAAGGCCGGGCGCGGCATGCTGCTGTTCCACGACAACCGCCAGTGGACCGCCGACATGATGCCGGCGTTCCACTGGCGGTTGTCGTGGAACAGCAGCATGCCGCGCCCGGCCTTCTCCAGCCGGCCGAGGATGAGCTTCAGTTCTTCGTCGGGCGTCATCTTGACCCAGTCGGACGCCCAGAGGTCGACGCCGAATGTGCCGACGTTGTTGGCGGCGAACCAATCGCGCAAATCCGCGGTGTCGGCGAAACCGGGAAAGCGGAAGAACGGCGTATGCAGCTTCAACTGCTTGAGATCGGTCGGCTCGCCCGCGGAAAAATCCTGGCCGTAGGCGGCTTTCTCGACCGCGATCATGCCTTTGAGAATGTCCGCCCGCGCCGCGGCGTCGCTCATGTAGCGCAGCGTCGGCTGCGGGTGGGTGTAGGTGTGGTGGGCGACGGTGTGCCCTTCCTCGACCTCGCGCCGCGCCAGCAGCGGCAGCGCGTCGACTTTGACGCCGATATCGAAGAAGGTCGCGCGCACGCATTCCTCGGCGAGCGCCCGGAGAATTTGCGGCGTCGTCTCGGCGTCCGGCCCGTCGTCGAAGGTGAGGATCACTTCGTGATCGGCGAGCGGGATGGTCTTGGGATAGGTCTTCCAGCCGACGCCGAGCCCGCCCCGCGTGCCGACTTGAACGACGCGCGAAACGCCGAGCTTGTCGGGTCCGCATTCGGCGGCCGAAGCGCCGCCGGCGCTAAGCGCGAGCAGCATGACGACGGCGGCGAACCGCATGGCGAGGCCTTTCCGGACGGGGATCGACGACCGACTCCATGACGCGTCCGCCCGGGCTGGGTCAAGGGCGGCGGCCATTAACGAATCGTTACCCCGAAAGCTCTAACCTGCGGTCAAGCGCGGCCGGATGGGATCAAATGCGTTTCGCCGGCCGCCTTGCGTCTGTATAGTTGTGAGGCCGATGACTTTGTCCCTGCCCGCCTCGTCTCGTATCCTCGTCCGCCTTGCCGCCGTCGCCGCGCTGAGCGCCGCGCTGATCGGCTGCAGCGGCGGCGTCGGCCCGCTCGACTTCGACGACGGCTACCCCAAGCCTGCGGATTATCCGATTCACGGCATCGACGTTTCCAAATATCAGGGGACGATCGACTGGAACGCGGTGGCGAACAGCGGCGTCGGCTTCGTCTGGATCAAGGCGACCGAAGGCGGCGACTATCGCGACGAGCGCTTCCAGGCCAATTGGGAAGGCGCCAAGCAGGCCGGCATTCCGCACGGCGCTTATCACTTCATGTATTGGTGCCGCCCGGCGATCGAGGAGGCGACCTGGTTCGATCAGAACGTGCCGGTGGAAGCGGACGCGCTGCCTCCCGTGCTCGACGTCGAGCCGACGCCGGACTCGCGCACCTGCAAGCGCCGTCTCGAACGCGAGCCGACGATCGCCGACATGAAGGTGATGCTCGACGAGATGGAGCGTCATTACGGCAAGCGGCCGATCATCTACACCTCGCTCGACTTCTACCGGGCGATCCTCTCCGACGGCGCCTTCGCCGATTATCCGATCTGGGTGCGCTCCACCAAGCACAACCCCGCCGTGCCCTACGGCTCGCGCGAGTGGAAATTTTGGCAATACCGGGCCGACGGCGCAATCCCCGGCATCGACGGCGCCGTCGACCGCAACGCGTTCTACGGCACGCGCGAACAATGGCAGGCGTTCCTCGACGGCTCGAAGCGCGCGGGACAGGAATTTGCAAATTCGTCCGCCGGCGCCCTGACCGCGCCGCTCGGGTATTCGCAGCCGCAAGAGGCCCCCGCCCCGTCGACGACCGTCGAGGCCTCGCGCCAAGCCGTCGCAAATTAGTTTGCGGAGCGTCGAGATCGAAGGCGAGGTTGCGCTCGTCGCATAGCAGGCGGCCGAAACGCGGCTTCGCCCGCCCTCGCCCTTGCCGACGGCTCGCGCTTGCGGCAACAGTCCGCCCCAGGCGAAGACGAGGACTCCTGCATGACCAGCGAAAGCGCGGCCGAACTCAAATCCGACGCGTTGCATTACCATCGCGAGCCGCGCCCGGGAAAACTGGAGATCGCGGCGATCAAGCCGCTGGGCAACCAACGCGACCTCGCGCTCGCCTACTCGCCCGGAGTCGCTTTCGCCTGCGAGGCGATCGTCGCCGACCCGGAGGAGGCGGCCAACCTCACCGCGCGCCAGAATCTCGTCGCCGTGCTCACCAACGGCACTGCGGTGCTCGGCCTCGGCGCGATCGGCCCGCTCGCCGGCAAGCCGGTGATGGAGGGCAAGGCGGTCCTGTTCAAGAAATTCTCCGGCATCGACGTGTTCGACATCGAGGTCAAAGAAACCGACATCGACAAGCTCGTCGACATCATCGTCGCGCTGGAGCCGACCTTCGGCGGCATCAACCTCGAGGACATCAAGGGTCCCGAATGTTTCGAGGTCGAGGAGAAGGCGAAGGCCCGCATGGGCATTCCCGTATTCCACGACGATCAGCACGGCACCGCGATCATCGTCTCGGCCGCTGTGACGAATGCGCTGGAGCTGACCGGCAAGAGGTTCGACGCCGTCAAGGTCGTCTGCTCGGGCGCCGGCGCGGCGGCGCTCGCTTCGCTCAATCTCCTGGCCTCGCTCGGCGTCAAGCGCGAGAACATCTTCGTCTGCGACATCGAAGGCGTCGTCTACAAGGGCCGCGAAAAGCTGATGGACCGGTGGAAGGCGGTCTACGCGCAGGACACAAAGGCGCGCACGCTCGCCGAAGTCATCGAAGGCGCCGACATCTTCGTCGGCCTCTCAGCCGGCGGCGTCCTCAAGCCCGAGCACGTCAAGCGCATGGCGCGCGATCCCTTGATCATGGCGCTCGCCAATCCGACGCCGGAGATCATGCCCGAACTCGCGCAGGAAGCGCGGCCCGACGCGATGATCTGCACCGGGCGCTCCGACTATCCCAACCAAGTCAACAACGTCCTGTGCTTCCCCTACATCTTCCGCGGTGCGCTCGACGTCGTCGCCAGCGACATCAACGAGGCGATGAAGCACGCGGCGGTCAAGGCGATCGCGGCGCTGGCGCGCGAGACGCCCTCGGAGGTCGTGGCGCGCGCTTACGGCGGCCAAGCGGCGCCGTTCGGACGCGCTTCGCTGATCCCGAGCCCGTTCGATCCGCGCCTGATGCTGCGCATCGCCCCGGCGGTGGCGCGCGCGGCGATGGAGAGCGGCGTCGCGCGCCGACCGATCGCGGATTTCGACGCCTACGCCGACCGGCTGTCGCGCTTCGTCTTCCGCTCCGGCCTGATGATGAAGCCGCTGTTCGCGACGGCGCGCGCCGCGCGCAAGCGCGTGATCTACAGCGAAGGCGAGGACGAGCGCGTGCTGCGCGCGACGCAGGTGGTGCTCGAAGACGGCCTCGCCGAGCCGATCCTGATCGGCCGCCCGGAAGTGATCCGCGAGCGCATCAAGCGCTACGGCCTCAGGATGAACGCGGACAAGGATTTCCGCATCGTCGATCCCGAGCGCGATCCGCGCTACCGCGAGTACGTTGCCACCTATCTCAAGGTCGCCGGGCGCAAGGGCGTGACGCCCGACGCCGCGCGCACCATGGTGCGCACCAACACCACGGTGATCGGCGCGCTGGCGCTGCAGCGCGGCGAAGCGGACGCGCTGATCTGCGGCCTCGAAGGGCGCTTCGCGGCGCGCCTCAAGCACATCAAGGACATCATCGGCCTCGCGCCGGGCGCCAAGGACTTCGCGGCGCTGTCGCTGGTAATCGCGCCGAGCGGCTCGTACTTTCTCGCCGACACGCACGTGCGCTACGACCCCACCGCCGAGGAGATCGCCGATCTGGCGTTCGCTTGCGCCCATCACGTGCGCCGCTTCGGCATCACGCCGAAGATCGCGCTGATCTCGCATTCCGACTTCGGCTCCGCCGACACGCCCTCGGCCGACAAGATGCGGCGCGCCCTGGCGCTGGTGAACGAGCGCACGCCCGATTTCGAAATCGACGGCGAGATGCAGGCCGACACGGCGCTGTCGTTGGTCGCGCGGGCGCGGGTCACTGCCGATTGCCGCCTGTCGGGCGAAGCAAACGTGCTGATCTTCCCCAACCTCGACGCCGGCTCGACCGCGCTGCAACTGACCCGCGTGATCGCCGACGCGCTGCCCGTCGGCCCGATCCTCGTCGGTCCCGCCAAGCCCGCGCACGTGCTGACTCCGTCGGTCACCGCGCGCGGCATCGTCAACATGACCGCGATCGCGGCGGCCGAGGCGGCGGGAGCGGAATAGACGTCAAAGAACGAAACGGAAAAATTGACTTGACAGGCCCGCGAACGAGGCGGAACCTCGCCATGTTGCCTCAAGTCGCGCAAGCGACTCGCAGGCAAACCAAGAGCCGGCTTCGTACGCGAGGGTCGGCAGAAAGAACGGGGTAACCATGACTCCGCCGGGCCAGAATTCCTGACCTCGATGCCGTCGAGGTCGCGACGTCAACGCCGCCCGATACGCCAAGGCGGAACGGCGTCTCCGAAAATCTGACGTTCACCGTGCGGCCGCGGATGCGAAGGCCAAGCGTCTTAGTCGCCGCAATATCATCTGCAACATCCCAGAACGTTTCGCAGAAGCGAAACAGGGCCCCGCTCCGCTTGAATGCGCCGGGGCCCGCCGCTTTTTTGTGGGGCGCCGGCGGCCGGTCCGATACGGCTTTCCGAGCCTCGCCGGGATTGGCGCTTGCCTAGAGCCTTTTGCTTTTGGCATTACGCGTATCCGGCGTTGGTGACGTAGGCGGCGCATTCGTCGGGGGCGTACTGGGCGAGGATTTGAGCGCTGGCGTCGGAGACGGCGTCGTATGTCCTGGCGCCGGCCTTCCTCAGCAGGGTTTTGAATTTGGCGAAGACCTGCTCGATAGGGTTGAGGTCGGGCGAGTATTTCGGCAGGAAGACAAGCCGCGCGCCGACGTCTCGGATGGCCTGTCGCACGGCCTTTCCTTTGTGGGAGCCGAGATTGTCGAGGATCACGACGTCGCCGGGCTTGAGGGTGGGCGCGAGGAACTGTTCGACATAGGCGCGGAAACGTTCGCCGTTGATCGGACCGTCATAGAGGCAAGGCGCGTCTATGCGGTCACGGCGCAAGGCGGCGAGAAACGTCGCCGTTTTCCAATGCCCATGAGGAACTTTGTCGATCAGTCGCTCGCCCTTCGGCGCCCAGCCGCGCAGGCGGGTCATGTTCGTCTTCGTCCAGGTTTCGTCGATGAAGACCAGGCGCTTGGGATCGATGAGGCCCTGGTAGTTTCGCCAGCGCGCCCGATGGCGCTTTACGTCGGGCCGATCCTGTTCACTCGCCACGAGCGTCTTTTTAAATGTGATGCCGATCCGGCGAAAGAAGCGGCTCATCATGGAAGCGTCGGCCTTGACCCCGCGCTCCGCCAGCAGACGATCGCACAGCGCCTGAAGCGTCGCATCGGGTTTCTCGGTTCGCGCGGCTTCCAGAAAGGCCCGGTGCGGCATGAGCTTGGCGGGCCGATGGCCGCCATGCCCGGCCGGCGCCCGCGAGCCATCCTGTTCGAAGCGCTCCAGCCATTTCACGGCCGCCGACTCGCTGATCTCGTAACGTCGAGCCGCAGCCCGGCGGCTCATCTCGCCCCGCTCCACCGCGTCGATCACGCGATTGCGCAAATCCTGAGAATACGGCTTCGGCATTTCCCGCTGGCCTCCGCCCAGCCAACAGGTTGAATCACAACCCCGCCGATTTGCGAATCCCGCTCGATTCTAGCCAAAGCCAACGCGCTCTAGGGCGATGGGCGCGCGGCGCGCGCCTCGGCGAGGCGGCGATAGAGCGTGCGCGGGCTCAATCCGAGTTTCTCCGCCAGGGCCTTGCGGCTGCCGCGGTGCGCCGCCGCCGCGTCGAGCAGCGCCCGGCGCTGAATCTCGGCCCAGTCGGCCGGCGGCGCCGCGCGCGGCGGCGCGAACGCATCGTCGCGAGCGAGGCCGCGCACTTCGTCGGTCAGATGCTCCGGCACCACTTCGTCGGCGTCGCACAGCAGGCTCGCGCGCTCGAGCACGTTGCGCAGTTCGCGCACGTTGCCGGGATAGTCGTAGGCGACGAGCAAGGCCATTGTCGCCGGCGAAACGCGTAGCGCGCGTTCGGGCGCGACGCGCCGCAGCAGCGCTTCGGCGAGCGCCGGGATGTCCTCGCGCCGCTCGCGCAGCGCCGGCAGCGCAATCGGGAACGTGCTCAATCGGTAGAACAGATCCTGCCGGAACTCGCCGTTCGCGGCCATCCGCCGCAACGGGCGATGGGTCGCGGAAACGAGCCGGAAATCGGCGCGACGCAATTCGGCGCCGCCGACGCGGCGGAAGGTTCCGGTCTCCAGCAGGCGCAGCAGCTTGACCTGCAGGGCGAGCGGAATGTCGCCCACCTCGTCGACGAACAACGTGCCGCCCGCCGCCGCCTCGACGAGGCCGAGCTTGCGCGACGCGGCGCCGGTGAAGGCCCCCTTCTCGTGGCCGAACAATTCGCTTTCGAACAAAGTCTCGGGCAGACCGGAACAATCGATCGCGACGAAGGGCCCCTGCGCCCGGCGGCTGGTTTCGTGGATCGCTTTGGCGACGAGTTCCTTGCCCGTCCCCGACTCGCCTTGCAGCAGCACGGCGGCGTTGGACGGCGCGACGCGCGCGATCTGATCCAGCATGCGTACGAATTGCGGCGAACGGCCGATCAGGCCCTGCGCGTGCGCGAGGCTGCGCGCGGGCGACATTTCTTCGACCTTTTCGATGAAGTAGGCGATCTCGCCCCTGCCGTTGCGAACCGGCGAAACCTCGATGTTCTCATAGACCTCGCCCGAGGCCCGGTGGTGAAGGTGCAGCGCGGTTTCGCGCCTGCCGGATTTGAGACTGCGCGACACGGGACAGGATTCGCCCATGCGGTCGCAAGGCTCGGCGTAGCGATGGGACGCTTGGTAGCACGTTCGTCCGACGATCGCCGCGCCCGGTTTGCAACGTTTGCGATAGGCCGCGTTGGCCGCGACGATGCGGTAGTCGCGGTCGCACAGGATGTGCGGTTCCGGCAGGGTCTCGAGAAACGACGGTAGGGAGGCGGGGTTTCGCGGTTGCATGGACTGCCTCTCGGCGCCGATTCTGACATACATGGCGCCACTCTAGGTAGAGATCGCTGGCAGCGTGACAATGCGACAAAACGCATCACCCCACGAATCCCGGGGCGTTACGACCGCTCGCGGGCGTGGCACGCAATTTGTTCTTAGATCGGCGTGGGCGGCGCAAAGCGGCGTCGTCCGCAGTTCTCGCGGCGCTCCCAATTCACCGGCGCCGCGGGGCGATTGAGGACCCTTGTCGCGCAATGACGTGGATACCGAACATGTCCTCGACGCGAGTTCGCTCATGCTTGCGCGTCGAGCTGACCGCCGTCTTGGTCGTCAAGCTCTGCCTGTTGGCTGGTCTGTGGTTTGCGTTCGTGCGCGACGCCGAAGTCGCCATCGACGCCGACGCCGTCGCACGGCGCGCCTCGCTCTCGGATTCGCCGACTATCTCGCAGGACAATATTCATGATCGCTGACCAGCTCGTCGAACTTTCGCGGCTCCAGTTCGCCGCGACCGCGATGTATCATTTCTTGTTCGTGCCGCTGACGCTCGGCATGACCTGGATTCTCGTCATCATGGAGTCGGTCTACGTGATGACCGGCAAGACGATCTACCGCGACATGACGCAGTTCTGGGGCAAGCTGTTCGGCATCAATTTCGCGCTCGGCGTGACGACCGGCATCACGATGGAGTTCCAGTTCGGAACCAATTGGGCCTATTATTCGCACTACGTCGGCGACGTTTTCGGCGCGCCGCTCGCCATCGAAGGGTTGATGGCGTTCTTTCTCGAATCGACCTTCATCGGCCTGTTCTTCTTCGCCTGGGATCGGCTGTCGAAGCCCGCGCATCTGATGGTGACCGCGCTGATGGCGATCGGCACCAATCTCTCGGCGCTGTGGATTCTGGTCGCCAACGGCTGGATGCAGAATCCGGTCGGCGCCGAGTTCAACTTCGTCACGATGCGCATGGAGATGACCGATTTCTCGGCGGTGCTTCTCAATCCCGACGCGCAGGACAAATTCGTCCACACCGTCTCGGCCGGCTACGTCACCGGCGCCCTCTTCGTGCTCGCGATCTCCTCCTACTATCTCCTGAGGGGCCGCGACGTCGCGTTCGCCAAGCGCAGCTTCCGCATCGCGGCGGCGTTCGGCTTCGCCTCGGCCTGCTCGGTGATCGTGCTGGGCGACGAGTCCGGCTACACCGTCGGCGAGGCGCAGCAGACCAAGATCGCCGCGATGGAGGCGCTGTGGAACACCGAGCCCGCGCCGGCCGGCCTGACCGTGGTCGCCGACATCGACCAAGCCAAGATGAAGAACGACTGGTCGGTCGAGATCCCCTGGGTGCTGGGCCTTATCGGCACGCGCTCGACGACCAAGACCCTGCCCGGGATCAAGGACATCATCGCCACGAACCGCGGGCGCATCGCCAACGGCGTCGAGGCGGTCAAGGCGCTCGAAGCGCTGCGCCGCGATCCGACCGATCCCGCGCTCAAGGCGGCGTTCGACGCCCACAAGGCCGATCTCGGCTTCGGCCTGCTGACGAAGAAATACGTCAACAAGATCGATGCGGTGACGCCGGAAGTGATCGACAAGGCGGCGGCGGACACGATTCCCGCGGTCGCGCCGATGTTCTGGGCGTTCCGCTTCATGGTCGGCCTCGGTTTCCTGTTCCTGGCGCTGTTCACGCTGGCGTTGTGGTACAGCATACGCAACGATTTCCAGAACAAGCGCTGGCTGTTGCGCTGGGCGCTGTGGTTCCTGCCGACGCCTTGGATCGCCTGCGAACTCGGCTGGTTCGTCGCCGAATTCGGTCGTCAGCCGTGGACGATCTACGGCGTGCTGCCGACCCATATGTCGGTGTCGACGTTGAGCTCGGCGAACGTCTACGGCTCGCTGGCTGGCTTTCTCGGCTTCTACACCGTGCTGCTCGCGGCCGAACTCTATCTGATGGTCAAGTTCGCGCGGCGCGGACCGGGCAGCCTGGGCACGGGCCGCTACGACGGCGAACTCGCGCGCGCCTGAGCCCAAGCGGAAGGATAAGCTATGCTGGATTATGCGACGTTGAAGGTCGTCTGGTGGCTGCTGGTCGGCGTGCTGCTGATCGGCTTCGCCATCATGGACGGTCACGACATGGGCGTGGGCGCGCTATTGCCGTTCGTCGCGCGAAGCGACGTCGAGCGGCGCGTCGTCATCAACACCGTCGGCCCGCATTGGGACGGCAACCAAGTCTGGTTCATCACCGGCGGCGGCGCCATTTTCGCCGCCTGGCCGCTGGTCTACGCGACCGCGTTCTCGGGCTTCTACTGGGCGATGCTGGCGGTGCTGTGGGCGCTGTTCTTCCGCCCCGTCGGCTTCGATTACCGCAGCAAGATCGCGAGCCCGCTGTGGCGCTCGACCTGGGATTGGGGCCTGTTCGTCGGCGGCGCCGTGCCGCCGCTCATTTTCGGCGTCGCGTTCGGCAACCTGCTGCAAGGCGTGCCGTTTCGCTTCGACGAGAATCTCGTCTCCACTTACACGGGTTCGTTCTGGGCGCTGCTCAATCCCTTTGCGCTGCTGTGCGGCGTCGTTTCGAGCGCGATGATCACCTCTCACGGCGCGGTCTACCTGATGCACCGCACCGAGGGAGTCGTTTTCGAACGCGCCCGGATCGCCGCGACGATCTTCGGCCTGACGATGCTCGCCACCTTCACCGTCGCCGGCGTTTGGTTGTGGGCCGGCATTCCCGGCTACGCCATCACCTCCGCGATCGATCCGGCCGCTGCGGCCGACCCGCTCGCGAAGACGGTGGCGCGCGAGGCCGGCGCCTGGCTCGCTAATTACGGCCGCCACCCCTGGATGATCGGCGCCCCCGCCCTCGCGTACCTGGCCGCTCTGCTCGCGCTCTCGCTCGCCCGGGGCGGGCGCACTCTGAGCGCCTTCGCCGCCTCGTCGCTGGCGATCGTCGGCGTGATCGGCACGGTCGGCGTTTCGATGTTCCCCTTCGTCATGCCTTCGTCGTCCGACCCGTCGTCGTCGCTGACGGTATGGGACAGCGTTTCGAGCCGGCTGACGCTCGGCATCATGTTCTGGGCGACGGCCGTCTTCATGCCGATCATCATCGTCTATACGAGCTGGGCCTACCGGGTGATGTCCGGCAAGGTCACCGCCGAATTCGTGCGCGAGCACGATCATTCCGCTTATTGAACGAGGAACCCGATGTGGTATTTCGCCTGGATTCTCGGGGTCGGCTTCGCGGTGCTGCTGTCGATCCTCAACGCGATGTGGTGGGAGGCGCAGCAAGACCGCCGGACGATCGACGAACACGAGAACTCGCGCTGACCGTCATGGCGGCCGAGCGCGACGCAAGTCTTTTTTCTGTTTCCGGAGACCGAGATGATCGACGACCAAACGACTGACGCCAGCCTTTTTCACCGCCTCGGCGGCGACCCCGCCATCGCGGCGTTCGTCGCGCGATTTTACGACATCATGGCGGCGGACCCGCAGCTCGAACGGATCTGGGCTTGGCATCCCAAAGACATGGCGGGACTGAAGGCGAGGCTCGGCGACTTTCTCAGCGGTTTTCTTGGCGGGCCGACGCTCTACCCGCAGCGCTACGGCCCGCCGATGATGCGCCGTCGCCATCTGCCCTTCCCCATCGGCCGCGCCGAGCGCGATCTGTGGATGAAATGCGCGCGCGCGGCGCTCGCCGAGACGGTGGGCGACCCCGCGCCGCGAGCGGAGCTCGAGGCCGCTCTGGCGGCGTTCGCCGAGCACATGCGCAATCGCGACGACGACGGCCAACGAGCCGGCGGGTGTTGCGGCGATCGCGACGACGACCGGCAAGGCGCCGAAGCGAACTGCGGCTGCTCCTGCTCGGCGTGACGCCGCAGATCGTTCACGGCTCCGACGGTCCGCCCCTGCCCTAGCCGCGATAATCCAGCCCGATGTCCAAGATCGGCGCGCTGTGCGTCAGCCAGCCCACGGAAATGAGGTCGACGCCGGTGGCGGCGATCGCGGGCGCGGTTTCCGCGGTGACGCGGCCCGAGGCTTCCGAGATCGCGCGGCCGCCGATCGTCGTCACCGCTCGGGCCAAGTCTTCGAGCGACATGTTGTCGAGCAGCACGGCGTCGACGCCGACGCGGAGCGCCTCGTCGAGCTGGGCGAGCGTGTCGACCTCGACTTCGATCTTGACGAGATGGCCGACATGCGCGCGCACGCGGCGGATCGCCTCGGCGACGCCGCCGGCGATCGCGATGTGATTGTCCTTGATCAGCGCGGCATCGTCGAGGCCGAAGCGATGGTTGGCGCCGCCGCCGGCGCGCACCGCGTACTTTTCGATCCCGCGCAGCAGCGGCGTGGTCTTGCGCGTGCAGACGATGCGCGCGCGCGTTCCCGCGACCGCGGCGACGAGCGAAGCGGTCGCGCTCGCGACGCCGCTGAGGCGGCAGAGGAAATTCAGCGCGACGCGTTCGGCGGTGAGAATGCCGCGCGCCGGGCCGTCGATCAGCGCGATCGCATCCCCCGGCGCGACGCGCGCGCCGTCGGAGCGCCGCTCGACGAAGACGATCGCAGGATCGATCAGGCGAAACGCCAGCGCCGCCAGGTCGAGCCCGGCGACGACCCCGTCCTGGCGCGCGACCATCGCGGTGGTCGCCGGCAGATCGCTGCGCGCGATCGCGTCGGTGGTGACGTCGCCGGCGCGGCCGAGGTCCTCGAGCAGCGCGGCGCGCACGATAGGCTCGATCAGAATCGTGGGAAGTCGCGCCGGCGTCATCCCCTCGCCCTCCGCTCCAGCGCCGTCGGCGCGTCCGCCTCGGCGACGGCGAGCGCCGCATCGAGCCGCAGCGTCGCGCGGCGCGCTTGGCTCGCCTTGGCCGGAAAGTCGGTTCGGCAATGCGCGCCGCGGCTCTCCTCGCGCCGCTGCGCGGCGAGTGCGATCATCAGCGCGACGGCGGCGGGATCGGCGGCCGGCCCGGCCCCGAGCGCCAGCGGCGTCAGCGCGGCGACGGCGCGCGCGAGGCCTTCGCCCTCGCGCATCACCCCCGCGGCGGCGGAAAGGATCGGCCGTACGGCGCTCGGGTCGGCGGCGGGCGGCGGTAGGATCGCGCGCGGAGCCGCCCCTCGCGCGAACGAAGCCCCGGCGACGCTGTCGGCGACGAGCCCTGCGTACACCGCCGCCTCGGTCAAGGAATTGCTCGCCAGGCGATTGGCGCCGTGCAGGCCGGTCGAGGCGGCTTCCCCGCACGCCCACAGGCCGCGCAGCGAACTGCGCCCCTCTTCGTCGACGGCGATTCCGCCCATGTGATAGTGCGCGGCGGGCCGCACCGGGATCGGCTCGCGCGCGGGATCGATTCCCGCCTCGCGGCAGAACGCGGCGATGACGGGAAAGCGCTTCGCGAACCGATCGCCGAGCGCTCGGCGCGCGTCGAGGAAGACGCGATGGCCCTCGGCGCGCCGGCGCCAGATCGCGCGCGCGACGACGTCGCGCGGCGCCAGCTCCGCGCCGGGCGTGTCCAGCATGAAGCGCTCGCCGGTTTCGTCGATGAGCACGGCGCCTTCGCCGCGCACGGCTTCGCTGATCAGCGGCGCCGGCCGCGCCGGGCCGTCGAACGCGGTCGGGTGGAATTGCACGAATTCGAGATCGGCGAGTTCGGCGCCGGCGCGCGCGGCGAGCGCGAGGCCTTGCCCGAAACTGCCGCCGGGATTGGTGCTGACCTCATAGAGGCCGCCGACTCCGCCGGTGGCGATCACCACTTTATCCGCCGCCAGCGTCAGCGCCCCCTGCGGCCCAACGACGAGGAGCCCCCTCACCGCTCCGTCCTCGACGACGAGGCGGCGCGCCTCGAATCCTTCCAGCGCGCGGATCGAGGGCGTGCGACGCGCGGCGGCGACCAGCGCGCGCATCACCTCGCGCCCCGTGCCGTCGCCGCCCGCGTGGACGATGCGCCGGCGCCCATGCGCCGCCTCCAGCCCCAGCGCGAAGCCGCCGTCGGATCCGCGATCGAATGCGACGCCGAGCCGCGCGAGTTCTTCGATCGCTTGCGGCGCCGCGCAGGTGAAACGTTCAACGACATCGGCCACGCAAAGCCCGTCGCCCGCGGCGAGCGTGTCGGCCGCGTGCAGTTCCGGGCTGTCGTCGGCCCCGAGCGCGGCGGCGAGGCCGCCTTGCGCCCAGAGTGTCGAACCTTCGGCGCCGAGCGGCGTCTTGGAGACGACGACGACCGGGCGCGGCGCGAGGCGCAACGCGGTCATCAGGCCGGCGAGCCCGGCGCCGACGATCGCGACGCGGCCGTCGAGCGTGCGAAGATCGGCGCTCACAGCGCGACCATCCTTTCGACCGCGCGGCGCGCCCGTTCGGCGATCGCGGGATCGATCGTCACCTCGTGACGGCCCTCCTCCAGCGCGCGCCGGATCTTGGCGAGCGTGATCCGCTTCATGTACGGGCAGAGATTGCACGGGCGCACGAAGTCGACTTCGGGGCGGCCGACCGCGATGTTGTCGCTCATCGAGCACTCGGTGAGCAGCACGACCTGACGCGGCTGGCGCTCGTCGACATAGGCCGACATTTGCGCGGTCGAGCCGGCGAAGTCCGCTTCCTCGACAACCTCCGGCGGGCATTCGGGATGGGCGAGCACGACGACGCCGGGATGGTCCTCGCGCAACTGGCGCACGTCGGCGCGGGTGAAGAGTTCGTGCACTTCGCAGCGCCCGTCCCACGGAATGATCTCGATCTTGGTCTGATTGGCGACGTTGGCCGCGAGATATTTGTCGGGCGCCATGATGACGCGCGGCGCGCCGAGCGATTCGACGACCCGCAGCGCGTTGCCCGAGGTGCAGCAGACGTCCGATTCCGCCTTCACCGCCGCCGAAGTGTTGACGTAGGTGACGACGGGGACGCCGGGAAAGCGCCGGCGCAGCGCGCGCACGTCCTCGGCCGTGATCGACTCGGCGAGCGAACAGCCGGCTTCAGGATCGGGAATCAGCACGGTCTTTTCGGGATTGAGCAGCTTGGCGGTCTCGGCCATGAAATGCACACCCGCCATCACGATCGCGCGCGCGTCGACTTTCGCCGCTTCGCGCGCCAGGGCGAGGCTGTCGCCGACGAAATCGGCGACGCAGTGGTAGATTTCCGGCGTCTGGTAGTTGTGCGCGAGGATCACCGCGTCGCGGCTCTTCTTGAGCGCCAGGATGGCCTCGATGTCGGCGGCGAAAGCGGGCCATTCGAACGGCGGAATCACCCGCGCGACACGCTCATAAAGCCGGCTTGCTTCCGCAGGCGTTTCCACGTGAATTGTCATATTTTATACTCATGTTGAGCATATGCCACATATACTTAGCATGAGTATAACTGCTGTCAAGACCGTGCGAGCGGCAGCTTGGTTCCGGCGAGCGCGCGTTCCTCGCGCACCGCCGGGCGGAAGCGATAGAGCTTGGCGGGACGTCCGCCGGTGTCGGCCGCGGTGCCGCCCGTCTCCTCGACCAGATCCTGCTGCTCGATCAGTCGGCGAAAATTCGGCTTGTGGACGAGAAGGCCGGCGAGCGCCTCGACGCAGCGCTGCAGCTGCGACAGCGTGAAGGCCGCGGGCATCAGCTCGAAGACGACCGGGTTGTATTTGATCTTGGCGCGCAGCCGCGCAATGCCGGTGGCGAGAATGCGGCGATGATCGCCGCTCATCGCGCGGCCCGCCGTCACCCGCGCCGAGGCGCGCGCTCCGCGATGCAACTCGGGAACGAGGCCCGCTTCGAACAACAGTTCGTATCGCTGCAACACCAGTTCCTCGTTCCAACGCGCGCCTTCGAGGCCGAAAGCGACGGCGGCGCGCCGCCAGCGCGCGCGCCGCGTATCGGCGTCGGGCGCGCTTTGCGCCCACGCGCGTAAATTCGGCGCCAGCGTTTCGCCGATCAGGCGCGGCGCGCCGGCGCGATGATCCTCCCAGGGGAAATAGTCGTACCAGTCGCGCCAGCCCGCGTGCGGCGCCGCGGCGTCCTCGGCGCGCGTCAAGCCGAGGTAGCTGATCGAGATCGCCCTCGCCCCGTCCACGCCGCCGCGCCGATCGCGATCGGCGAAAGTGTAGAGTTGCTCGACATAGCCGATCGGGTGGCGCGTCTGCCGCTCCACCCAGGCGCGCAGACCCGACTGCAAGGAGCGATGCGCGACCTCGAACGGGCCCGAAGGCAGCGCCGAGCCGTCGTCGATCGTCAACACCTTCGGCCGTCCGTCGACGACGGCGACCAGCACCGCGATGAGTTCGACAGCGATCGGCGGCGCGAGTTCCTCGGCCACTCTTCCTTCGGCCCGCCCCGCCATCGCCGATTCCTCTTCCAATTCGCCGCCGGCAGAGGATTAGCTTGAATTCGCGGCGCCGCAAATGGGGTCCGGGAGCCTTGGAACGCCGCCCGCGATGTCAGGCCGGAACGGCGCCGCCCTCGAGCCGCCCACCCCCTCAGAACGGCGCGGACCGTAAGAGACCACGGCCCAGGCAAGCGCCATTGCCAAAATGTCGCAGCTAGGCAAATGTGCGCGCCGATCTTCGCTCGGCGCGAGGACTTAAGGTCGGAAAAGGGGCTCAGACCATGCTTCGTCATTCCAATCGCGCGGGCGCTCGCGCCCATTTGATCGCTCTCGCGCTCGCCGCGGGGACTTCGATCCTTCTCGCTCCGTCGGCTTTCGCCTGGCCGTTTGGCGGCGACGGCGGCAGCGACGTCACGATCGAAAACTTCACCGCCAAGCCGAAGGACGGCGGCGTCGTCGTCATCGCCCGCGCGGAGTTCGACAACAGCAATTTGAGCAAAGACGAAATCATCGCGTTGCTGACGCCCGAGACGCCGCAAGCCGACAGAAGCGCGCTGGCGCAGAAGTTCAAGGCCGACAAGGTTTCGATCCCGTCGATCGAAATCACCAGCAACGACGGCGGCAAGATCAACATTCACGACGTCGCCGCGAACCACATCGACGCCGGCAAGGTCGAGGCGCTCGAGTTCTCGGGGATAGACGCGTCCGGGACCGACGGCGGCGCCCCGGTCTCGGTCAAGTCTGGCGCGCTTCGCATGCAAGGCCTGGATCTCGCCGACGCCTTGAAGGCGATCAGCGCGCCGAAGGAGGCCGCTCCGAAAGGGCGCCTGAGCCACCTCACTTGGGAATTGATCGACATCGTCGCTCCGGATACGCAGAGCGGGCCCGGCAAGACGATCCATTTGGCTCTCGCGTCGGCCGAAGTTAACAGCAGCTATGACGGCGACACGCTCAAGCAGGGCACGACCAAACTCACCGGGCTCATCGTCGAGCCGTCGCCCGACTCCGAGTTCGGCAAGAACCTCGCCGAATTGGGTTATTCGAAACTCGAACTGTCGATGGTGATCGGCGCCGAGTATCAGGCCGCCGCCAAGAAGTTTTCGCTCGACGAACTGACGATCGAGGGCGCGCAGATGGGCTCGATCCGCATGAAGGCGAACTTCGGCGACATCGATCCCGCGCTGTTCGGCTCGGACCAAAGCGCCCGCATGGCGGCGCTGGTCGGTTGCAGCATTTCTTCGCTGGAGATCAAGGTCGTCAATTCCGGCCTGTTCGAGAAGGCGCTCGCCCTCGTCGCCAAGCAGCAGGGCGTCAGCGCGGACGCGCTCAAGCAGCAGTGGTCGGCGATGACCGGCCAGATGGCGCCGCTGTTGCTCGGAGGCGATCCTTCGGCGCTGAAGGTCGCGGCCGAGACGCAGAAATTCATCGACGCGCCGAGCAACCTCACCGTCGCCGTCAAGGCCAAGGCCGGCGCCCTCAAGGCGACCGACTTCATGGCGATGAGCGATCCCAGCGCTTTCGTCAAGAAGGTCGACATCGTCGCGGTCGCCAACCAATAGCGGCCGCGCGGCCGGCGCGCCCTAGGGCTCGCCGGTTCGCCTCTCGCAGTCGCCGCGTTGTCACGCGGCGAAGGTATCTGCCGTTTCCGCACCGACTTGCATGAGGCTTTCCTATGATCCGTCTTGTTTCGCTCGCGATTCTCGCTTTGGGCCTCGCCGTTTCGACGGCCGGCGCGGGAACGTTCCCGATTCCCGCCGACGACCCGATCGCCACGGTGAGCATTCCCAATTCCTGGGGCCCGAAGACTTACGACGGCGGCGTCGAGGCGACCTCGGAGGACGGCGCGATCTACGTCGCGCTCGAAGAGGTCGCGGCGGACGACGTGAAGTCGGCGACCGAGGAAGGCCTGAAGTTCTTCATCAAGAGCGGAGTCGAAATCAATTTTGACGCGGGGAAGACCAACGACACCAAGATCAACGGGCTCGACGCCTTCGACATGGCCTTCACCGGCAAGGACAAGGACGGTCCGGCCAACGTCAGCCTGACGCTGGTCAAGACCAACGCCAAGGGCAAGTTCCTGATGCTCTACTACTGGGGATCGCCGGATGGCGAGAAGGCCAACGCGGCCGACCTGGCGAAGATCTCGGACAGCATTCAAGCGACGAAGTAGCGCAGGCGCTCGCGCCGCCATTGCGGTCTCCACCCCTTCAGGGAGCTTTCGTATGCATTACGAGATTTCCGGCACGGTCATGCAGACGGTGGCGATCGACCTCGCCCCGGGTGAAACGGTCTACAGCCAGACCAACACCATGGCCTGGATGAACGATCAGGTGACGATGGACACCCACACCGGCGGCGGCTTGTTCGCCGGCCTGAAGCGCTCGTTCGGCGGCGGTTCGTTCTTCATCACCGATTTCACCGCCAGCGGCGCCGGCCACGTCGCGTTCGCGCCGCGCTTTCCCGGCACCATCGTCCCCGCGCTGTTGCAGCCGGGCCAGTCGCTGATCTGCCGCAAGGAGACGTTCCTGGTCGCGCAGAAATCGGTGACCTTGGAGCTCGCTTGGCAAAAGCGCCTGGGCGCCGGGTTCTTCGGCGGCGACGGCTTCATCCTGCAAAAGGTGACCGGCCCCGGCGTCGTCTGGCTCGATCTTTCGGGCGAACTGATCGAGCGCGACCTCGCGCCCGGCGAGCGGCTGCTGGTCCACGCCGGCCATGTCGGCGTGTTCGAACCGAGCGTCGGCTTCGACATCCAGATGGTGAGCGGCTTCAAGAATATCCTGTTCGGCGGCGAGGGCCTGTTTCTCGCGACGCTGACGGGTCCCGGCCACATCTGGCTGCAGAGCATGCCGATCCTCAACCTCGCCGAGGAAATCGGCCGCTACCTGCCGCACGCCGGCGCGGACACCGGCGCCAGTTCGACGGCGGGCGGCGTCGCCGCGGGCGCGGCGCTGGGCGCCGCGGGCGGCCTGCTCGGCAGTCTGTTCGGGGGAAGCAACTCTTAAGTCGCGGGCCTCGACGCGGCGCCGCTCACGCGGCGACCCGCAAGACGCGTCCCTCGATCATCGGCTTGGCGGGGCGCGTGAGGGTCGCGAGCGGTCGGCGACGGCTCGCGGTTCGGCCGGTCTCGATGATCGCCGCCTTGAAGGCTTCCAGCGCGTCCTTCAAGGCGACGATATCCTTGTCCAAGCCGACGAGCAGATCGTCGCCGGCGGACTCTCCCGCCGTCTCCCAAACCCCGAGACTGGCGTGAGCCGTCGTGACGGCGGCGATGGTGAGCGCAAGCGCGGGCGACAATGCCGGGAAATAGAATCCGACCAGCATCTTGGCGTTGACCAGTTTGATCCCCGCCCTCTGCAAATCGTCGTTGCTGGAGGACGCGCCTCGCCGGTACGACCCGACCAAGGAATAGCGATCCCCAAAGAATCGCGACAACTCGCGGTCGATTGCCTCGACGGAGAAGTACAATTCTTCCGCTTTCTTGCCGACGAACAACTGGCTTTCCCTGGACTCGTTTATTTTATAAGTCACCAAGCCCGCCATCACGGCGCTGATGATGATGGTGATAAGCATTAATGCCAGTTCCATGGAAATCTCCACGTCGCAACCGGTATAGACACCCCAATAAGTTGCACTAAATAGTTTAATTTTCGTCTAAATTAATGTTAACGATTGCCTAATACGACAATTGTGATTTCCAGAATGCGATTCTGCCGAGCGGCCCAATCCAATCTCCCCAATGAAAAAGCCCCCGTGGCGGCGGCGGCTCTTGGTCGGGAACGCTGGGGCTTGCAGCGCCGGCGGCGAGGAGGCGCGCCGCCGGCGAGGTCAGACGGCTTCATCCGTCAATAGCAGACGTTGATCGCGCGCTGTCCGACGTAATTGCCCCAGCGGTCGTAGATCGGACGATATTCGACGCAGGAGTCGTAGGCGGCGGCCGCGCCCAGCACGCCCAGGCCGATGCCGACGCCCAGACCGGGGCCCCAGCCGTGATGATGATGGAAAGGATGTGGCCAGAACGGCTTGGCGGAGGCCGGGGTCGCGGAGACGGCGACGCCGAGGCCGAGCACGAGCGCGGCCAACGAAAAGGCGATCGACTTCTTGAGGGATGCACGCATGGGAATTCTCCTGAGGGTTGCCGGCGGACCGGGATGGCTCGTCGTTTCGCTCGGTCGGCTCACGAACTGCGCCGACCTCACATCCGTTCGTCGCGCTGCGGCGGCGGGAGGTTCACAAGAAGCGCAAATTATTTTTGCGCCCCGATTTCGCCGCGCCGCTCGCCCTCGAAGATCGTCGAAAAGGGACTTGCGCGCGGGCATTGAACCTTTCACGCTGCCGGCGCGACAAACGAGCGAGGTTCGATCTCCACCATGGCGGCGCAGTCGGACACCGATCTCATCGCGCGAATCCGCGCGGGCGATCAGCTCGCGTTGCAGACGCTCTACGGCCGCCACCATGTGAAGGTCTTCCGGTTCGCCCTGCGTCTGTTGCGCAGCGAGCCGTCGGCGGAGGATGTCGTGAGCGAGGTTTTCATCGACTTGTGGCGCAACGCCGCCAATTTCGAGGGGCGATCGGAAGCCTCGACCTGGCTGCTCGCGATCGCGCGCAACAAGGCCTATTCGATCTTGCGCCGCAGAAAAGAAGACGAACTCGACGAGGACGCGGCGGCGGCGATCGAGGACGACGCCGACGACCCCGAGGTCGTCTTGCAGAAGAAGAGCAAGGGCGATCTGCTGCGCGCGTGCCTTTCGCAGCTCAGCCCTCAGCACCGCGAGGTCATCGATCTCGTCTACTACCACGACAAGTCGATCGAAGAGGTGGCGCTGATCGTCGGCGCGCCCGAGGGCACGGTGAAGACGCGAATGTTCCACGCGCGCAAGCGCCTCTCGGAGCTGGCCAAGGCCGCCGGCGTCGACAGGGGATGGCCATGACGACCGACAGACAAGAAGAGACCGACGCGATCGAAGCGTTGCTGCCTTGGTACGCGGCGGGAACGCTGGACCCCGAAGACGTCAAACGCGTCGAGGCGGCGCTCGCGCGCCGCCCGGACCTGCGGGCGAGCCTCGAGACCGCGCGAGAGGATCGCGACGAGACGATCGCGCTCAACGAAGCCTTGGGCGCGCCCGGCCCTGCCGCCTGGGCGCGGGTGCTCGCAGTCGCTCAGGCCGAGCCGCGAAAGCCGAGCCTGAAGGCGCGCCTGGCGGCTCTCGTCGGCCTCGGGGCCGAGCCCAATCGCGCGCGCTTGGCGTGGGCGGGCGCGGCGGCGGCGATCGTCATCGTGTTGCAGGGAGCGACGATCCTCTCCCTGCTGCCCGTCGCCAAGGGGCCCGGCTATCAAACCGCCTCCGAAACCACCGCGGCGGCGGGCGGCGCGAACGTGCTCGTCGCCTTCGCGCCGGACGCGCGCCTCGATCAGGTCGGCGCCTGGCTGCAACAGCATCACGCCACCATCGTCGAGGGCCCGCGCGGCGGCCTCTACCGCGTGCGCGTCGGTGACAAGAGCCTGACGAAGGACCAGATGTCCGCGCTCGTCGCCGAACTCGCCGCCTCGCCGCTGGTGCGCACGGCGCTTCCGGCGGCGGGCGAGTAGAGGGCCGGGTTCGGCCCATACCTGCCGCCCTCAGGGTTCGGGCATCGCTCCTCAAAGCGGAAATTGCTCCATTTCGCAGATTGTTGACACATTAGGACGATTGACCTAGATTTGCCTAGGACAAACGCCCTAGGCCTTGCGACGTCGTTGCCGATACCCGCAGCCGACACTCATCACGGAGAGAAAGCCTCATGGTAGCGGCCGACACCCGCCGACGGATTGTGGAGGCTGCCGACCAGCTCTTTTATGAGCACGGTTTCGAGGCCACCTCCTTCGCCGACATTGCCAAGGCGGTCGGTCTCTCGCGCGGCAACTTCTATTACCATTTCAAGACGAAGGACGAGATTCTCGACGCGGTGATCGAACTGCGCCTGGCAAACACCCAAGCCATGCTTGACCGTTGGGAAGAGGACGCGACCGCTCCGGCTGAGCGGATACGCAGCTTCATCCATATCCTCATTATGAACCGCGTAAAGATCATGGCGCATGGCTGCCCGGTCGGCACGCTCTCCAATGAACTCGCCAAGCTCGATCATGCCGCCCAAGGCGATGCCACCAAGCTCTTCACTCTCTTCCGGGCTTGGCTCGCTCGTCAGTTCGTGGCGCTTGGCCGTGAGGCCGGTGCTGACGCACTCGCCCTGCATATCCTGATGAGAAGTCAAGGCGTCGCAACGCTCGCAACAGCGTTCCGCGACGAAGACTTCATCCGCCGTGAGGTCGAGGACATGGGCGCCTGGCTGGAAACGCAATGTCTGGCCGGTTCACGATCGATTCAGCCCCATTCTCACCAACGCCTCTGACGGAGCATCCATGTTCATCATAACCCTTCGATTTGCCGACAAGACGAAAGCACCGCAGTTCATGGATGGGCACAATGCTTGGATCAAACGCGGCTTCGACGATGGCATATTCCTACTGGTCGGCAGTCTCCAGCCGAACGCGGGCGGCGCTATCATTGCCGGCAATAGCTCGCGCGCCGACATCGAGGCGCGGGTGCAGGAAGATCCGTTTGTCACCGGAGGCGTCGTTCGCGCCGACATTCTTGAAATCGCGCCGGGCCGCACCGACGAACGGCTCGCCTTCCTGAAAGCTTAGCGATGAGCGCGACGATTCCCGGCCCGGACGGACGCCCGCGCTGCCGATGGTGCGCCGCGGCGCCAGAATTCTTCGCCTATCACGATACCGAATGGGGCTTCCCGGTCGACGATGACCGTCGCCTGTTCGAGAAACTATGCCTCGAAGGCTTCCAGTCAGGTCTGAGCTGGCGCACTATCCTCGCCAAGCGGGAGAACTTCCGCGCGGCCTTTCACGGGTTCGATTTCGACCGGATCGCCGCCTTCACCGAAGCGGATATCGAACGTCTGCTGAAGGACGACGGCGTCATTCGACATCGCGGCAAGATCGCGGCCGTCATCAACAATGCGAGACGCGCGCAGGAACTTGTGAAACAGGAAGGCTCGCTCGCCGCCTATGTCTGGCGCTTTGAGCCGAAGACGGAGGAACTGGCCGCCCCGCAAACCGCTTCGACATCAGCTGCGTCGATCGCTATGTCGAAAGACCTCAAGAAGCGAGGATGGACCTTCGTCGGGCCGACGACCGTCTATGCGTTCATGCAGGCCATGGGCCTCATCAACGATCACGTCGAAGGGTGCATCGTCCACGAACAGGCCGCTCGCGCAAGCGCGAGGTTTCAAGCGCCGATATAGGACGCGCCGCGCAGTCTAAACGTCGGCTTTGCCCACTCTTACGTTCTATAACGGACCGACTTCTCCCCACCCACAGCCGCCACGCCGACCCCGGGGACGAAGCGTCGGATCTTCGCCGCTGGAGCGCGCTGTCTTTAGATTGAACCAGGCCTCCGCCGCGACGGAGGGGCCTACTTCAGCTGCGTCGCGGCCTCGGCCGCCGTTATTGCGCGTTGCGCGTCGACCAGCCCGGCGCCGAATTCGTCGGGCCGAGCGCCCCCGCCCAGCGGCTCGGCGGTCGCGGCGAGCCATTTGCGGATTTCCGCCGGCGGCGCGCTCGGGCGACGCTCCAGCATGAGCGCGACGACGCCCGAGACCAGCGCGGCGGAGACCGAGGTCCCCGTCTGCAGTGCGTAAGCGCCCTGCGGCACCGGCAGCAGCACGTCGACGCCGGGCGCCGCGACCGCGATGTAGCGGCCGACGTTGGCGTTTCGATAGAGCTTGTCGTCGGCGTCGGTCGCGGTGACCGCGAGCGCCGCTTCGTCGGCGCCGGGGTAGAGCGGCGGCGAATTCGGCCCCGCGTTGCCCGCCGCCGCCACCAGCGTCATCCCCTTGGCGGACGCGGCGGCGAGAATGGCGTGCAACGCCGGGTCCGGCGGGCCGGCGAAACTCATGTTGACGACGCTCGCGCGTTCGCGCGCCGCCCAGTCGATCGCTTCGAGCAACCAAAGGGTCTCGCCCACGGCCCCTGCCCCCTCGCTGTCCAACGCCCGCGCCGAGAGAATGCGCACGTTGGGATCGACGCCCTTCAGCCGTCCGTGCGCGGCGATCGCGCCGGCGATCGCGGTGCCGTGAGCCAAACTGCGCGGCGCGGCGCCGCCGATCGCGTCGAAGCGCGCCTCGATCGCGCCCTCGAGATCGGGATGGCTCTCGTCGATGGCGGTGTCGATCACCGCGACGCGAACCGGCTCGGCGGGCGCCGGGTCGGCCATCGCGTCGACGTGCAGCTTGGTGAGCGCATATTGCGGCGGCGCGGGCGCCCCGGTCGGCGCGCCGTCCTGCTGCGCTGCATAGAGGTAATTGGGCTGAATGCGGGCGAGCGAAGGCTCGCCGCCGAGTTCGCGCACCACGCTCGCGACCTCGCGCGCATCGGGAATGCGCCACAGATGCACCGAGGTTCCCAACAGCCCGATCGGGACGACTTGCGCCTCAATGAGGCGATGGCGGCGCGCGATCAGCGCGACGGTCGCCGGCGGCGTTCCCGGCGCGGTCTCGACGAGCACCTCGCCGCGCCGCAACCGCGTCTCTCCGGGCGGAGGCGGAAATGCGCGGGCGACGAAAGGCGGCGCGGAGCGAAACGACGGCGCGGGCCGAGCCGGCGGCGGCGAGCGGACCCAGATTCGAGGCCCGCGCGGCGGCCGCGAACGCTCACGGCCGCCTTCGCTTCGCGACGACGCGTTCGCCAACGGGGCGGCGAGCGCGGCGCCGCGGCGAAACGGGAAAAATTTGAGGCCGGGGTTTGTGCGAGGACCGCCCCAGGTCGGCGTCGGCCGCGGAACGTAAGTGTCCTGCGCGAGGGCCGGCCCCAGCGCGAGGCCGACCGCCAGCGCGAGACCGACGCCGAGCGAGAGCCAACGCTTGCCGTAGAAAAAAAACCTGACCCCGACGTTCGTCATCCTCACGCCCTCGCATTCGCGCGCGGGCTCGCCGATCGGGCCAGCGCGCGAGGAAACGGCAAGCGCTCAGGCCACAATAAGCGCGCGCTGGGACGTACGCCAGCAGAACCCGAGCCGCTTCCCTCCCTTACGGGTCGCCGCGGGGCGACAAAAGGTTCAAGAGAAAAGCGCGTTCGCTGCGATTCTTTTCGGCGTGACGCGAACGCGCGGCGGGTCGGCGGGATTCGAGGCAAACCCGGGGCCGAACCCAACCAGAGCAAATCCGGCGGTTTCCCGCGATCGCGCCGCGGAGACTCGACGATGCGCATCTAGTGTGCATCTAGTGTCGCCGGATCGGCAGTGCGATGCTATTCTTCATTTATGCAGCGGAAGAATCCCAGGACGCTTGCGGATCGGGTCGTCGAGGCCGCGGAGGCGGCGCTCGCCCGCCAGGACTTCGTGAGCGCCGTCGACGTGCTCGTCGGCGTCGGCTGGCTCGACGGCGGAGCGGTGAAACGCTGGCGGCTGGGACAGATCGATTCTCTCGAGGAGGCGATACAAGCCAATCTGTCGCGCGTGTCGGAGGCGATGAAGCTGTTCCGCTCCTGGGCGCGCGCAAAGGACTTGTCCGCCAGCGAGACGCAGTACGTCGCGCGCGCGCCGCACCGCCAGACGCTACGCTTCAGCCGCAGCGGCGATCCCGCGATCGAACGGGCCTACCGCACCCATTGGGGCTCGCGCGCGCTTTCCGAAAAGAAGCGCGAACGCTTGGCCGAGAAGGCGAACGCCGAGCCGGAGCTGGTCGCGATTCTGCCGTTGAAAGCCTGGGCCTGCCATAAGTGCGGCGGCTCCGGCGATTTTCTCATGATGGAGAGGCCCGGCCCGCTGTGCATGCGTTGCGCCGGTCTCGACGATCTCGTGTTCGTGGCCGCCGGCGACGCGCTGCTGACGCGCAGGGTCAAGGCGAAGAGCGCGCGACGCGCCGTCGTGGCGCGCTTCAGCAAGAGCCGCGGCCGCTACGAACGGCAAGGCCTGCTGGCCGAGCGGCAGGCGGTGGAAGCCGCGCAAAGGGAGGTGGAGGAGCGGCGGGGGGAGTAGGACACAGCAACGTCGCCGCGACGCAGCCAAGGAACCGTCATGAAGCTCGAGTTCGCTTTCACATTGATCGCAGCGCTCGCCGTGGCCTCCGGAGCGCTCGCGCAGACCCAGCCGGCGCCGACTCCGGCGCCTGCGGCGTTCGCCTGTCCCAAAACCCAAACGCTCAACTGCATGCCCATCGTGCCCGAAGAGCGCCGCGCGTTCTGCAGCAAGCAATACCTCGACTGGGCGGCCGAGCACTGCCCGGGACTGCAAGTCGTCTACTGATTCCGCGCGCGGACGGTTTTGCAAACGAGCCTGAACCGGATGCGCTGTCGCAACAACGCCGCCCTCCCCGGCCGTCGCCGTTCGCCGTCGATCGCTTGACGGCGAATTGCGGCGGCTCCTGCGGTTCGAGCCGGCGGCCGGCGCTGTCCGTGTTTGTCGTTTCGTGCGTCGCCGAGGGTGGTTGGCCGCCCAGTGGAAAATCCGGGCCTATCTCAAGTGCAGGGGCATGAGAGTGAATGCGCCCTCGAGCCGATCTGGCACGTCGCGGCGTTTCTGCCATTTCCAGGACGACTGGCTCCAGACGAAGGGGGCGCCGTCGACAGTGGGCGTGCCGTAAAGCATCCAGAAGCCGGTGGCCTTGGAGCGCATATCCAGTTTCCCCGAAAGGCGCATGAAGGATCTGACCATCGCCGTGTCGCCGGCTTTGGCGTCGATGGAGCCGTCGGGAATCATTTTGGGGTAAGCGGTTTCGCCGTAGCCCAGATCCCAGCGGCCGAACACCGAGAGCGGATTGGCGGGATCGGTGTAGGTAATTGCGGCCTTGGCCGTGGAAACATCGACGACGCCGGGAAACAATTTTGCGAACTGGCGACGCCGCGCCGGACGGTTGTCCGTCGACAGCAAATCCGTCCGCACCTGAAGGGAGGCTGGGTAATTGATTCCCATCAGGTAATCGGGAGTGACCATTTCGGGGTCGTATTGCGTAGAGCACGGCTGGCCGTCGAGCGACTTGCTGGTGACCGTATAGGGGCCGCCATTCGAGCGATAATAGACGAAACAGCGGTAGGACATTTCGACGAGCCCGGTTTCATTGTTCTTGGCGTCCACCAGCATGTAGCCGTTCAGATAGGTGCCACTGTTGTCGAGCGAGATGGCGCGGAAAAAGTCGTCGATCGAGGCGGAGAACTGCTCCGCCAAGGCCGCGCGCCAAAAGATCCAAAGCCCGTCAGGCTTGACCTCGCTGCGATCCATGCGGTGCGTGGTTTCGTTGAACATCATCCCCTTGTTGTTGAATCCGAAATCCGTGGCTGATCCGATCAACCCCGGCGTGGCGGCATTGACGGTCATCAGGTCTTTGTTGATGGCCAGAGTTCATATTCATGGTTTGCGAAAGAAAACCCATCCATGAATTGTGGGTCAGGATGACTTCCTTGCCGGTCCGCTTCAGGAAGGCCGAGCATTTTTCGGGGTGGGCGGCCGGTTTTCCCGCTTCTTTTGCGTGGGCAAGAATGTCGCCCAAATCGTTGTAAGCATTCACGTAGTACACATCCATGAAACTGAGCGTCGGCGTCTCGTACCCCAGACCCAATTCGCTTTCTTTGAAGTAGCTCTCATCCGGAAGCCAGGCGCCGGAAAAATCCAGAGCGGCGGGTTGCCGGATGCTCGCGCCATGATAGACGCCAACCATGCGGAACAGCAGCCGCTTCAGTCGCTGCGCGACGTCGGGATCGGTGGACGGGGCTTTTATATACTGGATCGTGGCGTTGTAGTTGCCCTTCAACAAACGCGCAGCCCTTTCCAGCTCGTCGCGCGCGGGGACGGGCTGCCTCGGGAAAGCGTGAGTGGGATCCGTCAGGTAGGAGAGATTCCAGGCATTGTCCCGCGCGGAAAGAATGCCCCTGGCTTGCAACCGGCCTTGCACGAATCCGGCCCGGTATTCGGCTTTCAGATCGTTGCCGTCTTTGGAAACAACCGTCAGATTCACGATGTTGTCGATGGTCTCGGTGACGCCGGAAGCCTGGGCGTCCAGAGCATAGATCACGCGGTGGGGCGTTTTGGCGAGCGCATCGTGCGAGATGGGCGCGGCAAGCGCAAGGAGGAGCAGAATCAGCGTATGTTTTTCCAGGGGCATGGCATGCATCTCCAGAAAATGGACACCTCACGGGACTTTCGGGACGGACGCTGGGATGCTGGAATTCACCAACCGTCGCAGTTCGCCTCGACGTTGGCCGAGAGCGTCACAGCGAGAAACCCTTCGGCGTGGATCAAGCCTTCTTCGTCTTTTGCCAGAGCATAAGCGGCGAAGGCTCCGCCGTTTTCGCCCAAACTGCGGCGAGAAATACTCTGCATGCTCGATTCCCCCGGACTTGAGCACACCCATCAGTTGTGGCGTAGGATTGTCGCACAATCATAAGTTGGCGTCCAATCGTCACCAAATCGCCAACAGCGCGTTCGCCGGCGCGCCGAGCTCAATTGCCCAGCGAATTTTCCATAGACCCTGCGCCGCAAGTTCCGCAGCAGCCTTTGCAAGACTTGGAGTTCTTGAAGCCGACGCCCCAATATCGCGAGTGGGTCTGGTAGACGAAGGCGCCATAGCAGATCGTTTCGCCTCGTATGCACCCGAGAGAGAACGTGTGCGGGCGATTGTCGAAGAGATCCCACGACCGCCCGTCGCCGGGCCATTCGTGATGGCGGTCTTGCGAATAGAAACTGACCTGCAGCGGATCACGCGTTCGATTCGTGATCGTCCAACTGATGGAATCGGCCGAAGCCGGAAGAACCCCGGCCGTGGCGGCCAGCAGGCATAAGGCGAGACTACCAATTCCCTGACGCATTTGGTCCTCGATCGCGAGGCTGACGCCGTACCGCTCACGCTCCCGCGCCAGCGGACACGTCCGAAGTTTAAATCGACGTGATGCAGCTTTTTCGGACACGAAAGCCGAAGCCGGTTTTGCTGAAAACACCCCGCCGGCTCGATCGAAAGCCCGAAGCGTGAACCTCGCGCAGCGACGGGCTACAGTGACCTTATGGACAACGCGGTATCGAGCCGCTGCAGTCGTAAATTGACTGGCGCCGCCTCGTCGATTACCGCGTCGCGCGTCATGTCGCCGCACCGTGCGCGGGCGCCGAACGCGACCGGCGCTCGCGCCTACAACAGTCCCCGCTTGCGCAGCAGCGCGTCGGGAGCCGGGTCGCGGCCGCGGAACGCGCGATAGGCGGCGTCGGGCTCTTGGCTGTTGCCGGCGGCATAGACGAAGCGCTCGAGCCGCGCCGCCAGCGCGGGATCGAACACGTCGCCGCTCTCCTCGAACGCCTCGAAGCCGTCGGCATCGAGGATTTCCGACCACAGATAGCTGTAATAGCCGGCCGAATAGCTCTCGCCGGAGAAGATGTGCTGGAAGTGCGGCGCCGAGTGGCGCGGCGCGATCGCCGCGGGCATGCCGATCGCCTCGAGCTCGCGCGTCTCGAAAGCGGCGACGTCGATTTCACCGGGATCGCGTTGCACGTGCAGCTCCATGTCGACCAGCGCCGAGGCCGTGTATTCGACGGTGGCGAAGCCTTGGTTGAAGCGCCGCGCGGCGTGCAGGCGCTCGATCAGCGCCTCGGGCGCCGGCTCGCCGGTCCGGTAATGGCGCGCGAAGCGACGCAGCGTCTCGGGGCGCTCCAGCCAGTGCTCGTAGAGCTGCGAGGGAAATTCGACGAAGTCGCGCGCCACATGGGTTCCCGCGAGCAAGGGATACGCGACGTCGGAGAGCATGCCGTGCAGCGCATGGCCGAACTCGTGGAACAGCGTGTGCGCCTCGTCGAGGCTCAGGAGGCACGGTTCGCCGGCGCCGGCGGCGGCGAAATTCGTCACGTTGAGGATGATCGGCAGGACCGCGCCGTCGAGCTTCTGCTGGTCGCGGAACGAAGTCATCCAAGCGCCGCTGTGCTTCGAGCCCCTGGCGAAATAATCGCCGATGAACAGCGCGATCGCCTCGCCGCTGCGTCCCAGAATCGTCCAGGCGCGCGCGTCGGCGTGGTAGAGCGCGATGTCGCGGCGCTCGACGAAGGAAAGCCCGAACAGGCGATGGGCGACGTCGAACGCCGCCGCGACCATCGCTTCCAGCGGCAGATAGGGCTTCAATTGGCTCTCGTCGATGTCGTAGAGCGCCTTGCGGCGCTTTTCCGCGTAATAGCGCCAGTCCCACGGCTTGAGCTCGAAATTGCCGCCCTCGGCGACGATCGTCGCTTGCAGCGCCTCGGCCTCGCGCATGGCCTGCTCGCGCGCCGGCGCCCAGACGCGCCTGAGCAGGCCGAGCGCCGCCTCGGGCGTCTTGGCCATCGTGTCGTCGAGGCGGAAGTGGGCATAGCTCGCAAAACCCATCAGCTCCGCGCGCTCGGCGCGCAGCCGCACCGTCTCGCTCATGATCGCGCCGTTGTCGTGCGCGCCGCCGTTGGCGCCGCGCGCCAGCAACGCGCGAAGCGCCTTCTCGCGCAGATCGCGCCGCGCCGAGAATTGCAGGAACGGCTCGACCGAGGACCGCGAGAGCGTCACCGCGTGCTTGCCGGGATGGCCGCGCTCGGCCGCCGTGCGCGCCGCGGAAGCGAGGAAGCTCTCGGGCAGGCCGACGAGATCGTCGCGGCCTTCGAGGATCATGACGAACGCCTTTTCGTCGGCGAGCACGTTCTGCCCGAACTCGGCCCCCAGCGTCGCCAGCCGCTCGCCGATCGCAGCGAGGCGTTCTTTCTTCTCGGGCGCGAGCCCGGCGCCCGCGCGCACGAACGCCGTGTGGTAGCGGTCGAGAACGCGCGCGGCTTCGGCGTCGAGCCCCAGCCTCTCTCGGGCCGCGTGAAGCGCTTGAATGCGGGCGAACAGCGCGTCGTCGAGAAGAACCGCATTGCGCTCGCGCGCCAGGATCGGCGCCAATTCGCGCTCGATTTCCTCCAGCGCGTCGTTGCTGTCCGCGCTGGCGAGGGCGAAGAACACCCGGCCGACCCGATGCAGCGTCTTGCCGCTGCGCTCCAGCGCGCCGATCGTGTTGTCGAACGTCGGCGCCGCGGGGTTGGCCGCAATCGCGTCGATCTCGCCGCGCTTTTCCGCCAGCGCCGCGTCGAACGCGGGGCGGAAATGCTCAGGGCCGATGCGCGCGAACGGCGGCGCGCCGAACGGGCCGGTCCAGGATTCGAGGAGGGGGTTGTTCGAGTCGACGGGACGAGAGTCCAAGGCTGTTCCTGGGGTTGGGTTTCGGGTCGTAGCGATAGGGAACATCTCGTCCCCGCCGTTTCCGCTCATTCCCACTCGATGGTCTTTCGCCACCGTAACATAGTGAATTCAAGGAGTAATTTATTTCCGTTGACGGCCTGACGCCGAGCGGTGAGCCGTCAAATTTACTCGGTCTTGAATTCAAAGAAAAATTTCCGCCGGAGCGGAGACGCGAGCGGCCAGCGTCGTGAGCCCGTCCAGAGCGGTCGCGGACAGATTTTCGGCGAGCAACGAGTCCGCGCCGGTCGCGGGCGCGGGGGAACGAAGGCGAGTTCGCCGCCGAGAGCGCCGGTGCGAGACGACGCGCTTTCGTTTGGCTTCGCGGCGGCTTTCGGTCAGGTCGAGGCGCTTTTGTCGCAAGGCTCGAAGCTTTCCGCCGCCCCGCCGCGCGCCGTCTAGAGCACTGCCCGCTTAAGATGGCGCATAGCCGGCCTCGGCGAAATAGTTGGCGCAGGCTTGCGGCGTGATTTCGTCGAGGCATTGGCCGATGCGGTCCCAGAGGGCCGGCACGGTTCGCTCGGCGGCCTTTCGCAGGTGCGACTTGAGTTGTGAAAAGGCCATTTCGATCGGGTTCAGATCGGGCGAGTAGGCCGGCAGCAAGCGCATCTCGGCCCCGGCGTCGGCGATCAGCTTGCGCACGCCGGCGACCTTGTGGGCGGGCAGGTTGTCCATCACGACGATCTCGTCGGGTCGCAGGGCGGGGACGAGTATTTTTTCGACATAGACCAGGAAGGCCTCGCCGTTCATGGGTCCGTCCAGAACAAAGGGCGCGACCAGCCCTTCGCGCCGCAGGCCGGCGGTGAAGGTGGTGGTCTTCCAGTGTCCGAAGGGCGCCTTGGCCAACAGCCGCTGGCCGCGTCGGCATCGTCCGCGCAGGCGGACCATTTTGGTGGAAGCGCCCGTCTCGTCGATGAACACCAGCTTGTCGGGATTGAGGTCCGCTTGGTTCGCCTTCCAGGCTTCACGCGCCTGAGCCACGTCGGGCCTGTCCTGCTCGGAGGCGTGCAAAGTTTTTTTTGAAGCTGAGCCCGTGCCGCTGGACAAAACGATCCATCGAGCTGGTGGAGGTCTTTTGGCCCAGCTCCGCCTGGACGCGCTGCGTCAGCTCCGCCAGGCTCAGATCAGGCTCCCCGGCGATCAGCGCCAATAGCCAAGGCGCGTGCGCCTCCAAAGGCGAGCGGTTCTTGCCCACCCGCGGCGCCGGGGCGGCGCTGCCCGTCTCGTCCAACCGCTTCTTCCAGCGGATCGCCGAGGACGCCCCCACCTTGAAGCGACGAGCCGCGCCGCGACGCGAGTTCCCCTCCGCCACCTCCTCCAATACGCGCCTGCGATAATCTTCGGAATACGGCCGACCGACCATGGAAGCCTCCCGAATCAGAGGCACGATCGACTCACATTTTGCCCGCCGAGGGAATCCACCCCGCGATCACAATCGATTCATCGTCGCTGGGCAATGCTCTAGAGGCTGGCGCGCCGCGCCATGCGCGGCGGCACTCTTGTGGGAATCACGCGATCTGACGCGTCTCGGCGAACCGCTCCTTGGCGATTTCGGACGCCGTGACGTAGTCAACTTTGCCGGTGCCAAGGAGCGGAAGCTTGTCGACGACGATGACATGTGTCGGCGCGGACAGTTCGGTGGCGCCCGCGACCTTGGCCTGTTTCAGCATGGCGTCGCGGGTTGCATCGCGCTCGGTGGTGATGAGCACGAGCCGTTCGCCTTTTCTGGCGTCCGGGACGGTGACGACGATCGATTGGGCATGAGGCCACACGGCCGTGGCCATCGCCTCGACCGTCGATAGCGAGATCATTTCGCCGGCGATCTTCGCAAACCGCTTCGCGCGCCCCTTGATCGAGATGAAACCCTCCGCGTCGATACTGACGATATCTCCGGTGTCGTGCCAGCCGTTCTCCGGAGGCTCGACGACCCCAGGATTGTCATACCGAAGATAGCCGAGCATGACGTTGGGTCCGCGCACAAATAGACGCCCGCCATCCTCGATTCCCGGAACGGGATCGAGACGCGCTTCCATGAGCGGCGAAAGCCTGCCGACCGTACCGGGTTTGTTGGCCATCGGCGTGTTCATCGCCAGCACTGGCGCTGTTTCGGTGACGCCGTATCCTTCGAGGATGCGTACGCCGAAGCGGGTGAGGTAGAGGTTGCGGGTGCGCTCCTTCACCGCCTCGGCGCCGGCCAGCACTAGGCGTAGCGCCCTGAAGTCATAGGCGTGGGCCGAGCGCGCGTAACCGGCGAGAAAAGTGTCGGTGCCGAACAGGATCGTCGAGTTGGTCTGGTAGATCAGTTCGGGAACGATGCGATAGTGCAGCGGCGACGGGTACAGGTAGACCGGGATGCCGGCGAGCAGCGGCATCATCAGCCCGCCGGTCAGTCCAAAGGAATGGAAGACCGGGAGGGCGTTGAAGACTTTATCTTCGCCGTTGGCGTCGACGCGCGCCAGCGCCTGCGCGGCGTTGGCGAGGATGTTGCGATGGGAGAGGACGACACCCTTGGGCGCTCCCTCGGAGCCGGATGTGAACAGAACGACCGCTGGGTCGTTACTGTCGCGGGCGACGCGCTGGCGGGCGCCGCTGAGGAATCCGGCGAGCTTGTCCAAGAGACCAACGGTCTCGCGCAGTTCCTCGAGATACACGACCCGAACGTCGGCTTGAAGCGCCTCGATGAGCGGCGTCAATCGGCCTTTCTCGATGAAGGCGCGCGACGTCAGGACGATCTTGACCTTGGCGGTGGCGCAGGCCGAGCGGACGTTGACGGCTCCGGCCGAGAAGTTCAGCATCGCCGGCACGCGGCCGATCGTTTGGAGCGCGAAGAATGTCACCGCGACGCCGTTCGAGTTGGGCAGCAGCACGCCAACGTTCTCGCCGACCGTCGTCATCTCTTTCAGCTTGCGGCTGAGCACTTGGGCGCCTAGGATTAGCTTGCGGTAGGACAGCCCGCCCGCCATGGGGTCGGTGACAGCCGGGCGCCCGGCGTCGCGGTTGCGATAAGCGCTGGCCAGCCCCTCGAACAGGGTCTGCTCCATGACCGTGTTGAGGACCATAGCGTCGATCATCACGTCCTGGAGCGCCGCGCCGGCGGCGTTGCGCCTCGCCTTGCCGCGCAGGGAGTTGTCGATCTTGAGCTTCACCGCGGGCAGGAAGGTCACCGTGATTTTGGGGAACCATTCTTTCTTGATTTGGCTCGGCTTTAGGTAGCTCAGCGTCGAGCGCTGCGCGCCTTCGATGCGGACGGGGACGACCACCGCGTCGCTCTTGTCGGCGATCATGGCCGTGCCGTCGTAGACCTTCATAATGCCGCCGGTGACGGTCACCCGGCCCTCGGGGAAAATGACCAGCGTCTCGCCGCTCTTCACGAGGTTGACGAGGTGCCTGGTGGCGAATGGATTGCTCGGATCGACCGTGTAGGCGCGGATCATCGCCATAAAGGGCTTCGCCCACCAGGCCTTCGCTATCCCGGTGTCGACGGCGAACGCCGCATCGACCGGCAGGACGGAGTGCAATAGGGGGCCGTCGAGAAGGCTAACGTGGTTGGGCGCGATGATCATGTGCGCGCCAGCGGGAGGAATGTTCTCGCGGCCGCGGACCTCGACCCGAAACAGCAGTTTGAAGATGAATCCGCCGACGTCGCGCACGCCCTCGCGGCCCCAGGTCTTCATGACGAGCCCGGTAACGATCAGCGTTGAGAGGCCGAGTAGCGCGACAATGGCGGCGACACTTAGGCCGGACAATTGCAAGAGTGCGACGACGACGCCCGAGACAACGATGAAGGCGGCCGAGATCACGTTGACCGCGGCGATGACCCGGGCGCGCTTGTCTTGCTTCGCCCAGAGCTGCACCGCCGCAAAGGACGGCACCACGAACATCCCGCCGCCGATCGCGATGCCGCAAAGTTCAATGAGGATGTGGACGCCGGTCTTCGACGTCGCGAAGGCGAAGGGCGTCACATCGACCCCTTTGACCACGCCGTGTGCGGTCCAGGCGAGCGCCAGCAGGAAGATGGCCATGATGAAGCCGCCGATAGGGACGACTGCCATGTTGGGGCGGAACTGGCTTGCGCGCGCCGCCAGGCCGGAGCCGATCGCGACGCCGATCGCGAACAGCATGAGGCACAAAGTGAAGACGGTTTCGACTCCGCCGACGACCTTTTCGACCAGGGTCGGCAATAGCGACAGCGCGACCGCGCCGGCGAGCCAGAACCAGGAAACGATCAAGGTTCCATGCCAGAGCCGTTTTTCCGCCTTGACGTCGCGGATCAGGGCCCAGGTCGAGGTCCAGGGATTGCGGGTGATCACGAGATTGGGCGCCGCCGCGCCGGTCGCTGGGATCATGCGGGCCGACAGCCAGCAGGCGACGGCGATCGCCATGACGATCGCCGCGACGACCATCGGAGGCTTGTCACGACCCGCCGCCAGTCCGCCAGCGACCGTGCCGAGGAGGATGGCGGCGAAGGTGCCCAACTCGATCAGGGCGTTGCCAGCGGAAATTTCTTCTACCTTCAGGTGGTCGGGTAGGATGCCGTATTTGACCGGGCCGAAGAGCGCCGAGACGACACCGAATCCGCCGAGCGAAGCCATCAGGATAGGCACCGATTGCAGCGCGAACCCGGTCGCTGCGACGCCGGCGACGAAGATCTCGGCGAACTTCAACCGCCGCGCCACCAGCGCCTTGTCGTATTTGTCCGCCCATTCGCCTCCCAATGCGGACAGAACGAAGAACGGGGCCATCAGGATGACGCCCGCCAGGGTCGCAAGCGCGCCGCCGCTGCTCCCGTTGATCGAGAAAACGATCAGAATAACTAGGGCGTTCTTGGCGAAGTTGTCATTGAGGGCGGTAAAGAATTGCGTCCAAAATAACGCCGCGAACCGGCGGGAAGTCATCAGTTCCTTGACCATGATTCCTGTTCCCTGGGCGGCTGATCGGACACTTCATCGCTCGGTGTTAACGACCATTGAACGTTCCGATTCTGATATTGCAGATGGTGAACGAATTGGGCGCGCCGGTGAGCGCCCGAGTTACGCTTTATCCCGTTTCTGGATCAATCCGCATCAGAAGTTGCTCGGTCTTGGCGTCTTCAATCGTCGTTGCTCAGGTCCCTGGCGTTGCCGTCGCGGTTATCAGGGGTTGGCCAGCAAGGGTTAGGCGGACGGCTTGGAACGCGCCGGTCGTGTCGCGCCTGGCGGTGTAGCAGGGACGGAGCAAGCCGCTCGCGGAGCGCGCTCTTCACAGCGCCGTAGCGAGCGAGCGGCTTGCGGCGGTCATTGGCGATTCTCGTCCATGGCCGCGCTCCGCGTCGAATCCGCGCCGCCACGGAATCACGCATCCTCCTCAGCTCAAAATCAGCCCCTGCGTCGCGTTAACGGTGTCTCGAAGACAATGTAAAACGGCGCCCTGCCCGGATCGGAGGCATGAAGCACTTCGCAACCGCGCATCCGAAGCGCGTCGACAATGAACCGCAGTAACGGCTCCTTGTCCGCTCGCCGGACATGATAGGTTTTCCAAGTTATCGCCGTCTCAAAGCCGGCCGCCGACTCGGGGATCGCCATGCGTCAGCTCAACGACATTTCCGCAGGACCGCGATTCCCACCGATCCCCCTCCCCCTCTACTCCCACTCGATCGTTTCCCGAATCATATAATGAACTGAAATTACTCGCACATTTTTCCTGTGCGACGGGATGTGCCGGCAGGGACACCATCAAACACTTATGCCATTGATTTCTCATGGGACTTTACGCCCTAAAAATTCTTGCAGGTTTCACGAACGATCGGCGTCAATCGACCGATTCCGTGTGGATGTGTCGATCTGGCTATGGCGGAAACCGAGCGGGAAAGTAACGTCACACCTCCCAACCGCACCTAGTGGATGAAATCTGACATTTGAATCCTATTGAGGATTCCCGGCGGACTGGCGATGTGCGAGTCTGGCGCATGCGCACGGGAATATCGCTTGCCGTTTCGGCGGAAGATCGGCTCCGGCTTTTGGCTCTGATCAAGGATCGCAACGCGCCGCAGAAGCACGTTTGGCGGGGCCAGATCGTGCTTTTGACGGCCGACGGCGTGGGCACGAACGAGATCATGCGCCGGACGGGCAAGTCGAAAACTTGTGTCTGGCGCTGGCAGGAACGGTTCGCCGACGAAGGGTTCGAGGGGCTGGCGCGCGACAAGACGCGGCCTTCGCGCGTCAAGCTGCTGGCGGACGAGATCGTTGCGCGGGTCGTGGCCCTGACGCTCGATCCGCCGCCGGGGGAGACAACGCATTGGACCGGCGCTTTGATGGCGAAGGCCTCGGGCGTCTCCGTCAGCTCGGTTCAACGCATCTGGCGCAAACATGGTCTTCAGCCGCACCGCATGCGGCAGTTCAAACTTTCCAACGATCCGAAATTCATCGAGAAGCTGCGCGATGTGGTCGGGCTCTATGTCGATCCGCCCGCGCACGCCATCGTCCTGTCTCTCGACGAGAAGAGCCAAATTCAGGCGCTCGACCGCACCCAGCCCGGGCTGCCGCTCAAGAAGGGCCGCGCCGGCACGATGACCCACGACTACGTCAGGAACGGCACGACGACGCTGTTCGCCGCCATGAATATTCTCGACGGCACGGTCATCGGCCAAAACATGCAGCGCCACCGCCATCAGGAGTTCATCCGCTTTCTCAACGCCATCGACGCTCGGGTTCCCGCCGGCAAGATGGTGCATGTGATCCTCGACAATTACGCCGCCCACAAGCATCCCAAAGTGCTCCAGTGGCTCGCTCGGCACGAGCGGTTCGTCTTCCACTTCACGCCGACGTCCTGCTCGTGGCTCAACGCCGTCGAAGGCTTCTTCGCCACGCTCACCAAGCGCAGACTCAAGCGCGGCGTATTCCGATCGGTCGTCGATTTGCAGGCCGCCATCAATCGATTCCTCGAAGAGCACAATCGGCAATCCGCGCCCTTCACCTGGACCGCCGACCCCAATAAAATCATCGCCGCCGTCAGGCGCGGGCACCAAGTGTTGGATTCGATCCACTAGTAGGGCGGCCGAGACCAGCGCGGCAGCTACGTTGTGAATTGGATGCGGCCGATTTGTGCGATCCTTCGTTGCGGTAGCTATAGCGAAAAGCCACCTGAGAGGCGTAATCGCGACTGCTGACCGTCGGGAGACGGGTGTTGTCCGATCCTCTCACGTTGCTGCGTAAACCTCCGCACCTGTCCCTCGCACATCTTGGCCATGGCGATGGAGAAGATGACCAAGCAAAGCGCTCTTGAGCAGCATTGAGGCAGGCGGCTCTTAAGCGATGTCCGAGACACTCCGGCCTACTCCGGCGCGTTGCGGCGTGGTCGTGTGACGTAGAGAGAAGCGCTGGGACGCCTAAGGCCCAACGTCAGCATCGGCGCGATCAGCCGGGCGAGTGCGGGCGCCGTCGATGCTGCGCCTTTGGCGTCGAGCATCATTGACGGCGAAGGCGCACGAGCGCCTCGAGAGACGCGTCTGCGCGGTCGACTTGACCGTTGCCGTTTGAGCTTTGCTTGTAGCGCGGTGCGGCGTCTTCGCTAGTCGTGGCGGCCGAATTGGCGCCGCTTCCAGACGAAGGATGGGCTATGAAAATCAAGTAGCCGGCCAGCAGGAAAGCGACAACGCCCAGCGTTATGAAAAGCCGGAAAGGCCCGACGCCGGCGGCCTTAAGCAATGCCTCGGGTGCGGGAACATTGTAGCTCGCGGCCTGCGGCAACAGCGCAACCAGGCGAGCGGCGATCGTCTCGGGGGCTAGACTTGTCGCCAAGTCCTTTCGTGCGGCGGCAATCACCGCAGCCAGCCGCTCCGTCGCCCTTTCCCTGGGCAAGCGCGCCAAGCTGGCTGTCTCTTCCCAAGGGTCGACGTCGAGCCGCGCCAGCGCCGAAAGGACGCTCAGCGTCGTTCCATTTTGGTCCTCGCCGATCGACGCGAATAGGAAATTGTCGAATTGGCGGCCGAGAAGAGGGGTGAGCGCAGCATGGGTCATTTCGTCAGCCAATGTTCTCGTCGAGCGCGAATGCGTCGGAAGCGCCGACGACGTCGGCGCGCCGCGTCAAGTCCGGAAACGGTCCGCTTCCCTCTCTGCCCCGCCCATGCTCGACGTCGTTTCGAAGGCGCGATTCCGCATGGGGGCGGCGTTTGAAGTCACTTGGACTTCCACCGTCATCTCCATGAAAGCATCGCTGTTTCCCACGAAGCTGCCGGCGACCGGCATGGCTTGCCGGATATCGCGCGCGACGGCGACGGGGATAAGGTTGGAGCCGCCGACGCTGCGGTTGGTCGGATCGAAGCTGATCCAGCCGGCGCCGGACACGAAGACTTCGCCCCACGCGTGGGTCGATCCGGCGTCGGTCGATCCCTCAAGATTCTGATCGGGATTGAAGAGGTAGCCCGAGACGATCCTGGCGCCGAAGCCGAGACAGCGCGCCGCTTCGACGAACAGCACGGCGAAATCCCGGCAGGAGCCCCAGCCGCGATCCAGAGTTTCTATTGGCGATTGCGTGCCTTCGTCCTCGCGGCTCTGATAGCCGATCCATCCCGACACGCCGACGCTGAGGTCCTTGAGCAGGGCGAGCGTATCGGTCCGATCGCCGCCGACGAACGCCCGCGCCCATTTCGCCAGCCGTCCGGCCGGGTCAGGATATTGCTGGATGGTCAGCGCGCCGAGGTCTGTCCATTCGTCGTCCGAATAGCGAAAGGGATAGACGATCGCCGAGGCCGCGATATCGAACACTGGCCATGCCGATCCGTACAGCTGAAGTTCCACGACGCTGTCGATGACCAGGCTGTCGGTCACGCCCTGAAACATGGCGGTTGCGACGGAATTGCCGAAGACATCGTGCGCCCATGTGACTTGCGCCGCCGGCGCAACCGTCACCGCGCTCGAAATCAATCGCAAATCACGGCTCTCGCGTGGGCGCATCATCAGCCGATGCGGCCCAAGGCTCACCAACTGACGATACCGGTAGGTCGTGCGATGACGGACCGTGAGGGGATTCATCGGCAGATCCTCGCGCCAATGGGGCGGACGTCGTTCAAAAGGCGCCTCCGCGCGAGCCCGAGACGAGAGAAGCGCTTGGCGCCGCAAAGCTTTCGCCGCGGCCGGCGCGCGGCCGACCGCGTGTGTGTGACATAGTGTCGATCTCAGAAAATATTAGATACCCAATGGGTTTTGCTCAGACAATTCGCCTGGAAATAGCCATCAGACTTTTAAGCGCGGGCGACATGTCAACCTTGTTTCGTTGTGACTTCTATCTATATATTGTCGATAGGTTGACGCGCTCGATTCGCGGCCGAGAAAATTGGCGTCGATCTGTTGCGATTATTTTGCGTAAGATGCGAAGCGCGGCGTCTGTGTCGCTCCTCGGCTCTTGCGACTGACGCCGCGGACGCCGAGCGATGCATTTTTCGGAATTGCGGCGCCAGACGCCGCCAACAGGAGAGAAAAATGTCCAAGGCACAACGACGCGGCAATCGCGAGGCGCGCAAGCCGAAGGCGATCAAAGCGCCCGTCGCAGCGCCGGCGACGCCTTTCGCCGTCAAGGGCGCGTCCGTCGCGACGAGCCCGCCAAAACGGAAGGGCTGAGGCCCAAACGACGCGGACGGCGCCGACTTTTCGTCGCGTCCCTCGAAGCGGATCACCGCGGCGCATGAGACGCGTCGCCATGCAAGCGAGTTCAATCATGCAATATCTCGGTCGAATCGCCGGCAGCGGCCTGTTGATGCGCGACGGCGAGACGGTCGCCCGCGCGTCTTTCGACTTCGAGGGATTCGCCAGGGCGCGAGGCGTCGTCGTGAGCTCAGGAGAGATCAGCCTCTCCCCCTCCGACCTCAAGACTGTCTTCGGTCGGCTCGGCGTTCAACTCCTCACCGATGACGGCCGGCTCCTCGATTTGCGGTTCTCCGATAAGGAGCTTCGCTACGCAAACGACGTGGCGCAGGTCGAAGTGACCGGAGATTTGCCGGGCTCCTTGGCGGAATGGCGCGGCGGATCGAGGACGGCGCCGGGGCATAGCCCCAAAGCCGCATCGGGTCGAAGCAAGAAGCCAGCGTCGGACGCGCAGCGGCGGCGGCGCGTCTCAGCCTAGTATTACGCGAACGCGATGGACGGCGCCGTCGTCGGCCAGGCGCAGCCGCAACGGCCGCTCCAAGATTTCAACCCCGTCGATCTCAGCGAAGCGGACGTCCCGGCTGACCCCGGCAGGATTGTCGACGACGATTTCGTAACGCGCCGATTGTCGCCGAACAGTCATTTCGAACGTCGCCCACGCTTTGGGGATGCAGGGGTCGAGATGCAAGAAGGCGCCGCGGATGCGCAGCCCGAGAATGCTCTCGAGGCCCGCGCGTTGCATCCAACCCGCCGAGCCCGTGTACCACGTCCAGCCGCCGCGCCCGACATGCGGCGGCGCCGCGTAGACATCGGCCGCGACGACGTAGGGCTCCACTTTGTAGCGAACCACGTCGGTGCGGGTGCGCGCGTGATTGATAGGGTTGAGGAGCGAGAACAGGTCGACGGCCTTGTCGCCGTCGCCAAGCGTTGCGAAGGCCATCACCGACCACAAGGCGGCATGGGTATATTGGCCGCCGTTCTCGCGCACGCCCGGCGGATAACCCTTGACGTAGCCCGGATCCCGCGCGGTCTGGTCGAATGGCGGCGCGAACAGCAACGCCACGCCGTCGTCGCGCCGGATCAGTTCGCGTTCGACTGCGCCCATCGCTTGCATCGCCCGTTCGGGCGCCGCCGCGCCCGAGAGCACGGCCCAGGATTGCGCAATCGAATCGATGCGGCATTCCTCGCTCGCCGCCGAGCCCAGAGGCTCGCCGTCGTCGAAAAAGGCTCGTCGATACCAACCGCCGTCCCACGCCTCGCGCTCGAGCGAGGCCTGCAAGGCCGCGGCATGTGCGGACCATTTCGTGGCGCGTTTCGTCTGCCGGCGCGCCCGAGCGAGCGGAATGAAAGCGGTCAGCGCCGCATGCAGGAACCAGCCGAGCCAAACGCTCTCGCCGGCGCCCCTTTCGCCGACGCGGTTCATGCCGTCGTTCCAATCCCCCGTTCCCATCAGGGGAAGCCCATGGCCGCCGAGCGCAAGGCTGGCGTCGAGGGCGAGCGCGCAGTGCTCGAACAATGTCGCGGTCCGGTCGGAGACAACAGGAGCGAAGAAGCTGTCGTGCTCGCCCGGCTCAAGCGCCTGCCCTTCCAGGAACGGGATCGTCTCGTCGAGGACGGCGACGTCCGCGGTGGCGTCGACGTAATGGGCGACCGCAAAGGCCAACCACGGGCGATCGTCGGAGATGCGGGTGCGCACGCCCTGGCCGGAATGCGGCAGCCACCAATGTTGAACATCGCCTTCGACGAACTGCCGCGCCGCGGCGCGCAGCAAGTGCTCGCGCGTCAGCACAGGCTGCGTGGCGGCGAGCGCCATGCCGTCCTGCAATTGATCGCGAAAACCATAGGCGCCGCTGGCCTGATAGAAGCCGGAGCGCGCCCAGACGCGGCAGCTCAACGTTTGGTAGACGAGCCAGCCGTTGAGCATGACGTCCATCGAGCGATCTGGAGTCTTGACGACGACCGCGCCGAGAATGTCGTTCCACTTGCGCGCGATCTCGGCTTCGACGGCGTCGAGATCGGCGGCGCGATAGCGCGCGACCAGGCCGCGCGCCTCGTCCGCGCTCGCCGCTTCGCCAAGGAAAAAGACGACTTCGACGCGGCTGTTAGGCGGCAGTTCGATCTTCGTGCGCATCGCTGCGCAAGGGTCGAGGCCGGCGCCGACTTTCTTCGACAACGGCGCGGCGCCGGCGAGCGCGGCGGGATCGGCAAGCGCGCCGTTGCGCCCGATGAACTCGCGACGATCGCCGGTCCAGTCGACCTGAGCGCCGCGCAGATCGGCGAAAGCGACGCGCGATCCGAAGCCCGTGCTCCACGGATTGCGGGCGAAGATCGCCCCCGTGACGGCGTCGAGCTCCGTTGAGACAAACGGAAGCGAGACCGAACGCGACGGGCCGAGAACCCATTCGACATAGGCCGTCACGCTGAGCCGGCGCGGCCGGCTCGACTGGTTGGTCAGCACGAGGCGCGAAATCTTGATCGAAGCGTCGAGGGGCGCGTATTGCACAAGATCGGACGCGATCTCGTGCGCGACATGCTCGAATCGGCTGTATCCGCGTCCGTGGCGGGCCGTATAAGTCGCCGCCGCGTCGCGGATGGGAAGCGCCGTCGGGCCCCACAAGTCGCCCGTGTCGTCGTCTCGCAAATAGAAGGCTTCGCCGCTTCGGTCGCCGACGGGGTCGTTCGACCACGGCGTGATCTGATTCTCGCGACTGTTGACGGACCAGGTGTAGCCGCCGCCCTCGGTTCCCGTTTGGAAGCCGAACGTTGGATTGGCGATGACGTTGATCCACGGCGCGGGCGTCGATTGGCCCGGCCCGAGGATCGTCACATACTCTTTTCCGTCTCGCGCGAAGCCGCCGAGTCCGTTGAAGAATTCGAGGTCGGGAGGGCGAAGCCGCGACGGCGGCGGCAAAAGCGGGGCAACGCGCTTCGGCGCGACTCTCACAAACTCGAGAGGCTCCAGGATGCGTTCGAGCTGATCAAAGAGCCTCCCACGCTGCGCCGGCAGGACGACTCGCGCGACGGAAGTCAGAAGGGTTCGCGTTTCGGCCGGGATGAGGTCGGCGCGCAGTACGAAAACGCGGCCCGCCAGCCGTTCCGCGCCAGGCTGCGGACGCGACTGGCTTGCCCTGACCAGGGTCTCGATCGCGATCTGAAGCTCCTGAACATAGGAGGATCGGCGCTCGTTCAGGATGACGAGATCGACGGCGAGCTGTTTCATGCGCCAATATTCGTGCGCCTGCAGCAATTCACGGACGATGTCGATATTTTCGATATCGGCGATGCGCAGCAGCACGATCGGCAAATCGCCGGAAATGCCCTGCGACCACAGGCCGGACTGCGCGCCGCCGCCTCGCACGATCGTGTCCGACGAAGGGCGCAACGCCGGCGCGGCATAGATCACATGTCCCGCAAGCCGCTGAAACAGCCCGGCTTCGCCCGCCGTCACGCCGAGATGATGAAGCTGCACCTGCGCCTGCGTCCACGCCAACATCGAGGCGCGCGCGAACGCAGTGGCGTCGCGATGCTTGTCGACGCCGTCGAGGAGCGCGGCGCGGCTCGACGCGGCGATGGTCCAAAAGGCCACGCGAACGGTCGCGCCCGGCGCGACGCGGATGCGGCGGCGGATCGAGAAGATCGGGTCGAGGACGGCGCCGATCGAATTCGATAGCGGCCGGCTATCCGTCACGGCGATGGGCGCGCGAACGCTGCGGCCGCGGCCGAAGAATCGGGCTCTGTCGGTTTCGAATTCGGCGGCGCCGACGGCTTCGCCGTCGACGACGCTCAGATGCGCGGCCCAGATTTCCGGCTCGCTCGGCGCTCGCCTTCGTCGCGTCGCCAGGATCGCGCCGACATCGGTGAGATATTCCGTCTCGACGAACAGTTTGGAAAAAGCGGGATGTGCAACATCGGCGCTCTGAGGCGCCAGAACGAGTTCGGCGTAGGACGTGATTTCGATTTCGCGGGTGCGGGCGCCGGAATTCGCGATCGAGACGCGGCGAACTTCCGCGTCGTCCTCGCCCGAGACGAGCACGTCCAACGTCGTCGTCAGCGATCCATCGCGGCGAGTCACCTCGGCGCGGTCCTCGTTGAAGATCACGGCATAGTCGTCCGGCTCGGCGCCGCTCGGCTGGAAGCCCGCCGACCACGCCACGCCGCTGCGCACGTCCTTGACGAAGAGATAGGAGCCGAAGTCGTCGCAGGTCGCATCCTCGCGCCAGCGTGTCAGCGCCAGATCGCCCCAGCGGCTGTATCCCGAGCCCGCGGACGTGAGCATCGTGGCGTAGCGGCCATTCGAGATGAGATGCGTGGCGGGCGTCGCTTGATGCGCGGAGGCGTACCGGCGTCCGCCGGAAGGTTCGACATCGCGAGCGCTGGCGGCCGACTTCACTTCCGCCGCCCAGGGGCGCGTGGCCGCGACGTCGCGTGGCATGCGCTCCTGCAGCAGCAGTTCGCTGGCCTTGACGATCGGCTCGGCATGGAAGCGCTCCCGCATCACGCCATTGAAAAGAGCGTCGGCGATCGCAACGATCGTCATGCCCTGATGATGCGCCATGAAGGCTCGCACGACGGCGACGCTTTCGCCCTCGGGCACGCGCGCCGGCGTATAATCCAAAGCATCGTAAAAACCGTAGCGGCCTTGCGCGCCGACCTTGGCCAGACGCGCCAGATTGGCTGCGGCCGCGCGCGGATCGACCATCGCCGCCAGAGCGGTGGCGTAAGGGGCGAACACCCGATTTTCGCCAAGACCCCGCTTCAACCCGAGGCCGGGAACGCCGAAGTTCGAATATTGGTAAGTCAGCTCCAAGTCGCGGGCGTTGTACGCGGATTCGGATACGCCCCACGGCAGGCCGAGCTTCACGGCGTAATCGATTTGGCGCCGGACGATCAGCCGGTTGGTCTGCTCGAGCAAACTTCCTGCCGGCGCGCGCATGACGAGCGAGGGCATCAGATACTCGAACATCGATCCCGACCACGAAATCAACGCGGCGCCGTGCGCAACGGGCGTCGCGGCGCGGCCGAGCTGGAACCAATGCTTGGCCGCGACGTCGCCTTTGGCGATCGCGAAAAAGCTGGCGAGCCGCGCCTCGGAAGCCAGGAGATCGTAGCAATTCGAATCGAGAGCGCCTTCCGGCGCGAGAAATCCGATCGACAGCAACTGGCGGCTGCGGTCGAACAGGAAGCCGAAGTCCATCGCAAGCGCCATCGACCGCGCCGTGCTTTCAAGAATCGAAAGCCGCGCCCTCGCGGAGCGAGCCGCATCCGCGGACTGCGCGAGATCGTGGCGGTGCGCGTCGATCGCATTCAGAGTGGCTTCAGCCCAGAACTGCATGTCGGCGCCGCTGCCGTCGCCGCGTTCGACCGCGAGCGCTCCCGCGATATCGATCATGATCTCGGCGTCGGCGGAGAGACCGACGAGTCGAGTGGCGAGATCGTCGTCCGGAAGCGGCGCCTGTCGAACGGCGAGCGCCACCACGGCGAGCGCGTCGTCGAGCTGGCGCAGGGTCACGGTCTGGGTCTGGCCGCCGTCGCGCAGGCGGGCGGACTCCGCGCAGGTTATGTCGAGAGCGTCGGCGACGCCGTCGAGCCGGCGCTGCGCCGCAAACGGGCGGTCTCGCCACTCCCGGCACGCATTCGCCAGCGCGATCAGATGTCCGGCCAAATTGCCGCTGTCGACGGACGATACGTACCGAGGATCGAGCGGGCGCAGATCGCGTGTGTCGTACCAATTGTAGAAATGTCCGCGGAAGCGCAGCAGGCCGCTCATCGTCGCCAGCGTCGCTTCGAGCCGCTCGATCGCCTGGTCGATCCCGATCCAGCCGAAATCGCGAGCGCTGACGACGGAAAGGAGATAGAGGCCGAGATTGGTCGGCGACGTCCGGTGCGCGATCGCCGGCGTCGGATCGTCCTGAAAATTGTCGGGCGGCAGCATGTTGTCGCTCGAGGTGACGAAAGTCTCGAAGAACCGCCAGGTGCGGCGCGCGGTCCGCCTTAGCGCTTTTGTATCGGCGTCCGACATGGGAAGGTGAGCGGCCTCGCCGGGAGACAGACTGACCCGGCGCGCGACGGCCGGCGAGGCGACCCAGAGCGCGGCGAACGGAAGCGCCAGGGGCCACGACCCGCGGCCGAACGCCAAAGCGACGACCGCTCCGACGACGCCGACGACGATCGCCCCCGCCATGCGGCGCGTGAAGCCCAAGAGGTCGAGACGAGGACCGATCGTCGCCTGCGCCGCCGGAACCCATTCGAGCAAATGGCGCCGGGTCACGCCCAAGCGCCACAGAGTGCGGCCGACCGCGTCGGCCATCAGGCACGCCTGGTCCGCCAGGAACGCGATGGTCAGCGCCGAGAGAGTCAAGGCGAGGCGGAGATCGCCACCGAGCGCGCGCACATGGCTTGATATCGTCACGCCCGGGCGACGCGGCGGAATAGCCGCAACGACCGGAATGAGAGTCGGCAGCACGATCGTCAAGACGACGAAGAGGGTCCAGACCAGCGCCGCGTGAAGCGGCAAAGTCCAACCCGCAAGCAGAGCGAGCACCGCCGCGGGCGCCGAGAGCGTTCGGCGTAGATTGTCGAGCATCTTCCAGCGGCCGATCGCGGGCACGGCGCGCGTCGCGCGCTCGGCACCGGCTTGGACTGGCGCGCGACCGAGAATCCAGGGCAGCAATTGCCAGTCGCCACGCGCCCATCGATGATGGCGAAGAGCGCCGACGTCGTAGCGCGCCGGGAATTCCTCGACGACTTCGATATCGGAGGCGAGGCCGGCGCGCGCGAACACGCCTTCGAACAGATCGTGGCTTAGGAGAGTGGAGTCCGGTGCCCGGCCGGCGAGCGCGGCCTCGAAAGCGTCGACGCCATAGATGCCCTTGCCCGCATAGGAGCCTTCGCCGAACAAGTCCTGGTAGACGTCGGAGACGGCCGAAGCGTAGGGATCGATCCCGCTCAGGCTCGAGAAGATGCGCTGGAACAGCGAGCCCTCCCGACCAATCGGCAGCGAAGGCGTGACGCGGGGCTGCAGCACCGCGTAGCCTTCCACGACCCTGCCGGCGGCTGCGTCGAGGCGCGGCCGGTTCAGCGGATGCGCCATTTTGCCGATCAGGCGGCGCACGGCGTCGCGCGGCAATCGCGTGTCCGCGTCGAGCGTCACGACGTAGCGAATATCGGTCGGCGCGACGGGCGGCCCGGCGCCGACGTCGATGAAGGTGGTGTCGGTCGCGCTACGCAGCAGCTGGTTCAGTTCGTGCAGTTTGCCGCGCTTGCGCTCCCAGCCGATCCACCGCGCTTCGCCTTCGTTCCAGACTCGACGGCGATGCAGAAGCAGAAAGCGGGCGCCGCCCGGCGCCGGGCCATAGCGCAGATTGAGACGCGCAACGCCTTCCGCCGCTGCGGCGACGAGCGCCGCGTCGCCCACGGCGTGCTCGGTTTCGCAGTCGGTCCAATCTGACACCACCGCAAAATGCAGATCGCCTTCTGGGCTCGCGAGGTGATGGATCTCCAGCCGCTCGATTTGCTCTTCGATGGCTTCCAGCGTCGTCAGCAATGTCGGCACGGCGATGAGCGTGCGCAGATGCGAGGGAACTCCGTCGCGTAGTTCCAGGCCGGGCAGCAACGTCGCGGCGAAGCCAAGGTTGACCCCGCGATTGACCAGCGCGACCGCGGCGTCGACGGCGGGAATGGCGCCAAGCACGCCAAGCAGACCGAGAGCGGCCAGACTGACACCGGCCCCGGCAAGGACGAGCAGCGGCGCCGCAAGAAGTGTTCCGGCGACAACAGAAATCGCCGTCGCATAGCCGCCGACGCCAAGCGACCGGTTGAGCCGCGCCACCCAGTTTCGCATGGGCGGGCGATACGAGAGGGCCGCTTCAAAGGCGCGACGGCCGCCGGCAAGCAGATGGTAGCCCGGATCGCCGCGCCGCGCCTGGTCGGGTGTTGGGTCCGCAAGCCGCTCGCGGCTCGCTGCGAGCACCGCGGCGCTGGCGATATCCAGCTCCGTGCGCTTCGAGCCGCGCGCCAGTTCCTCGACCGCGCTGCGGTAGAGAGTGCGCGTCGGGAAATCCATATCCTCGAAGGGGCTGTCGGCGGCAAAGACAGCGTCGACGAGGCTGAGCCGCTCGAACAATTGCTGCCAATCGACATCGGAAATCAGGCGCAAGCTGGTGATGATATTACGCACGGTGACGTTCGAGGCGCCTTGTCGGCGATGGACGTCGCGCACAACCGCTTCGGTTGTCGTGCCCTGGATCGCCAGACGCTGGTCGAGCCACGTCAGCGCCGGCGTGATCTTCGGATCCTGGTCGCGCAGCCGATGCACGAGCTGAACCGCGAGAGCTTGCGAAAGCGGCGCGCGTTCATGGGCGGAAAGGACGACCGCGACAGACTCGGCGGGTCGTCCCCCGGTCCCGAGCAGACGGTCGGCGAGGCCGTCCGCCACGGTGCGCGCCGCGCGGCTTTGCGTAATCTGCTGCGCGAGGCGTCCGAGATTCTCGACCAGCACGATCCGCAGCGTGATCGACACCGCCCAGAGTTCGCCGATGGTGAGCGGCTGCACCTCCTGATAGGCCCTGACATAACGAACCAGCATCTCGGGGTCGAAGCGGCTATCGGTGTGGGCGACGAAGGCCCAGGTCACGCCGAAGACGCGGGGATAGCCGGCGAAGGGACCCGAGGTGAGCTTGGGAAGCTGGCGGTAATAGCCGGGCGGCAGGTCTGAGCGAAGCTCCCGAATTTGCTTCTCGACGAGATGATAGTTGTCGACGAGCCATTCCGCCGCCGGCGTTATGGCGCGACCCTCGTTGATCGCCTTGACGATGGCGCGATAAGCCTCGAGCAGAATCGCGCCATTGTCGGCAAGCCGCCGCGCCAGCGGCTGACCCTGATCGTCCTGGACGATACGATCTGCGCGAGCGCAAGGCTTCGCGCATGCTCCTCGAGGCGCTCGACGCCGAACAGCTCTTCACGAATGGGCTCCTGGTTGTCCCAGAGCGACGACCGCCTCACGCTTTCAATGGCGCGGCGTGCGAGAGATTTCAATTTGACCTTTCCGTCGCGCGATGAGCGCGCGATAAGCCCGCATGAGCGGATTTCGCAGAAATGTCTGCGAAGTGAACGCGCCCCCTGCGACGCGAGGGGCGAACCCGGCAAATGTTTTCTCGACCGCCGCAGCCATGCCGGCTTGTCGGCGTCAAACGCCGTTCTTGCGATGAAGGCCGCAAGAAACAGCGGCGGTCAGCGAGAACGGATTCTTATCCGTCGCAGGTTCGCGGCGCGCCGATTTGGCGCGTCGCAAAGACCCTTGATCCTGACCGAGTCAGGCGATCAATAATCCATCCCGCCCATGCCGCCGCCGGGCACAGCCGGAGCCTCTTTCCTCGGCCTTTCCGCGACCATGGCCTCGGTCGTGATCATCAGGCCGGCGATCGAAGCCGCGTCCTGAAGCGCGATCCGCACCACTTTGGCGGGATCGAGAATGCCGGCGGCGAGCATGTCTACAAATTGCTCGCTCTGGGCGTCGAAGCCATAGGTCTGCGATTTCTCGCTCAGGATCTTTCCGACGACGATCGAGCCCTCGACGCCCGAGTTCTCGACGATCTGACGGATCGGCGCTTCGAGCGCCCTGAGGACGATGTTGATGCCGGACTGCACGTCGGCATTTTCATCGCTGAGCTTGCCGACAGAGGCCTTGGCGCGCAGAAGCGCGACGCCGCCGCCGGCGACGACGCCTTCGGCGACAGCGGCCTTGGTGGCGTTGACCGCATCGTCGACGCGGTCCTTCTTCTCTTTGACCTCGACCTCGGTCGAGCCGCCGACGCGGATGATCGCGACGCCGCCCGACAATTTCGCCAAACGTTCCTGAAGTTTCTCCTTGTCGTAGTCCGAGGTCGTCTCCTCGATCTGCGACTTGATCTGAGCGACGCGCGCTTCGATGTCCGACTTCTTGCCGGCGCCGTCGATGATCGTCGTGGCGTCCTTTTCGATGCGCACACGCTTGGCCCGCCCCAGCATGTCGAGCGTCACCTTCTCGAGTTTCACGCCCAGATCCTCGGCGATCAGGCCGCCCGCGCTCAGAATCGCGATGTCCTCGAGCATGGCCTTGCGCCGGTCGCCGAACCCAGGGGCCTTGACCGCCGCGACCTTGAGGCCGCCGCGCAGCTTGTTGACGACCAGCGTCGCCAACGCCTCGCCGTCGATATCTTCAGCAATGATGAGCAACGGCTTTCCCGCTTGGACGACCGCCTCGAGGAGCGGCAGCATCGGCTGCAGCGAGGAGAGCTTCTTCTCGTGAATGAGGATGTACGGATCCTCCAGCTCGACGATCATTTTTTCGGCATTGGTGACGAAGTACGGCGAGAGATAGCCGCGATCGAACTGCATGCCCTCGACGACGTCGAGTTCGGTTTCGGCGGTCTTGGCTTCCTCGATGGTGATGACGCCCTCGGCGCCGACTTTCTTCATCGCCTTGGCGATCATTTCGCCGATCGACTTGTCGCCGTTGGCCGCGATCGTTCCGACTTGGGCGATCTCCTCCGAGGACTGCACCTTCTTGGCGCGGCGCTCGATGTCTTTGACCACCGCCGTCACCGCGATGTCGACGCCGCGCTTCAGGTCCATCGGGTTCACGCCCGCCGCGACGAGCTTGAGGCCCTCGCGCATGATCGACGCGGCCAGGACCGTCGCCGTCGTCGTGCCGTCGCCGGCGAGATCATTGGTCTTCGAGGCGACTTCGCGCACCATCTGCGCGCCCATGTTCTCGAATTTGTCGGCGAGCTCGATTTCCTTGGCCACAGCGACGCCGTCCTTGGTGATGTGCGGCGCGCCGTAGGACTTGTCGAGAATGACGTTGCGACCTTTGGGACCGAGCGTCACCTTGACGGCGTTATTGAGAATTTCGACTCCGCGCAGCATGCGCTCGCGTGCGTCGGAGGAAAATCGTACGTCTTTGGCGGACATGGTTTTCGTTCCAATCGTTGAGAGGCGGGCAGGCGTCGTTCAGGCGGCCTTCTTCGCCGCGCTTGTGCGTTCGATCACCCCTAAGATGTCAGCCTCTTTCATGATCAGGAGATCTTCGCCGTCGATCTTGACTTCGGAGCCCGACCATTTTCCGAACAGCACGCGATCGCCCGTCTTGACGTCGAGGGGAATGAGCTTGCCGCTTTCATCCCGTGCGCCGGGCCCCACGGCGATGACTTCGCCTTCTCCAGGCTTTTCCTTGACGGTGTCGGGAATTAGGATCCCGCCCTTGGTCTTGTCCTCGCCCTCAATGCGGCGGATCACGACGCGGTCGTGCAGCGGACGAAATTTCATGGGGCTCATTTCCGGTCGACATGCAAAGCCGGCGCGAGGCAAAATGCCTCGGCTCTCGGCAAGAGTTTGACGCGTCGTGTAGATGGCTATCGCTGGCACTCGTTACAAGAGAGTGCCAATCCGCATTCCTGACGGGCGTTCGTCGTCAGCGCGTGCGATCGGCGCCGGCCGCTCCGCCAAAGGTCTCGGCCAGTTCGCTGGCCGCGGACTGAACGGCTACGATTTCGTATTCCTTGGCGCTACGTTCGAAAGGCTCGGCCTTGCTCTTGATGCGATACGCCCGCGACCTAACGTCTTCCGCCGGCAGCAGGCGCGTCACCTCATAGGGACCCCTGGGTCTCGGCAATGGCGTGACTTTCGTGTCGAAGTCGACGATTTGCCCGATCGCGAATTTATGCCGAGTCATGACTTGAGGCCTCGCTGAAAAGAAAACACGAAAAAAGGGCCAGGAACGACCCTGACCCTTCCCTTCGCCGGACGAGCGGCGCAGATCCATCGCCGCTGCCGCCGGTACATCCGCGGTCGCCAGTCAGCATGATCCACAGCCTCGTTCAAACGGCTTGGAGTTTATCCGCGGACATTTTGCCCGAGCGCGTGTCGGTGACCAGTTCGAAGCTGATCTTCTGACCTTCGCGCAAGTCGCTCATGCCCGCCCGTTCGATCGCGCTGACATGGACGAAGGCGTCTTTGCCGCCGTCATCCGGTTGAATGAAACCGAACCCTTTTTGAGAATTGTACCACTTTACTGTGCCTATAGCCATGACGCCCCTCTTGGATGCGAGCATAACAACGCGACTCCGCGACGCGAAATCATCGTCAATTTTCGATTTTTGGGGGGAGAAACGTCGCCATGAGCCGATTGAATCGCTCGAGGCAAAGATGGTCCGGCCGAATTTCGATGCGTTTATTTAGGAATGCGCCCGTACTATTTCAAGGGCCGCCGTCATTCGCGAACCCGCGACTCTGTCAGCCTGCAGTTTAAATCGCGCCCGGCAAGAGCGCCCGCGCACTCAATCAACGCGTTGGCGGGCTCCGATGTCCCTTCAGACCACCTGATCTTCTCCCGAACTCTCATTCAGCGGCGATGCGTGTAAATCCGCGCCGTCCCTTGGCCCAGTCCAGCTATTGAAGCGATCATTTCGACCGCCGCCGCCCATCACGCAATCTTGCCCCGCAAGCTATCGGCGAGCACGCAAAGCGGGACACGACCCGCAGAAACCATTTGCGCTCGCCATGCTTCCCCTTCCGAAACCAGTGTGATCAGGCAGCCATCCTGCCGCGCCCCGTCGGTTCCATTCCTGCAATCGCGCGAGCGCGCCCGATTGCTCGGCGCTCAGCTTTGAATCGGACGCAGCGCGGATTCAAGCGCGTGCAGTCGCGCCAAGCCTTCGGCGTCATTCTTCTCGAACGGCTCTTCGCACAAAGTAACCAGCGCGGCGCCGTCTTCGAGAGTTTCGACTTCGACGTCGGCGGGATATTTCGCGCGCGCGGCGAGGTTCGGAGGCAGATAGGTGATCCAGCCGATCCAGGGTCTGAGAGATCGCTCGCCCGCGGCCCAGGTCGGATCGGGGATCTTGAGAGGGCGGTAAAAATAAAACGTCGCGCACATTTCCGCAGGGTTCCAAATCTCCCGCGCGAATTTCATCAACGGCCGAAGTTCCGATGCGCGCCACGGTCGCCCGGCGGACGGTCGCAAATTCGAGAGCCGCATGAAGATGTAGTTCGGGTAGATGGAGGCGCTCCGGCCAAAGGCGCCGACATGGCAGTCGGTATCGGCGTGGCTCGAACTCGCGGAAATCATAAGGCGGAGGTCCCGCATGGCCTCCCCAGATATGGCTCCCCTGCTCCGGCCAAGGGCGGTTGCCGACGTCATAGCGAGCCATATTGTCGACCAAGAGCTGCTTCGCCTCGGCCTCGCTCAGCGGGACGGGAACCGTCTCCTTCCTGGTTTTCGGCGACTTCAGCCAACTCTGGTAGATCGGGTCGAAGTCCGGCAGACCGGTGACAAAACGGGAGAGCCTACGCGCGTCGTCGGCTTGCGCGGGTTCGCGCGCTTCCCACCAAAGTTTGAGTTCGGGCTTATCCATCGAAGCTCTCCGCTCAGTTCGGATCGTAGACGACGGACAGGTTCGGTTCGTCGAGATCGCCCGCGATCTTGCTCAAACCGCGAAAGCCTTTCTCGGTCTGTGCGTGCCAGACGACAAGGCGGCCCGCGGCGAGCTCGACGCCTGGGTCTCCAGCCCGGGACGTCCGCAACGCGATGAGGGAGGCGGATTGCAGATTCCTCCAATGTTTGCTTGGCGGAGCGGAGCGTGAGTGTAGCGCGACAATCTGGATGGGAAAGCAGCGACAATCAGGCTGGCCATTTTGGCGGTCGCGGCGGAGGGATGATTGTCGCGGCGCGACGATAACGCAAGCGATATTTTCGTGATGCGTGATTTGCTTGTCGCGGAGCGACAATCAGGATGATCCTTTGATTGTGGCGCGCGTCGGCGGTCGTCCTGCCCCACGCGCTTTGTCGACCGCTTCCTTTCGGCGATAGCTGTCGACGTTCATTTCAAGGATGGTTGCGTGATGGACGAGGCGATCGATGGCCGCGAGCGTCATAGCTTGATCGGGGAAAATTTTTCCCCATTCGCCAAAGGGCTGGTTGGCGGTGATGAGCATCGATCGCCGCTCGTAGCGAGCGCTGATCAGTTCGAACAGAACGCTCGTTTCCGCCTGATCCTTGGTGACATAGGCGAGATCGTCGAGAATCAGCAGATGATATTTGTCGAGTTTGGTGATCGCGGCTTCGAGGGCGAGATCGCGGCGCGCGATCTGGAGCTTTTGCACGAGGTCGGTGGTTCTGGCGAACAACACGCGCCAGCCCTTTTCGATCAAGGCCAGACCGAGCGCCGCCGCAAGGTGGGATTTTCCTCCGCCTGGCGGCCCGAAGCACAAGAGATTGGCTCCCTTTTCGAGCCAGGCGTCGCCAGCAGCGAGCGCTTGCACCTGCGCCTTCGAGATCATCGGCACAGCGGTGAATTCGAACGCGTCGAGGGTCTTTCCCGGCGGCAATCGCGCTTCCTCCAGATGACGTTCGAAGCGACGCCGGCTTCGCTCCACCATCTCCTGTTCGGCGAGGGCGGCCAGGAAACGGGCGGCTGGCCAGCCCTCCTTGTCGGCAGTCGCCGCCAGGGCGGCCCAGATCAGCTTGATCCCCGGCAGTCGCAACTCGTTCAGCAGCAGGTCGATTCGGGCGGCGTCGAGTTTTTCGCTCGCGTTCATGCCGCTTCTCCCACGCTTGTGCCGATTTGGTCGTAAACGGCGAGAGAGGGCAGCCTGACGACGACGATAGGTAACGCGACATCCTTCGGACGGAAGCGCTCGATCAGCGCCTCGAGATCTGGGAGGACGCCGTCGTCGAGAGCCGTTTGCAGCGCAACGGCGAGTTCGGCCTCGCAGGCGCGTTCGTGCGCGAGCGCGAGAAGGCCGACCATGGCGCGGCAAGCTGGTCTCTCACCGAGACCGGCGAGCAAGGCCTCGAACGCCAGGGCGAAGGCTCGGCGGGGGAAGAGCTGGTCGCGATAGACCAGATTGAGCAGCGCCATGGGCTTGCGGCGCAGGGAGTGGATGACGTGACGATAGTCGACGACATGGCCATGCTTGCCGTTCGGCTGGGCCCGCCCGCGCCGCAAGGTGAGGATGGCCGTCGAGCCCTGGAAGCATTCGAGCCGATCGTCATAAAGGCGCACCCGCAGCCGATGGCCGATCAGTCGGGAGGGGACCGAGTAGAACACCTTGCGCAAGGTGAAGGCGCTGGAGGTGGTGACGTCGACGTTGACCTCCTCGTAGTCGGCGGTCTTGCGGATTGGCAGCTTGTTCAACGCCATCCGCTCTTGGTCGATGCGCTTGGCGTTGCGGACGTTGCCGCGCCCGACGATCTCGTCGACGAAGCCCCGCCATGCCGGGAGATCGTCGAAGTCGCGCGAGGCGCGCAGCAACAGGGCGTCGGCGAGCGCTCTCTTGAGATGGCCGTGGGCGCTCTCGATCGAACCGTTTTCGTGGCTGACGCCGGGATTGTTGCGGGTCGGCGTCATGCCGTAATGGGCGCAGAACGCCTCGTAACGTGTCGTCAAATCCTCCTTGGCGTCGGCGCCAAGATTGCGGAAGGCCGCCGAGAGGCTGTCGCTGCGATGTTGCTCGGGAACGCCGCCCAGCGCCCACAGGGCGTTCTGCAGCCCTTCCGCCAGCGCGACAAAGCTTTCGCCGCCGAGCACGACATGGGCGTGCTCGAAGCCCGAGAAGGGCAAGCGGAAGTGGTAAAGTCGGCAATCGAGGTTTTGGCCCGCGATGGTGACGCCGAGATCGGCCACTTCGGTGAAGTCCGACAATCCCATCCGCCCCGGCGGATGCTCCTGGCGAAAGATCACCTCCCGATCCGGGCCATTCACCGCCCGCCACGCCCTGATGCGGCGTTCCAAAGTCCGCCGCGTGCCGGCGCCCAGGTCCGGATGCCGGCGGCAGAGTTCCTCGAAGACGCCGATCGGCCTCAATCCGGGCGCGGCTTTCAGCATCGGGACGACTTCATTGTCCCAGACATCGGCGAAGGGATCGGCCCGGCGTCGCTCGCGACGCGCCTTCTTCTGGCTGGGAAGTCGGGGATCCTTCTCAAACCGGTAGGCGGCGGCCGTGCTGAATCCGGCTTTCGCGCCGGCAATCGCCGGCGAATGGTTGCGACGCATGTTCATGAATAGCCTCATCTGACGATCGGTGACGTGTCTGCCAGGCAAAAAGTCGGTCCCCTCGAAAGAGAAAGCCGACCCCTTATCCAGCCGCCGTTACCGCCAGACGAGACCTCTCGGGCGCTCGCCGCCGCCGCGGGGGTGTCTACGGTCGGGCTACGCCCTTCCTTCGTCACCCCCGCGGCGGCGCATTCTCATCCTGATTGTCGCGGGATTCTCACCTTGATTGTCGCGCCGCAGCGTGAGAGGAATTCGAAGTCAAGGACGGCCCGAAGGGCCGCCGCCGCAGGCGGTGCGCTTCGCGCATCCTTGAGTTCGAATTCCTCTCGCGCATAATCGCCTCCAAGCAATCAATGAAGGGCTGGCACTGAGGCCAGCGCCGCGCCGCAAGCTCGGCACCGGCCATACGACGGCGACTGCACCGTCATGGCCGGGCTTGTCCCACGGCTGTCCGGTTCGATTTTGCTGGCGCCGGCGCACGGCGTTGATTCTAATCATTTCCAGAGTTTGGCGACTCGCTTGGACATGAAAAGGATCAGCGCCGTGCCCCATGCGAATACGGTCTTCCGCGACGTTTTGAAACTGCTTCCCTGGTCTGTCTTTGAGCGGCTTGTGGAGAAGCACGGGACCGACGATCTGGTTCGCAGTTTCACGACCAAGCGGCAGCTGTCGGTGCTGCTGTTCGGTCAATTGTCGGGCTCGCATTCGCTGCGCGACATCCAAGCGTCGATGGCGAGCCATCAGGCGCGGCTTTATCATGCGGGCGGCGCCGCTCCGGCGCGCTCGACCTTCGCAGACGCCAACCGCGACCGGGATTCCAGGGTTTTCTCCGGGCTTTTCATGCATATGCTGGGCATGGCGACGCGCGGCCTGCGCCGCAAGATGGGCGATGCGGTGCGGCTGATCGACTCGACCAGCCTGCATCTGGCGGGCGCAGGGACGCAGTGGGCGCGCTTTTCGGCCGAGGTCTGCGGCGCCAAGGCGCATTTCGTCTACGACCCCGATCTGGGCTGCCCGATCTGTCACATGGTCACCGAGGCCACGGTCAACGACATCGTCGCGGCCAAAGCGATGCCGATCGAAGCGGGCGCGACCTATGTCTTCGACCTCGGCTATTACGATTATGGCTGGTGGGCCGCGCTCGACGAGGCGGACTGCCGCATCGTGACGCGGTTCAAGAAGAACACGCCGCTCCTTTCGGCCCGATCCATGCCCGTCGCGCCGGGAACGGGCGTCGTCAGCGATCGAACCGGCTTTCTGCCGGGCCGTCAGGCTAAAAACCGCAAGAATCCGATGCAAGGCGCGGTGCGCGAGGTCGTCGT
>CAVXCA010000056.1:0-470159 GCA_963759955.1 uncultured Alphaproteobacteria bacterium
GCGGTCTCGTCCTTGATGTAGCCGACGCGCGCCCCGCCGACCGGACCCATGAACGGCACGCCCGACAGGGTCAGCGCCGCCGAGGCGGCGATCATGGCGAGAATGTCGGGATCGGTCTCCATGTCGTGGCTGAGCACGGTGATGATGATCTGCGTGTCGCAGCGGAAGTCATCGGGGAACAGCGGCCGGATCGGGCGATCGATCAGGCGCGAGGTCAGGGTTTCCTTGTCCGAGAGACGCCCTTCGCGCTTGAGAAAGCCGCCGGGGATCCGCCCCGCCGCGAAGGCCTTTTCCTGATAATGGACCGTGAGGGGGAAGAAATCGACGCCCGGCTTGGGCGCCTTGGCGGCGACCACGGTCGCCAGAACGGTGGTCTCGCCCCAGCTCGCGAACACCGCGCCGTCGGCTTGGCGCGCGACGCGGCCGGTTTCGAGGACGAGCTTGCGACCGCCTAGGGTCAATTCCTCGCGTTGAATGTCGAACATCGTTTCATCATCCTTTTCTTGATATGAGAGGATGCGAAAGCTTTTGGCCTTGCTGCCCGCTCACCCATGTCCGTCATCGGCAAGACGGCGAGGGGCTGGCCCTTGACGGGCCCAGCCCCTGGCGATCCTGCCGTAGGGCGTTCTTAGAGAACGCCCGCCCCTCGACGGCGTATGATGCGTGGCCTTCGCGATCCTTGGTGCGGGCAGCGGCCCCATGCCGCCGCCCGATCTAGCTCTTAAGCGTTCAGCGACGAATGCCGAGCCGCTCGATCAGCGACTTGTAGCGCGCTTCGTCGTTCTTCTTGACGTAGTCGAGCAGCGTGCGGCGCTGCGAGACCATCTTGAGAAGGCCGCGGCGCGAGTGGTTGTCCTTGACGTGGGTCTTGAAGTGGCCGGTCAGGTTGGCGATACGCTCGGTGAGGATCGCGACCTGCACTTCGGGCGAACCCGTGTCGCCGGCCTTCAACGAATAATCTCGAATGAGCGCAGCCTTGCGCTCGGCAGTGATCGACATCGATCTTTCCTTTCGTTGCGGCGAGCGAGCCTCGCCTTCTCCATGGCGGCCGAGCCGGGATGTCGTCCAGGTCGGTCGTGTGCAAACGGGGCGCGAACCCCGAGGCGGCGGCTTATACAGGATTTTCGGCGCGGCGCCAGCGGATTGTCGCGCCGAGCCGCCAACGCCTGGGGCCGACGCATGCGCCGAAGTAAGGCCGTCTACCCAGTTGGGCGCGAGAACTCCCTCCCCCCTTGTGGGGGAGGGCCGGGGTAGGGGGTCGCACGAATCTCTCCAAAGTCAGGCTTTTGCCAAGGTTAGAATAGGCCGGCGCGACCCCCCACCCTAACCCTCCCCCACAAGGGGGGAGGGGACATCGGCGTTCGATCTCGGCACCCGCCGGGCGCACGGCCCGGCGCGACGGCGCAATCGAATCGCCTTAGCTCGTCACTGGCGGTCGTCGGCGAACCCCTCGCAGCTTTCGTCGAATTCGGCGAGGCCGTATTCCAGGTGCGAGGCGAGCAGCGGATTATCCAGCAGATATTTGGACGTCGGCCGCTCGCGCCGCCCACGCGCCTCCGCGACGGCGGTCAGCCATTCCTCAGCGGTGTATTCGCCGCGCCCGACCCATACGAGGGCGACCAATTCGCATTGCTCGTCCTCGTCCATGGCGTCGATGTACGCCGCCAATTCGGCGCGAACGGACTCGTAGGCTTCGTCGGTCATCACGCTGACGAATTTGTCGTCGGTCGCGTTGGAGCCGTCCTCCGCCTCCAGGCCTTCGTCCTCGCTCTCCAATTCCCGCGCCTTGACGATGACAAAGCAGACCTTGTCGGTGTTGATATCGGGCATCGCTTCCCTCTCCCGCGGCGGGCTTGTGCGCGACTGCGCCGCGCGCTCCTATCCGCTTGATTCTTGTACGCGCGCGGCCGCCAGGACGGATTGGCCTAGCGCAAAAACCACGGCCATTATTCGCCTTTCGCGGGGAAGAGATATTCGACGCCGTCGGGCGCGCCGGTCCTCCCTCAGATCACGTTGCGCTCCAGCAACGGCCGCCCTTCGGCGATGCGCGAGAAGGAAAAATCGCTCAAGTCGAGCGAGACGTAGCGCCCCGTCGCGATCAGCTCGGCGAGGCCCCGCCCGACCGCGGGCGACTGCTGGATGCCGTGGCCGGAAAACCCCGCCGCGAGATAGGCGTTCTCGTATTCGGCGAGACGGCCGACGACGGCGTTGTGGTCGAAGACGTTGAGGTCGTAATGCCCCGCCCAGGCGCGCGTGACCCGCAGCGCCTCGAAGGCGGGGACCCGGTGCGCGAGAGCCGGCCAGATGATTTCGTCGAACTGGCTCCACACGACGTCGAAGTCGTCGCAATCGGGATCGTCCGCCTCGGGCGGCGAAACGCCGGCGAGATAGGTGCGCCCCTCGGGGCGGAAAAAGACGCCGGTCGTGTCGATGACCAACGGACAGTCGGCGAAGCGCTCCTTGGCCTCGAACACGAAGATGCAGCGCTTGCGCGAGCGCACCGGGATTTCGACGCCGAGGTCGCGCGCGAGTTTCAGCGCGCCCGAGGCGCCCGCCGCGTCGACGAAGGCGCCGCAGGCGACGCGCGCGCCGCTCTTGAGCCGGACGCCGGTCACGCGCGCGCCCTCGCGCTCGACGGCGGCGACCTCGTCCTCGCGATAGGCGACGCCGAGGCTCCGCGCCTTGCGGCGGAACGCCTGCATCAGCGCATAGCCGTCGAACCAGCCTTCGCCGCGCCGCCCCCAGGCGGCAAGCGCGACGCCCTCGACGTTCACATAGGGAAAGCGCTGCGCAAGCGCGGGCGGCTCGAACAGCGCTACGTCGGCGCCCTCGCGCGTCTGGGTCGCGTGGTTCTCGCGCAGGATCGGCGCGCCCGCCTCGCTGGCGAGATAGAGGTAGCCGTTCTCGACCAGCGGGAAGTCGGGCGCCTCGCCGTCGACGCTCAGCAGCTCCGGCGCCCGCTTCAAGAACTCCGCGCCGTAACGCCCGACGCGGATGTTGACGGGCGAGGAGAACTGCTGGCGGACCGAGCTCAGCGACAGCGAACTCGCCGCCTTGGCGTAGCTCATGTCCTTTTCGACCACCAGGACGCGCCCCGAGAAGCCGGGCTCGACGGCCAGATGATAGGCCGTCGAAGAGCCCATCGCCGCGCCGCCTGCGATCACCACGTCATAAGTCTCGGTCATCGCGCGAGGGCCTTTCCTTTTCCACGCCACGGCCTGCGGTTGTGCGTTTCGCGCCAAAGCGTTGTCAAGCGTTCCCGGCGCGGACGCGTCTGCCGGCGGAGCGCTACGGTATGCACAAATCTCGACGCCAGCGCGGAAACTCCCCCCGCCCCTCACCCTGCCTCTCCGCCGCAAACGCGAAGCGTTTGGCCGGCGCAAGCGGGGAGAGGGGAAGATAAGGCGCCGCCGCGCCCCTCTCCCCGTTTACGGGGAGAGGCAGGGTGAGGGGCCTGGGGATTGGCCGCAGGCTTCGCCGGTCTTCGCATGCCGCAGCGGCGGCCCCCCGGATTGCCTCGGCGCCGCGCGGGGGCTACAGCACCCCGCGACGAAAAGGAAAGATTCGATGCGACCCTCCCAGCGCGCCAACGACGAAATGCGGAAAGTGACGTTCGAGCGCGGCGTCGCGCGCTATGCCGAGGGCTCATGCCTGGTGCGCTTCGGCGACACCCATGTCCTGTGCGCCGCCTCGCTCGAGGACAAGCCGCCGCCGTGGCTGCGCGGCCAGGGCAAGGGCTGGATCACCGCCGAATACGCGATGCTGCCGCGCGCGACCCTGACGCGCACCCGGCGCGAATCCTCCAACGGCAAGGTCTCCGGCCGCACCCATGAAATCCAGCGCCTGATCGGGCGCTCCTTACGCGCGGTGGTCGACCTGCCGCGCCTCGGCGAGCGCCAGATCACCCTCGACTGCGACGTCCTGCAAGCGGACGGCGGCACCCGCACCGCCGCGATCACCGGCGCCTGGATCGCGCTCGCCGACTGCCTGAAATGGATGACGCAGCGCTCGATCCTGCGCGACAACCCGATGAAGGACCACGTCGCCGCGGTCTCCTGCGGCGTCGTCAAGGGCGAGGCGGTGCTCGACCTCGACTACGCCGAGGACTCGACCGCCGAAACCGACGCCAATTTCGTCATGACCGGCTCGGGCGGCCTCGTCGAAGTCCAGGGCTCGGCCGAGGGCGCGCCGTTCAGCGAAGCGGAGCTGATGAAGCTGCTGGCGCTGGCGCGTGGCGGGATCGGACAGTTGGTGGCGTTGCAGAAGGCGGCGATGGGTTAGCGGATAGATCGGACGCCTGGCGCCCCGCCTCGCGGGGCTGACGGTGCCGAGGGGACGTTCGCGGGCGCCGCATGATTCGCTTCGCGGCGCGTGGGGCCGAGGCCCGCGCCATTTTCCGGCGCGAGGGCCTGTTTTCAAGGGCTTGCGTGACGATTTTCCGCCGCCTCGCCGCGCGGGGTTCGCTCGCCAGCCGACGCTGGCCCATTAACGGGTTGAGCATCCTGGCGTTATGCAAAAAGGGAAATAAGTGCGTGTCACCGTAATTCGTAATTCGTGTCACCGTAATTCCGTAATTCGTAATTAACCGATGGAGCGTCGCAGGGAAAGAGATCAAAACTCGAACTTAGATTCTTCCTACGGCGCAGGCGCGGCAGGTGGCGAATAATGGTCGATAACCGCAGCTAGTGGATGAAATCTGACATTTGAATCCTATTGAGGATTCCCGGCGGACTGGCGATGTGCGAGTCTGGCGCATGCGCACGGGAATATCGCTTGCCGTTTCGGCGGAAGATCGGCTCCGGCTTTTGGCTCTGATCAAGGATCGCAACGCGCCGCAGAAGCACGTTTGGCGGGGCCAGATCGTGCTTTTGACGGCCGACGGCGTGGGCACGAACGAGATCATGCGCCGGACGGGCAAGTCGAAAACTTGTGTCTGGCGCTGGCAGGAACGGTTCGCCGACGAAGGGTTCGAGGGGCTGGCGCGCGACAAGACGCGGCCTTCGCGCGTCAAGCTGCTGGCGGACGAGATCGTTGCGCGGGTCGTGGCCCTGACGCTCGATCCGCCGCCGGGGGAGACAACGCATTGGACCGGCGCTTTGATGGCGAAGGCCTCGGGCGTCTCCGTCAGCTCGGTTCAACGCATCTGGCGCAAACATGGTCTTCAGCCGCACCGCATGCGGCAGTTCAAACTTTCCAACGATCCGAAATTCATCGAGAAGCTGCGCGATGTGGTCGGGCTCTATGTCGATCCGCCCGCGCACGCCATCGTCCTGTCTCTCGACGAGAAGAGCCAAATTCAGGCGCTCGACCGCACCCAGCCCGGGCTGCCGCTCAAGAAGGGCCGCGCCGGCACGATGACCCACGACTACGTCAGGAACGGCACGACGACGCTGTTCGCCGCCATGAATATTCTCGACGGCACGGTCATCGGCCAAAACATGCAGCGCCACCGCCATCAGGAGTTCATCCGCTTTCTCAACGCCATCGACGCTCGGGTTCCCGCCGGCAAGATGGTGCATGTGATCCTCGACAATTACGCCGCCCACAAGCATCCCAAAGTGCTCCAGTGGCTCGCTCGGCACGAGCGGTTCGTCTTCCACTTCACGCCGACGTCCTGCTCGTGGCTCAACGCCGTCGAAGGCTTCTTCGCCACGCTCACCAAGCGCAGACTCAAGCGCGGCGTATTCCGATCGGTCGTCGATTTGCAGGCCGCCATCAATCGATTCCTCGAAGAGCACAATCGGCAATCCGCGCCCTTCACCTGGACCGCCGACCCCAATAAAATCATCGCCGCCGTCAGGCGCGGGCACCAAGTGTTGGATTCGATCCACTAGGCGATCGAGTAGGGGCGTGAAGCCGGTGAAGTCGATCTTCTCCGCGTTGGGGCGCACGATCTTCTCGGCGAAGACGAACTTCCCGTACTCGGAGTCGGCACCGGAATCTTTTTTCGGGTTGAACTTCTTCCCCCCAAGCTCCGTCTTTAGGAGCGACGGATCGAAGAAGTCCTCAATACACGACGCGACGCCCGCCGCCGTTGCTGGTGTTTTGACGAGATAAAGGTTGTCGGTGATGTGAAAAAACGGATCTGACGATGTTATATCGACGCTAAACCCGTAGTTCTTCTTGATCGTGCTGAATATATCGCTTGCGCCGTTGTCGTTGTCGATCAGAACGATGACAGGTTGCTTGAGCGGCCGATGCTTGAAATGATGGATGTCATGCTTGTAGCGGTTCTTAATGAAGAAGTACCTCAGTTCACTCGCGCCTCCCCCTAGTTCCAGAACGCTATGCGCTTGATTGGCATAGTTGAAGAACGTCACCGCGCTGGTGAACACCGCGCCGTTCCACGAACCCAATTTAGGGTGGAATCCGGTAAGATTGCGAATGGCGTATTTGAGATAGATGTTGTCGGTCTTGCCTTCGCAGACAACGAGGGGGCGCTCCAGGCACACGAAGTAACGGTATTTGAGAAAGCGGGCGTATAGCTTTCTTGCCGCCGAGGCATCCTTTCTTTTTTCCGGCTCGATGCGGCCGTCAATCGTGTCCTTGACGTGATGGATATGGCTCAAAATGCCTTCAAGCGGCCAGAGCGACGTTATGAGTTCGGGATCAAGCTTTTCCGCGGCAGCGTCATCGTTCAGCGCACCTATGGCCGCAGGACGATGGTAAGCGCCTGTCTCGAAAAGCGAGTGGCACATGGCTCGCGCCCATCGATAGTACTCTGGACGGACGTTGACCTTTGCGTTGACGGTCAATCCCGTCACAAGCTGCCGGCTCATTCTGAACTGCATGCGGGTCTTTGCCGGGTTGGTAACGAAGCCTGCACTTTGGATGGCTTTAGCCAAGTCGTTGCCAAGCAGCCATTCCGGACCGCCACTCGCCTCAGGCGCGGCAATCGTGGATGGGAACGCCAACTGACTGGTCGAAAAAGTTAGGTCGTCCGCGTAGCGCGAATAAGTGAGCTGGTTCTGCTTGGCGAGCTGAGCCAGACGGACATCAAGCAGGTGCGCAATCAGATCGGCGATGATCGGGGAACATGGGCTGCCCTGCGGCAGTTTGTTTTCGAAGCAGGCGACTTGTGCGACGATTGTCGCGACCTTCTCATGCAGCTTGAAGCTGTTGTTATGGATGAAGAACCCCCTGACCCGGCCGAAATTGAAGGTCGGGAAGAAATCCTGGAGGTCGAGATTCAGGACGTAACGACGTCGCTTGTGGCGACGGGCGTTCGTGATGATCGAAAGGCCTCTCCTGAATCCGTGCGATAGTGGCCGCCGCCCGCTTTCCGAATCGATCTCGTGCGAGCACGCATAAAGGACGTTGGCGAGGTGACGCTGCAACGTCTTAAGCGGCTCAATCGGGGCGCAAATTTCCCGTTCGCCGCCCCCGCTCTTCGGAATAGTGAATTTCGTGTATTTATTGATCGTTGGAATCTTATAGACAATAAAGGACAGCGCGCTCGGCTTGTATCCTAATATCGCTGCCAAATCGTGCAGCGACGAAGCTCCTTTTAATTTCTTAAGTGTTGACAAATCTACTTCCTGCAAGAATCTGATGGCTTACGGGCACTCCTAAGCGTATGATGCGCGTATCATATTGCAATTGAGCGCATTTAAGTTCATCGGGAAGCAACGCTCCCTGACATTGGTTCATATATCGCGAAGCGCGATAACAAATCTGCCCGTAAGCCGTTGAACTCTCTACCGCACGCCAACACCACAGGCAAGTTCCTTATGGGGGCGATCACGGAGCGGGCCAGCAAAGTGCCGTTGGGCCGCCGGCCCGTCCGTCGCGACCGGATTACGAAGGCTACCTCGAAGGTCCGCAATCGGGGCGATTACCGCCGTCCGCAACGCGTGTATTATGTGCAGGATACCATCCGCTAAACGCCCCCGCCGCCTTCCGCCCAATACCTCAAAATATGATGCGCGATCGCCATCGGGTTGGGCGCCCATAGCCCCTCCGGGTGGCGCTGATCGAACATCGCGATCACCTCGGCGCGATCGAACCAGCGCGCGTCCTCGAGCTCGACGCGATCGATCGTGATCGCCCGCGAGGTCGCCTGCGCGAGGCAGCCGAGCATCAGCGAGGACGGGAACGGCCAGGGCTGCGAGGCGACGTAGGCGACTTCGCCGCAGGCGACGCCGGCCTCCTCGTGGATTTCGCGCCGCACCGCCTCTTCGATCGTCTCGCCGGGCTCGACGAAGCCGGCGAGGCACGAAACCATCCCCTTGGGCCAGCGCGCCTGACGGCCGAGCAGGCAGCGCTCGCCGTCGACCGCGAGCATGATGACGACCGGGTCGGTGCGGGGAAAGTGCTGCGCCTTGCAGGCGTCGCATTCGCGCCGCCAGCCCGCCGCGGCGATGCGCGTCGGCGCGCCGCAGTTGGCGCAATGGCCGTGGCGGGCGTGCCAATGCAGGATCGCCTTGGCCTGACCGAGGATGGCGACAGCAGCCGGGGCAACCAGGCCTTCGACGGCGATGGTGCGCAGATCGACGAGCTCGAGATCGTCGCGGCCGGGAACGATCAGCGTGCGCCGGTCGAGAAAGCCGTCGCTTCGATCGGCGATTTCCTCGACCGCGCCGTCGGCGAGCCGCGCGGCGAACACCGGCGCGCCGCCCGCGTCGAGCCCGAGCAGCGCCTCGAAGCGCGCGCCGCCGAGCGCGGCGAGCTCGACAAGCGGAAACAGCGGATCGTGCGGCGAAGCGCCCCGCGGCAGGATCGGCATATCGCGCGCGATCAGCGCGAAGCGCGCGTCGGCGCGTTGGCGCAAGGCCGCGACGGCCTGCGCATCCTCGCGCTGGTCGGAAATGCGGTCGAGCGGCGCGCCGGAGAAGCCGAAGGCGAGCGGGGGCGCGACAGTCTTGAAAAAGGCGTCTTTCATGCTTCATCCCTCGCGCCGCCGACGCCCCGTCGGACGCTGGCCAAGCGGGGCAAAGCCGGATTAAATCGCCGGCGAATCAGCCGGACGACCTTCTTAAGGGAAAACAAGCCTGATGGGCTTTACGATGACAAGGCGCGGCGCGCTCAAATGGACGGCCGCCGGGCTCGTCGCCTCTTATGCCTCGCGCGCCCCGCGCGCGTTCGCCGACGACGCGATCGAGACCTATGGCCTCTCCTCGTTCGGCGATCTCGCGCTGCCCGCCGATTTCAAGCACTTCGACTATGTGAACCCCGACGCGCCGAAGGGCGGCCTGCTGTCGCTGCAGATCACCTCGACCTCCGGCAACCAGAATTTCGACACCTTCGACACGCTGAACATTTATTCCAAGAAGGGCGACGGCGCGGCGGGCATGTCGGCGACGTTCGACACCCTGATGAGCGGCAACGGCGACGAGCCCGATTCGGTCTACGGCCTCGTCGCGCGGGCCGTGCGTTATTCCAAGGACAAGCTGACCTATCGCTTCCTTTTGCGCCCGGAGGCGCGTTTTTCCGACGGCTCGAAATTGACCGCCGCCGACGTCGCGTTCTCGCTGAACGTCCTCAAGGAGAAGGCGCATCCGACCTATTCGCAGTTGCTCAGCGAGGTCGCGAGCGTCAGCGCCGAGACGGAAGACGTCGTCCTGGTGCGTTTCATCGAGGGGCGCAGCCGCGACGCGCATCTCGTCGTCGTCGGCATGCCGATCTTCTCGGCGGCGTGGTGGAAGGGACGCGACTTCGACGCCGCGACGCTCGAAGCCCCGCTCGGCTCCGGCCCCTATCGGGTCAAGACGTTCGAACAGGGCCGCTTCATCGAGTTCGAGCTCGATCCCGGCTATTGGGGCAAGGCCCTGCCGGTCAATGTCGGCGTGAGCAACTTTCAGCGCCTGCGCTTCGAATATTATCGCGAGAGGCAGGTCGCCTTCGAAGCGTTCAAGGCCGGCGCCATCGACTTCCACCAGGAATACACTTCGCGCATCTGGGCGACCGGCTACGACTTCGCCGCGGTCAAAGACGGGCGCGTCAAGAAGGAGGCGGTGCACAACGGCGCGCCGACCGGCTCGCAAGGCTGGTACTTCAACACCAGGCGCGAGCCGTTCAAGGACCCGCGGGTGCGCGAGGCGCTCGGCCTGTGCTTCGACTTCGAGTGGACGAACAAGAACGTGATGTATTCGTCCTACAAGCGCGTGGTCTCCTATTTCCAGAACTCCGCGATGGAGGCCGTCGGCCCGCCGGGCCCCGACGAACTCGCCATCCTCGAACCGCTGCGCGGCAAGATTCCGGACTTCGTGTTCGGCGAACCCTATATGCCGCCCGTCAGCGACGGCTCGGGCAGCGACCGCGCGTTGCTCCGCCGCGCCAACGAAATGCTGCTCGCCGCCGGCTGCAAGCGCGAGGGCGAGGTTCTGCGCCTGCCGAACGGCGATCCCTTCACGATCGAGTTCCTCGACTCCTCCGACATCTTTCAGCCGCACGTCGCACCGTTCCAGCAAAACTTGAGAAAGCTCGGCATCGACGCGCATTCGCGCATCGTCGACGCCACGCAATACAAGAGCCGCACCGAGAGCTTCGATTTCGACGTCGTCGCCTCCGCCTTCGGCGGTTCGACGACGCCGGGCGCGGAGCTGCGGGTCTTCCTATCCTCGGCGTCGGCGACGATGGTCGGCTCGCGCAACCTCCCCGGGATCGCCGACCCGATCGTCGACGCGCTGGTCGAAAAAATCGTCCACGCGACGACGCGCGCCGAGTTGGATGCGACCTGCCGCGCGCTCGACCGCGTGCTGCGCGCCGGACATTATTGGGTCCCGATGTGGTACAACGACGCCGCCTGGCTCGCCTATTGGGACGCCTTCTCGCGCCCCGACCGCCAGCCGAAGCTCGGCGTCGGCGCCCCCGACACCTGGTGGTGGGACGAGGAAAAGGCGAAGAAAATTGGGCTGTGAGCGGATGGCGAATGGCGAATGGCGAATAGCGAGCGCCGAATGGCCGCCCTATCCGTCATTGCGAGCGAAGCGAAGCAATCCAGAGATCGAGGCGGTCGCCGATGGAGTTCGCGGCGGCCGGCGGCGCCAAGAAAGAGCGGGCGTCACGATCGCTGGATTGCTTCGCTTCGCTCGCAATGACGCCTTGTTCGCCGACGGGCGCCTGGCCGCCATTCGCCATTCGCCACTCACTATTCGCCTCCTTCGGCGCTGACCCGATGCTCGCCTATATCGCCCGCCGCCTTCTGCTGATGATCCCGACGATCTTCGGCATCATGCTGGTCTCCTTCGCCATCGTGCAGTTCGTGCCCGGCGGGCCGGTCGAGCGCGCGATCGCGCAGTTGCAGGGCAACGAAGTGGGCTCGACCGCGAACTTCGGCGGCGGCGGCGGCCAGATCGGCGCCGGCGCGATGGCCCACGCGGGCGCCGACATCGCCTCGCGCTATCGCGGCGCGGAAGGCCTCGATCCGAAATTCATCAAGGAGCTGGAAAAACAATACGGCTTCGACAAGCCGGCGCCGGAGCGCTTCTGGATGCTGGTGCGCGACTATTCGACCTTCAATCTCGGCAAGAGCTATTACCGCGACGCGCCGGTCGTCGACCTGATCAAGGAGAAGCTGCCGGTCTCGATGTCGCTCGGACTGTGGATGACGTTCATTTCCTATGCGATTTCGATCCCGCTCGGCGTCAGGAAGGCGGTCAAGGACGGCTCGCGCTTCGACACCTGGACTTCGGCGGTGGTCATCTTCGGCTACGCGATCCCGAGCTTCCTGTTCGCCATCCTCCTCGTCGTGCTGTTCTGCGGCGGCTCGTTCTGGCAGATCTTCCCGTTGCGCGGCCTCACCTCGGACAATTTCGCCGACCTTTCCTGGCCGGCGAAGATCCTCGACTATCTCTGGCATGTTGCGCTGCCGGTGACCGCCCTGGTGCTCGGCTCGTTCGCCACCTCGACGCTGCTGACCAAGAACTCGTTTCTCGACGAGATCAAGAAATCCTACGTGCAGACCGCGCGGATGAAGGGCCTCAGCGAGCGGCGCGTGCTCTATGGCCACGTCTTCCGCAACGCCATGCTGATCGTCATCGCCGGCTTTCCCGGCGCCTTCATCGGCGCCTTCTTCACCGGCTCGCTGCTGATCGAGCAGGTGTTCTCGCTCGACGGCCTCGGCTATCTCTCTTACGATTCGCTGATTCAGCGCGACTACCCCGTCGTGCTCGGCACCCTTTACGTCTACGCGCTGCTCGGCCTGGTGGTGAACCTGATCTCCGACCTCACCTACACCTGGATCGATCCGCGCATCGATTTCGAAACGCGCGAGGTGTGATGCGAAGCCTGCGCCCAATCCCCCGGCCCCTCACCCTTCCCTCTCCCCGCAAGCGGGGAGAGGAGCGCAGCGGCGCCGTCCTTCCCCTCTCCCCGCCTCTTCGCGGGGAGAGGCAGGGTGAGGGGCGCGGGGGATTGGCCGCAGGCTTCCCATGAGCGCCCCGACTTCCCCCGCCGACACGCGCGCCCCTCGCCGCTGGCTGCGCCTCAGCCCGATGAACCGCCGGCGGCTCGGCAATTTCCGCCGCAACCGGCGCGGCTATTGGTCGTTCTGGATCTTTCTCGCGTTGTTCGTCGTCTCGCTCGGCGCCGAATTCGTCGCCAACGATCGGCCACTGATCGCCTCCTACAAGGGCGAAATCCTGTTTCCGGTGTTCGTCGACTACGCGGAAGAGAAATTCGGCGGCTTCGAGGCGCACACCGACTATCGCGATCCGGCGGTCGCCGACGAGATCGCCGCGCACGGCTGGATGATCTGGCCGCCGATCCGCTTCGCCAACAACACCGTCAAGCTCAATCCGCCGACGCCCTTCCCGTCGCCGCCGACCTGGACGCTGAGCGAGAAGCAATGCCGCGCGGCGGCGATCGCGCAGGCGCGCGGAAACCCCGCCAAGATCCCTGCCGACGGCGGCTCCTGCCGCAATCTCGAGCCGATGTGGCTGGGCACCGACGCCGACGGCCACGACGTCGTCGCGCGGCTCATTTACGGCTTCCGCATTTCGGTGCTGTTCGGCTTCATCCTCGCCGGCGTCTCCTCGGTGGTCGGGGTCTTCGCCGGCGCGGTGCAGGGCTATTTCGGCGGCTGGCTCGATCTGATGTTGCAGCGCTTCATCGAAATCTGGTCGTCGCTGCCGCACCTCTACATCCTGATCATCCTGTCGGCGATCCTGACGCCGGGGTTCGTCGTGCTGCTGACGATCCTCTTGCTGTTCTCCTGGGTCAGCCTGGTGCATCTCGTGCGCGCCGAATTCCTGCGCGCGCGCAACTTCGAATACGTCAACGCGGCGCGCGCGCTCGGGCTCTCCAACGCCAAGATCATCGTCAAGCACGTGCTGCCCAATGCGATGGTGGCGACGCTGACGTTCCTGCCGTTCATCGTCAATTCCTCCATCAGCACGCTCACCTCGCTCGACTTCCTCGGCCTCGGCATGCCGCCGGGCTCGCCCTCGCTCGGCGAACTGCTGCTACAGGGCAAGTCCAACCTCTCCGCGCCCTGGCTCGGCCTCTCCGCTTTCGCCGTCGTCGCGCTGATGCTTTCGCTGCTGATCTTCATCGGCGAAGCGGTGCGCGACGCCTTCGACCCCAGAAAGACCTTCTCGTGAGCCCCGATCCCACTCTGCTCGAGGTGCGTGACCTCTCGGTCGCGTTCGCCCAAGGCGGGCGGCGCGAGACGGTGGTCGACCGCGTCTCGTTCAAGTTGGAGCGCGGCCGGGCGCTCGCGCTGGTGGGCGAATCGGGTTCGGGCAAGTCGGTCACCGCGCAATCGATCGTGCGCCTGCTGCCCTACCCCGCCGCGAGCCACCCTACGGGAGAGGTTTTTTTCAAAGGCCGCGACGTGCTCAAGATGAGCGACGCGACTTTGCGCGAAATGCGCGGCGCCGGCGTGACCATGGTGTTCCAGGAGCCGATGACCTCGCTCAACCCGCTCCATTCCATCGAGAAGCAGATCGGCGAGATCATCGCGCTGCACGGCGGGCGCGCCGCCTCGACGCGCGAGCGCGTGATCGCGCTGCTCGAGGAGGTCGGCATCGCCGACCCGGCCGCGCGGCTGGGCGCTTATCCCCATCAGCTCTCGGGCGGCCAGCGCCAGCGCGTGATGATCGCGATGGCGCTCGCCAACCGCCCCGACCTCTTCATCGCCGACGAGCCGACTACGGCGCTCGACGTCACCGTGCAGGCGCAGATTCTCAAGCTGTTGAAGGATCTCCAGGCGCGGCTCGGCATGGCGCTGCTGTTCATCACCCACGACCTCGGCATCGTGCGCAAGATCGCCAGCGACGTCGCGGTGATGCAGAAGGGCCGCATCGTCGAAGCGGGCAAGACCGCGGACGTCTTCGCCAATCCGCAGCACGAATACACCAAGATGCTGCTCGCGGCCGAACCCAAGGGCGCGCCGCCGGAAGTCGACGCCTCGGCCAAGCCGATCGTGACCGCCGACGACGTGCGCGTATGGTTCCCGATCAAGCACGGCTTTCTGCGCCGCACCGTCGGCCACGTGAAGGCGGTCGACGGCGTTTCGCTGACCGTGCGCGAGGGCGAGACCGTCGGCGTCGTCGGCGAATCCGGCTCGGGCAAGACCACTCTGGGATTGGCGATCCTGCGACTCATCCGCTCGAAGGGGACCATCCTTTATTGCGGGCGGGGCATCCATGGGCTCTCCGTCAAGCAGATGCGCCCGCTGCGCCGCGAAATGCAGATCGTCTTTCAGGATCCGTTCGGCTCGCTTTCGCCGCGCCTTTCGGTCGCCGAGATCGTCGAAGAGGGGCTGCTTGCGCAAAAGACCCGGCTCAACGCGGCCCAGCGCCGCGAGGCGGTCGCGCGCGCGCTCGCCGACACGGGGCTCGATCCGGCGACCATGGACCGCTACCCGCACGAATTCTCCGGCGGGCAGCGCCAGCGCATCGCCATCGCGCGGGCGATCGCGCTCGATCCGAAGTTCATCGTGCTCGACGAGCCGACTTCGGCGCTCGACATGTCGGTGCAGGCGCAGATCGTCGACCTCTTGCGCGATTTGCAGAAGCGGCGCTCGCTCGCCTATCTCTTCATTTCGCACGACCTGAAAGTGGTGCGCGCGCTGGCGAGCGAGATCATCGTCATGCGCCACGGCGAGGTCGTCGAGAGCGGCTCGGCGCGCGAAATCTTCGCCGCGCCGCGCAACGAATACACCAAGGCGCTGTTCGCCGCCGCGTTCTCGATCGAAGCGGACGCGACAGGCGTCGTCAGCCAGTAGGAAAGCCATGGGCCGCGCGCTGATCATCGTGCTCGGTTCGGTCGGTTGCGGCGGCGCGGCCGACGCGGCCGCCTATGGCGACGAAGGCGCCGACACGCTCGGCCACATCGCGGCCTACTGCGCCGCGGGCAAGGGCGATCGCGCTCGGCTAAGGGCCGGCCCCTTGCGCCTGCCCGCGCTCGACGCGCTCGGCCTCGGCCTCGCGATGCGCGCTTCGAGCGGCGTCGTCCCGCCCGGCTTCGCCTGCGCGCCGGCCACGGGCCAATGGGGCTATGGCGTCGAGACCTCGAAGGGCAAGGATACCCCCTCGGGCCATTGGGAGATCGCGGGCACTCCGGTCGACTTCGAATGGGGCTATTTCCCGCAGACCATTCCCGCCTTCCCGGAGTCGCTGACCGCGGCGCTGATCGCGCAGGCCGGCCTGCCGGGGGTGCTCGCCAATCGCCACGCCTCGGGCACGGCGATCATCGCCGAGCTCGGCGGGGAGCATCTGAGGACGCTGAAGCCGATCTGCTACACCTCCGCCGATTCGGTGTTCCAGATCGCCGCGCACGAGGAGGCGTTCGGGCTGGAGCGGCTTTACGAGGTCTGTCGGATCGCGCGCCGCCTCTGCGATCCGCTGGCGATCGGGCGCGTCATCGCCCGCCCCTTCGTCGGGCGCACGCCGGCCGATTTTACCCGCACCGCGCATCGCAAGGACTTTTCCGTCCCGCCGCTGCCCGGCAACCTCATCGAGCGCGCGGCGGGCGCCGGCCGGGAGGTCGTCTCGATCGGCAAGATCGGCGACATCTTCGCCCATCGCTTCACCGGCCGCGAACTCAAGGGCGGGCATAACGGCGCCAACATCGACCTGACGCTCAAGGCCCTCGACGACACCGCCGACGGCGGCCTCGTCTTCGTCAACCTCGTCGATTTCGACAGCGAATACGGCCACCGCCGCGACGTCGCGGGTTTCGCCGCCTGCCTCGAAGCGTTCGACGCGCGCCTGCCCGAGATCGCCGGCGTGATGCGCGCCGACGACTTTTGCGTGCTCACCGCCGACCACGGCAACGATCCGACCTGGCGCGGCTACGACCATACCCGCGAGCACGTGCCGATCCTCGCCTTCGGCGCCGGCGCCCCCGCCGGGCCGATCGGCGCGCGCGCGACGCTCGCCGACATCGCCGCGACGGTCGCACGACATCTCGGCCTTCCCGCAGGGCCGCACGGCAGGAGCTGGCTCGCATGAGTTTCGCGCTCGACCCGCGCCTCGCCGCCGATGCGCTCGCCGTCGGCGACCTTTCTCTGTCGCGCGTGCTGTTGATGAACGACAGCCGCTACCCCTGGCTCATTCTCGTGCCGCGCAACGAGAATTTGCGCGAAGTCGTCGATCTCGACATGCAAGCGCGCGCGGCGCTGATCGAGGAAATCGCCGCGGCGTCGCGCTTCGTGCAAAGCCTGCCGGGCGTCGAGAAGATCAACGTCGGCGCGCTCGGCAACATCGTCAGTCAACTGCACGTCCACGTCCTCGGCCGCGCGGTCGGCGATCCCGCCTGGCCGGGGCCAGTATGGGGCGTCGGAACGCCGCAGCGCTACGCGCCCGAGCGGGCGGCGGCGTTGATCGCGCAAGCGCGCGCGGCGCTGGCGACGGATTAGCCGAAACGGCTTCGCGCGAAGAGCCGACGCTGGCGCTGTCGTATCGGCGGCGCGCGGGGAGCGGGCGGGCGCTCGTCGATAGGTCCCACGCTCGGCGCCGGCGGCGGCGGGAATCGACCATTTGTGACGTTCAAAGCCGAACAGCCGCCGAGGCGACTGGCGCCGAGAGTCTTGCCAGAGGCTCAAATTCACCGGCGCGGCGCGCGGTTAGACAATCCGCGACGGACTCTTAAGGCTTATCAGCTAGTGGAGTTGGCGAGGATTTCCTCTTGAACCGAACTCGGCTCATGTCCCATCTCGCTCCTTTCCTTCGCAATCCGGCAAGGCTCTCGTCTTGGTCGCGAAAGATTCTGGACGGATTCGCCAAAGCCGATGGCGGCTACTGGATTGTCGCCTTTGGGCTGCTGGTCGTTTTGGCGTTTCCCCAACGATTGGCGAGCGCGGGAACGTATTTCTTCACCGACGCCGGCCATCTGATCGAGGCGGCCCTCATGGGAGGCGCCCTGCTGTGCCTCGTCAGAGTGTCGCTTCGCGAGATGGCGACCGCTGCTTGTCTCTCCGTCGGCGTCTTCCTGGCGTCTTCGCAAGTCGCGACCCTCGAAAATCCGGTCGCCTTCGCGTTCAATCTGGGATGCGGATCCTTTTTCGCGATCGCGTTCGCGCTTCAGATGCGGCGGCTGCTCAACGACGCTCGTCGCGGCGATTGGTCCCGCGCGAGATATCTGGTCCTGAGCGCCGCCTTGGTCGGCGGGGTTTGGGATTCGGGCGGCGCCTTGCAGATCGTATCCTTGGCAGGCCCGACCTTCGACGGCGCGTTGTTCAATTTCGACCAGCATTTGGGACTTCGCTTCCCGACCCTGGTCTTCATGCTGCTCAACCAATCTCGGGTTCTGAGCGACATGGTTTACCTCAGCTATATCGGCGTGCCCGCGATCATCGCCATGTTCGATGTCGCCAATTCCAAGGACGAAAGAAGCGCGCCCATGACGATCCGCTTCCTCGCATCGGCGGCGCTGGGCTTCGCGATTTACTATTGCGTTCCCGCCGCCGGGCCGCTTCAATCCCTGACGGACTATCTCGCGCACTGGAGCTCGACGTCGGCCCTGCTGACGGCTCCAACCTTGAACGTCCCCGGCGGCATGGCGAGGAACTGCATCCCCTCCCTGCACAGCACTTGGGCCTATTTCGTGATGATGAACGCTTGGCGGCTCGACAGTCGCCTGCTGCGCGTCTGCTTTCGCGCGCTAGGCGTTCTGATCGTTCTGGGCGCGCTGACGACTGGCGGCCACTGGTTCATCGACATCGTGATCGCCGCGCCGTTCGCTTTCAGCCTCAACGTGATCTTCGACGGCCGCGTCAGCGACGCCGGCGCGGCGGCTCTGGCGGCGCTCGTGTCGCTGGCGTGGTTCGTGGCGATCCGCGAACTGACCTTCGTCGACACCACGCCCCTGCAAGCCTGGGCGCTGATCGTGGCGACCATGGCCTCTCCCTGGATCGCCAAGGCGTTCGCCGGTCAACTCGTGTCGAGGCGACTGGCGAGCGCGCCGACCTTGCCGGCCTAAGCAAAATATCGCCGCGTCCTGGATTCGCTCCGCGGCCTTACGACAGCCGCTTGTGCAACCGCGCCATCAAGGTGGTGGCGAACAGCGGCGTCAGCAGGTTGAGCAGCGGCACGGCGACGAAAGCGGCGATCAGCAGGCCGTGCGTGAACACGGTAAGCTCGTAACGGCCGCGCATCGCGCGCGCTTCCGGCGCCGAGCGGAAGCGCAGCGCCGCGAGCTCGAAATATTCGCGCCCGAGCAGATAGCCGTTGGCGCCGATCCAGGCGACGACGCCGAGGCCGGGCACGAACAGCAGCACGAGCGCGATCAGGTTGACGAGGACGGAAAGCCCGGCGAAGCGCAGCGCGAACAGCGCGGCCTCGAGGGCGGGCGCTGGCCGTCCCTGCGGACCCGAGGGATCGATCTCGCTCTCGACGTGCGCCGCGATTTCATCGAGGAAGAAGCCGGCGACCAGCGACGAAACCGGCGCCGCCAGAAACATCAGCCCGGCGAGAAGACCGAGCCCGACGAGCAGCGAAATCGTCGTCGCGAGCCAGGGCGGCCCGACATGGACCACCGACAGCGCAAGCTTGTCGAGGCCGAACCAGGCGAGAACCAGCACCGCCGCCGTCAGCGCCAGGGACTTGACCATGACTCGGCGAAAGGGGTGCGAGAAAATGTCGCTGAGCGAGTCGAACGCGTCCTGGAACATGCCGATCACCGCCGCCCCGCGCCGCTCTCAGGCCGTGCGCCGCTTGCGCCAAACGATGGTGGTGCTCGCCGCATAATTCCACACCACGCTGACGAGGGCGCCCGCCAAGCCGGCGACCCACCAAACTTGCTGCCCGTGAAACAGCCACGAGGCGATATCGACATTGGCGATCGCGCCGACGCTGCACAGAAGCGCGAACAGCGCGAAACCGCCGGCCATCCCCCAGCCGCGATAGCGAAAGGCGCGGTAGGTGATCTCGTTGTTGAGCAGAAAATTGCTCGCCATCGCGATGAGCGTCGCCATGACCTGGAAGGCGATGAAATTCGCCGAACCCAGCCCTTCGATCAGCGCCGTCAACACCAGAAGGTGGACGACGAGGCCGACGCCGCCGATCAGCGCGAACAGCACGAAACGGATCGGCAGCGCCCCGCCGGACGCGTGATGGACGACGAGCCCGAGGAAATCCAGGCCGACCAGCGGCGACAGTTTCGATTCGCCGGCCTGGCGGGGGCGAAAGACGTAGGGCGTTTCGACGATCTCGAGGCCGCCGCCGGCGGACAACACGACATCGACGAGGATCTTGAAGCCGTCGGGCGAAAGCCGCGGCGCGAGGCGCGAGACGATGTCGCGGCGAATCATGAAGAAGCCGCTCATGGGATCGCTGACCCCGACCCCGGCCACGCGGCGGAAGAACCAGGCGCCGAGGTCGCTGAGCTTCTGGCGCGCCGGCGACAGGCCGCCCGGCGCCGTCTGGTCGGCGACGCGCGTGCCGATGGCGAGATTGCCGCGGCCCGCCGCGAGCGCTTCGTACATTTTCGGCAGGATCGATTCGTCGTGCTGCAAGTCCCCATCGATCACCGCGACGAAATCGGCGCTCGACGACAGCCAGCCCTCGACGACCGCGCCCGCCAGGCCGACGCGATTGACGCGCCGGATGCAGCGCAGGCGCGGATCGTGCGCCGCCAGCCCATAGGCGACGTCGGCGGTGCCGTCGGACGAATCGTCGTCGACGACGATCATTTCCCAGGGCAAGCCGGCGAGCGTCGTCTTGAGCCGCTCGAACAGGACGGGAACGTTGGCCGCCTCGCGGTAGGTCGGCACGACCACGGAGAGGGTCGGCCGCGCCACGGGCATCGCCGGATCAGAAGTCATTTCGCGCTCAAAAAAAGCGCGCGCGGCGATTCGCGCGCGGCGACGTCAGTGCGGATACGGCACGGGAAAGGCGCGCGTCAAGCCATGCGCGCCAATGAGCGCAAGCGGGATTTCGTCGCGCCCGCCGCGGCCGAGCGCCAGCGGCTGCGGCGGATCGAAGCTGGAGAAATAGGGGCGCAATTGCGCCAGCGTCCGATCCACTCGGCGCTCGGGGACCACGATCGCCCCGTCCCGCCCGACGAAGCGCGCGCTGTCGTCGAGAAACGCCATGCCGCGCGGATCGTCGGAAAAGACGAACACCGGCGTTTGCGAGCCGAGCGCGAGGGCGATCTTGCCGCCCTCCATCCATTTGGTCGCGACGACGAAGGCGGCGTCCCGCAGCGCCGGCGCCGCGCGCAACGCGCCCCAGTCGAGCGTCTCCAGCGTCGGATCGACCGCGCCGGCGCGCAACGGAACGAGCCGTGTCGCCCAACCCGTCGCGGCTTGCGTGACGACGAGGACCGCGATCGCGCCCATCAGCCCCGCCGAAGCGATCGCCCAGCGCTCGAGGCGAAAGCGCGCCGCCCAGGGCTCGCCGAGCCAGGCGCCCATCAGCGGAAAAGCGAAGAACCAGCCCGGCATCGGCCAGTGCGGCAGGCCGCGCGCGCCCCACAGCGGCGTCAGCGTGAAGACGAGGATCGGCGGCGCCGCGAGACAAACGAGAAACAGCCGCCTTTCGTCTTGCAACCCCTTGCGCGCGCCGGCGACCAGCGCGCCGGCGAGAGGGGCGAAGATCCACGGCGTCAGGTAAGCGATTTGACCGAGCAGCATCGCGCCGACCTGCGCGGGACGCCACGAGCCGGCCGCCGCGCCGCGCCCGCCCTGAAACGCCAACGAGACCCAGCCGTGCCGCCAGTTCCAGACGATCACCGGCGAAACCATCGCCAGGGCGAGCAACGCCGCCAGATAGGGCGCGGGGTGGGCGAACCAATGGCGCTGGCGCGGGCTCAGCGCGACAAAGGCGACGAGCCCGATCACGAACAGCGCGGCGCTGTATTTCGACAGGCCGGCGAGGCCGAGCCACAAGCCCGCCGCGAGCCAGAGCCCCCAGGCGGCGCGCGGACCCGGGGCGTCGAAGAACAGCTTGGCGAGCGTCAGCGCCGCGCCGGCGAGCGCGAACAACAGCGGCCCATCGGGCACCACCCAGCCGCCGGCCGAGACGAGAAAGAACGCCGAGACGTTGAGCGCGACGAGCGCGACGAGGCCGGCGCGCGCATCGAACAGCCGCCGGGTCAGCGCGAACGTCAGCCAGCCCGTCGCCGCGAACAGCGCGATGAACGGCAGCCGCGTCGCGGCGCCCTCGCCGAACGCCAGCGCCGCGTAATGCGCGATCCATTGATGCAGCGGCGGATGGTCGAAATAGGAAAGGTCGAGCCGGCGCGCGACGACGATCGTATAGGCCTCGTCGAATCCCGGGCCGAGCGTCGCCGCGAGCGCGAGACGCGCGAGCGCGAAAGCGACGATCAAGGCGAGCGCCATGCGAGCGGCCGCATCGAGCTCGAGCGCGCGATCGGGAGCGTCCGTCACTGCGCGGCCTGCTCCTTTTCGCCTTCGGCGCCGGGGATGAACGCATCGAACGCCGCCCAGAATCGATCGCGGAAGATGTCGCGCTCCATCATGATCTCGTGCTCCGCGCCGTCGATGACGATGAGCCGTCCGGCGCGCAGGCGCGAGGCGAAACGCTCGGCCGCGCGCGTGTCGGTCACGCGGTCCGCGCCCGAGGCGACGACCAGCGCCGGCGTCAGCGTTCGCCGGGGAAAATCGGGGTCCTCGAACTCGCGCATCAGGCGAAAGGCGGCGTGCAGCCAGCCGACCGTCGGCCAGCCGAGGCCGAGTTCCGGGGCGGCCGCGACGACGCCAGAAATGCGCGCGAAGCGCGTCGGGTCCGAGGTCAGAGGGTTGCCGGCGAAAGGCCCGGAGAGCACCATTTTCGAGCCGCCGCCCGGCGCGAAAGCGCCGCCGAGGCCGATCGCGTCGAGAGCCTCGGCGGCGACCCGCGCGAAGTGCGGTCGCTTCAATGCGGAAAGCGCGATCATCGGCGAGGTCAGCACCAGCCGATCGAACGGGCAACGCCCGGCCCGCGCGACGGCGAGCAGGATCGCCGCGCCCATGGAGTGGCAAAGTCCGAACCACGGCCGCGGGCACGACGGGCCGAGAACCTCGCCGACCAGCGCGTCGAGATCGCGCTCGTAGAGCGAAAAATCGTCGATGTGGCCCTTGCGCGGATTCTTCAATTGTCGCGCGGAACCGCCCTGCCCGCGCCAATCCAGCGTCGCGACGGCGAAACCGCGATCGAGCAATTGCTGGATCGTCTCGAAATATTTCTCGATGAATTCGGCGCGCCCGCCCAGGATCGCCACGGTTCCGCGCGGAGCGCTCGCGGGAACCCAGCGCGCCGTGCGCAGCTTCACCCCGTCGATGGCGCGAGCCGGCGCGACGATCGCTCCCGCCGGGATCGGATTGTCGGGGGTGGAGACGAGACGCATGCGTGTGGCTCTGCAGAACGGGCAGGCCGTCTTATAGGGCCGCGCCGGCGCGCCGCAAAGCGCGCCGGCAAAAGCCGGCGAGCTATCGCAGGATCGTCGCTCGCACCCACCAGGCCGGATGCGCGCGCTGAAGAGCGCTCGCGGCGCGCGCCGCCGCAAGGCGATGCTCGAACAGCGCAAAGCAGGTCGCGCCCGACCCCGACATCCGCGCCAGCGAAGCGCCCTCGGCCCGCGACAACGCGTCGAGCGCGTCGGCGACGGCGGGCGCGATCTCAATTGCGCTCGCCTGCAAATCGTTGCGGCCGTTTTGCAGCGCGGCGATGAACCCCGCCTGGTCGAGGCCTGCGCCGATCCGCGGCGAGGGGCCCCACCCGGTCGAAGCGCCGCGCTCGAGGCCGAGCTTGGCGAAGACATCCGGGGTGGCGACGGGGATTGCAGGATTGGCCAGAACCGCGAACAGGGGGGGCGTAGCGAGCGCGGGGCCGAGCCGCTCGCCTAGGCCCGCCATGACGCGCGCGCGTGGCCGCAGGCAAACCGGCACGTCCGCGCCGACCGCGCGCGCCGCCGCCCAGAGACGCTCGTCGTCGTCGGCGAGGCCGTTTTCGTGCGCGAGCGCGCGCAGCGCCGCCGCCGCGTCCGCCGAGCCGCCCCCGAGTCCCGCGGCGACCGGCAAGGTCTTGCGCAAATGGAAGCGGCCGATCCGCAAGCCGGGCGCGCGTTCGGCGAGCGCCCGCGCCGCGCGCAATACGAGATTGTCCTCGAGCGGCCCGGCAGACGGCGCGCTCGGCCCGTCGACGATGAGCGATAACGACGCGGCGGGCTCGAAGCGCAGCCAGTCGCAGCAGCCGGCGAAGGCGACGACGCTCTCGAGTTCATGCCATCCGTCGGCGCGCCGGCCGAGGACGTGCAACGTCAGATTGACCTTGGCGGGCGCCCGCCAGAGCCGCGACGAAGACGGCCGCGCGGGCAATCCTAGCCGCCGCTCTTTTGTTCGGGAGCGGCAGGAGTGGCAGGCGCCAGGGGAGCCGCGGACTCGTCCTTGCTCGGCTCGTCGGGCAAGCCGAACTCGATCTTGTGGAGGATCTTGGGAAGATCTTCCGGCTCGGGCCCCATGTCGCGCGCGTGGTTCCACTGGAAGTGCGCCTCGGTCCTGCGGTTCACCCGCCAATAGGCGTCGCCGAGATGATCGTTGACCACCGGATCGGCCGGCTTGAGGTCGATCGCCTTTTCCAGCTCGTCGGTCGCTTCCTGGTAATGGCCGAGCTTGTAATACGCCCAGCCCAGGCTATCGACGATATAGCCGTCGCTCGGGCGCAAATCGACCGCGCGCCGCAGCATCTTGAACGCCTCGTCGAGATTGACGCCCTGATCGACCCAGGAATAGCCGAGGTAATTGAGCACCGACGGCTGGTCGGGGTACAGCTCGAGCGCCTTCTTGAAATCGGTCTCCGCCTTCGGCCATTGCTTGGCGCGCTCGAAGCAGATGCCGCGGAAATAGAACAACGTCCAGTTGCTGCGGTCCGGCGTTCCCACCAGCTCGATCGCCTTGTCGTAGGACGCCGCGGCGTCCTCGTAATTCTTCGCGGTGCGCTGCAGGTTTCCCAAAGCGCTCCAGGCCTCCGAGTCCTTCGGATTGGCCGCGACGATCTCCTTCAGGCGCGCCATCGCATCGTCGGCGCGCCCGATCGAATCCAATTCCAGTCCCGCCTGAATCTGCGCGCTTTCGTACATCGGCGAGGAAGTCGGCACCAGTTGATAGGCGCGAATCGCCGCGTCGTTGCGCTTGAGGTCCTCGAAGAGGTTGGCGACCGTCACGGCCGCCAGGTCGTGATCGGGGCGCAAGTACAAAGCGAGGCGCAAATAGATCAAGGCGGCCAGTTCGTCGCCTTGCCGGGTTCCCGCCCCGCCCAGGCCGTAAAGCACCTCGGCGGCGCCGTCCCTGGCGTTGCGCACGACCGGCGCGAGCGGCTTGCCCGCCGTCAGATCCGCCGTCGCGCTGACGATCAGCGGATGATGCGGAATGAGGCGATCGAAGTCGGCGTAGATTTTCTTCGCGCCTTCGACATCGTTGTGGCGCGCCAGGAACCGCGCGTAGGCGTCGGCGAGCCGCAGGGTGTTCTTGTCGGCGTCGTAGGCCGCCTTCAACCGGCGCTGCGCCTCGGGCGCATCGCCGAGCACGTCGGCGATCAGGCCGGCGTGGTAGTCGCGAAACACAATGACGCTGGGATCGCGCACGCGGTCGAGCGTCTCGAGCGCATGGCGCAGATCGTAGGCGCCGGCGTAGCTCCACGCCGTCAGCAGCGTCGTCGTCACGTCGTGCGCCCTGCCCGCTTCGCCGGCGGCCATTTGCGCGCGCGCGGCGACGAATTGCCCCTCCGCGATCGCGCGCACGGCGACGGCCAAACGCGCCAGACTGTTGCTGGGATCGCGCGCAAGCAGGCGGTCGGCGAGCGAAAAGCCGCTGGCGACGTCGCCGTCGGCGAGAGCGGCGGCGAAAGCGCGTTCGACGAGATCCGCATTTCTCGGATCGGCGCGCAGGGCCTCGCGGGAATAGAGCGCGGCCGCGGGCGTGTCCCGGTCGGCGCTGGCGACGAGCGCCGCCAAGTAATTGCCGGCCTGGGTGTCGCCGATCGGGAAAGCGGCCGGATCGGCGGGCGAAGCGGAGGCCATCGCCTGGCCCGCCCCGATCGCGGAAAGCGCGCTCGCCACAAGGAGCACGTTGAGGAACCGTCCCCGGGCGCGGATCAGCGAAAGCTTGACTGGCACGATCGAGATTTTCCTTCTCTAGGTCGTTCGAACGACGACGGGAACGCTGCGACGGACGCACGTCCTTACAGGAAAAACGCTCTCAGACAAAAGTGGCGCTTTCGCGCCGTCGGCGCGAAGGACGAACCGCTGGAGTTACATATCGGGATAATTGGGACCGCCGCCGCCCTCGGGCGGCGTCCAGTCGATGTTCTGCGCGGGGTCCTTGATGTCGCAGGTTTTGCAGTGGACGCAGTTTTGCGCGTTGATGACGAAGCGCGGGTCGGCGCGCCTGGCTTCGTCGCCGTAGACCACCTCATAGACGCCCGCGGGACAATAGAGCCGCGCCGGCTCGCCGTAGCGGGGCAGGTTGTCGCGGATCGGCGCGGCCGGATCGCGCAGGCGAAGATGGACCGGCTGGTCCTCTTCGTGGTTGGTGTTGGACAGGAACACCGACGAGGGCTTGTCGAACGAGATTTTCCCGTCCGGCTTGGGATAGACGATCGGCTCGACTTCGGCGAGCGGCTTCAGCGTCGCGCTGTCCGGCTTGCCGTGCTTGAGCGTGCCGAAGATCGAGAAGCCGAAGAGTTCGTTGGTCCACATGTCGAAGCCGGCGCAGGCGACGCCGAGCGCGAGGCCGAGCTTGGCCCACAGCGGCTTGACGTTGCGCACCTTGTATAGGTCGCGGCCGATGTCCGAGCCGCGCCAGGTTTCTTCGTAGGCGGTCAGTTCGTCGCCCGCCCGTCCGGCGGCGAGCGCTTCGTGGGTCTTCTCGGCCGCCAGCATTCCCGAGAGGATCGCGTTGTGCGATCCCTTGATGCGGGCGAAATTGACGAAGCCGGCGGCGCAGCCGATCAGCGCGCCGCCGGGAAAGGCCAGCTTGGGCACCGATTGCCAGCCGCCCGACGAGATCGCCCGCGCGCCGTAGGCGAGACGTTTGCCGCCCTCGAAAGTGTCGCGGATCAGCGGATGGGTCTTGAAGCGCTGGAATTCGTCGAACGGCGACAGCGTCGGATTGGCGTAGTTGAGGTGGACGACGAAGCCGACCGAGACCAGGCCCTCGTCGTAGTGATAGAGGAACGAGCCGCCGCTCGATCCGCGGCCGAGCGGCCAGCCGAAGCTGTGCTGCACCAGCCCTGGCTTGAATTTGCCCGGCGCGACCTGCCAGATCTCCTTCAGGCCGATGCCGTATTTCTGCGGATCGCGGCCCTCGTCGAGCTTGAAGCGCGCGACGATCTCTTTGGTCAGCGAGCCGCGCGCGCCCTCGGCGATGAGCACGTATTTGCCGCGCAGCTCCATGCCGCGGGTGAAGCTCGCCTTCGGCTTGCCGTCGCGGCCGATCCCCATGTCGCCGGTCGCCACACCCACGACCTCGCCCTTTTCGCCGTAGAGCAATTCGCTGGCGGCGAAGCCGGGATAGATTTCGACGCCGAGCGCCTCGGCGCGCGCGCCGAGCCAGCGCGCGAGCGCGCCCAGCGAGCCGACGAAGTTGCCGTGATTGCTCATCAGCCGAGGCATCGGCCAATTGGGCAGCCTGATCCCGCCGGAAGGCCCCAGCAGGAAGAAATGGTCGGAGACGACTTTGGTCTTGAGCGGCCGCTCGGGGTCCTCGCGCCAGTCGGGGATGAGGCGGTCGAGGCCGATCGGGTCGATGACGACGCCGGAGAGAATATGCGCGCCGACCACCGAACCCTTTTCGACGACGACGACCGTGCGATCCGCGTCGAGTTCTTTCAGGCGGATCGCGGCGGCGAGGCCCGCCGGCCCCGCGCCGACGATGACGACGTCGTAATCCATCGCCTCGCGGGCGGGCAGTTCGCTTGCATCGGCCATTTTGGTTCTCAGACGGCAAAGAGGATGGGCGAGCAGAACCGCCCCTCGCGCCAAAACTCAAGCCCTAATTGCGCAAATCGCACGGGAATGTCGATCCGTCCTTCGACGGGCCGCCCGGGCGTGGTAGAGGTCCGCCTCTTCCGGCGCGCGGACGCGCGCGGCGCTCCACGGATAGAAATTGCAACCCGGTCCTTCCTCTATGAGCCGACCAGATAAAACCGCGCCCCTGACCGCCCATGAAGCGGCCGAAGCGTTGCGCTGGTGGCGCGAGGCGGGGGTCGATCTCGCGCTCGACGAGACGCCGCACGACCGTTTCGCCGAAAGCGCGGCGCCCGCGGCGCGCCCTGCGCCGGCGCCCCTCGTCGCCCCGCCCCCCCGCGCGGCCGAGCCGCCGAGACAAGCGCCGGCATTGACCGCGACGCCCGACGAAGCCGCGCGGTCGGCGCGCGAAGCCGCCGCCGCCGCTCGCACGCTGGAGGAGTTGCGCGCGGCGCTCGAACGCTTCGAGGGCTGCGGCCTCAAGACGACGGCGACGCAGTTGGTGTTCGCCGACGGCGCGCCCGACGCAAGGATCATGCTGGTGGGCGAGGCGCCGGGCGCTGACGAAGACCGCATCGGGCGCCCGTTCGTCGGCCGCGCCGGGCAATTGCTCGACCGCATGCTCGCTTCGATCGGCCTCGACCGCGCCAAGGTCTATATCGCCAACGTCGTGCCCTGGCGCCCGCCGGGCAACCGCACCCCGACGCCGCAGGAGACCGCGATCTGCCTGCCCTTCGTGCGCCGGCAGATCGCCCTCGTCGCCCCGCGCCTTCTCGTCTGCCTCGGCGGCTCGGCGACCCAGACGCTGCTCGGCGCCAAGGAGGGCATCACCCGCACCCGCGGCGTCTGGCGCGATTATCAGAGCGACGACGGCGCCGCGATCCCGACCCTGCCGATGTTCCACCCGGCCTACCTGCTGCGCCAACCCGCCGCCAAGCGGCAGGCGTGGGCGGACTTGCGCAAGCTGAAACGGGCGATGGAGGAGATGGGCGGCGCGCGGTAGGCACTGCGGGCGCGTTACTGCTCCGACGTGGCCGGCCTCTCACGTCATGGCCGGGCATAGTCCGTCGAAAGACGGGCGTCCTTTCGGACTCCCTATGTCCCGGCCATCCCAAGGCGATTGCGAAGCAATCGTCCGCACGCGGCGCCGCTGCGAGAACTTTCAAACGTCGGCTGCCGCGGGGCGGAGTAGCAATACGTAACATATCCTCCTACATCGCAAATGTGGCATGTCTCCGTAGATGGACAAGCCGAGCGAGTCCGTCGGACGCAACGTTCTCCAGAGCGCGTCAATCCAGCAGCTTAGAGGAGACGATCATGAAGAGACCTCAGGTTTCAATCCTTGCGCTATTGGCTGTTTGTGTTGCGGCTTACCCATTCGAGGGTTCTCGTCCCGCGCACGCGACCCAAGCCGGATCCGATCGCCCCTATCACGTGATCGATTTCGGCGGGACGCGTGCAACTCGTCGTCCGCAACGCCAACGACTGTGCGCCCTGGCAAGCCGAAGCCGTGTGGGGTCCAGGGCCGCCTACAGCCGCTCCCCTAGGCTATCGCTGTTTCTATAACCCGAACGGACCACACCGCCGCTAGAGCACTGCCCGCTTAAGATGGCGCATAGCCGGCCTCGGCGAAATAGTTGGCGCAGGCTTGCGGCGTGATTTCGTCGAGGCATTGGCCGATGCGGTCCCAGAGGGCCGGCACGGTTCGCTCGGCGGCCTTTCGCAGGTGCGACTTGAGTTGTGAAAAGGCCATTTCGATCGGGTTCAGATCGGGCGAGTAGGCCGGCAGCAAGCGCATCTCGGCCCCGGCGTCGGCGATCAGCTTGCGCACGCCGGCGACCTTGTGGGCGGGCAGGTTGTCCATCACGACGATCTCGTCGGGTCGCAGGGCGGGGACGAGTATTTTTTCGACATAGACCAGGAAGGCCTCGCCGTTCATGGGTCCGTCCAGAACAAAGGGCGCGACCAGCCCTTCGCGCCGCAGGCCGGCGGTGAAGGTGGTGGTCTTCCAGTGTCCGAAGGGCGCCTTGGCCAACAGCCGCTGGCCGCGTCGGCATCGTCCGCGCAGGCGGACCATTTTGGTGGAAGCGCCCGTCTCGTCGATGAACACCAGCTTGTCGGGATTGAGGTCCGCTTGGTTCGCCTTCCAGGCTTCACGCGCCTGAGCCACGTCGGGCCTGTCCTGCTCGGAGGCGTGCAAAGTTTTTTTTGAAGCTGAGCCCGTGCCGCTGGACAAAACGATCCATCGAGCTGGTGGAGGTCTTTTGGCCCAGCTCCGCCTGGACGCGCTGCGTCAGCTCCGCCAGGCTCAGATCAGGCTCCCCGGCGATCAGCGCCAATAGCCAAGGCGCGTGCGCCTCCAAAGGCGAGCGGTTCTTGCCCACCCGCGGCGCCGGGGCGGCGCTGCCCGTCTCGTCCAACCGCTTCTTCCAGCGGATCGCCGAGGACGCCCCCACCTTGAAGCGACGAGCCGCGCCGCGACGCGAGTTCCCCTCCGCCACCTCCTCCAATACGCGCCTGCGATAATCTTCGGAATACGGCCGACCGACCATGGAAGCCTCCCGAATCAGAGGCACGATCGACTCACATTTTGCCCGCCGAGGGAATCCACCCCGCGATCACAATCGATTCATCGTCGCTGGGCAATGCTCTAGTTCTTCCTCGCCGCCACGAACGCCGCCGCCTCGCGCAGCGCGTCCCCTGCCGCGCCGAGTCTCGCCTCGTCGATCGCCGCCACGGCCTCCTCCACCAGCGCGTCGCGCTTCGCGCGCGCGCCCTCTAATCCGAGCGCCGCAACGAAGGTCGCCTTGTTGCGCGCGGCGTCCTTGCCGGCGCGTTTGCCGAGCGCCGCCGTTTCGCCCTCGGCGTCGAGCAGGTCGTCGGCGATCTGGAACGCGGCGCCGAGCGCGGCGCCGTAGCGGGCGAGCGCCGCGCGGGCGGGCGCCGGCGCCTTAGCGGCGATCGCGCCCGCTTCGACGCTGAAGCGAAGAAGCGCGCCCGTCTTCATCGCCTGCATCTCGGCGATCGCTTCAGCGCCGAGCGGCGCGCTCGCGCTTTCGGCGCCGATGTCGAGCATTTGCCCGCCGACCATGCCGGCGAGGCCGCTCGCGCGGGCGAGGCCGGCGCAGAGCGCGGCGCGAATTTCGGCGTCCTTCGTCGTCGCGGGGTCCGCCAACACCTCGAAGGCGAGCGTCAGCAGCGCGTCGCCGGCCAGGATAGCGGTCGCCTCGTCGAAGGCGCGATGCACGGTCGGCCGGCCGCGGCGCAGGTCGTCGTCGTCCATCGCGGGCAGGTCGTCGTGGATGAGCGAATAGCCGTGGACGAGTTCGATCGCGGCGCCGACGCGGCGCGGCCCGGCGCCCGTCACGCCGAACGCGCGCGCGGTCTCGACGACGAGGAACGGGCGCACCCGCTTGCCGCCGCCCAGCGCGCCGTAGCGCATCGCCTCGATCAGCCGCGCCGGGCGCGTCGGCTCGCCCTCGCGCGCCTCAGGGGAAAGCAGCGCGTCGAGCTCGGCCTCGATGGCCGCGCCGACCTCGGCCAGACGGGCGGCGAAAACGTTGACGTCCATGGGAGCCAAGGGAGCCCGCGTTCAGCCGGCGTAATCGGCGGGATTGAAGATGCGTTTGGTCGAGCAGAATTCGCAGGTGACGCCGATCATGCCGTCGTCGCCGATCATCGCGGCGCGCTCCTCGGGCGAGAAGCTCTGCAACATCGCGTCGATGCGTTCGGCCGAGCAACGGCACGTGTCGCTCAGCGCCATCGGCTCGGAGACGCGCACGCCGCGCTCGTTGAAGAGGCGGAACAGCAGGCGCTCGCTCGACAGGGTGGGATCGATGAGTTCGTGGTCCTCGGTGGTGGCGGCGCGCGCCTTCGCTTCGACCCACTCGTCGTCCTCGGGCGACGCTTCAGGGGCGACGCCTTCAGGCGCGTCGCCGGGATGGAAATCGGCGCGACGGCGCCGCTCCGGCGAATCGGGGAGGAATTGCGCGAGCAGCCCGCCCGCGCGCCATTCGACGCCGTGCGCGGTGACGCTCTGGCCGACGGCGAGGCGAACCAGGGTCGGGATCTGCTCGGAGCGCTCGAAATAGGCGTGGGCGGCGTGCTCGAGGCCCTGGCCCTCGAGGGGGATGACGCCCTGGTAGCGCGACATGTCGCCGCCGGGATCGATGGTGAACGCGAGGTGGCCTTCGCCGAGCAGATCGCCCTCGCCGCCCGCGGCGATGCGTTTGGCGAGCGCCGCTTCGTCGAAGCGGGCCAACGCGCGCAGGTTCGACGGCGCGTCGAAATCGACCACTAGCATGTGCAGCGGGCCGGTCGTCTTGGTCTGCAACTGAAAGCGGCCTTCGTGCTTGAGCGTCGAGCCGAGCAGCACCGCGAGCGCCGCCGCTTCGCCGACCACGCGCGAGATCGGGTCGGGATAGGCGTGGCGCTTGAGGATGGCGTCGATGACGGCCCCTAAGCGCACCAGCCGGCCGCGCGTGCTCAGGCTCTCGACGGTGTAGGGCAGAACGATGTCGTCCTCGCCGATGTCGGAGACGTCGCGCGCGACTGGCCTCATGAGTTGGCCGCTCCCAGGCACCAGGCGAGCACGCCCTTTTGCGCATGAAGCCGGTTCTCGGCTTCGTCGAACACCACCGACTGCGGCCCGTCGATCACTTCGTCGGTGACCTCCTCGCCACGATGGGCCGGCAGGCAATGCATGAAGATCGCATCCTTCGCGGCGCGGCTCATCAGCGCTTTGTTGACCTGGTAGGGCGCGAGCAGATTGTGGCGCCGCCCCTCGTCCTCGTCGCCCATCGAGACCCAGCAGTCGGAGATGATTGCCGCGGCGCCGGCGACGGCGGCCTCCGGGTCCTCGCGCATGATCACCTTGGCGCCCCCCGCGCGCGCCGCCGCGATGCGCTGAGGAGGCGGCTGCAATTCCTTGGGGCACGCGATGTCGAGCTGGAAGTCGAAACGCCCCGCAGCGTCGATCCACGACGACAATACGTTGTTGTAGTCGCCGCTCCAGGCGACCTTCTGGCCGCGGATCGGGCCGCGATGCTCTTCAAAGGTGAGGATGTCCGCCATCACCTGGCAGGGATGGGACTGCTTGGTGAGGCCGTTGATGACCGGCACGGTCGCGTAGCGCGCCAGCTCCTCCATGTCGGCGTGACTGAGAATGCGGATCATGATCGCGTCGACGTAGCGCGAAAGGACGCGCGCGGTGTCGGCGAGGGTTTCGCCGCGGCCGAGCTGCATCTCGTCGCCGGTCAGCATGATCGTTTCGCCGCCGAGTTCGCGCATCGCCAGATCGAAGGAGACGCGGGTGCGCGTCGAGGGCGCGTCGAAGATCATCGCCAGCGTCTTGCCCGCCAGCGGAAGCGAAGCGGCGCGCTCGCCCTTGACGCGCGCCGCCTTCATCGCCTTGGCGGCGTCGAGAATGGCGCGTAAGTCCCCGGTCGGCTGTTCCAGGAGATCGAGGAAGTGGCGCGTCGGCGTCGACACAAAGGGCGAGTTCATGCGGCGGCGCCCTTCTTCGATGGCGCGAGAGCGCCTTCGAGGTCGGCGCAGGCCGCGTCCAATCGCCGCACGCCTTCGGCCAGTTCCTCCTCAGTGATGACGAGCGGCGGCAGCACGCGAACGACATTGTCGCCGGCCGGAATCGTCAACAGCTTGTGGGCGCGGGCCGCCGCCGCGAACTCCTGCGGCGGGACCTTGAGCTTGAGGCCGATCATCAGACCCTCGCCGCGAATTTCCGCAATGACGTCGGGGCGCCGATCCTTCAGCTCGGCGAGGCGCTGACGCGCGAACAGACCGAGACGCGCGACCCGCTCGACGAATCCCGGCGCCAGCACGACGTCGAGCACAGCGTTGCCCACCGCCATCGCCAACGGATTGCCGCCGAACGTGGTGCCGTGCGATCCCACCGTCAGGCCTTTGGCGGCGTCCGCGGTCGCGAGGCACGCGCCCATCGGGAAGCCGCCGCCGATGCCCTTGGCGATGGTCATGATGTCGGGAACGGCGCCCGAATGCTCGTAGGCGAACAGCCGCCCGGTGCGAGCGACCCCGGTCTGGATTTCGTCGAAGATCAGCAGCAGGCCGTGCTTGTCGCACAGCGCGCGCAAGCCCTTGAGAAACGCCGGCGGGATCACCCTGACGCCGCCTTCGCCCTGGATCGGCTCGATCATCAGCGCGCCGGTTCCCGGGCCGATCGCCGCCTCCACGGCGTCGAGGTCGGTTACCGGGATCTGGTCGAAACCGTCCACCTTCGGCCCGAAACCCTCGATGTATTTGGCCTGTCCGCCGGCGGCGATCATCGCCAGCGTGCGCCCGTGAAAGGCGCCTTCGAAAGTCAGGATGCGGTACTTCTCGGGATGGCCGCCGGCCGACTGGCGCTTGCGCGCCATCTTGACCGCCGCCTCGTTGGCCTCGACGCCCGAATTGCTGAAGAAAACCAGGTCGGCGAAGGTCACCTCGGTCAGCCGCCGCGCCAGACGCTCGCCCTCCGGCATTTGAAAGAGATTGGACGTGTGCCAGAGCTTGCCGGCCTGGGTCGTCAGCGCCTCGACCAGGTGCGGATGCGAATAGCCGAGCGAAGCCACGGCGATGCCGCCCCCGAAGTCGAGATAGCGCTCCCCCGTCGTCGCCGTCAGCCAGCAGCCGTCGCCGCGCTCGAAAGCGACGTCGGCTCTGGCGTAGACCGGCACGATTGCGGACGGCATGGGCTTGCTCCCTCGAAAGCTGTGGGCGCGACGGCGCGGGACAGCGCACAAACAAAAACGCCGCCCCGCAGGGACGGCCTCTCACGTGAGCGATCATAGGGGAAACCAGCCGTTTTGGTCAATTCGCGTGTGAGCGAGCAAGAAATTTGCGTCGCCGGCGCGCGCATTCGTCCCTTTGCGAATTCGCGGTAATTTATTGAGGAGACTCGCGCAATTGCGCCTCACGCCCCGGAGCGCCGGCATGACCATACGTTAGAGCTGGGGAAAAGCCTGTCGTCGAGCCCCGTCCGACTCTTGCGCGTGATTCAACGACTAGTGTAGATTCTTTCGCGGGCGCCACGAGATGTCGTGTCGCGACTTTCAGGAGAGCGTTTCGGTGCGTGACGCTTGCCAGCGCGGCTGGCCAGGCGGGGCGATCGGATTCGGCCCGGAATATTTTCGATCGGCGGACGTGGGATTCTTTCTGCCAGCCCCACCGAGGCCAAGATGCGAGGCCAACAATGTCTTGGACGGATGAAAGAGTGGAACTCCTGCGCCAATTGTGGCTGGACGGCCGGAGCGCGAGCCAGATATCGGCGCAGCTCGGCCATGGCTTGACGCGCAACGCCGTGATCGGCAAGGTTCATCGGCTCGGCCTCGCCGGACGCGCCAAGTCCCCGTCTTCCGCGGCTTCCCCGCCGCGCCCGGCCCCCGCGCCGCGCGTCGCGCCGCGATCGAGTCCGAGGAGCGGCGCGCGCGGCGCAATTCACGGCAATGTGGCGCTCGCTATGTCGCCCGAGCCGATGCTCGAGACGCGACCGGTATTTCAAGAGGACGTCGTCGTGCCGATGTCGCTGCGGGTGACGATCATCGAGCTCAAGGAAGCGATGTGCCGGTGGCCGCTGGGCGATCCGACCTCGTCGGAGTTTCGCTATTGCGGGTCGCCGTCGTCAGGCGCCGGCCCCTATTGCGCGCATCACGGCAAGCTCGCCTACCAGCCGGTTCAGGATCGCCGGCGCGAGCGCGAACGCGAACGGCGCGCCCTCGCCCGATAGGCGGCGTTCGAAGCGACGCCGCCTACGATTTGCCGAAGGTTTCGTCGAAGGAATAGCCCGTTCCGCGCACGGTGCGGATGGGATCGCGCTCCCGGCCGCGCGACAGCGCCTTGCGCAGACGTCCGACGTGGACGTCCACCGTGCGCTCGTCGATTTCGACGGATTGTCCCCAAACGCCGTCGAGAAGCTGCGCGCGCGAGAACACCCGGCCGGGCTTTTCCAGTAGATATTCGAGCAGGCGAAACTCGGTCGGTCCGAGGTGGACGTCGCGCGCGCCGCGGCGCACGCGTCGCGTCTCGCGGTCGAGATCGAGATCGCCGGCGGTGAGTTTCTCGGCGATCCGCTCGGGTCGGCTGCGCCTGAGCAGCGCACGCACGCGCGCCATCAGCTCCGGCACCGAGAACGGCTTGACGACATAGTCGTCCGCGCCGACGGAGAGGCCGCGAACGCGCTCGACTTCTTCGCCGCGCGCCGTCAGCATGATGACCGGTAACGTCTTGGTCGCCTCGCGGGCGCGAAGCCGGCGGCAGATTTCGAGGCCCGAGACGCCCGGCAGCATCCAGTCGAGGATGACGAGATCGGGCGGGGATTCGACGAGGCGCAGCTCCGCCTCGTCGCCGCGCTCGACGCTTTCGGCGACATAGCCCTCGGCTTCGAGATTGTAATTGAGCAGCAGCGCCAGGTCCGCCTCGTCTTCGACGACGAGGATGCGCGGCGCGGTGGCGACGCTGGAGCGGGCCGGCTCTCGGCGTACGACGTCGTTCATGGATTGGGAGTCCCGGTGATGCCGGTGTCGTAGTCGTGGCGGCCCTTGGGCCGCTCGGACGGCAGCGTCGACCCGGTGACGAGATAGAACACCGTCTCGGCGATATTGGTGGCGTGATCGCCGATCCGCTCGATGTTCTTCGAGCAGAACAGCAGGTGCGCGCAGAACGAAATGTTGCGCGGGTCCTCCATCATGTGGGTCAGCAGGTCGCGAAACACCGAGTCTTCGAGCGCGTCGAGTTCGGCGTCGCGCTCCCATACGGCGCGCGCGCGTTCGACGTCGCGCTGCGCGTAGGCGTCGAGCACGTCCTTCATCAACTCGGTCGCCACTTCGTTCATGTGCTTGAGGCCGATGATCGCGCGCGGCACGCGGGCCTCGAGACCGATCTTCACCGAGCGCTTGGCGATGTTCTTGGCGAGGTCGCCGACGCGTTCGAGATCGCCGGCGACGCGGATCGCGCCGATGATTTCGCGAAGGTCGACCGCCATCGGTTGGCGGCGCGCGATGGTGAGGACCGCCTGCTCCTCGATTTCGCGCTGCAACGCGTCGAGACGCGGATCGGTCGCCACCACCTGATGGGCGAGCGCGACGTCGGCGAGGCTGAGCGCGTCCATCGCGTCGACCACCATTTTCTCGGCGATGCCGCCCATTTCGGCGATGCGCCGCTCGAGCGTGTCGAGTTCTTTGTCGTAGGCCTTGACGGTATGATCGACCACGGCTCTGACTCCCTCAGCCAAAACGGCCAGTAATGTAATCCTGGGTGCGCTTGTCGCGCGGCGAAGTGAAGACCTTGCTGGTCTCGTCGAACTCGACCATTTCGCCGAGGTACATGAACGCGGTGAACTGCGACACGCGCGCGGCCTGCTGCATGTTGTGCGTGACGATGGCGATGGTGTAGTCGCCCGACAATTCGTCGATCAGCTCCTCGATCTTGGCGGTCGAAATCGGGTCGAGCGCCGAGGCCGGCTCGTCGAACAAGATCACCTCCGGACTGATCGCGACCGTTCGGGCGATACACAGGCGCTGCTGCTGACCGCCCGAAAGGCTGAGGCCGTTCGCATTGAGCTTGTCGCGCACTTCGCTCCACAGCGCGGAGCGGCGCAGAGCGGACTCGACGCGCGCGTCGAGCTCGGACTTCGGCAGTTTCTCGTAAAGCCGGATGCCGAACGCGATGTTGTCGTAAATCGACATCGGAAACGGCGTGGGCTTCTGGAACACCATGCCGACCCGCGCGCGCAACAGATTGAGATCGAGGTCGGGCGCGAGAATGTTCTCGCCGTCGAGCAGAACCTCACCCTCCGCGCGCTGGCCCGGATAGAGGTCGTACATGCGGTTGAGCACGCGCAGCAGCGTCGACTTGCCGCAGCCCGACGGGCCGATGAACGCGGTCACCTTGTGCTCGTACAGCGGCATCGTGATGCTCTTGAGCGCGAGGGACGGGCCGTAATAGAACTGCAAGCCCCGCACGGACACTTTTTCGACGCCGTTCTGCACGGCGCTAGCTGCCTCGTTCATTTGATGTTTCCTCTTGCGGCGAGGGCGCGCGCGGTGATGCTGAGAATCAGGATCGCGAGCGTGATGATCAACGCGCCGGTCCAGGCGAGCTGCTGCCATTCCTTGTACGGGCTGAGCGCGAACTGGAAAATCACGGCTGGCAGGCTCGACATCGGCGCATTGAGGTTCAAGCTCCAGAACTGATTGTTCAAAGAGGTGAACAACAACGGCGCGGTTTCGCCGCTGACGCGCGCGATGGCGAGCAGGACGCCGGTCAGCAGACCGGCCCTTGCCGCGCGATAGCCGATGCGCTGAATGACCAGGGAGCGCGGCATGCCGAGCGCGGCCCCGGCCTCGCGCAATGTGTTGGGAACGAGATTGAGCATGTCTTCGGTGGTCCGAACCACGACCGGAACAACCAGGACAGCCAGGGCGATCGCGCCGGCGATGCCCGAGAAATGGCCCATCGGCGCCACTACGATCTGGTAAATGAAAAGCCCGATCACGATCGAGGGGGCGCTGAGCAGGATGTCGTTGATGAAGCGAACGACAAGAGCGAGCTTCGAATGGCGGCCGTATTCCGCCAGATAGGTGCCCGCCAGCATGCCCAGCGGCGCGCCGACAGCGACGCCGATCACCGTCATCATCAAACTGCCGGCGATCGCGTTCAAGAGCCCGCCGGCGCTGCCCGGGGGCGGGGTCATTTGCGTGAAGACGGCGAGGGATAGGCCCGCGAATCCCTGCCAGAACAGCACCGCGAGGATCAGGAACAGCCAAGTCAGGCCGAAGGCGGCGGCCGCGACGCTGAGGCCCAGCCACACCGAGTTTCGTCGACGCCGCGCGGGGTAAGAGGACATGACGCTATCTCCCCGCCTTGACGTCGAGCCGCATCAGCATGAGCCGGGCGATCGCGAGAACGACAAAAGTGATCATGAACAGAATCAGGCCCAGCGCGATCAGCGACGAAGTGTAGAGATCGCCGACCGCTTCGGTGAATTCGTTGGCGATGGTCGCGGAAATCGTCGTTCCCGGCGCGATCAGCGAGGCGGATATCTTGTGGGCGTTGCCGATCACGAAGGTCACCGCCATCGTTTCGCCGAGCGCGCGCCCGAGTCCGAGCATGACGCCGCCGATGACGCCGACGCGCGTGTAGGGGATCACGATGTTGCGGACGACCTCCCACGTCGTGCAGCCGATGCCGTAGGCCGATTCCTTCAACATCGGCGGCACGGTTTCGAACACGTCGCGCGAAATCGAGGTCACGAACGGCAGCACCATGATCGCCAAAATCAGCCCTGCGGTCAGCATGCCGATGCCGTACGGAGGCCCGGCGAAAATCGACGACAGGATGGGGACGGGTCCGAACAGCGCGATCAGCGCAGGCTGCACGTGTTGCTGCATGAACGGCGCGAACACGAACAAGCCCCAAATTCCATAAATTATGCTCGGGATTCCCGCCAACAGCTCGATCGCGATGCCGACGGGCCGGCGCAATGCGGGCGGACAAAGCTCGGTGAGAAAAATGGCGATGCCGATGCCGACGGGCACGGCGATCGCCATGGCGATGATCGAGGTGACCAGCGTTCCGAAAATCGCGGCGCCCGCGCCGAATTTCTCCGTGACCGGGTTCCAGACCTCGGTCACAAAAAAGCCGAAGCCGAACGCGTGAAACGCCGGAATCGACCCGGCTATCAAGGATACGATCGCCCCGCCGAGGATCAGCAGAACCATGAGCGCGGCGCTTTGCGTCAAGCGGCGAAAAAAATTGTCGCCGACAGCGAAACGCCGCACCGCCTTGCCGCGGGTCTGAGCCCTGGAACTCGCCGCGTCGACCTGCAGCATCGCGATCTCACTCATTCATAGGGCCTCCGAACGGAGCCCGGCGGACGCGGCTGGAGCGCCATGCCGGGAAAGGACTCGGGGCGCCCGAGGACGCCCCGAAGATCCGTCGTGTCACAGATTACTTGGCGGCGAACACCGGCTTGCCGTCAGCAGTCTTGATGTTGTCGGCCCAGGTCTTCTCGATCTGAGCGACGACCGTGGCCGGCAACGGCACATAGTCGAGCGCTTCGGCCGCCGGGCCGCCGTTGGCGTAGGCCCAGGCGAAGAACTTGAGGGCTTCGGCCGAGGCCACGGCATCGTCGGGGCGCTCGTACATCAGAATGAACGTCGCTCCGGCGATCGGCCAGGTGTCCGCGCCCGGCTGATTGGTCAAAATGACGTAATAGTGGTCGGACTTCGCCCAATCGGCGTTGGCCGCAGCCGCCTGGAACGCCGAGGCGTTCGGCTTGACCGTCTTGCCGTCGGCATTGATCATGTCGACCGACGCCATCTTGTTCTGCAAGGCGTAAGCGTATTCGACGTAGCCGATGGCGCCCTTCGTCTGGCCCACGTTGTTGGCGACGCCCTCGTTGCCCTTGGAGCCGAGGCCGACCGGCCATTCGACGGCCGTGCTGGCGCCGACGCTGGACTTCCATTCCGCACTGACCTTGGAAAGGTAGTTCGTAAAGATGAAGGTCGTCCCCGAACCGTCCGAGCGATGCACGACGACGATCGCTTGCGAAGGCAGCTTGACGTTCGGGTTGAGCTTCGCGATCGCCGGATCGTCCCACTTGGTGATCTTGCCGAGGAAGATGTTCGCCAGCGTCGGCCCGTCGAGGACGAGTTGGTCCGCGCCGACGCCGTCGAGATTGACGACTGGCACGTCGCCGCCGACGACCGTCGGGAATTGCAGCAAGCCCGAAGCCGTCAGATCCTTCGGCTCGAGCGGCATGTCCGAGGCGCCGAAAGTGACGGTCTTCGCCTTGATCTGCTTGATGCCGCCGCCGGAGCCGATCGACTGATAGTTGAGGCCATTGCCGGTGTCCGTCTTATAGGTGTCGGCCCATTTGGCGTAGATCGGATAGGGGAAAGTCGCGCCGGCGCCGGAAATGTCGCCGGCCCAGGCGCAGCTTACGCCCGCCGCGACGATCGCCGCGCTCATCAGGGATCGAATAAACATTGACGCCTCTCATTCGTTGCTGAAGCTCGCATCCGGCGGTCGGACTTCGACGCGCCGCATTGAGGGGCGAACCTATAAGCGCCACTCACCATGCTTGTATGACGTTAACGCGACAATAGAATGACAGCCTAACTACTTGAGACAAGTGACAGTTTTGCCTACTGACGATGCAGCGGAACGATGGCCGTGAATGTCGAGCCCTGTTCGAGGCGGCTGGCGATGGTCAACCGCCCGCGGTGACGGGCCAGAATGTGCTTGACGATCGCCAGCCCGAGGCCGGTGCCGTTCTTGGCGCGGCTCTGCCCGGCGTCGACGCGATAGAACCGTTCGGTCAGCCGCGGCAGATGTTCGGGGGCGATGCCGCGGCCGAAGTCGCGCACGATGAGCGAACCCTCGGCGGCGGTTCTGCTGACCGTGATTTCGACGCGATCGCCTCCCGGTCCCTCCTGCCGCGCGCCGTACTTGATGGCGTTTTCGATCAGGTTTTCGGCGACGCGCAGAAGTTCGTCGCGGTCGCCGGTGACGACGACCGGGCGGTCGGCGTGGAACTTGATTTCCACCCCCATTTCGCGCGCGAGCGGGGCCAGCGTGTCGGCGACATGGCGCGCGGTCTGCGTCAGATCGACCGCCGCCTCCGGGCGGACGTGCTGTTTCTGTTCGATCCGTGAAAGCGACAGCAGATCGTCGATCAGGCGCGCCATGCGGCGGCCCTGTTCGCGCATGATGGCGAGAAACTTGTCGCGCGCCCGCGGATCGTCGCGCGCCGAACCTTGCAGCGTCTCGACGAAGCCGAGCATCGAAGCGAGCGGCGTGCGCAATTCATGGCTGGCGTTGGCGATGAAGTCGGCGCGCATGCGCTCGACGCGCCGCGATTCCGTCAGATCGCGAAGCGTCAGCAGCGTCGCGACGACTTCGCCGGACCCGGCCGCGAACGGCGCCACGCAGACTTCGAACAACCGCTCGATCGGCACGCGTTCGCTCCACAGCACCGTCTCCGCTTCGCCGCTCGCCATGACCCGCCGCAGCGCGTCGATGACGTCGGGCGCGCGCAGGGCGAGCACGAAGGGCTCGGCGAGCTTGATCCCGGGCAACAGCGTGAAAGCCGGCTTGTTGGCGGCGATCGCGCGTCCGTCGGCGCCGACGATCACCACCGGCTCCGGCATTGCGCCGACGAGCTTTGCGGCGAACGGCGACTGTAAATGTTCGGCGAGAGCGCGCTTGCTTGTTTCCTTTGACATGGCTCCCGATCCGACGCGTTCAACCCGGGCCGCCGCAACCATGAGGGGCGCCCATTCTAGTCCTCGTCCTCCGGACCCGACGCCGCCATGATGGCCTCGCGCAGCGAGCGCCAACGGCGCGCCGCCTCGTACGCGCCCAGCAGCGCCATCGCGAGCACGAACGGCGTAATGTAATATATTCCGCGAAACAGCAGCAGCGAAGCCAGCAGTTGGTCGCTCGAGCCACCGACGCCGTCGAGCATGGTCGCCTCGAAAACGCCGAGGCCGCCGGGGGCGTGGCTGGCGATGCCGAGCATCGCTGCGACGGAATAGAGCGTGGTGAAGGCGAGAAAACCGAGACCATGGCCCTTGGGGAGCAGCACATAGAGGGCGCCGGCGGCGGAGCAGACGTCAATGACGCCGAGCGCCATTTGCCCAAGCGTGAGCATCGGGCCGGGCAGAGTGAAGTTCAGGAAGATCGGCCTGCGCCGCCGTCCCCTGCGTTGAACCCAGACCAAGTAGGCGAGCAATGCGCCGATCACCGCAAAGCCGATGATCTGGTTCGCTAGCGCATTGAAATGATTGATTTCGCCGACCGCCTCGGCGTCGCCGAGGAAGCCGACGCCGACGATGAGGCCCATGCCGAGCCAGAACGTGATGCCCGCCACGACCGTCAGGCTCGCCACCTTGCCCGCCGAAAGTCCCGCCGGACCGTAGATCCAAAAACGCACCGCGCCGCCGGTGACCAAGGGAAAGCCGAGCGTGAACGAAACCGCATAGCTGGTGAACGAGGCGAGCGCGGTCAGCCGATACGGCACATGGACCTTGAGATGCTTCAGAGCCAGGCCGTCGTAGCCGGTCAGGGCGAGATAGCTCAAAGCGGAAAAGCCGAAGGCCATCGCGATCTGATCGCCGCCGGTCGCGGCGAAGGCCGCTTTGAACTGCTGCGGATCGATGCGAACGAGCGTGCGGAAGAAGACGATCGCCGAAACCGTAATGATCAGCAGGCTGAAGACAAGGCCGAGGCGCCGCAGCTGCGGCCGGCGCGCTTCGATCGCCGCGGCCCATCGCGCGAGCCGGTCGGCGGAATTGGCAGACCGGGGGTCAGGAACGTTCTCGTGACGGGGCAGGCGTTGCTTGCTCTGTTGCGCCATACCCGGCCCGCTCTCCTCGCATTGGAAGGCCTATAAGCCTCGCGCGGGCGCCCGGCAAGCGCGTCTAGGCGAGGGCGACGCGCTGTCGGGTCCGCCACGACAGATAGGCGGCGTCAGCCAGGAGATTGGCCTTGAGGCCGTCCTCGCCGTCCGGCTTCGGCTTGCCGCCCGATTTGACCGCGCCGACGAAGGCGTCGAGTTCGCTGCGATAGGCGCTCGCGTAGCGCTCGAGAAAGAAGTTCAGGATCTTGTCGCCGACGAAGCCTTGCGCGCCGGCGAATTCGACCGTCGTCTCACGGATGTTGCCGGCCTGGATCATGCCTTTGGAGCCGTGCGCTTCGACGCGCTGATCGTAGCCGTAGGTCGCGCGGCGCGAGTTCGAGATTTGCGCGACCTTGCCCGACTTGGTCTCCATGACGACGACGGCGGTGTCGATGTCGCCGGCCTCGCCGATCGCCTTGTCGACGAGCGCGGACCCCATCGCGCTGATCGCGATCGGCTCCTCGCCCAGGAGGAAGCGCGCCATGTCGAAGTCGTGGATCATCATGTCCCGGAACAGCCCGCCCGAGCGGGCGATGTAGGACACCGGCGGCGGGCTGGGATCGCGCGAGGTGATCGAGACGATTTCGACGTCGCCGATCGTTCCGCTCGCGATGCGCGCCTGGAGCGCGGCGAAGTTGGGGTCGAAGCGGCGGTTGAAGCCGACCATCAGCGTCGCGCCGCTCGCCTTGACGACGTCGAGACAGCGGCGGATGCGTTCGGCGTCGAGGTCGATCGGCTTTTCGCAGAACATCGCCTTGCCGGCGCGCGCCGCCTTCTCGATCAGATCGGCGTGCATGTCGGTCGGCGTGCAGATCGCGACCGCGTCGACCTCGGAAGAGCCGATGATCTCGTCGATCGAGGCGACTGCGCCGCCCGTCGTCTGGGCGAGCGTCTTGGCGGCGGCCGCGTCGGCGTCGGCGACGAACCGGACCTCGCAGTCCGCGCGGGCGGCGACGTTGGCTGCGTGAATCTTGCCGATGCGCCCCGCCCCTATAATGCCAAACCTCATGCGTTCCTCCCAAACTGACCCGGCCGATCGCCTCTCCTTCGGCGAAGCCCGGCCACACAAAAAAGAATACACGTTCCATATTGACTTGTGAATAGAATGTTTGTTTCATAGCCGAGACGGACGCCCCAGAGAGTCCGATCGGATTGCGCGAATTGGAGGAACCATTTTGACGACGAAGTGCGCCGCCGCGCGTCAGGATGCGTTCGGGTCGGCCAACATGGTCGGCAAATTCGCAGTCGTAACCGGCGGCTCGCAAGGTCTGGGCGAAGCCATCGCCAGACTGTTCGCCGAGCGCGGCGCCGCGGGGATCGTCATCTGCGGGCGCAACGCGGACAACGGCGAACGGGTCGCGCAGGAAATCTCGGCGGGAGGATGCCTGACCCACTTCGTCAAAGCCGATCTGAAACAGGTCCCGCAATGCCGCGCCGTGATCGCCGCGGCCGATCGCTGCTTCGGGGGCCTTGACATTCTCGTCAACGCCGCCGGGCTCACCGATCGCGGCAATATCTTCGACACGACCGAAGAGCGCTACAATGAGATCATGGACGTCAACGTCCGCGCGCCGTTCTTCCTGATCCAGGAGGCCGTCAAGATCATGCGGCGCGAGGACGTCGAGGGCTCGATCGTCAACATCCAGTCGATGTCGGCGCACGGCGGGCAGCCGTTCGTCGCCGCCTATTGCGCCTCCAAGGGCGCGTTGGCGACGCTGACGCGCAACCTCGCCCATTCGCTGCTCAAGTTCCGCATCCGCGTCAACGGCTTGAACATCGGCTGGATGGCGACGCCGGGCGAGGACCGGATCATGAAGCTCTATCATGGCGCAACCGACGGCTGGCTCGAAGAGGCCGCCAAGACGCGCCCGTTCGGACGCCTGATCGACCCTAAGGAAGTGGCGCGGGCCTGCGCCTATCTCGCTTCGGACGAATCCGGCCTGATGACGGGTTCGAACATCGATTTCGACCAGAACGTGGTCGGCGCCGGCGATCCGCCGCTGGAGCCGTGACGCGTTGCGAAGCGCGGGGCGATCGCCGCGGAACCTCTTTGTGGAGTTGACCCCTTGGCCGATCCGACCCTCGACGTCATCGCCATCGGCCGCTCGTCGGTCGACCTCTACGGCGCCCAGGTCGGCGGGCGCCTGGAGGACATGGCGAGCTTTTCCAAGGCGGTCGGCGGCTGCCCGACCAACATCGCGATCGGGACCGCGCGGCTGGGCTTGAAGAGCGGCCTGATCACGCGGGTCGGCGACGAGCACATGGGCCGCTTCATCCGCGAGCAATGCGCGCGCGAGGGCGTCGACGTGACGGGGATTCACACCGACCCTGCGCGCCTCACTTCGCTCGTCGTCCTCGGCATTCGCGACGACAAGACCTTTCCGCTGATCTTCTATCGCGACAACTGCGCCGACGGGGCGCTCGACGAGGCCGACATCGACGAGTTCTATGTCGCCCGCGCCAAGGCGATCGTTGTCACTGGAACCCATTTCGCCCGCGCCAACACCGCCGCGGCGCAGAACCTCGCGGTGGCCTACGCCAAGAAGCATCGCCGCAGGATCGCGTTCGACATCGACTATCGCCCCAACCTGTGGGGCCTGGCGGGGCACGGCGCGGGCGAGGAGCGCTACGTCAAGTCGGACGCGGTGACCGCGCATTTGCAGACGATCCTGCCCGCTTGCGATCTCGTCGTCGGCACCGAAGAGGAGATCATGATCGCCGGCGGCGCCGAAGAGCCGCTCGCCGCGCTGAAGGCGGTGCGCGCGCTCACCGCGGCGACGATCGTGCTCAAGCGCGGGCCGATGGGCTGCGTCGTATTCCCCGGCGCCATCCCCTCGTCGATCGATGAGGGCGTAAGGGGGCCGGGCTTCCCCGTCGAGGTCTACAACGTGCTCGGCGCCGGCGACGCGTTCATGTCGGGTTTTCTGAGGGGCTGGCTGCGCGACGAGCCGCTCGAGACCTGCTGCGCGTTCGCCAACGCCGGCGGCGCCTTCGCCGTTTCGCGCCTCCTGTGCTCGGCCGAATATCCGACCTGGCCGGAGTTGCAGCGCTTCCTCAAAGAGGGCTCGCCGGAGCGCGCGCTCAGGCGCGACGAGACGCTCGCCCATATTCACTGGGCGACGACGCGGCGCCCGCAACCGCCGGGCCTGATGGCGCTGGCGATCGATCATCGCGCGCAGCTCGAAAGAATTGCCGACGAAGCGGGGAGCCCACGCGAGCGCATCAGCCGGTTCAAGCGCCTTGCCGTCGACGCCGCCGCAAGGGTCGCGGCGGGACGCCCCGGCTTCGGCATGCTCATCGACGGCAAGTACGGCCGCGAGGCGCTGTTTCGCGCCGCCGACCACAATTTCTGGATCGGCCGCCCGGTCGAGGAGCCGGGGTCGCGGCCGCTCGACTTCGAATTCGGCGGCTCGCTCGGCGCCAAGCTGATCGAATGGCCGATCGGGCACACCGTCAAGTGCCTGTGCTTCTATCATCCCGACGACGCGCCCGAGATGAAGGCGCGCCAGGAGCGCGAATTGCTGCGCCTTTACGACGCCGCCCGAACGATCGGCCGCGAGCTTTTGATCGAGATCATCGCGAGCAAGAACGGCGAGATCGCCGACGACACGGTTTCGCGCGTGCTCGATCGGCTCTACGCCATCGGGATCAAGCCGGACTGGTGGAAGCTCGAGGGGCAGGCGAGCGCCAAGGCGTGGGACAATGTCGCACGCGTGATCGAGGCGCGCGATCCGTTGTGCCGCGGCGTCATGCTGCTCGGGCTCGAAGCGCCGGAGGAGGATCTGGCGAGGGCGTTCCGCATCGCGCGCGGTTGCTCCTTGGTCCGCGGCTTTGCGGTCGGCCGCACGATTTTCGTCGATCCGGCGCTCGCTTGGTTCGCCGGCCGCATCGACGACGCCGAGGCGGTCGGCAGAATGGCCGAAATCCTTCGCGCGGCTGTGCGCATTGTGGCAGGATACGGCGCTGGGAGGCGCGCGATGATCGGCGCATTCATCGAATCCGCCATGCCGGCGGCGTTGCGGGCGTCGCGCCCGCCGCGCGCGCTCGCCGCTTGAAGCCCCAAGAAACGGAACCCTCGCCCCATGAAAATTCTCCGTCTCACCGCCGCACAGGCGACCGTCCGCTTCCTCGCGGCGCAGATGACTGAAATCGACGGCGAGAGCGTTCCGTTGTTCGCCGGCGTATTCGCGCTTTTCGGCCACGGCAACGTCGCCGGGCTCGGCGAGGCGCTCTACGGCGTGCGCGACGTTCTGCCGACGTTCCGCGCTCACAACGAGCAGGCGATGGCCCACGCCGCGATCGCCTTCGCCAAGGCTTCGCGCCGCCGGCGGATGATGGTCTGCACCACTTCGATCGGTCCCGGCGCCACCAACATGGTCACCGCCGCCGCGCTCGCGCACGTCAACCGCTTGCCGGTGCTGCTGCTGCCGGGCGACGTGTTCGCCAATCGCCGCCCCGATCCGGTATTGCAACAGGTCGAGGATTTCGGCGACGGCGCGGTGAGCGCCAACGATTGCTTCCGCCCGGTGTCGCGCTATTTCGACCGCATCACGCGGCCCGAGCAGATCGTGCCCGCGCTCAACCGCGCGATCGCGGTGCTGACCGACCCTGCCGAATGCGGCCCCGTCACCCTCGCCTTCTGCCAGGACGTCCAGACCGAAGCCTACGACTACCCCCTGTCGTTCTTCGCGCCGCGCGTGCATCGCCTACGGCGCCAGGGGCCGGACGCGCGCGAGCTCGCCGAGGCGGCCGCCGCTTTGCGCGCGGCCGAGAAGCCGCTCGTCGTCTGCGGCGGCGGCGTGCTCTATTCAAGCGCGGAAAAGGAGCTGATGGCGTTCTGCGAAAAGCACGCCATCCCCGTCGCCGAGACCCAGGCGGGCAAATCGGCGACGCCGGCCGACCATCCCCTTCATCTCGGCGCGATCGGCGTCACCGGGACCGGCGCCGCCAACGCGCGCGCGGAGGAAGCCGACATCGTGCTCGGGGTCGGCACGCGCTTCGCCGACTTCACCACCGGGTCGTGGGCGCTGTTCCAGAACCCCGAGCGCCGCTTCATCGGCCTCAACGTCCAGCCGTTCGACGCGGCCAAACACCGCGCGCTGCCGCTGGTGAGCGACGCGCGGCTCGGCATAGCCGCGCTCGACGCCGCGATCGGCGACTGGCGGGCGCCCGCCGAGTGGCGTGAAGCGGCGGCGCAAGGCAAGGCCGAATGGCTCGCGACCGCCGAGCGCTACCGCGGCGCGACCAACGCGGCCGCGCCGACCGACGCGCAGGTGCTCGGCGCGTTGCAGCGCGTCGGCGCGGCGAGCGACGTCGTGGTCTGCGCGGCGGGCGGGCTGCCGGGCGAATTGCACAAGCTCTGGCAGGCCGGCGCGCCGCTCGGCTATCACGTCGAGTATGGCTATTCCTGCATGGGCTACGAGATCGCCGGCGGCATCGGCGTCAAGATGGCGCTGCCGGATCGCGAAGTGATCGTCGTCGTCGGCGACGGCTCGTATCTGATGATGAACTCGGAAATCGCGACTTCGGTGATGCTCGGCTGCAAGCTTATCATCGTCGTCAACGACAACCGCGGCTTCGGCTGCATCAACCGCCTGCAAATGGCGACCGGCGGCGAGCCCTTCAACAACCTGTTGCGCGACGCGCGTCATGAGGTCCTGCCCGAGATCGATTTCGTCGCCCACGCCCGCTCTCTCGGCGCGCAAGCCGTGAAGGTCGATTCGATCGCCGAGCTGGAGCGCGCGTTCACGCTCGCGCGCTCGGCGGCGTCGACGCAGGTCATCGTCATCGACACCGATCCGCTCGCCTCCACCGACGCCGGCGGCTCCTGGTGGGACGTCGCGATCCCCGCTGCGTCCGAGCGCGCGCAGGTCGCGCAGGCGCGCGAAGACTACGAGAAGGCGCTGGCGTCCCAGCGCGTGGGAGACTGAAATGACGATTCGCATCGGCGCCAACCCCATCGGCTGGTCCAACGACGATCTCCAGGACATCGGCGGCGACACGCCGCTCGAGACTTGCCTCGCCGAAGCGAAGCAAGCCGGCGTCGAGGGGATGGAGAAAGGCCATAAGCTGCCCAACGACGGCGCCGCGCTCAAGGCCAAGCTCGCCGAGTTCGGCCTCGTCTTCGTCGGCGGCTGGTATTCGACGCATTTGCTGCGCCGCTCGGCGCGCGAGGAGTTCGAGAACGCGAAGGCCCATATCGCGATGACCAAGGGCGCGGGCGCCGGGGTGATGATCGCAGCGGAGTGCTCCAACACGATCCACGGCGATCGCGCCCAGCCGCTGTCGAAGCGGCCGAAGCTCGCCAAGGGCGACTGGGCGGCGTTCGGCGCTGGGATGACGGAGTTCGCGAGCCGCGTCGCCGACGAAGGCCTCGAACTCTGCTATCATCACCACATGGGCACGATCGTGCAGTCCGAGGCCGACATCGACGCCTTCATGGCGGCGACCAAGGCGCCCGTGCATCTGCTGCTCGACACCGGCCACGCGACTTGGGGCGGCTCGGACCCCGCCGCTCTCGCCCGTCGCTATCGCGACCGGATCGGCCACGTGCACTGCAAGGACGTGCGCGAAGCGAAGATGAAAGAGGCCAACGCGCAGGACCTGAGCTTCCTCGACGCGATCGTCGGCCTCGGCGCCGAACTCGGCGTCTACACCGTGCCCGGCGACGGCATGGTCGATTTCGTCGCGGCGTTCCGCGAGCTCGAGGGCTATTCGGGCTGGGTGGTGCTGGAGGCCGAGCAGGACCCGAAGAAGGCGCCGGCCCTTCCTTATGCGAAGAAGGGCGTCGCGCACTTGCGCGCGGCGCTGCGCGAGAGCGGGCTGGGCTAAGCCGACCGCAAGGAGCAACCGTCATGTCGCAAGCCAATCTGCTCGTTCACCCCAGCCAATCCGCCGACGGCGTGCGGCACCGGATCACGCCGGAAAGCGCGGGTTGGCGCTATGTCGGATTCGAGACCCGCGAGATGAGGGCCGGCGCGGAGGCGACGATCGACACCGGCGACCGCGAAATCTGCATCGTCGTGCTCTCCGGCAAGGCGCGGGTGACGACCAGCGATTTCGATTCGGGCGCGATCGGACAGCGCGCCGACGTGTTCTCCGGCCTGCCGTCGTCGGTCTATGCGCCGCCGCACGCGAGCGTCACGATCGAGGCGGTCGAGGATTGCGAGCTCGCGATCTGCTCGGCGCCGGCGGTCGGCCGCTACCCCGCGCGCGTCATCCCGCCGAGCGCGGTCACAATCCAGACGCGCGGCAAGGGATCGAACGCGCGCTACATCCGCAACATCCTGCCCGAGGAGGCCGAGGCCGAGAGCCTGCTGGTGGTCGAGGTCATCACGCCGGCCGGCCATTGGTCGAGCTATCCCCCGCACAAGCACGACCGCGACGCCCTGCCCGACGAATCCTATCTCGAAGAGACCTATTATCACCGGCTTTCGCCGCCGCAGGGCTTTGCGCTGCAACGCGTCTACACCGACGACCGCAGCCTCGACGAGACGATGGCGGTCGGCGACCGCGACGTCGTGCTGGTGCCGCGCGGCTATCACCCGGTCGGCGCGCCGCACGGCTACGAGCTCTACTATCTCAACACCATGGCGGGTCCGAAGCGCACGTGGCGCTTCCACAACGACCCCGCGCACGAGTGGCTGATGAAGTGACGCGCGCTTCGGCGCGGGCGGCGCCCGGCGCGGTTCACCGCGCCTCGGCGCTGCAAGCCTCGACGATGCTCCTCAACCGCTGGCGCTCGCCGTCGCCGCCCTGGCCGAACGCGGCGCGCAGCGGCACGTCGGCCGTTTGCGCGCGATCCGCGATGCAGGCGCAGGCCTTCGCGCAGACCGCGAGTTCGCCGCCGGCCCCGACGCAAGCCGGCCGGCAGCCCGCGAGATAGGTCTCGCGCTCGTGCCGCTCCGCCACGCCGCTCACGTTCGCCAGCGCAAGCAGCAATGCGAACAGGATCGGCTGGTGGACGAGATAGATCGCGAGGCTGTGGCGGCCGGCGAAGCCGAGCGCGCGGCCGGGGATCGCCGCCGGACGCCAGTGCGTCCACGGCCAGCGCGCGAGCCGCGAGAGCGAGCCGCGCGCGACCGCCAAGCCGACGAGGACCATGCCAGCCCACGGCAAAAGCGGGCGCCAATCGAGCGTGAGCGGCAGGGCGGTTCCGAGGCCCAGCCAGAGCAGCGCGGGAGCATTGAAACTTACGCTCGCGATCGCCAGCGGCGCCGCCAGCGCCAAGACGCCCGCCGCCAAAGCCGCCCAGGCCGGCGCGCCGACGAACGGCGCCGCGACGAGGCTGGCGACCGCGATGCAATGGAGAATGCCGAAATAGATCGGCTCGGTGGGGTCGCTGAATGTGGTCGCCAGCGTCACCAGCAGCGCCGCGCCGGCGACCAGCGCGAAGCGGCGCGCAAACGCGCGCGCGCGAAGCCCGTGGGGATGGGCGAGCGCGAGCGAGACGCCGACCAGCGCAAGAAACGCGCTCGCCACGACGTGCGAAAAGACGCGCATCTCCGGCGAAAACGGCGCGCCAGCCGGAACGAAGCCGAAATTGGCGAGGTCCCAGGTCAGATGGTAGACGACCATCCCGATGAGCGATGCCCCGCGCGCGACATCGATCGCCGCGATGCGCCCGATCTTCGTCGCCTCGCCCGTCAGCTCCGTGTCCCGCATCGCCCCCGCCCGGTTCGTCCGCGGCCCTTATAGCGGATTGCGCGGGCGGCGGGCGCTTCACCATCCGCTTATGGCGCCCGTCCGCGAGCGTTGTGACTTTGGTTCCAGCGTCGGCCGCCGCGCTTCGGCTAAGGCTCGCTCGATCGGCGCGAGGCGCCGAGCCATGAAGGAGCCGACCCCATGCAGCCGATGAAGTTCTTCCTCGACACCCACGATGTCCGCAAGGGCACCTTCCCCGCCGGCATCGCCAAGGACGCCTTCGCCGGCTTCTACGCCAAATACGAGGAGGCCTGTCGCGCCGAGGGCGTGGTTTCGCTGCGCGTCCATGTCGGCTTCGAAGAGGGCCGCGCCTTCTGCTTCAACATGGCCCCCAGCGCCGAGGCCGTGCGCCGCGCGCATGAGCGGGTCGGCCTGCCGTTCGACGAGATCACCGAAGTCGTCACCTCGACCCCCGGCGACCTGTTCTTCGCGGCGGCGGCCTGAACCGGGCCGGAGAAGGAGAGCCTGTGACATGCTGACGCTGTTGGACGCGCCGAGGAAGAGATACCATCGGGCGGTGACAAGCCTGCCCGCCCGCGACCTCTTCCCCTCCTTGCGCGATCTCGCGCCCGCGAGCCTCGCCCTCGTCGAGGCGTCGGCGCGGCGCACGGCTTGCGAAAGCGGGACGCAGCTCATCGCGCGCGGCGATCTGGTGGCGGGCGCCTATCTCGTCGAGCGCGGCGCCTTGCGCGTCTACTACGTCAGCGCCGAGGGCCGCGAGGGCACGCTTTATTGGATCGAGCCGGGGCAATCCTGCATTCTGGCGATCAACTGCATGTTCTCGCGGCTGGCCTATCCCGCCTGGGTCGAGAGCGAGGGGCCGACGGAAGTCACCGTCATTCCCGGCGACGTCTACCGCAAGCTGTTCGCCGCCGAACCCGCCATCCAGAACTTCACCTTCGACGTCCTGTCGGGCCGGCTGTTCGAGCTGATGGCGCTGATCGAGGAAACCGCCTCGCAGGGGCTGGAGGCCCGCCTCGCCGCCTTCCTGTTGCGGCGGGCGAAAGGCGAACCCGAGATCGCCGTCACCCACGATCAGATCGCGCGCCACCTCGCGACCTCGCGCGAGGTGGTGTCGCGCACGGTGCGGCGCCTCGCCGCGCGCGGCCTGATCGCGCCGGCGCAGCGCCATATCGCTCTTCTCGATTTTCGCGGCCTGCGGCGCCTCGCCGAATAGCGCGGCGCGCTGGACTCCGCGAGCAAGGAATTCATCATGCTCTCCAACACGCCGATCCTGCTCGTCGGAGCAGGAGCGATTACAGTCGGCTTGACCGCCGCGAGCCTCATCGTCTGGTTCGATCTCGCGCCGGTGGCGCGAATCTCGCGCGGACGCGCTTTCGTCCTGATCGCCGCCCTCGGCGTCGGCGTCATCGCCTTCAGCCTGAAACTCGCGGTCATCGGGGCCTTGACGATCGGCGGCGTGGAGCATCTGACGGCTGCCCCGCCGCCGGCCGCACAAGCCGAAGCGGACGATTCCGAGCCGGGGCAGATCACCTACGGCTACACCCGCTGGCAGGCGCTTCCCGAGGCGGCGCCGGCCCCGGCGGACAATCCGACGACGCCGGAAAAAGCGGCGCTCGGCGCGCGCCTGTTCCGCGATCCCCTGCTCTCGGTCGACGGGACGGTGTCCTGTGCGTCCTGCCACGACCTCGGCCACGGCGGCGGCTCCGAGGCGCGCTCGACTTCGCGCGGCGTCGGCGGGCAGATCGGCAAGCGCAAGTCTCCCAGGGTCTACAACGCCGCCTTCCAGGCGTTTCTGTTCTGGGACGGCCGCGCGCGCTCGCTGGAGGACCAGGCGACAGGGCCGATCGGCAACCCGATCGAAATGGGCAATCCCGATCTTGACGCCGTCGCCGCCCGCGTCGCGGCGGACCCGAGCTACGCAGCCGCGTTCGCCGCCGCCTTCGGTCCGAACGCGCCAATCGACATCAGCCATGTCGCGATGGCGATCGCCGCCTACGAGCGCACGCTGGTGACCGCCGACGCGCCCTACGACCGTTTCGTTCGCGGCGACGCGAGCGCGCTCAGCGCACAGCAGCTTCGCGGCATGGCGCTGTTCGAAACGGCCGGCTGCGTGACCTGCCACTCCGGACCCAATTTCAGCAGCGCGAGCGTGCTCGCCCCCGAGCGCGGGGCCAGCGGCATGCGCCTGTTCCCGGCGCGCCCCTCGCCTTACACCGCGCAATATCGCCTGGCCGACGACAGCGGCACCGCTCCGCCCGGGCGGCCGGGCGTCTGGCGGGTTCCCTCGCTACGCAACGTCGCGCTCGCCGCGCCCTATTTTCACAACGGCTCGGTCGACGATCTGACCGAGGCGGTGCGGATCATGGCGACGGTCGAGGCGGGCCGCGTCATCAGCGACAACGCTCACGTCGAGCCCGTCGTCTCGTGGTCGGCCGACAGCCGGCGCATCATGCGCTACACGCCCTCGACGCTCTCCGAGGCCGACATCGCCGACATCACGGCGTTCCTGAAGGCGCTGACCAGCGAGCGTCTGGCGGCGAAAAACCAGTGAGGCGAAAAGGGGCGCACAGAATTAGCGAGGCATCAATAGGGAAAGAGGCGTGGAGGACTGTGCTGCGCCCCCAAAGCGAGACACGCCAATTCGGTGACAAGGCGGTCATCCCGCTCGCGGAGCCGCGCGCGAACGACGGCGAAGCGGCGTCCGGATCATTCCCTATTTCAAAAGGATAGACATATTTCTTTCTGAAAATACGGACTCGTGCTATCCTTGCCCGGTCGATCCTCCCGCATCCGGATCGCGGCCATGGCCAAGACCCGCAAGGAATCCCGCGCCGCCGAGCGGACGCCGCCGCCTCTGCCGGCGCTGCGGCTCGCCGCGCGCGGCGTCGCCGCCGGCGAGCTCAGCGCGATCGACCGGCTGTCGCGCGTACCCGACCGGCTCGACAAATACAGCGCCGTCGACGGCGCCGAGGGGACTTACGACGAGGGTGCGCGCGAGCGGTTGCTGACCAAGCTCGACGCCATGGCCGAGCGCATGCTGCGGGCGCGCGAGGCCGGCATCGTCGGGCCGGACGGAGGCGCCGTCCCGCCAAAGGCCGAAGCCGGCCTTGACGCGCCGGACGGCGTTGATTTCGCTGAGTAAATTGCAACATTGTCAAGGCGCGCGCTTGACAAGGCTTGACGAAACTTGACAGGACTTGACGAAACTTGACGGGGAAGTTGACGGGCCCTCGCCCCACCCATCTCCCCGCGAGCGGGGAGAAGGGATGCGCTCTACAGGATCGAGCGATCGATCGCTTTCTCCGCCTCGGCGATCGATTTCGGGCCGGCCGACATGCAGCCACAGGCCGTCGAGCCGCAGGCCGAACAGGCGCCCTTTCTCGGCGGCGCGATAGAAGAAGGGCGCGAGACGGAACACGTCCTCGGCGACGTCCTCGAACAGCTGCGGCTTGATGATGCCGACGCCGGTGTAGACGAAGGGCGCGACGTGGCGCGGCTCGCGCGCCGCCAGCCGCCCGTCCGGGTCCATGGCGAAATCCCCCGGCCAATCGACGCCGACGGCGCCCGCGCTCGCCGCCACCATCAGGATCGCGTCCATCGTTTCGGGATCGAAGGCTTCGGCGAGGCGGCGCAGGTTCGAGCGCGGCCCCTCGATCCAGAACGCGTCGGTGTTGCAGAGGAAAAACGGCTCGGCGCCGATCAGCGGCAACACACGTTTGACGCCGCCGCCCTGATCGAGCAATTGGGCGCGCTCGTCGGAAACGATGATTTGCGGCGCCGCGCGGGGCGCCAGATGGGCCTCGATCTGATCGGCGAGCCAATGCACGTTGACGATCGCGCGCTTAACGTCGTTTTCGGCGAAGCGGTCGAGGCAATGGTCGATCAGCGCCCGGCCCGCCACCTTGACGAGCGGCTTGGGGAGCGTGTCGGTGATCGGGCGCATGCGATTGCCCAAGCCCGCGGCGAACACCATGGCGGTCGTGGGCGTCGGCGAAGGCATCGAGATCAGGGCTCTGAAGGGGGCTGGGCGTCGCCGCGGGCGTGCGGCAGATACGCCTGATACCAGAGCTTGAGCGGCTGGAGCAAGGGATGGGCGAGGTTCTTGGCGAGGCGCCGCTCGATGCGCGGCAGATGCTGGAGGTACTGCGGCTTGCCGTCGCGCTTGTCGAGCCGCGCGAAGATGCCGAGGATCTTCGTCGCCCGCTGCGCGCCCATGACGGCGTAAGACGCAGCGAACGCCTCGGCGTCGAAGGCCGCGTCGGCGCCCGCGCGCCGGCGCGCGTAGAGCGCCAGCAGGCGCAATTCGAGATCGTCGGGAACCTCGACGCGCGCGTCCTGCAGCAGCGAAGCGACGTCGTAGGCGGGCGGGCCGAGCACGGCGTCCTGAAAATCGATCAGGCCGAGACGCTGGAGCCCCTCGCGATGCTCGAGCCAGTGCAGATTGGGCGAGTGATAGTCGCGCAGCGTCCAGGTCGTCGGCCGCGCCAGGATCGGCGCGAGGACGTCGCGCCACAGCCCGAGGAATTGCATGCGCGCGCCCGAGGGCGGATTGGTTCGCGCGACCCCCGGCGCGTACCAGTCGAGCGCGAGCTCGACCTCGACCAGCATCGCCTCGGCGTCGTAGATCGGCAGCGTATAACTCTCGCCGTCGACCGGCAGCTCGCCGGGCAGAGCGCGCCCGTGCAGATCGGCGAGCAGCGTCGCCGCCTCGGCGTAGCGCGCCGCGTTCGGGCCGCGCTCGTCGGCGATCGTCTCGGCGCCGAAATCCTCGATCAGCGCGAGGCCGTCGGCGACACTGTAGGCGAAAACGCGAGGGGCGGAATAGCCGAGCGCGCGCAGGCCCTCCGCCATGGCGAGAAAGGCCCGGATGTCGGGGGAAAGCTTGGCGATCGCGGCGTAGGGCTTGCCGTAGCGCAGGATCGGGCCGTCCGGGCGCGGCGGCGAGATCATCAGGATTGCGGTTGCGCCGTCGCTCGCGCTCAAGCGCTCGTAGGCGCGCACCGACGCGTCGCCCTGCAGATAGACGCGCCGCGCCTCGGCCCAGCCCGCGCGCCGCAGCAGCGCTTCGATCGCCCGCGCCCGCGCATATCGCGCCGCGAGGGCGCCGAGCGCGCGCACGTCGGCCCGGCGAAAGTCCGCTCCGTGAGCGAGATCGAAGACGAACTCGATTTCGAGCCGATCGGGCGGCAGCGCTTCGGCGGCGCGATTGGGCCATTCGGCCAGCGTGACGGCCCCCTCGACGACTTCGTCCCATCCGAGCTCAGCGAGTTCCTCGGCGCCGCGCAGGCGATAGAAGTCGGCATGCACGACCGGAAATTCCGGCCCTTCATAGACTTGCATCAACGTGAAGGTCGGGCTCGGCGCCTCGAGTTCCGGGTCGCCGAGCAGCGCACGCAGAAAGGCGCGCGCGAAGGTCGTCTTGCCGGCGCCGAGATCGCCGGCAAGCGCGATGAAATCTCCCGGGCGCGCGAAGCCGGCCAGCCATTTGGCCAGCGCGAGCGTCGCCGCCTCGTTGGGCAAATCGATCGACTCGACGCCGCCGGCGGCGCCTCCCGTCCTCGCGATTTCCATCTCAGGCGGCCGCGCTCTCGAGCTTCGGCGCGCCATCAATAGGGAAAACGCACGTCACCGTCGTCCCCTCTCCGAGCGCCGAATCGATTTGGACCCGGCCGCCGTGCAATTCGACCAGCGCGCGCACGATCGACAGACCGAGGCCGGGGCCGCGATGGCGCGAACCGCCGGTGTGGCTCTCGAAGCGGTCGAAGACGCGGTCCAGCACCTCGGTCGGGATCCCGCGACCGCGGTCGCTGACCTTGAAGACGATTTCGCCGCGCCGGCGCATCGCCGCCAGGGTCACGGTCTGGCCGGGGGCGGAAAAGCCGATCGCGTTGGAGAGCAGGTTGAACAGAATTTGCCGGATGCGCCGCCCATCGGCCCGCAGCGAACCGACGTCGTCGGTGGCGACGATGCGCAGTTCGATCTTGGATTCGCTGAGGCGGTCTTGCACGCCCTCGGCCGCCGCCTTCATCGCGTCGACGACGTCGACGTCTTCGGGGCGAAGCTCCAGCGCGCCGGCGTCGATCGAGGCGAGATCGAGAATATCGTTGATGATCGCGAGCAGCGCCGCCGACGAAGTGGTGATGAAACCGGCGTATTCGAGCTGCTTGGGGTTGAGCGGGCCGACGCCGCCGTCGGCGAGCAACTGCGTGAAGCCGATGATGTTGGTGAGCGGCGTGCGCAACTCGTAGGAGACGTGGTTGACGAAGTCGTTGCGCAGCTTTTCCGCGCTGATCAGCGCCTGGTTGCGCTCGGTGAGCGCGCGCTCGACGTTGGCGCCCGCAGTCGCGTCGAGGAACGTGAGCAGCGTCGCGCCGTCGGGCAGCGGCAGAGCGGCGCAATCGAGCACCAGACCGTCCTTGCGTTCGACACGCATCTCCAATCCGCGGCGAACCTCCGGCAGGCCGACGATCGTTGCGCGCAGCCCGTCCCACAGCCGGGATTCGGCGAGCAGCGGCGCACAATGGCGCGCGACCTCGTCGATATGCGGCCGTTCGGCGGCGCGCTCGGCTTCGAAGCGCCACAGCTCGGCGAAGGCGGGATTGATGAGCTTCATCCGCCCATCGGCGCCGAACACCGCGACGCCTTCCTTCAGCGCATCGAGCGTTTCACCCTGCACGCGGGTCAAGGCGTTTACCTGGGAGGCCAGCGCGTAGCTCTGCGTCGCGTCGTCGAACAGATAAGTGACGCCGCCTTGCGGGTTGGGGCTCGCCACGACGCGTAGCGCCCGCCCGTCAGGCAGGTGCCAGACATTCTCGATCGGCTCGATCGCCTGATAGGCGGCGAGCGCCTGCGATTTCCAACTGCGAAAGTCGGCTTGTTCGGGCAGTTGCCGCTTGGCCCGCAGGCGATCGAGGATCTCGCCGTCGGTGGGATGCGAATCGAGGAACCCGGCGTCCAGCGACCAGATTTGCCGATAAGCGGCGTTATAGAAGGTCAGCCGCTTGGCGCGGTCGAATATCGCCACCGCCGTCGACAATTGATCGAGCATGCGCGAATAGGCGTCGGAGTGGCGCCCCATTTCGGCGCGAAGCGACTCCACTTCGGTAAGATCGTTGGCGAGTCCCGCCGCGCCGGCCTCCGTAGCAACCTCGACGACGTCGAACATCCTGCGCTCGCCCGCCACGACCGCCGCAGCGTGGCGCCGCCAGACGCCGGTTCGACGCCGCTCCGCAAGCGCTTCGGCGCACAGGTCCTGATCGAAGAGCTCGAGGTTCTTATCCGCGACTTCGGCGCCGTCCTTGGCTTCCACCGCGCTGGCGTAGGCCAGATTGGACCACGCGATTCGCCCCTCGGCGTCCCGGGTCCAGGCGGGATGGGGGACCGCATCGAGCATCGCGCGCAGCGCGGCGAGCGCGCCGTTGGCTTCGGCGTGACTATCGCGCAGCCGCGCCAGTTGCAGACGGTCGCCTGAGACGTCGCGAATGCGCATGACCGCGTAGCCAGCGACTGCGCGGCCGTCGATCTCGAAATGGCGTCCTTTCAGGCTCGCGGCGGCGATCGAAAACGCCTCGCCTCGGTCGAGCAATCGCTCGACGGCCCGCTGCACCGCGCTCGCGAGCGAGGGCTCGAGCCACGAGGAGAAGGCGAGCACGCGGCGCGGCAGGGGCGCGTCGGCGACCAGCGCGAAGTCGCCCTCGATCCGCGGTTCGCTGTCGGGCCGGTCCCAGGCGACGAGAATCTGCGGCTCGCTCGCGAGGAAGAGATTGGCGCGGTCGAGACCGGCGCGCGTGCGGGCGAGTTCGCCCGCGAGCTCGCTCTCCCGCTGCGTCCATCGCCGCCGTCCCAGCAGATGCAACGCGGCGGTCAGGACCGAGAAGAACAGCAGCAGCAGAATGACGAGGCCGGTGATGTCGGTCGTCAGTGGCGCTTCACCCGACGCCAGAACGGACCCTATGTCGGCGCGCGCGCCCGTCGCCGCCGGCAAAGCGGCGGCGATACCCGCGGCGACAAGAACCACGGCGCGCCAAACCCGCGGCGCGGGCGAGCCCCCACCGTTTGGCCCGTCCAGCGCGTTCGCCGGTCGCAAGATCCTTTGCAAGTCTCGGCCCCCTGAGACCACTGCGGCGCGCCGGCGTCCAATGGGCGCTAGCCGCCGCCGACTCTGTCGGCCCCTTCCGCCAAGAAGGCCCGAATCAGCTTCTCCCAGACTTACGCAAACCCGGCGCGAAAGTCGTTAACCGATCGTTGCCAATTTTTGCCCGCGTCTTCCGTCAGGGCAGCAGTATATAGTAGACGAACAGGACGGCGCCGCAACATCTTGCCTTCGGAGCGTGTTTCTGGGCGCTGCGGCGGGCCAGCGGCGCACAAAAAAATTTGCGGCGCGCCGCTCGGCGCCGACTTCCCGTCAGCGAACGAGGCCGACGATGTCCTTGACGGCGTCCATGTTGGGTTGCGCGATGATTCGCGCCTTGCGGGCGCCCTCCGCAAGCACCGAATCGACGAAGCCGGGATCGGCGTTGAGCCGCAAGATTTCGGCGCGGATCGGCGTCAACTTGGCCACCGCAAGTTCGGCGAGCGCGTTCTTGAACTGCGAGAACTGCCCGCCGCCGAAGCGCCGCAGCACGTCGGCCTTGGTCTCGTCGGCGAGGGCGGCGAAGATGCCGACCAGATTGTCCGCCTCGGGCCGTCCCGCGAGGCCTTCGACTTCGCCGGGAAGGGCGCCGGCGTCCGTCTTGGCCTTGCGGATCTTCTGCGCGATCGCATCGGCGTCGTCGCTCAGCGCGATATGGGCGTATTCGGAAGGGTCCGACTTCGACATTTTCTTCGTGCCGTCGCGCAGACTCATGACCCGAGTTGCCGGGCCCTGGATCAGCGGTTCGGGCAGCGGAAAGAACGCGTCGCCGTAGCCTTGCGCGGCGATCGAAGCGGAAAAATCGGCGTTGAATTTCTGCGCGATGTCGCGCGTCAGCTCGAGATGCTGCTTCTGGTCGTCGCCGACCGGCACGTGGGTGGCGCGATAAAGCAGGATGTCAGCCGCCATCAGCACGGGATAGTTGTAGAGCCCGATCGATGCGTTCTCGCGGTCCTTGCCCGCCTTCTCCTTGAACTGGGTCATGCGGTTGAGCCAGCCGAGCCGCGCCACGCAGTCGAGGACCCAAGCGAGTTCCGCGTGTTCGGCGACGCGGCTCTGGTTGAACACGGCGTTCTTGTTGGGGTCGATGCCGCAGGCCAGAAACGCCGCGGTGACCTCGCGCGTCGTGCGCCGCAATTGCGCGGGATCGTGTGGCATGGTCATCGCGTGGAGGTCGACGACGCAATAGAGGCAGGGATGGGTCGCCTGCATCGTGACGAAGCGCTTGAGCGCGCCGAGGTAATTGCCGAGGTGCAGATTGCCGGTGGGCTGGACGCCGGAAAACACCAATTCAGGAAACGTGGCCATCTCGATCCGCTCGGCTCAGAAAGAAGCGAGCGGCCTTATCGCAACGCGCACGCGCGGGCGCAAGGGGACGCCGCCGCGACGCTCGGACGCGGCCTTCGCGTCGCGCCGGACTAAGCCTGCCTTGGCTCAGAACGGATGGTATTGGAACATCCAGGTTTCGGTCAGCGTCTCGCCATTGGCCTGCAGGAAGCAGCGCATTTCGACCGGGTCGGTTCCCCCATCGACCGTGTAGTCGAATTCGGCGCGCCAGTGGCCGGGCACGCCGTCCGGGACGGCTTCGACGATCCGGTAGCCTTGCAGCGATCCGCGCGAGGCGGTCACCACCATATCCGGCTTGACCCCGAAGGGCAGCGTCGTCAGCGGTCCGCCGAGAAACTCCACTACGAACTTGCGCACGCCCTTGGGGCGCGGCAGGCCGGGCTGACCGCCTCGCCCCAGCCGTGTGGCGACGCAGCGCCCGAGCTTGGGCGGATAGGGCTCGTCGGCGAGCCAGTGCAGGCGGTAGTTCAGCTTCAGTTCGGCGCCGGACGGAACCGGTTTTTCCGGCACCCACATCGCTACGACGTTGTCGTGAATTTCGTCGTCCGTCGGAATTTCGCAGAGCTGGATCGATCCTTTGCCCCATCCTTCGCCTCCGGGGCCCGGCAATGGCTCCACCCAAAGACTGGGCCGGCGATCGTAGTTCACTCCGTCGAGATAATGGTCGAAGACGCGGTCGCGCTGGCAAAGGCCAAAGCCGCGCGGGTTGTCGTCGGAGAAGGCGGAGACCATGATCCGGGGAGGATTGTTGAGCGGGCGCCAAAGCCGCTCGCCATTGCCCGACCACATCGACAGGCCATCGGAATCGTGCACCTCGGGGCGCCAATCGATCGCCGTCTCCTTCTTCGTTTCCGAGAACCAGTACATCGAGGTCAACGGCGCGATGCCAAAGCGAGAGACCGCGGCGCGCGTGAACAGCGTCGCCTCGATATCCATCACGACGCCTTTGCCGCGTTGCATCGTGAATCGATAGACGCCGACGATCGAGGGCCCCTCCATCAGCGCGTAGAGGAGGACCGTGTCCGCGCTCTCTTTCGAGTTGACGTAGAATTGCGTGAAATCGGGGAATTCTTCGGGGCGGTCGGGAACAGCGACATCGAGCGCGACGCCGCGCGACGACAGGCCGTATTGGCGCAATTCGCCGATCGCGCGAAAATAGGCCGCGCCGAGGAAGGCGACCCAGTCGTTCGAGCGCCAATCGAGCGGGCCGGAGCGCGATTCCTGGATGCGAAATCCCGCGAAGCCGGCGCCTTGCGGCAATTGCCGAGCCACCGAATTGGCGGGCATGTCGAAATAGGACTGATCGTAGATGATCTTCTTAGACTGATCGCCATCGATCACATGGAAGTCCACCGCCTTCTGGAAGAAGAGGCCGAGGTGGAAGAACATCATCGGGAACGGCCCGGGGCCGTCGGCGAACAGCGCGTGATCGCTACGATAGCGGATCTTCCCCCACTCTTCGTAGTTGATCTTCTGCACGACTTCCGGCGCCGGATGCGGCGGGGCGACGTACGGCGCGTGCGCATTCTCCCGCGCTTGCGCCTTTAGAAGGTCGTACGAGAACGCGACCGGCGCGGCGAAGTTCAGCCCATCGGGGAACGCTGCTTGGCCCTCGCCGATCGAGCCGATTGCGACCGCCGCGGCGGCGGCGCCTTTCAAAAGGGTGCGACGATCAACGCTATCCGACATGTCCAACCTATGCCTTTACTCAACGGAAGATTGTAGCGGGGGTTTGTTACCGAATCGCCCACAATCCGGCTTCGACGCGGCGATTCATTGGCGGACGAACGTCAAATAAGCCGAGGCGCGGCCCGCGGCGCGCGCCTTGGCCTCGTAGCGCGTCGCCGACCAATCGTCCCAGGGGATGCGCCAGTCGTCGGCGGTTCGCGCCGTCCATCGGAAATCCGGCGAATCGAAAAAGCGGCTGAGCCCCCAGCCGGCGTAATCGTCGATGTCGGTGGCGAAACGCACGATCGCCCCTGGCCGAGCCGTGCGCGCGATCTCGCCGATCATCTCGGCCGAGATCACCCGACGCTTGTGGTGCCGGCGCTTGGGCCAGGGGTCGGGATAAAGGATGAAGATTCGCGACAGCGACGCGGGCGGCAACGCCTCGATCAGCGCACGCGCGTCGCCCGCCCGCAGCCGCACGTTCTGAAGCCCGTGAAGCTCGAGCGCCGCCAGGGTCTTGGCAACCCCGTTGACGAAGGGTTCGCATCCGATGAAGCCGACGTCGGGATGCGCCCGGGCTTGGGCGATCAGGTGCTCGCCGCCGCCGAAGCCGATTTCGAGCCAGAGTTCGCGCGGCTCGAAGGCGAACAGCGGCGCGCCCGAAGCGAGCGTCGCCACGTCGAGTTCGAGTTCGGGCAGACGCTCGGCGACGAGGCGCGCCTGATGCGCGCGCAAGGCCTTGCCTTTGCTGCGCCCATAGAGCGCCCGGCGCGCCGGCGCATCGCTGGTCGTTTCTATCAAGGGCCCCTACGCGACCAAGGAACGAAGCTGCTCCGCCAGATCGGTCTTCTCCCAAGAGAACCCGCCCTCGCTGTCGGGCGCGCGGCCGAAATGGCCGTAGGCGGCGGTGCGCGCGTAGATCGGCTTGTTCAGCCGAAGGTGCTCGCGAATGCCGCGCGGCGAGAGATTCATGATTTCCATCAGCGCGCGTTCCAGCTTGGATTCGTCGACGTGGCCGGTTCCGTGCAGGTCGGCGTAGATCGACAGCGGCTTGGCGACGCCGATCGCGTAGGAAAGCTGCAGGGTGCAGCGGTCCGCCAATCCCGCGGCGACGACGTTCTTGGCGAGATAGCGCGCGGCATAGGCCGCCGATCGATCGACTTTGGTCGGGTCCTTCCCGGAGAAGGCGCCGCCGCCGTGCGGCGCCGCGCCGCCGTAAGTGTCGACGATGATCTTGCGTCCGGTCAGGCCGCAGTCGCCGTCAGGCCCGCCGATGTAAAACTTGCCGGTCGGATTGACATGCCAGACGGTCTTGGGAGTGATCCAGCCTTCGGGCAGCGCCGAGATCACGTACGGGCGGATCAGGTGTGCGACGTCTTCGGAAGTGAGCTTCGGATCGAGGTGCTGATGCGAGACCACGATCTGCGTCGCCTCGACCGGTTTGCCGTTTTCGTAGCGCACCGTCACTTGGCTCTTGGCGTCTGGTCCGAGCGCCTTTTCCCGGCCCGCGTGGCGCGCCTCCGACAGAACGCGAAGAATCTTGTGCGCATATTGAATCGGCGCCGGCATCAATTCCGGCGTCTCGCGGCAGGCGTAGCCGAACATGATGCCCTGATCGCCCGCGCCCTCGTCCTTATTGCCTGCCGCGTCGACGCCCTGGGCGATATCGACGGATTGCGGGTGCAGCAAGATCTCGACCTGGGCGTTGCGCCAATGAAATCCTTCCTGCTCGTAGCCGATGGCCTTGATGGCGGCGCGCGCGGCGTCTTCGATCGCCGTTGGTCCCAACTTGGGTCCCCGCACCTCGCCGGCGATCACCACGCGGTTGGTCGTCGCCAGGGTCTCGCAAGCGACGCGGATCTGGTAAGGGTCGAGCCCTGCGCGCGCGCCCTCGCGAAAGAACAGGTCGACGATTTCGTCCGAAATGCGGTCGCAGACTTTGTCGGGATGGCCTTCGGAAACCGATTCGCTCGTGAATTGATAGTTCTGCCGGGCCATCGTCTCAATCTCCACTCGCGCTTGCTTTGCCCCGGGATCGCGCGTCGTCGCGCGTCCTGCCCTCTCGGCTCGCGCACGCATCGGCGTCGCAAACGACGAGAGTTCGGCGCCGCTTCTGACAGGCGGCGTTCTTTTGGTCAAGCGAATGTGGGGGTTTCGTTCTTTTTATAGAACGATTCGCCGAGGCTGACCGCGGCTATTCCTTGGCGAGCGAAGCGACGAGGTCGATGATCCTCTTGCGCACCTTGGGGTCGCGAATCAGCGCGAACGCGCGGTTCAGTTGCAATCCCTCGCTCGTCGACAGGAAATCGACGACATAGGAGCTTCCCGCGGGCTCCGCGAACGCGAGCTTGCCGGTGTCGGAGGCAGGGGCGCCCTCGAAGAAGAACGCGGGCGGAACCTCCAGCACCCGCGCCAGCTGCTGAAGGCGGCTGGCCCCGATCCGATTGGTCCCCTTCTCGTATTTCTGAATCTGCTGGAACGTGACGTCCAAGGCTTCGCCCAACTTGCCCTGGCTCATGCCGACCATCATGCGCCGCATGCGAAGCCGCGCTCCGACGTGCTTGTCGATGGGGTTGGGCGCCTTGACCATGCCTGACAAATCCGTAGAACTTGTGGAAACAGCGACGACGCCGACCAAACGGCCGCCGCAGTCAAGGTGACGTTAGGGAAATTCTATCCGATGCGCGTAATGCGCGCAATGGGCGAAAATTCGCCGCCCCCGCTCCCTTTCGCCTAGCGCCGCTTCCGCGCGGCGAGGCACAACGCCAGAAACGCCAGGCCGATCAGGCCGGAGGTCGCCGACCCCCAGCGGTATTGCCAGGTGGGGGCGAGCGCCTGCGGCAACGGGCTGTCGAGCACGGTTTCCGTCCCCAGCGGCGCCTCGGTGAGGATTCGCCCCAGGCCGTCGGTGACGGCCGATATGCCCGTGTTGGCCGCGCGCACCAGCGGCAGGCCGAGCTCGATCGCCCGCAGGCGCGCCTGAGCGAAATGCTGGTAGGGCCCGGAGGTCAAGCCGAACCATGCGTCGTCCGTCACGTTGAGCAGCCAACGCGGAGGGTCGGCGTCGGCGGCGACGACCTTGCCCAGCTCGTTGGGAAAGATCGCTTCGTAGCAGATCAAAGCCCGCGCGTTCGGCAAACCGGGAATGTGGATCCGGCTCGATCCGGCGCCAGCGTCGAACCCGCCGGGAAAATGGATGAACTGCGTGATTCCGACTCGCGCGAACAGCCGCGAAAACGGCATGTATTCGCCGAACGGCACGAGGTGCCGTTTGTCGTAGCGCTCCGCCAAGACGCCGTGCCGATCTAGAACCTCGATGGAATTGAAGAAATGGAACCGGCCCTCGGCGCGATCGCCCTCTTCGATGCGCGCGGCGCCGGTGACGAGAATCGCGCCGCCGCGCAGGAATCCGGTGATCTCCGCCAGCGCCTGCCCGTCGCGCGAGAGAATGAAAGGAAACGCCGATTCCGGCCATATCAGATGCGTGACGTCCGCCACGCCCGAGGTGGCGGGCGAGGTCGCGCGATCGGACAACGCGAGATAGCGGCGTACGATCGCCAGCCCGTTGTCGGGAATGAAATCCGGCCCTTGCGCGACGTTGGGCTGCATGATGCGCAATTTGACGCCGGGAACGGCGGCGCTCGCCGGCGCGTCGAGCCGAATCGCGCCGAAGGCGTAAACGGCGGCGAGCGCGAGAACCGCCAGCATCGTCGGCGCCCAACGGCGTCCAGCCCCGCTCTCGGCCCACAGCGTCGCGGGCGCGGCGAATATCGCTACCGCCGCCAGGGTCAGCCCATGCAGGCCGACGATCGAAGCGATCTGCGCGAGCGCGACGTTTTGTCCCAGCGCCATGCCGATTTCGTTCCAGGGGAAGCCGGTGAAGGCAACGCAGCGCAACCATTCGCTCGCCCCAAGACCGACCGCGAGCGCCAACACGCGCAAGGCGTCAGGGCGCCACAACAGCCTGGCGAGCGCGAAGCCGAGCGCCGGAAAGAACGCGAGCACCGCGGGCAATCCCAGGACGCCCAGAGGCAGAGCCCACGCGAACTTGTCCGGTTCGACGAGAAAGGCCGAGCCGAGCCACCACAAGCCCGCCGCGAAATAGCCGAAGCCCCACCACCAGCCGACCCCGAACGCCGCTCGAAGCGAAGCCCAGCGCGTCGTCTCGCGCGCGCCATGATCGACCGACCCGTCGATGAGCCAGACGGCGAGAGTCATCGGAACGATCATCGCCGGCGCGAACGAGAGCGGCGGCATCGCGAGCGCGCCCGTCGCGCCGCTCAGAAAGGCGATCGAACGGCGCGGCCAGCCCCAGGCGAGGATGACGTTTTGCGCGAAGAGACGGAACACGCCTTCGCGGGGCGGGAGCGTCGATTCCTGCAAGGACAATGACGATTTTCCGGTCAAGGCGATTCGGGTCGCTTCGAACATAGCGCGGATGCGGCCAGAACTCGAATTCGCGCCCCGAGCGTTCATCGATCCGCCGGCCCCGGCCTGTCGGACGAAGTCGCGTCGTCGCCCTTTTCGGCGCGCGCCGGCGCCGCACCGCGCCGCCGGGGAGCGGCGCGCGGATGGATCTTGAGCCGCTTGACGCGGCGGGGATCGGCGTCGAGCACCTCGAATTCGAAATCGCCGGGCCCCGCGACGATCTCGCCGCGTCCCGGCACGCGCCCCGCCGCGGCGCTCAGTAGGCCGCCGATCGTATCGACGTCCTCGGCGTCGGCGAGCGCGGAAAGGTCGAAACCGATCGCTTTGGACACGTCTTCGAGGCTCGCGCGCGCTTCGACGATATACGCGCCATCGCCGCTGGCGACGATTTCGGGCCTTTCCGCATCGTCATGCTCGTCCTCGATGTCGCCGACGATCGCCTCGACGACGTCCTCCATCGAGACGAGACCGTCGGTTCCGCCATATTCGTCGATCACCAGCGCCATATGCGTGCGCGAGGCCTGCATCTTCACCAGCAGATCGAGGGCGGGCATCGAAGGCGGCGCGAACAGCACGGGACGCAGGATGCGCGCGGCGGAAAGCGGCGTGTTCATGCCGAGTTCCGCGATCTTCTGCTGCTCGGGCGACGGATTTGTGGGGAGCGGCTGGTCGACCAGTCCGAATCGCGGCTCGGAGGCGAGAAAGTCAACGAAGTCGCGGATGTGGACCATGCCGCGCGGATCGTCGAGCGTTTCGCCGTAGACCGGCAGGCGCGAATGGCCGGCGGTGCGGAAAAGCGCCAACAGCTCGCTCAAAGTCGTGTCGATGCTCGCCGCGATGATGTCGGCGCGCGGCAGCATGACGTCGGCGACCCGCACGTCGTGCAGGCCGAGAACGTTCTTGAGAATCGCCCGTTCTTGCGGCGTGAAGTCGGCGGCGGTGTCGGCGTCCTCGAGCGCGTCCTCGATATCGTCGCGCACCGAGGCCGAACCCAACCCGAACAGCGCGCGCAGCCGCTCGAACAGGCCCGGCGGCGTCTCGCGCGACGAAGGAAGGGACGCCCTGTCGTCGCCGGGGCGTTCGGCGTTTTGCGAGTCGCTCACGGCGCGGCGTCCATCAGTTCGCTCGCCCGGTACGGATCGGCGACGCCGAGACGCGCCAGGATTCGCGTCTCCATCGCCTCCATCCGTTGCGCGTCGGCATCCGTTTGATGGTCGAAACCGATGAGATGCAGGAAACCGTGAACGACGAGGTGGCGGTAATGATCGGCCAAAGGCTTGCCCTCGTCCGCCGCCTCCCGCGCGACAGTTTCGAACGCGAGCACGATGTCCCCGAGAAGGCGAGCCTGATCAATATGCGCCGGCTCCACGGCGGGGAAAGACAGGACGTTGGTCGCCTTGTCGAGGCCGCGCCAACGCGCGTTCAGGTCGCGAATGTGCGCGTCGTCGGCGAGGTGAACGCACAATTCGGCGCCGGGCCGAAGCGCGACCCCGCATTCGGCCAAGCTTGCCGCAATCGCCTCGCGCGCCAGGGTTCTCGCCGCGAGCGCGGCGCGCCACTGCGGCGAAATCGCGACGAACTCGACGTGAAGCTTCATGACAAGCCTTCCGTCCGCGCGGGCTTCGCGCTTTCATAGGCTTCGACGATCTGACGCACGAGGTCGTGGCGCACGACGTCGCCGTGGCGGAAGCGGACGTGGCCGACCCGCTCCAACCGACCGAGCAACCCGATGGCGTCGCTGAGGCCCGATTTCTGCCCCGGCGCCAAGTCCGTTTGCGACGGGTCGCCGTTGACCATCATGCGCGAGCCTTCGCCGAGGCGCGTCAGGAACATTTTCATCTGCATGGCCGTGGCGTTCTGCGCTTCGTCGAGCAGGATCGCCGCCTTCGACAACGTCCGCCCGCGCATGAAGGCGAGCGGCGCGATCTCGATCATGCCGGTCTGGATGCCGCGCTCGACCATCCGCCCTTCCATGAAATCGTAAAGGGCGTCGTAGATCGGGCGCAGATAGGGATCGACCTTGTCGCGCATGTCGCCGGGCAGGAAGCCGAGCCGCTCGCCGGCCTCGACCGCAGGGCGCGAGAGAACCAGGCGTTCGACGATTCCCTGCTCGAGCAGCGACACGGCATGGCCGACGGCGAGCCACGTCTTGCCGGTTCCCGCCGGCCCTTCGGCGAAGACCAGTTCGTGCTTGCGCAGCGCGGCGAGATAACGGTCCTGCGCGGCGTTGCGAGCGCGCACGACGCCGCGACGGCGCGTCTTGATATGGCTGAAGCCGTCGCCGGTGGGGTCCAATTCGCCGGGGAACAACGTGCCTTGATAGGACGTTTCCTCGATCACGCCCTCGACGTCGCCCTCTCCGGCGGGCTGGCCGAGCTTGGCGCGCTCGTACAGCAGTTCGAAGACGCGACGGGCCTGTTCGCTCGCTTCCCTGGGGCCGCGGATGACGATCTGGTTGCCGTTGGCGTTCGCGGTGACGCCGAGACGGCGCTCGATGCGCGCGATGTTCTGGTCGTAGTGGCCGAAGACGATCGAAGCCAAGCCGTTGTCGTCGAAAGCGAGCGCGATCTCGGTGGATTTGGGCTCGCCGCTATCCGGCGCGAGGCTGGAAGCGGGGACGGGAATTCTCGGCAACGTCTGGTCTTGGGCTTTCAAATTGGCGGTCTCCCTCCGAATCAAGCAATGAGACTCATTTCGCGTGACGCTCGCTCGACAAGCCGGCCGATCAGCGAATTCGGGCCGACCCCGACGATTTCGACGCTCGCCATGGCGCCGATCAGCGACAAATCGCCCTCGGCGTACACCGACTGCATATAGGGCGAGCGACCGATAATTTGACCAGGGCGGCGACCCGGCTTGTCGAAAACGACGTCGAGCCGGCGTCCGATCAGGCGGCGGTTGAAGGCCAGGCGCTGCTCTTCGAGCAGAGCGAACAGCTCAGCGAGACGCTCCGCCTTGGTCGCTTCGTCGATCTGATCGGCGAGTTCCGCCGCCGGCGTGCCCGGCCGGGCGGAATACTTGAACGCGTAGGACGAAGCGAACCCCACTTCGCGCACCAGCGCGAGGGTCTCGTCGAAATCGGCGGCGCTCTCGCCGGGGAAGCCGACGATGAAATCCGAGGACAGCGCGATGTCCGGGCGCGCCCGGCGCACGCGGGCGACGAGGTCGAGATAGTCGCGTGTGGCGTGGCGTCTGTTCATCGCCGACAAAATGCGATCCGAGCCGGACTGGATCGGCAAGTGCAAGTAGGGCGCCAGCGCGTCGATTTCGCGATGGGCGCAGATCAGATCCTCGCTCATGTCGTTCGGGTGCGAAGTCGCATAGCGAAGCCGCAACACCCCGGGAATTTGGGCCGCCGCGGCGATGAGATCGGCGAGGCTGGCGCTGCGCCCGCCTTCGGCGCGTCCGTGATAGGCGTTGACGTTCTGGCCGAGCAGGGTGATTTCGCCGACGCCGGCCCCAGCGAGACGCTCGATCTCGGCCAACACTTTGGCGAGCGGCCGCGAGACTTCGCCGCCCCTGGTGTAAGGCACGACGCAGAACGAGCAGAATTTGTCGCAGCCTTCCTGCACGGCGACGAAGGCGCTGACTCCGCGCGCCCGGATCGCCTCGGGCGCGCTCGCGGGCAGATGATCGAACTTGTCCTCGAGCGGAAACTCGGTGTCGACCGCCCCGGCGCCGCGGCGCTTGGCGCGCAGCAATTGCGGCAGGCGGTGATAGTTCTGCGGCCCGACGACGATGTCGACGGCGGGTTGCCGGCGCAAGATCTCCGCGCCTTCGGCCTGCGCGACGCAACCGGCCACCACCAGCGTCGTCTCGCGCCCCGCGCTCGCGCGCTCGTCCTTCAATTGGCGAACCTTGCCGAGTTCGGAGTAGATTTTCTCGGAGGCGCGCTCACGGATATGGCAAGTGTTGAGCACGATGAGGTCGGCGTCTTCGACGCTCGCCGCTTGCTCGTAGCCCTCTGCGGCCGCCACATCGGCCATGCGCTGCGAATCGTAGACGTTCATCTGGCAGCCGAACGACTTGATGAACACGCGCCGGGCCGGCTTGCCGTGGTCCGTCGGGCGGTCGTTCTTCATTTCTTTTATCGAAGTCAATATGGGCAATCCGGGTCTCCGAGGGAATCTGCCCCTCTTCTACGACGATCCGGGCTCGGCAGGAATAGCCGACTTCGTCCCGCGGGCGCGCGCTGCGAGGTCGCGCACCTTCATTTCGGTCGATCGGGCGATCGTCTTGCGGCCGGTTTCGGGCGCCACGCGGATCGGCGCGCCGAAATAGACGTCGCAAGCGATCCCCCCGGCGCCGAGGAAGCGGCGGAAGTGGGAGAAAAAGGTCATGTCGCCGTACCAGGCGACGACGGGGCGCTCACGTCGACCGAGAGCCATGCCGGCGATGCGGGAATAGTCGAGGAACACCGGCTGAACCACCGCCTCGCCCCCGCGCTCGCTCGAGGCCGCCTGGCGCGCGGCCTCGAAATGCGACGAGCGAAAACGCAGCAGCCGGTTGCCGTCGCCGGTTGTCGCTTCGGCGAACAGCACCACCAACTCTCCTTTGGCCATCGCCTGCACGATTTCCGAGTTGACGCGAGGAATGCCGCGCGGACGCCAGCGATCAACGAAGATGACGCCCTGCAGTCGCGCGATCCGCCCGCCCAGCGCCGGGGCGCCGACTTCGCTCTTTGCCAGAAACGTCATCGGCTCGATCGAGGCGAGAACGGGAATATCGAGCCAGGACACGTGATTGGCGGCAATCAGGCGGCGCGCGGCCGCTTCCGGGCGGCCGTGAACCCGCACGCGCACCCCGAGCGCCGCGCACAGCAGGCGATGAAAAGCCACCGGCGCGCGACGCCCCAGGCGCCAACCCCGCCATTGGGCGAAACGGCGCGGCGGTCCGTTGACCAACAGAAACAGCGCCGCCGCGGCGATGCCGAGCGCGAGCCGCGCATATCTCATGGCGCGGCGCGGCGAAGGGCGGGGCGGCGGCTCACGCGAGGTCCTTTCGCATGACGAGCGCGGTCGCCGACTTGCCATCGGGCCGGCGATAATAGCCCTCGCGCCGGCCGACCTTGAGAAAACCGAAGCGCGTATAGAGCGCGATCGCGGCGGCGTTGTCCTGGTCGACTTCGAGAAACATCGCACGCGCGCCCGAAAGCGTCGCTCGCGACAGGTGTTCACGCATGAGGTCGCGTCCAACGCCGCGTCCGCGCCAGGCGCTGTCGACCGCGATCGTCAAGATTTCCGCCTCGTCGGCCGCGAGCCGCGAAATCGCGAAGCCCCGCATGCGGCTCGTCGCAGGATCGAGCGCGGCCGAACCGATCGTCGAGGCGCTCGCGAGCAACGTCCCGAACTCTCCGGCCGACCAGGGGTGCGCGAACGCGCTTCTATGAATGGCGGCGCATTCCTCCGCGCGATCGGCCCGCAAGGGGCGGACGATCGAGGGCGTGGTGCGGCGAAATCGGAAAACCATGGCGCGGCGCCCGATCACCCTTCCACGCGCGCGATCGTGTCGCCGACCGTCGGCTTCGCGTCGGGGGGCTTCACATAAAGCGGGCGCGGCGGGCTTTCGCCGGGGTCCGAGACCAACCCGATCCGCGCAATGGCGACGATGTCGGGATAAGCGGCGGCGGCGGAACTGTCGCAGGCGAGCCCCGCTCGCCGCGCTTCGAGCGCAAACGCCTCGGCGCCGTCGCCCGTCACGCGCACCGGCCCTGCGCCGATAGCCCTGACCGCGTCGCGCAGACTGGCGACCCGCGGCGGGAAAAGCGGGCGTCCCGAAGATTCGAACGCCTGGAAATAGACGCTGCCGTGTTTGGCGTCGATCGCCGAAACGATGACCCCCGAACGCGCTTCATCGAGCAGGGGCGCCGCAAAGGCGACCAGGGTCGAGACGCCGATGACGGGAATCTCGAGGGTGAGCGCCATCGCGCGCGCCATCGCCAGACCGATGCGAATGCCGGTGAACGAACCGGGGCCGACGGCGACCGCGATCGCGCCGATCGAGGCGAAACCGTCGTCGGCCTCGCGCATCACGCTCTCGACGATCGGGGCGAGCGCCTCGGCATGGCCGTGCGCCATCGGCTCGCTGCGAAACGCCAGCGGCTCGCGCGACGCGGCGTCGACAATCGCCGCGGAGGCCGCGCCGCAGGACGTGTCGATTGACAGGATCCGCATCGAAATCACCATCCTACGAAACCAAGCGGCGCCGAGACCGGCTCAGCGGGTGATCAGGGTTCCCGCGCCGTAATCGGTGAGCAATTCGATCAGCACGGCGTGCGGAATCTTGCCGTCGAGAATGACCACGCCCTCGACGCCCCGCTCGATCGCGTAGATGCAGGTCTCGACCTTCGGGATCATGCCGCCGGTGATGGTGCCGTCGGCGATCAGACCGCGAATGTCGTCGAGCTTGAGATGCTTGATCAGGTTCTTGTCCTTGTCGAGCACCCCGGGCACGTCGGTGAGCAAAAGCAGGCGCTTGGCGCGCAGCGCGCCGGCGATGGCGCCGGCGAAAGTGTCGGCGTTGACGTTGTAGGTTTCGCCGTCGACGCCTTGCGCGACTGGGGCGAGCACGGGGATCAACTCGCGGCCGAGAACCTGCTCCAACACCGTGGTGTCGACCTTGTCGGGTTCGCCGACGAAGCCGAGATCGACGACGTCCTCGACGTCGCCGCCGCCGCCGGCGCGCGAAACCTTGCGAGCGACGACCATGTTGCCGTCCTTGCCGCACAAGCCGATCGCGCGGCCGCCCTGGGCGTTGATCGTTCCCACGATCTGCTTGTTGATGGAGCCCGCGAGCACCATCTCGACGATCTCCACCGTCGCCTTGTCGGTGATGCGCAGGCCGGCGGAAAAGCGCGACTTGATGCCGAGCTTCTCCAGCATCGAGCCGATCTGCGGCCCGCCGCCGTGGACGACGACGGGATTGACGCCCGATTGCTCGAGCAGCACCATGTCGCGGGCGAAGTTGCGCGCCGTCTCCTCGTCGCCCATCGCGTGGCCGCCGTATTTGACGACGATGATGGCCTCGTCATAGCGCAACATGTGCGGCAAGGCCTGCATCAGAATTTCCGCTTGGTCCTGCGGACTGGCTTTGAGCGCGTCGTTCATGGTCACTCCGGCGATCGGGCGCTGCAGTTCTAGCGGCTCGCGACGCCAATCTCAAACGCCTTCGGTGGAAAGGCCCCTTTCTTGCGCCGAACGGCGGATGAAGCGCGCAACGGCGAGCCGATTGCACGACCGCGCGCATTTCGAGAGAAGGTCCCGCCATCGAAAAATGAGGTTTTGACGGCTTCCGCCCTTGGGCACATAGTCTGGCCGATGCGGGTCGCGCGTCTGCGCAACGAGGGCTAACCAAAGGGAGAGGAACCATGAAATTGCTGTTTGCAATGGCGCTGGCGGCCATAACGCTCGGGGGAGCGCCGCTGGCTTTCGGCGCCGAACCCGACAGTTGCAAGACCGTGAAGTTTTCCGATGTCGGCTGGACCGACATCACCGCCACAACTGCGATCGCCTCCGACGTCCTGACGGCTCTGGGCTATACCCCTAAGACGACCGTTCTGTCGGTGCCCGTCACTTACGCGTCGATGAAGAACAAGGACATCGACGTGTTCCTCGGCAATTGGCAACCCAGCATGGAGAACGATCGCAAGCCCTACATCGAGGACAAGTCCGTCGTCGTCGTGGGGGCTAATCTCCCGACCGGCGCGAAATATACGCTCGCGGTGCCGCAATACACATATGACAAAGGCCTCAAGGACTTCGCCGACATTCAGAAGTTCAAGGACTCGCTCAAGGGTAAGATTTTCGGCATCGAGGCGGGCAACGACGGCAATCGCTTGATCCTCGATTTGATCAAGAGCGGAAAATTCGGCTTGAAGGATTTCGAACTTGTCGAGTCGAGCGAACAAGGCATGCTGGCCGAGGTTCAGCGCGCCACCAGTCACAAGGAAGACGTCGTGTTCCTCGGCTGGGCGCCGCACCCGATGAACGTCAATTTCAAGATCCAGTATCTGAGCGGCGGCGACGATAGTTTCGGCCCGAATTTCGGCGGCGCCATCGTCTATACGAACGAGCGGGCGGGCTTCGCCGCCGAGTGTCCGAACGCCGCCAAGTTCATTCAGAACCTGAAATTCACCGTCGATATCGAAAACGTCGTCATGAACAAGATCCTGACCGACGGAATGGAAGGACCGAAAGCGGCCCAAGCGTGGCTCAAGACCAATCCGCCGGAGCTGGCGAGCTGGCTTGACGGCGTGACTACGTTCGACGGCAAGCCCGGACTCGCCGCGGTCAAGGCCAGCCTCGGTCTCTAGCTCGGCTCGACGCCGGGAGCGCGTTCGGTCGCGCTCCCGGTCGTCGCCGTCTTTTTGCTTCGTCGGGGGCGCGCGTGGAAAGCTGGTTCACCGAACCCAAGTTGCCTCTCGGCCGGGTCGTCAAAGAATTCATCACGTGGCTGCAAGACAACGCCGCGTCGTTTTTCGACGCGGTCACCGCCACGATCGACTTTGTCGTCGACGGCATGACGGCGGTTCTGCTGCACGTCCCCGCGCTGGCGGTGATGCTTGCGGTCGCCGGCGCGGCCTATTGGCTGCATCGTTCCTGGAAGCTGGCCGCGTTCGTCGTCGCGGCTTTCCTGCTGATCGCCAATCTCGGCTATTGGCGCGCGACGATGCAGACGATCTCGCTGGTCGGATTTTCCACGCTCGTCAGCGTCGCCATCGGCGTGCCGTTGGGCATCGCCTCCGCGCATCGGTCCTGGCTTTACACCATTCTGAGGCCGATCCTCGATTTGATGCAGACCCTGCCGACTTTCGTCTACCTCATCCCGACGCTGGTGCTTTTTCATCTCGGCTCGGCGCCCGGCCTGATCTCGACCGTCATATTCGCCATCGCCGCGCCGATCCGCCTTACCCATCTCGGCGTGACCTCGGTGCCGGTGTCGCTCAAGGAGGCCGGAGAAGCCTTCGGCGCGACGAAGCGGCAGTTGCTTTGGAAAGTGGAGCTGCCCTACGCCGCGCCGACAATCATGGCCGGCGTCACCCAATGCATCATGTTGAGCTTGTCGATGGTCGTCATCGCGGCGCTCGTCGGCGCGGAGGGGCTGGGCACGCCCGTCGTGCGCGCTTTGGGCACGGTCAATATTCCGATGGGCATCGAGGCGGGCGTGTCGATCGTGCTGCTCGCGATCGTGCTCGATCGCGTTTGCCGCAATCCCGATCGAAGGACAGGCTCCTGAAATGTCGGCCATCGTCTTCGAGAACATCGACATCATCTTCGGCAAGCGGTCGCGCGAGGCCCTCGCGCTGATCGATCAAGGGAAACGGCGGGACGAAATTCTGGAGGCTACCGGCGTCGTGCTCGGCGCGGCGGGGATCAATCTCGCGATCGAGCAAAGCGAAGTTTGCGTATTGATGGGCCTTTCGGGCTCCGGGAAATCGACGATCCTTCGCGCCGTCAACGGTCTCAACAAGGTCGCGCGGGGCAAGTTGCTGGTGAAGCACAACGGCGGCGCCATCGACGTCGCCAGTTGCAGCGCCGATCAATTGCGAATGTTGCGCACCAGCCGCATCGCGATGGTGTTCCAGCAATTCGCGTTGTTGCCCTGGCGCACCGTTTCGGAAAACGTCGCCTTCGGCCTGGAATTGCGCGGCGTCACGAAAAGCGAGATGGATCGCATCGTCGCCGAAAAGTTGGCGATGGTCGGCTTGACGCAATGGGCGAGCAAATTCGGCCACGAATTGTCCGGCGGCATGCAGCAGCGGGTTGGTCTGGCGCGCGCCTTCGCCACCGACGCCGACATCCTCCTCATGGACGAGCCGTTTTCGGCGCTCGACCCGCTGATCCGCGACAAACTGCAAGATGAGCTGTTGTCGCTGCAAAAGGACCTGAAGAAGACCATATTGTTCGTCAGCCACGATCTCGACGAAGCGTTGAAGATCGGCAATCGCATCGCCATTCTCGAGGGCGGACACGTCGTGCAATGGGGGACGGCGGAGGATATCTTGCTGCGCCCCGCCGACGATTACGTCGCCGAATTCGTCAAGCACATGAATCCGCTCAACGTCCTGCGCGGCGGCGCACTGATGACCCCGTCCGAGTCGCTCAGACACGCCGACGGCGAAGTGCATCTGGACGCCGCCGGGCGCATCCGGGTTCAACTCGATGACAGCGGTCGTCCGGTCGGCTGCACGCTGGACGGCGCCGCCGGCAATCTCGGGAGAGCGGACGGAGAGACCGGTTCGACCTTCGCAGCCGTCGCCAAGTCGGACATCATCGTCGCGCCGATCGATCTGAAGATGCGCTCGGCAATCGAGTTGCGCCGTTCGTCGGGCAATCCGATCGTGCTGGTCGATCAGCTCGGCCGCATGGCGGGACTGTGCGGCGACGACGAAATCTATCGCGCGCTGCTGCAATTGCGAAGGGGCGCTGCGGTCGCCTGATTTCATTGCGGCCGCGGCTTTCCGCCTAGCCCCGCAAAGCCTTGTTGTCGGGATCGAACGGGCTGTCGGCGATGACGATCGCCGGATGCGGCTCGCCGAGGATGCGGATTTCGAGTTCGCTCCCCGGCGCCGCGCAGTCGGGCCTGACCATCGCCAGCGCCAGCGACTTGCCCGTTCGCCAGCCGTAGCCGCCGGAAGTCGTGCGCCCGACCGAAACGCCGCCGCGCGTCACCGGCTCCGAGCCGCGCGCGTCGGCGTCGGCGACGCCTTTCACTTCGAGGGTGACGAGGCGATTGGCGAAGCCCTTGTCGCGCCAGGCGATGAGCGCGTCGCGCCCGAGAAAGTCGCCTTTGCCGAAGTCGATGAAGCGGTCGAGCGCGGATTCGAGACCTGCGTATTCGATCGACAATTCTCGCCCGACCAGCTTGTAGGATTTCTCCAGGCGAAGCGAATCCATGGCGCGGACGCCGAACGGCTTGACGCCGAACTCGGCGCCGGCCTCCATCAGGCGATCGAAGACGTAATTCTGCATTTCGATCGGATGATGCAATTCGTAGCCGAGCTCGCCGACGAAATTGACCCGCAAAGCCAAAAGCCCCGCCGCGCCGATCGACATCAGCCGCGCGGTGAGCCAAGGGAAGGCCTTGCTCGAAACGTCGCTGTCGGCGACCTTGGCGAGCACGTCGCGCGAGCGCGGCCCCGCCAGGACCAGCACCCCGTATTGCGTCGTCACCTTGTCGACGCGCACGGTTCCGTCTGAAGGCGCGAGCTTCTGCAACCCGTCGAAATCATGCGACTCGAGAGCGCCGGCGGAAACGAGGTAGAATTTCTCCGGGCCTATCTTGGTCAGCGTGAATTCGGAGCGCACGCCGCCGCGCCGGGTCAGGAGATAGGTCAGCGTGACCCTGCCCAACGCGGTCGGCGCCTTGTTGGTGAGGATCGAATCGAGCCACGCCGCCGCACGGGGGCCTGAGACCTCGAACTTGGCGAAGGCTGACATGTCCTGAAGGCCGACGTTCTCATGAACGTTGCGACATTCGGCTCCGACGAATTCAAAATAGTTCGAGCGGCGGAAGCTCCACTTCTCGCGCGGGCGCTCGCCGGGCGCGACCGGCGGATGGTTCTCGTTGAGCAGCACGTCGGGCTTGGCGAGATCGGCTTCGTCGAGCCCGTAGCCGGCGGGAGCGAACCAGTTCGGCCGCTCCCAGCCGTAGACCGAGCCGAAGACCGCGCCGAGTTCCTTCATCCGGCCGTAGCACGGCGTCTGGCGCAGCGGCCGGCAGGCGACGCGCTCCTCGTCGGGATAGTGCACGGTGAAGACCTTGGAATAGGCCTCCTCGTTCTTGGTCTTGAGGTAGCCCGATTGCGCGTAAGGGCCGAAGCGGCGCGGATCGACGCCGAGCATGTCGACGCTCGGCTCGCCCTCGACGATCCATTCCGCCAGTTGCCATCCGGCGCCGCCCGCCGCGGTGACGCCGAACGAATGGCCTTCGTTGAGCCAGAAATTCTTGAGGCCCGGCGCGGGCCCGACGATCGGCGATCCGTCAGGCGTATAGGCGATGGCGCCGTTGTAGACTTTCTTGATGCCCACTTCGCCGAAGGCCGGCACGCGCACGATCGCCGTCTCGACGTAGGGCGTCAGCCGGTCGAGATCCTCCTGGAAGAGTTCGTATTCGCTGTCCGCCGCCGGCCCGTCGACGTAGCAGGCGGGCGCGCCGATCTCGTAAGGCCCGAGCAGCAGACCGCCCGCCTCCTCGCGCATGTACCAGGACGAATCCGACTCCCGCAGCACGCCCATTTCCGGCAAGCCTTGGGCCCTGCGCGCCTGGATAGCCGGATGCGGCTCGGTGACGATGTATTGATGCTGCACGGGAATGACCGGCACGTTCAGTCCGACCATGCGGCCGGTCTGGCGCGCGAAATTGCCGCTCGCCGAGACGACGTGCTCGCAGACGATCTCACCCTTGTCGGTGACGACCTTCCATTCCCCGCTGCCCAAGCGCTCGATCGCGACGACGCAGGTCTGGCGGTTGATCTCGCCGCCGCCGCTTCGCGCCCCGCGCGCCAGCGCCTGGGTCAGATCGGCGGGCTGGATATAGCCGTCCTCGGGGTGCTGGATCGCGCCTACGATGCCCTCGACATTGCACAACGGCCAGATTTCTTTGACCTCGCCCGGGGTCAGAAACTTCACGTCGACGCCGCCGATGGTCGCGGCGACGCCGGCGTAATAATGGTATTCGTCCATCCGGTCGCGCGTGCGTGCGAGGCGAATGTTGGAGACAAGGCGCAAGCCGACGTCGAGGCCGGTCTCTTCGCCGAGGCACCGGTAGAGGGCGACCGAATACTTATGGATCTGGCCTACGGAATAGCTGAGGTTGAACAGCGGCAGCAGACCCGCCGCGTGCCAAGTGGAGCCCGAGGTCAGCTCCTTGCGTTCGACGAGGACGCTGTCGCTCCAGCCTTTCTTGACGAGATGGTAGAGCGTCGAGACGCCGACGACCCCGCCGCCAATGACTACCGCCCGCGCATGCGTTCTCATGTGCCCCATTCCTCGTTATGTCAGGCTCCGCGATCGATCGCGCCCCGAGTCCGAAATTCGTTCAGTACGTGGCATCCGGCATCGACGCGCGACGCTGATCGACGAAGGCCCGCAGCGCTTCGTCGCGGGCGGGATCGAGCGCCGGCGGCTCGTATTCGGCGAGCATCTTCTTCCACAGCGCATTGGCGCGCGTCGCGGCGTCCTTCGACCCCTCCTCCTGCCACTGTTCGACCGAATTGTTATCGGCGATGCTGGAGCGATAGAAGGCGGATTCGAAATTGGCCTGGGTGTGCGGGCAGCCAAGGAAATGACCGCCCGGCTCCACTTGATGAAAGGCCTCCATCGCCTGGCCGTTGTCGCTGAGGTCGATTCCCCTGGCCAGGACGTGCATGGCGCCGAGCTGGTCGAAGTCCATCACGAATTTCTCGTAGCTCGCAGACAGGCCCCCTTCGAGCCAACCGGCGGCATGGAGCACGAAATTCGTGCCCGCCAGCATCGTCGGGACCAAGGTTTGCGCACTCTCGTATGCGGCCTGCGCGTCGGGAATCTTCGAGGCGCAAAGCGAGCCGCCGCTTCGGAAGGGCATACTCATCCGCCGCGCCAGTTGCGCCGCGCCGTAAATGGCGAGCGCCGCTTCGGGCGTGCCGAAGGTCGGCGCCCCCGATTGCATCGACAGCGTGGAGACGAACGTGCCGAACACCACCGGCGCGCCGGGACGAACGAGTTGGCAGAACGCCGTCCCCGCCATCACCTCGGCGAGCACCTGCGTCAAGGTTCCCGCGACGCTGACCGGGCTCATCGCGCCCGAGAGAATAAACGGCGTGATGATGCAGGCCTGGTTGGCGCGCGCATAGACTTCGGCCGCGCCGAGCATGGTCGAGTCCCAGACGAGCGGCGAGTTGGCGTTGATCAGGCTGGTGCAGACCGTATTGGCGGCGACGAAATCCGCGCCGAACAGGATTTCGCACATCCTCACCGTATCCTCGGCGCGTTCCGGCTTGGTCACCGACCCCATGAACGGCTTGTCCGAGAACTTCATATGCGCGTAGACCATCTCGAAATGCCGCTTGTTGACGGGCAGATCGACCGGCTCGCAGACGGTGCCGCCGGAATGATGGATGAACGGCGAGAGATAGGCGAGCTTCACGAAATTGCGGAAATCCTCGATCGTCCCATAGCGCCGGCCCTTGTCGAGATCGTGCACGAAGGGCGAGCCGTAGTTGGGGGCGAAGACGGTGCTCCTTCCGCCGATGACGACGTTTCGCTCGGGATTGCGCGCATGCTGCACATATTGCGCCGGCGTCGTCGCACAGAGCTGGCGCGCGAGGCCGCTGGGAAAGCGCACGCGGTGGCCCTTGACGTCGCATCCCGCCTGCCTGAAGAGGTCGAGCGCGCTCGGATAGTCGCGAAACTCGATGCCGACCTCTTGCAGCAGAGTGTCGGCGTTGCGTTCGATGATCGCGAGCCCCTCCTCGCTCAGCATTTCCGTCAGCGGGATGGCGCGCGTGATATAAGGAATCGAAGCGACGCCGCGCTGGGCGCGCGCGGAGCGCCGCGCCTCGCGGCCGCGGCGCGGCTCATGAATTTCAGGGGGCGTAATGGTCGACATGGGCAGCTCCTGCGGCTTCGCGGTCAAGCGAGCGCCTTCGGCGCGATGCTGCGCCATCGCGAGAGAAAATTAAACACTAGAAATGCGCTGGCCGCATGAGGATTCGGCGCGCCGGTCATCGTTGCTTGGTGCGCCAGTCCGGCGCGACATACCAGGGCGCGTTCGATGCTGGAAGCGGGTCGCGCCCGCGGATCATGTCGGCCGCCTTCTCGCCGATCATGACGGTCGGCGCGTTGAGATTGCCCGTCGTGATCGATGGCATGATCGAGCTGTCGACGACGCGCAGCGCCTCGACGCCGATGACCCGGGCGCGGCTGTCGACGACCGCCAGCGGATCGCTCGGCGCCCCCATCTTGCATGTGCATGAAGGGTGATAGGCGCCCTCGACGCGATCGCGGATGAAGGCGTCGATCGCCTCGTCGTCGACGATATGGGCGCCGGGTTGAATCTCGCGCCCGCGATAGGGGTCGAAGGCGGGCTGCGCGAAAATCTCCCGCGTCAGCCGCACGCAGGCGCGCATTTCCTCCCAATCGTCAGGCTCGCTCATATAGTTGAAGAGCACGCGCGGCGGCTCGCGCGGATCGACGGACTTCAGGCGCACCCAGCCCCGGCTCTTCGAGCGCATCGGCCCGACATGGGCCTGAAAGCCGTGCTCGCGCGCCAGGCCCCTGCCGTCGTAACTGACCGCCATGGGCAGGAAATGATACTGGATGTCGGGGTAGCGCACGCCGGCGCGCGAGCGAATGAAGCCGCCGGCCTCGAAATGGTTGGTGGCGCCGTCGCCGCGCCCGCGCAACAGCCAGTGCAGGCCGACAAGGCCTCGCGCGAGGAGCCCCGTCTTGCCGTAGAGCGTGATCGGCTGTTTCGAGGCGACCTGGAAATAGAATTCGAGATGGTCCTGCAAGTTCTCGCCGACGCCCGGCGCCGCGGCGACGACGGGCAGGCCCAGCGCGCTGAGCTCGGCCGCCGGGCCGACACCGGAAAGCTTGAGCAATTGCGGGGAATTGATGGGCCCGCCGCAGAGGATGACCTCGCGGCGCGCCCGCGCCAGACGGCCGCTTCCACCGCGCTCGTAGCGCACGCCGACCGCGCGCCGGCCCTCGAATTCGATCCGCGTCGCCAGCGCGTGGGTGACGACGCGAAGATTGGGGCGCTTCATCGCCGGCCGCAAATAGGCGTTGGCGGTGGACCAGCGCACGCCGTTCTTGACCGTCATGTCGAAACGGCCGAACCCCTCTTGCTGTTCGCCGTTAAGATCGGCGCTGACGGGATAACCGGCCTGCCGGCCCGCCTCGATGAACGCGTCGTAGAGCGGATTGCGCTTCGGCCCGCGCATGGTGGCCAGCGGGCCGTCGACGCCGCGATAAGGATCGCCACCCTCGCGCCAACCCTCCGCCCGGCGGAAATAGGGCAGCACGTCACGGTAACTCCAGCCCGCAGCGCCCTCCTCCTCCCAGCGATCGAAATCGAGCGGGTTGCCGCGGACATACACCAGCCCGTTGATCGAAGACGACCCGCCGAGAACCTTGCCGCGCGGACAATGAAAGCGCCGGCCGACCAGATGCGGCTCGGGTTCGCTTTCGTAGCCCCAATTGTACTTCTTCATGTTCATCGGGATCGACAGCGCCGCCGGCATCTGGATGTAGAGCGAGCGGTCCGATCCGCCGAATTCCAGCAACAAGACAGTTGCGCCGGCGTCCTCGGTCAGGCGATTGGCGACGACGCATCCTGCGGAGCCCGCCCCCACGATCACATAGTCGAAGGTTTCGGCGCTCGCCTCGTTCATAGTTCTCGCCCCGCCAGCCGCGCAGCCTGCGCGCCGCCATATTCGCTGCGCGGCCTCGCGCGGCAAGAGCGATGATTGGATTCGCCGATCTCTTTTTTCGAAAGGCGATCAGATGCGCTCGGGGCCGCGCGAAATCGCCGCGATGCCGGTGCGCGAAACCTCGACGAGGCCGATCGGGCGCATCAGGTCGACGAAATCGTCGATCTTGCGCGGCGCGCCGGTGAGCTCGAAGATGAAGCTCTCGGTCGTCGCATCGATCACCTTGGCGCGGAACGCGTCGGCTAATTGCAGCGCCTCCACTCGACTATCCCCCTTGCCGCGCACCTTGACCATCGCGAGTTCGCGCTCGATGGCGCGCACCGCGAGCGTGAGGTCGGTGACCGAATGGATCGGCACCAGCCGCTCGAGCTGATGACGGATTTGTTCGATGTACTCGGGCGTGCCCGAGGTCACGATGGTGATGCGCGAAAGATGGGTTTCGTGCGCGACCTCGGCGACAGTCAAGCTCTCGATGTTGAAGCCGCGGCCCGAGAACAGGCCGACGACGCGCGCGAGAACGCCCGGCTCGTTGTCGACGAGGACGGACAGCGTGTGGCTTTCGGCGCTGGACCGGCCGACGGGGGAAGAATAGGGAGACAGGGGATAGGCGGTGGCGGCCTTGCTCATGGAATCAATCCTTCGTGTCGATGCGCCGGCGTCGGCGCGGGAAATCGGCGATCATTCGGCCGCGGCCGGATAGGGCGCGGCGACCCAACGCTGAAACAGTTCGAAATCGATGTTGCCGCCCGACAGGACCAGACCGACCCGCTTGCCCGCGAGGCGCGGCTTCTCCTGCATGGCGGCCGCGAGCCCCGCCGCCCCGGCGCCTTCGGCGAGATTGTGAGTGTCGGTCCAGTAAATGCGGATCGCGGCGGCGATCTCCGCGTCGCTGACGAGAACGATGCGCGAGGCGCCGCGCCGGATGACGTCCAGCGCCTCCTCGTCGGGAACGCGCGTCGCCATGCCGTCGGCGAACGTGTCGCTGCTGTCGGTGCGCACGGCGCGCCCCGCCGTGAAAGACAAAGCATAGGACGGCGCTTCGGTCGCCTGCACGCCGACGATCTCGGTCTTCAGCCCCAGCGCGTCGCGCGCGGCGATGCAGCCGCAAATTCCCGAACCCTGGCCGATCGGAACGTAGAGCACGTCGAGGTCCGACCGCTCGTCGAACAATTCGAGCGCATAAGTTGCGACGCCGAGCGCCAGATCGCGATGGAACGCCGGGACGGGATGAAGCGAGCGCGCGTCGGCGAGCCGCATCGCCTCTTCGCGCGCGGCCTGGAAGTCGGCGCCGTGCTCGATGAGGTCGGCGCCGAGCGCGCGCATGGCGGCGTTCTTCTCCGCGGAGTTCCCCCTCGGCACGACGATGGCGACCGGAAGGCCGAACCGCCGCCCGGCGAAGGCGAGGCTCTGACCGTGATTGCCGCGCGTCGCGGAAATCAACCCCGCGGCGTTCGGCGCACGCCGGCGGAGCCTGTCGACGAACGTCACTCCGCCGCGCACCTTGAAGGCGCCGGTGGGATGATGGTTTTCGTGCTTGACGACGATCTCGGCGCCGAGCCGGCGCGCGAGCAGCGGCCAGGCGAACGCCGGCGTCGGGCGCAGCGCCTCCCTCACGATTTTGTGCGCGTCGCGCAATTCGTCGAGGCTGAACATGGTCGAACTCCCGTCGCCGCGCGTCACACCAGCATCTTGCCCTTTTCGTCGATGACGGAGCCGATATCGACTCCCGCGTCGTCGCCGAGCTCGGCGAGCAACATGTCGTTGTGCGCCTTGCCCGACGGGATCATCGGGAAGCAGTTCTCCTTCTGATCGACCAGGCAGTCGAAGATCACCGTCTTCGGCGTCTCGATCATCTCCATGATGGCGTCGTCGAGCTTGGCGGGATCGGAGCAGCGAATGCCGTGCCCGCCGTAGGCTTCCGCGAGTTTGACGAAATCAGGCAGCGATTCGGTGTAGCTCTGCGAATAGCGCCCGCCGTGCAGCAGTTCCTGCCACTGGCGCACCATGCCCATGTATTGGTTGTTGAGGATGAAGATCTTCACCGGCAGGCGATGCTGGATCGCCGTCGACATTTCCTGGATGTTCATCAGGATCGAGGCTTCGCCGGCGATGTCGACGACGAGCGACGAGGGATGGGCGATCTGCACGCCGATCGCCGCAGGCAGGCCGTAGCCCATCGTCCCCAGGCCGCCCGAAGTCATCCAGCGGTTCGGCTCTTCGAAATGGAAGTGCTGGGCCGCCCACATCTGATGCTGGCCGACCTCGGTGGTGATGTACACGTCGCGGCCCTTGGTCAATTCGTAAAGCCGGCGAATGGCGTGCTGCGGCTTGATGATCGTATCGGAATTGCGAAAATCGAACGACTTGCGCGCGCGCCAATGATCGATCGTTTGCCACCACTTGGCGAGCGCCGTCGGGTCGGGCCGCTGCGCGTTGGCGCGCCACAGCCGCACCATGTCCTCGAGCACATGCGCGCAATCGCCGACGATGCCGAGATCGATCTTGACGTTCTTGTTGATCGAGGACGGATCGATGTCGATGTGAATCTTCTTGCTGTGCGGCGAGAAGGCGTCGAGGCGCCCGGTGATGCGGTCGTCGAAACGCGCGCCGACGCAGATCATCAGGTCGCAATCGTGCATTGCGTTGTTGGCTTCGAACGAGCCGTGCATGCCGAGCATGCCGAGCCACTGCTTGTCGGTGGCGGGATAGGCGCCCAGGCCCATCAGCGTCGAGGTGATCGGGAACTCGGTCAGGCGCACCAGTTCGCGCAACAGCGTCGAAGCGTTCGGGCCGGAATTGATGACGCCGCCGCCGGTGTAGAAGATCGGCTTCTTTGCCTTGGCCATCATTTCGACGGCGTATTTGATGCGCTCGAGGTCGCCCTTGACCTGCGGCTGATAGGTCTTGTGCTGGATGTTGCGCGAGAACGCATAGGTTCCCGACGCGAATTGCACGTCCTTGGGGATGTCGATGACGACCGGGCCGGGGCGTCCGTGCGAAGCGACGTAGAAGGCCTCGTGCAGAATGCGCGGCAGATCCTCGACGCGGCGCACGAGGTAATTGTGCTTGGTGCAATTGCGGGTGATGCCGGTGGTGTCGCATTCCTGGAACGCGTCCGAGCCGATCAGGTGCGTCGGCACCTGGCCGGTGATGCAGACGAGCGGGATCGAGTCCATCAGCGCATCGGTGAGGCCGGTGATCGCGTTGGTCGCGCCCGGCCCGGAAGTGACCAGCAGCACGCCGACCCTGCCGGTCGAGCGCGCGTAGCCTTCGGCCGCGTGCGCGGCGCCCTGCTCATGGCGCACCAGGACATGGCGAAACTCGTTCTGGCCGAAAATCGCGTCGTAGATCGGCAGAACCGCGCCGCCGGGATAGCCGAACACGAAATCGACGCCTTGGTCTTTCAGCGCCTCGACGACCATCTCCGCGCCGGTCATCTGCTTTGACATTGCGTTTTCTCCATTCTTCGTTTCCGGGCCGCGCTTTACGCCCGTGGCGCGGGAAGCCGGAATTTAGGCAACAAAAAAGGCCCGCGAGGGGCCTTGGACATGCGCCAGTCAGCGGAAACGGGGTCTAAGCCCGTCCACCCTCCAGCGCGCAAAATACGATAAGCTTCCGAGCCACGACGGGCCTCTCCATCCGACAAGTCGGGTGAACGTACTCAAGCGCCGCCGCGCCGTCAAGCGTCGCAAGGCGGCGCGTCAATCTGACGCGATCGCCCCCGGTCCCGGCGTCGCGCCGGGCGGGCACTTGCCGAGGATGATCATGCCGAGCACCTCGTCTTTGGTGAGGTCCTTGACGCGCCCCGTGCCGACGATCTGGCCGTTCTTCATCACCGTGACGCGGTCGGCGAGATCGAAGACGTCGTGGATGTCGTGGCTGATGAGGAAGATGCCGATCCCCTCGGCCTTGAGCTGCTTGATCAGTTCGCCGACCTGCGCGGTCTCGGCCGGCCCGAGGGCCGCCGTCGGCTCGTCCATGATCAGAATTCGCGCGTTGAAATGGATCGCGCGCGCGATCGCCACCGATTGCCGCTGCCCGCCCGACAGCGTGGTCACCGGGTCCTTGAAACGAACGAAGTTGGGATTGAGCCGCCCCATAACCTGGCGCGCTTGGGCCTCCATCGCCGAATCGTCGAGCGTGCCCCACCGGGTGAGAATCTCGCGGCCGAGGTAGAGATTGGAGGCGGCGTCGACGTTGTCGGCGAGCGCGAGCGTCTGGTAGATCGTCTCGATGCCGTAATGCTTGGCGTCGCGCGGGTTGTTGATCGTTGCTTCCTGGCCGTTGATGAAAATGTGCCCGCCGTCGCGCTTGTAGGCGCCCGACAGCACTTTGATCAGGCAGGATTTGCCGGCGCCGTTGTGGCCGAGCAGGCCGACGACTTCGCCGGGGTAGAGGTCGATCGAAGCATGATCGACCGCCTTGAGGCCGCCGAAGGCGAGCGAGATGTCCTTCATCTCGACCAGGGGAGGTTGCACGTTGGCTTCCATGGCTCAACCCTTGGCGGTTCTGCGGCGATAGAAGGTGTCGAGGCCGACGGCGCCGACCAACACGACGCCCACGACCATTTGCTGGAACGCCGAGTCGAAGCCGAGCAGCACCATGCCGGACTGCAACGACTGGATGACCAGCGCGCCGATCAGCGCGCCGTAGATCGTGCCGACCCCGCCCATCAGCGAAGTGCCGCCGATGACCGCGGCGGCGATGACGTAAAGCTCCTCGAACTGCCCGAGAACGTTGGTCGCCGAATCCAGACGCGCCGACTCGATGCACCCGGAGATCGCAGCCAGCATGCCCATCAAGGCGAAGACCAGCACCGTGATCCTCTTGGTGTTGATGCCGGCGAGTTCCGCCGCCTCGGGATTGCCGCCGATCGCATAGACGTAGCGGCCGAAGCGGGTGCGCTTGGACATGAAGGTCATCACGACGCCGGCGACCAGCGCCATCAACACCGGGATCGCATAGCCGGTCGGGATAAACAGGCCGCCTTCTGGGGCGACAATATTATGTGCGGCCGCATAGTTCGCTGCGACGCGTTCGGGCCACGGATAGTCGTTGACGACCCAGGTCGCGCCAAGCGCGAAGAAACAGCCGATCGCCGCCAGCGTCACTTCCGCCCACATCGGACGCAGAGGAAAATTGTAGCGCATGCGCCGCCGGCGCCCGGCGTAGAGGCCGATCATGATGCCGATGCAGGCGAGAAAGCCCAAAGCCCAACTCGCGACGGCGCCGATGGAGCCGAGCGGGCCGCCGCCCATCAGGGAGAAGCGATCGTCGAGCGGGGCGATCGTCTGCCCGGTCGTCACCCACCACGCCGCGCCGCGCCAGAACAATTGTCCCCCCAGCGTAACGATAAAGGCGGGGATGCCGAGATAGGCGACCAGCGAACCGTGAAACGCGCCGATCGCCGCGCCGACGGCCAAGCCGAGAAAGAGGGTGATGACCCAGATCATCGGGTTATCAAGCCCGAGATACTGCGGCAGGATGTGAACCTGCGTCACGCCGATGATCGTGGACACGAATCCGAGGATGGCGCCGACCGAGAGGTCGATATGGCGCATGACGATGATCAGCACCATGCCCGTCGCCATCACCGCGACGGAGGACGTCTGGACGAGAAGATTCCACAGATTGCGCGGCGTCAGGAACAGGCCTTCGCCGTTGAGGATGATCGTGTAGATGTGAAAGCCGACCCAGATCAGCGCCAGCGCGCCGATCATGCCGATCATGCGGGTGTCGATCTCGGTGGCGCGCAGCAACCTGCGGATCAGTGGTTCAACCGGCGCTCCGCTCACCGCGCCCGACGTTGTTGCGGACATGCTCCCCCTCACTCTTCGACTATCGCCATCTCGACACCGCGACCGCAGCAGGGCCTTTTGCAGAAGCCGCGCCGCCTTGCGGGCGACGCGGCGTTGATTTGTCTCATCGCCTTTCGGCGCGGTCAACTCACTTGCAATAAGGGGTCGAGGCGGGATTCACGCCGGCGCAGACTTCCGCCTTGGTGATCCAGCCCTTGTCGACGATGACGTTGAGGTTGGCTTTGGTGACGGCGAGCGGCGTCAGCAGGACGCCGTTGACGGTCACGTGCTTGGCTCCGCCCGAGAACGGCTTCACGCCCGGAATATCCGTCATCTTCTTGCCGCTGGCGAGGGCCACCGCCGATTGGCCGGCGAGCTTGCCGAGATCGCGGGCGTCCTTCCAAATCGAGACGGTCTGGGTGCCCAGAGCGATGCGGTTGATCGCCGCATGGTCGCCGTCCTGACCGGAAACGGGGACGACGCCCGCCAGGCCTTGCGCCTTGAGGGCGGCGACGACGCCGCCGGCCATGCCGTCGTTCTCGCACACGACCGCATCGACCTTGTTGTTGTTCTTGGTGAGGATCTGCTCCATGTTCTTTTGCGCGTTGTCGGGCTTCCAGCCGTCGGAGTAGCTTTCGCCGACGTTCTTGATCTTGCCCGCATCCATCGCCGGCTTCAGGACTTCGGTGATGCCCGAGAACAGGAAGTCGGCGTTCGGATCGCCCTTGTCGCCCTTGATGAAGGCGTAGTTGCCGGCCGGCTTGGCCGCTTCGATCGCCTTCGCCATCATGCGGCCGACGCCGACGTTGTCGAAGGTCAGATAGAGGGCGTTCGGGCTTTCGATTTCGCGGTCATAGGCGATGACCGGGATGCCTTCGTCGTTGGCCTTCTTGACCGCCGGAAGAATCGCTTCCGAGTCCATGGCGAGAATGACGAGAACGTTCGCGCCCTTCGAAATCAAGTCTTCGACGTCGGTGAGTTGCTTGGTGGGCGAGCCCTGTGCGTCGGCGGAGATGTATTTGGCGCCCGACGGCGCGAGGGCGCCCTTGATCGCGGCTTCATCGGTCTTCCAACGCTCTTCCTGGAAATTTGACCACGACACGCCGACGACGACGTCCTTGGCCATGGCGGCCACGGACGTCATGCTCACTGACGCCAGCAGCGCCGCGCCGAGCAGCAGAGTATTGGCTGTTTTCATTTTCTTCCCTCCTATTGAGGTCCTCTCGGACCGGCCAAGAACTTTGCCTTGGGCAAGCGTTTCGCTTTCTTATTTCGACGCCGCGACAAAGCGACGACGGCGGCGCAAGGCCTACGGCAAATTGTCCCTCATCACAATGTCTACGTGTATCTTCTCCTGTTCGGCCAGGATCGGCTCGTTGCGGGCCAGCGAAAGCAGCACGCGGATCGCGGAACGGGCCTCGTGGCCGGGATCCTGCGCGATCACGGCGTCGATCACGCCGCGCAGCAGACAACGGCGGGTGAAATTGGTCACATCGTGGGCGATGAAGACGAGCCGCCCCTCCCGGCCCGCGTCGGCGATCGCCTTGGCAACGCCGGGCGTTCCCGCGCCGACGTTGTAGACGCCAATCAAATCAGGATGATCCGCCAGCAACCTCGCCATGATGGCTTCGCTGACGTCATCCTGATCCCCTCCCTCAGCGGGATTGAGCGCGTTGAGGCGCGGATATTCCAGGCTCAACACCTGATTGAAACCGAAGATCCGCTCGGCGTGATCGCGGAGCGACTGCGACCCGGCGATCAGCGCGATCTTGCCCGAACGCGGCCTGACGAAGCGGCCGATCAGGGTCGCCGCCGTGCGTCCGGCGGCCACATTGTCGATGCCGACATAATGATGCCGCCTCGAACCCGGCACGTCGGAAACCAGCGTCACGACCCAGATCCCGCTGGCGACCAGGTCGTCGATGGCGGCGCGCACGCTCTGGTGGTCCAGCGCGACGACGGCGACCCCGTCATAGCGGCCGACCAGGGATTCCAGGGTTTCCGCGAGGGCCGCGGGATTGAAGACGTCGGTGATGATCGTTTCCACGGCGGTGCGGCGGGCCGAAAGCCAGCCCGACATTTCCCCGACCTGATCGAGGATCATCTGCATGAAGATGTTGGAGCCCTGCGGCATCACGAACGCGAACTTGCTGGCGCGCCCGCGCGCGACGTCCGAGGCTGCGGCGAACGGGCGGAAATCATGCCTCTCGATCGCCTCGCGAACACGTCGCGAGGTGTCGGCGCGCACGCCGCCGCGACCGTGCACCACACGATCGACGGTCGCGAGGCTAACCCCCGCTTCGCGGGCGATTTCCCTCAACGTCAGGTGACCCGAAAGCGTTTCCATGTTCGTTGGAATTGATCGTAGCAATCATTCTTGAGGTACGCAACTCAAAGTATGACGGGCGCCCGGCCTGCGGCGTCGTCGCGCTTGCGACGGCGGCTTCGGTCATGGCAAGGTCGGGGCATCGCGCAACAACAGCGCGGCCGGACGAGTTTTGCTCGACTGTGCAACGAGGTGGGCGGGAGATGATCGGACGCGTGGGCCTATCCGCCGCTCTGAGCGCGGTCGTTTGCCTCTGCCCCGCCGGCGCCGCATTCAGCGGCAGTTGGGACGAGCGCGTCTTTACGTCGCATGTCGATTTCGACGCCGTCGCCGCCGCGGGCCCCTCGGCCATCCCGGCGCTGATCGAGCGCGGCCGCGTTCTCTTCAGGTCCAAGTTCACCACCGAGGACGGCGCCGGCCGTCCCAAGGCGACGCAGGCGATCATCCCGACGCGGCGCAAGAACGGCGTCAATCCCCCGTTCACGCGCACCAGCGGCCCCGACTCCAATTCGTGCTTCGGCTGCCACAACGACCCGATCGAGGGCGGAAGCGGCGACGTCGTCGCCAACGCCTTCGTTTCCGAAGGCTTCGAGAGCGCGCAGTTCGACAATGTCGATCCTTCGTTCTCCAGCGAAAGGCATACGATCGCGCTGACCGGCGCGGGCCTCGTCGAATTGCTCGGGCGCGAGATGACCGCCGATTTGCAGGCGATCCGCGCCAATGCCGTTGCGAGCGCGCGCACGAGCGGCGCGGAGGTTCGCGCCGACCTCGTCACCAAGGGCGTGCGTTACGGCTTCATCGTCGCCCATCCCGACGGCGTCGTCGATCTCGACGGCGTCGACGGCGTCGACGCCGATCTCATCGTGCGTCCTTTCAGCCGCAAGGGCGTGTTCACCTCGCTCAGGCAGTTCACCATCAACGCCCTCAACGCGCATCTCGGCATGGAGGCGGAGGAGCGCTTCGGCGTGCGCTGGACGGGCAGCCACGACTTCGACGAGAGCGGCGCGCCCGACGCGGTGAGCGCGGGCGACGTTTCCGCGCTGGTGGCGTTCCAGGCGACGCTGCCGCCGCCGACCGTCAAGGCCGACCTACCCGAGGACTGGCGAGTCGCCGCCGCGACGGGCGCGAAACAATTCGCATCGCTGGGCTGCACGTCCTGCCACATTCCCGCCCTACCGCTGAAATCATTGGTCTTCACCGATCCCGCGCCCTACGACATGGCCGGCACGCTGCGCGCCGGCGAAGTCAAGAAGCCGATCGTGATCGACCTTTCCCAGCAGCCCTTCGCGCGCCGCCTCGCCAAGAACGACAAGGGCGAGTGGCTCGTCCCGCTTTACAGCGATCTCAAGCGGCACCTGATCGTCGACGATCAGGTCAACGCGCTCGGCAACGAATTGCAGGCGCAGCGTTTCGTCGAGCGCGACGTGTTTCAGACCGCGCGCCTGTGGGGGGTCGGCTCGACCGCGCCCTACGGCCATCGCGGCGACTTCCGCATGCTCGACGAAATCATCGCCGCGCACGGCGGCGACGCGCGTTTCGCGCGCGACGCCTATCTCGCGCTGGACAAGCCGACGCGCGACTGCGTGATCGCATTCCTGCGCTCGCAGGTCATCGAGGCGCCGTGATGCGAACGCTCACCCTAGTCATTCTGCTCTCTCTTGGGCTGTCTCCCGCCTTCGCCGACGACCCCCGGCCGAAGCCGCTGGGCGACGTGCCGATCTTTCGCGAGGAAGCGAAGGCGGCGGGGATCGACAGCGTCTACGACGGCCCGTGGGAGTTCTTCGTGGGCGGCGGCGGCGCGGCGTTCGACTGCGACGGCTCCGGCTTCCCCTCGGTGTTCCTCGCCGGCGGCAAGAACCGCGCCAAGCTCTACGTCAACAAGTCCAAGGCCGGCGGGCCGCTGAAGTTCGAGCAGAAGCCGCTCGACATCGGCGCCGACCCGAGCCTGCTCGACAACGTCATCGGCGCCTACCCGATCGACATCGACGGCGACGGCCATATGGACCTGTTCGTGCTGCGGGTGGGGACCAACCTGTTGCTGAAAGGCGGGCCCGACTGCACGTTCACCCTCGCCAACAAGGAGTGGGGGTTCGACGGCGACGCGGGCTGGACGACTTCGTTCGCCGCCGAATGGGAGAAGGGCGAGAAGTTCCCGACCTTCGCCGTCGGCCATTACGTCGACCGCGACGCGCCGGGCTCGCCCTGGGGCACCTGCCAAGACAATTCGCTCTACCGCCCGCAGCCCGGCGACAAGCCCGACTACTCCCAGCGGACGCCGCTGGCGCCCGGCTTCTGCGCGCTCTCGATGCTGTTCACCGACTGGAACCGCTCGGGCACGCCCTCGCTTCGCGTCTCCAACGACCGGCAATATTACCGCGGCGGCGAAGAGCAGATGTGGCGCATTGAACCCGGCAAGACGCCGCGCCTCTACGGCCGCGCCGACGGCTGGCGGCATGTCACGATCTTCGGCATGGGCATCGCCGAGGGCGACGTCGACGGCTCGGGCTTTCCGCAATACGCGCTGACCTCGATGGGCGACACCAAGCTGCAGAAGCTCGACCCCGACGAGGCCGGCCGCGGCGAATTCCCCATCTATCGCGACATCGCGGGCGAGGTCGGCGCGACCGCGCACATTCCCTACGCGGGCGGCGATCGGCGCCCCTCGACCGGATGGCAATCCGAATTCGCCGATTTCAACAACGCCGGGCTGCTCGACCTATTCATCTCCAAGGGCAATCTCTCACAGATGCAAGACTTCGCCGCCTACGACCCCGACAACCTGCTGCTCGGGCAATGGAACGGCAAGTTCGCCGAGGCCGGCGACCTCGCCGGCATCGCCCTCAATCGCACCGGCCGCGGAGCTTTGATCGCCGATTTCAATCTCGACGGCATGCTCGACATCCTCGCCGTCAACCGCGGCGGGCCGGCGAGCCTGTTCCGCAACACCGGCGCCGACGACGGCGCGGGCGGCGTGAGGCCGATGGGCAATTGGAGCGAAATCCGCCTCGTCGAGCCCAATCCCAACCGCAACGCCGTCGGCGCCAAGATCGCCGTCAAGATCGGAACCCGCACGCTGATCCGCACCGTCCAGGTCGGCGGCGGCGACGCCTCGGGCCACGCCGGCTGGGTCCACGTCGGACTCGGAACCGCCGAGCGCGCCGAAATCCGCGTGCAATGGCCCGACGGCGAATGGAGCTATCCCTACCGCGTGTTCGCCAATCAGTTCGTGGTGCTCGACCGGACGAAGGCGCAAGCGGACTATTGGTATCCGGGAAGGTAGGGGCGCAAGCGAACCCAAGCGAGGCGCCGTCAAACGGCTCGTCAAGCTTCGTCAAGCCGCGTCAAGTTTCGTCAAGCGATGTCAAACGATGTCAAGCGACGTCAAGGGTTCTCTTGACGGCTTGTTGTGTGATTTCAACGGCTTATCGCGAGGACACTTGACAATTGCTCCTTCGCGCAAATTCTTCGTGTCGTCGGGCGGGCTCGGCTGAAGCGAACGAAGCCTCGTTGCATCGGAAAATCATAGCGCGATTTCCGGCGTCCCCAAAGACATTGTCGGGTTCGACGTTTCGCCGATCGCGCCCGGACGTTCGTGACCGACGCGCCGCGGCGGCGGCCTGCGCCGCGCCAGGTTCGGCGGGGAGCGCCGCTACGCGATCGAGAAGGGCCGGCGAGCCGTGCGACCGACCGATCGCCCTCCCTCCGGAGTCATGCGGCGGGCGCCTCGAGCCCGATCTCGAGCCGCGTAGCGTCGACCGCGCCGGTGCGCGCAAGCTTGTTCCAAAGCTGGCGCCGGCCGCGCAGCGCAGCGAGCACCACCGAGAAGGTGACGACATAGAGAAACGGCCGGTAGACGAAGCGCTGCACGACCACCACCCACATGTCGCGCAGCGGCCGCCGGTCGAGGCGGAAAGCGACCGACGAGGCCAACAAGTCCAGCGCCAGGAAGGTGGCGTAGCCGACGGCGACCGGTCGGAAATCGAGCCGCAGCAGCGCGAGCAGGAAGATGAAGTCGCCGATCGGCGCGAGCAGCGGGAACAGCAGCTGGAACATCGCGACGTTCGGCAGCGCCACCCAGCCGAGCGGGCCGCGCCCGAAGCGGCGGCGATGCTTCCACAGGCTTTGCAGCGTGCCGTAGCTCCAGCGGAAGCGCTGGCGGAACAGCGACCCGATGGTTTGCGGCGCTTCCGTTATCGATTGCGCGAGCGGCGCATAGGTGATGCGGCCGCCCGCAGCGAGAATGGTCAGCGTGAGGTCCGCGTCCTCGGTCAGCGTGTCGGCGGAATAGCCGCCGACGGCGAGCAGCGTCCCGCGGCGCCACGCTCCGGTCGCCCCCGGCACCACCGAAATGCAGTTGAGGCTGTCGAAAGCGCGCCGGTCGTAATTCTGCGAGGTGACGTATTCGACCGACTGGAACGCGGTCAGCAGATTGCAGACGTTGCCGACCTGCACGTTGCCGCAGACCGCGTCGATCGACGGATCGGCGAAGGGCTTGACGAGGCTCGAGATCGTGTGGCGCAGCACGAGCGTGTCGGCGTCGATGGTGACGAGGATCTCCTCCTCCGCCGCGCGCGCCCCGCGGTTGAGCGCCGCGGCTTTGCCGGCGTTGCGCTGCCGCAGGAGCGCGACGCGCGGATCGCGCGCCGCCCAGCCCTCGACCACGCGCGCCGTTTCGTCGGCGCTGCCGTCGTCGATGACGAGAATTCTCAGGCGCTGGTAGTCGCTGGCGAGCGCCGCCTCGATCGTGCGGCCGATGACCCGCGCCTCGTTGAAAGCGGGAACCAGCACGCAGATCGGCGGCTCGAAGGCCGACGGCTCGTCGGCGGCCCGCCGGCGCCGGTCGCGCGCCACCAACGCGCCGAGGAAGAGAATGCGCAGAATGGCGATCCCGGTGGTGAAGGCGAACAGATAGACGAGGACCTCGGCGCCGGAGGTGTGCACCCAGGCCGGAATGCGCGCGCCGAACGACAGCATTTCTTCGCGCCGCGACAGCTCGGGGTTGAGCGACGCCGCCGGGACGCCGATGAGCTCGTTGAGCGGCACGATCTCGTAGCCCGCCTCGCGCAGCGCCGGGATCAACCGGTCCAGCGCCGCGACGGTCTGGCTGCGGTCGCCGCCGCCGTCGTGGAACACGATGACATGGCCGCCGGTCGAGACGAGGTCGTGCATCACGATGTTGAAGATCGCGTCGGCGCCGGGACGGTCGTAGTCCTGCGAGTCGACGTCGGCGCCGGCGACGAGATAGCCCATCCGGTCGATGTCCTCGAGCGGCGCGAGCTGGGCGGCGCTCGTCGGCGCCGAATCGGTGTCGTAGGGCGGGCGGAACAGGAAAGTCGACCGTCCAGCCGCCGCCTCGATCTGCCGCTGGCCGAAGCCCGCCTCGACCCACAGACGCGCTTTCGAGATCGCCGTCAAATCGGGGTGCGAGTAGGTATGATCGCCGATCAGATAACCGGCCTCGACCTCCTCGCGGACGAGCTGCGGGGCGCGCTCCACGTTCTCGCCGATGAGGAAGAACGTCGCCGGCGCGCCGTACTTCGCCAGCACGCTGAGGATCTGGGGGGTCCAGATCGGGTGAGGGCCATCGTCAAAGGTGAGCGCGATTTTCTTTGGCGCGTTGTCGCCGCCAAAGCGCTGCACCTTGAAGGACCGCGGCAGCGTTTCGTACCGAGCCCAATCGATGTAGCCATTCGTCACGCCGAAGTCGCGCACGCCGTCGCGGCGCCCCTCGTCGACGCGCAGCAGCTCGCCTTTGCCCTCGATCCGCACCGTGTCGATGTTCGGCGTGCGCGACAGCGCGCGCGGATCGAAATTGGCCGCGTTGGGCGCGCCGAAAAACGACCATAGCTGTGGGTCCTCGGGACCGGTGCGCCACAGCGCCGCGCCGCGCACGCCGGCGTGGCGCGCGTAAGCGTACTCGTTCCAGGCCGAGAACGCGTCGAGCATCCACACGTCGTGACTGCGGCGCGCATCGTCGACATAGTGGAAGTGACTGTTGACGTCCTCGCCGCCGGCCTCGATGCGCGCGTTGTGGCTGTCGGCGAGCGCCAGCGCTTCGTCGAACTCCAGCGCTTCGGCGGCGGCGGCGCCCTGCGTCCAGTCATAGGCGTAGGCGCCGACGCCGGCGATCAGCTTGTCCGGATCGATGCGTTCGGCCGCTTGGTCGAGGCCGTCCTCGTACCACGGGCGCGAGGCGATCGGGCCCGGAGAGCTGGTCGACCAGTGTTCGTCGTAGGCCATCAGGACGACCGCGTCGGCGATGCGGCCGATCGCCTCGTAGTCGTAGGCTTCGTCGTTCATCGGCACGTCGACAGTGACCAAGAACCCGTGCGCGTGCAGCGCGTTGCTCAGCCGATCGAGCCAGTCGACGTAGACGCGCTCTTCCTGCGGATGGAGAACTCTCGATGTCGATGTTGACGCCGTCCGCCTTATTCTCGGCGAGCGTGGCCAACAGGCGATCGCGAAACGCGTTCGCCGCGTCGGGGTCGCGCAGGAACTCGCCGAGCCGGTTTTCGAACCATTCGCCGTTCGCATCGATGTTGGCGACGCGCGGCAGGACCTTCACGCCGGCGGCGCGCAACTGGTCGGCGATCTTGCGGTCCACCTTGACGGACAATGCGCCGCTCGCGTCGGCGAAGCTCATCCAGTCGGGGAAGACGATCTGCAGATTCTTGAGATGCGCGCGCAGCGAAGCGACGCTCATTTGCTCGTCCTGCAGGACGAACGCGGCGTTGAGGAACCCCGGCCCGCCGAGCGACGCCGCCGGGGCGGGCGCCGTCGACGTTGTCGCCGGGGCGCTGGGCGCCGTCGCGGCGCTTGGCGTCGTCGACGGGCCGGATGAAAGCGCCGCGACGCTCGTCGTGTCGTCGAGCCTGACGACGACAGCGTCCCCGGCGAAGCGCGCGGTCTGGAGGGCGGACGGCAGAGCCGGAAGCTGCGGCGGCGTCAGGACGCTTAGCGCGACGAGACCGAGGGCGGCGAAGGCGATGACGGCCAGCGCCAAGCCCGCGACGCGGACGAAACGCCCGCGACGCGCGGTAGGATCCTCGAAAATCATCAGTCTGCGCCCCTAATCGACACGCCGCGACGCGCGCCGCTTGCGCGCGTTCATGGTGGCCCCCGCACACATTGTGCAGAGGCCTGGTGAACCGCGGCTGAACGGATTGCGGCGCCCAAGCGCCCCCGCCGGTTCCCGGCGCGGCGCGGAGATCGCGAGGACGGCGCGCGCCTCGATTTGCGAGGGGGGCGCTCGGAGCGCGATGTCTTGTCGCAATGTCTATTGCGTTCGCCAAGCGGCGCAAATTTAGAATTAGAACATTTCTAAGTACACTAGAAGCGATCTGCTCGCGCCGCGCAGCTCCAGGTCTGGGGCAATGGCGCGGAGGGGCGCGGCGAAGGCGTCGCGCGCGCTGAGACGGTCGAACGAGGCGCGTCGGCGAGCGAACTCGACCGCCAGCCCGCGGCGGCGGCGGGTCGGGCTCGATCCGGCGCGGAAATTTCCACGGTCGTGGGCGAACCGCGAAAAGGCGTCAGCAATTCAGAACCGCATGCAGGTCTACGGGGGCCGCTCGGCGCGACCTCTCAAAGTCGCCAATTCGAGCTGCGGTCGCCTGGAGCGGGTTCGTTCCCCGGCCCCAAGCAGACGTTGCGACCGGCAATCCCAACGCCCGGCATGCGGCGGACGCGGGCCAAGCCGATCGCGTTGGACCCCAGGGCGGTCCGCGACCTCTTCGGAACGCTGCATGACGAAGGCGCGTCGAAGGGGAATTTTGTGACGACGTGCGGATATGGCGCGGCCGCTGACGAATTCGCCAACGGCAAACCCCTCGTCGGCCCTCGGGCCCGCCGAATTGCCCGCGCCGCATCGGCGGCGCGACCGTTGGTCGCATCCCCTGCGCGGCGCCTAAAATGCGGGCATTTCAACGTCGCCTTGATTGCGGAGCCAACGTGTGCGCCCCCGCCCCCTACCGCGCCACCACCCCGCCCAGAATTGTCTCCGCGACCTGCCGCTTGGCGCGCTCGAACGCCTCGTCGCTCAGCGGGCCTTTCTCCAGCGTCGCGATCTCGTGCGCGGCGTTGGCGTAGTGCTGGGTCGTCGCCCAGATCATGTAGAAGAGAACGCGCGGCTCGATCGGCTTGAGCTTGCCCGCGGCGATCCATTTCTTCACCGCGCGCTCGCGCGAGCGCACCCATTGCGTCAACTGGGTGTCGAGAAAATCCTGGATCACCGGCGCGCCGCGCATGATCTCGCTCGCCCAGATCTGCGAGCTCAGCGGCATCGCGCGCGCAAGATCCATTTTCGCGCCGATATAGGAGGTCAGCGCCTCGGCCGGGTCCTCGCTGGTGTCGAACGACGAAGCCGCCTCCAGCCACGCGGTCAGCACGCGCTCGACCACCGCGCGATAGAGCTTTTCCTTGGTCGGAAAATAATAGTGGACGTTGGGCTTGGGCACGCCCGCGCGCGCCGCGATCGCCGCCATTGTCGCGCCGCCGAAACCTTGCTCGGCGAACACCGCTTCAGCCGCGGCGAGGATGACGCGCTCGTTCTCCTGCCGTATGCTCGGCTTGGCGATCGGCTTGTTCATCTGGTCCTCTGAACGGCGCCTCAAACCTGGGCGCCGAGCGCAGAATTACGGCATTTGACCATTTGGTCAAATTCATAATAGCGTTGCTCGTCTTTCAATGCGGAGCGTGGGAATGACCGACCTGTCGAACGTGCGCGTCAACGGTCAGCGGCTGTGGGACGCGCTGATGGAAATCGCCAAGATCGGCGGCACGCCGAAGGGCGGCTGCAAGCGCCTCACGCTCACCGACGTCGACAAGAAGGGGCGCGAATTGTTCCGCGCCTGGTGCGAAAAGGAAGGCTGCACGGTCAAGGTCGACGAAATGGGCAACATGTTCGCGCGTCGCCCGGGCGTCGAGGACGATCTGCCGCCGGTGATCGTCGGCAGTCACCTCGACACCCAGCCGACCGGCGGCAAGTTCGACGGCGTGCTCGGCGTGCTCGGCGCGCTCGAAGTCGTGCGCTCGCTCAACGACCTCAAGATCAAGACCCGCTACCCCATCGAGGTCGCAAACTGGACGAACGAGGAAGGCTCGCGCTACGCGCCGGCGATGCTCGCTTCGGGCGTGTTCGCCGGCGTCTACACCAAGGATTTCGCGTATTCGCGCCTCGACGGCGAGAACAAGAAGCTCGGCGACGAACTCGAGCGAATCGGCTTCAAGGGCTCGGAACCGGTCGGCGGGCGGCCAGTCCATGCCTACTTCGAATTGCATATCGAGCAGGGGCCGATCCTCGAGGACGAATTGCTCGACGTCGGCGTGGTCACCCACGGCCAAGGCCAGCGCTGGTACGAAATCCGCCTGACCGGCTTCGAGAGCCACGCCGGCTCGACGCCGATGCCGCGCCGCAAGGACGCCCTGCTCGGCGCCGCGCGCATCGTCGAACTCGTCAACGCGATTGGGCTTTCCAAGGCGCCGCTCGGCGTCTCCACCGTCGGCATGCTCAATCCCTACCCCAATTCGCGCAACGTCATTCCCGGCGAAGTGTTCATGACCTGCGAATTCCGCCATCCCATCGACGCGACCTTGAGCGAAATGAACGCCGCGCTTCACGAGGGCGTCAAGGCGATCGCGGACAAGATCGGCCTGACCTACGAGCTCAAGCAGGTTTTCTATTACGAGCCCGTCGCCTTCGACGAGGAATGCGTCGGCGCGGTGCGCCGCGCCGCCCAGCGCTTTGGCTATTCGCATCGCGACATCGTTTCCGGCGCTGGGCACGATGCTTGCTACCTCGCACGCATCGCCCCGACTGCGATGGTCTTCACCCCTTGCGTCGACGGCGTAAGCCACAACGAGAGCGAGGACATCAAGCAGGAATGGTCGACGGCGGGCGCCAACGTATTGATGCACGCGGTGTTGGAAAAGGCGGAGATCGTGGCGTAAGCGCGCAATGACAGAGAAGGGAGTCCCCTGCCGTCGTTGCGAGCATGAGCGAAGCAATCCAACCGTTGGGGCGCGCCGCCCGCTGGATTGCTTCGTCGCTTCGCTCCTCGCGACGACGGTTATGGGTTTTCCTTCCTGACAAGGCTTAAACGCCGGCTAGGGACGGAACAGACGAAAGAGGAGAGCCAGTCATGTCGCTCGTCATCAAAGGCGGAACGATCGTCGCGGCCGATCGCAGTTATGCCGCGGACGTCCTGATCGAGGGCGGCTCGATCACGGCGATCGGCCCGGGATTGCAAGGCAAAAAGGAGCTCGACGCGTCCGGCTGCTTCGTCATGCCCGGCGGCATCGATCCGCACACCCATCTCGACATGCCCTTCATGGGCGCCAATTCGGCGGATGATTACGAGCACGGCACGCGGGCGGGCCTTTCGGGCGGCACGACGATGGTCGTGGATTTCTGCATACCGGGCCGTGGCCAACCGTTGATGGAGGCGATGGCCGACTGGGACAAGCGCGCCGAGCGCGCCACCGCCGACTACTCGTACCACATGTGCATCACCTACTGGTCCGACAAGGTGCGCGAGGACATGGCGAAGGTCGTCGCGCACGGCGTGACCTCGTTCAAGCATTTCATGGCCTACAAGGGCTCGCTGATGGTCAACGACGAGGAGCTGTTCGCCTCGTTCCTGCGCTGCGCCGAACTCGGCGCGCTGCCTTTGGTCCACGCCGAGAACGGCGACCTCGTGCTCGCGCTGCAAAAGCATTATCTCGCCAAGGGCGTCACCGGGCCGGAGGGTCACGCGCTGTCGCGCCCGCCGGAGGTCGAAGGCGAGGCCACCAATCGCGCCATCATACTCGCCGACCAGGCCGGCGTTCCGCTCTACGTCGTGCACACCTCCTGCATTCCCGCCCATGAAGCGATCGCGCGCGCCCGCGCGCTCGGTAAGCGGGTCTACGGCGAACCGCTGATCCAGCACCTCGTGCTCGACGAGAGCGAGTATTTCAGCAAGGACTGGGCCCACGCGGCGCGCCGCGTCATGTCGCCGCCGTTCCGCGACAAGAAGCACCAGGACGACCTCTGGAACGGCCTGCGCGCCGGCTCGCTGCAAGTGGTGGCGACCGACCATTGCTCGTTCACGACGCGCCAGAAGGAACTGGGCTTAGGCGATTTCACCAAGATTCCCAACGGCACCGGTGGTCTCGAGGATCGTATGCCGGTGCTGTGGGCCTATGGCGTCAACACCGGCCGCCTGACCCCGAACGAATTCGTCGCCGTCACCTCGACCAACATCGCGCGCATCCTCAATCTCTACCCGCGCAAGGGCGCGATTCTGCCCGGCGCGGACGCGGACGTCGTCGTCTGGGATCCGAAAGCGAAGAAGACGATCAGCGCCGACAAGCAGATGTCGGTGATCGACTACAACGTCTTCGAAGGCGTCAAGGTCGAGGGCCTGCCGCGGTTCACGCTGTCGCGCGGCGAAGTCGTCGTCACCGAGGGCAAGGTCGAGGCCCAGCCCGGCCGTGGCCGCTTCGTCAAGCGCGAGCCGTTCACCGCCGACGCGCGCGCGCTGGCGAAGTTCAAGGCGCACACCGCCGCTAGAGGGGTCGCGCGCTGAGATGTTGGAGCCGCTCGCCAGACCAAGCGCTGTCGCCTCGAAGTTCAGCGTCATCGACATCGCGGACCTGTCGTTGCGCTTCGAAACGCGCGACGGCCCCGTGCAGGCGCTCAGCGGCGTCAACCTCAAGATCGCGCGCGGCGAGTTCGTCTCGTTCATCGGCCCCTCGGGCTGCGGCAAGACGACGTTGCTGCGCGCGGTCGCCGATCTGGAGAGCCCGACCAGCGGCGTCATTCGCGTCAACGGCATGAGCCCTCTTGAGGCGCGGGTGAACCGCGCCTACGGCTACGTGTTCCAGGCGCCGGCGCTCTATCCCTGGCGCAGCGTCGCGCGCAACATCGCGCTGCCGCTGGAAATCATGGGCTTCGGCAAGGCCGAACGCGACGCGCGCGTCGCCAAGGGCCTCGAACTCGTCAATCTCGCCGGCTTCGGCAACAAGTTTCCCTGGCAATTGTCGGGCGGCATGCAGCAGCGCGCCTCGATCGCCAGGGCGCTGTCGTTCGATCCCGACCTTCTGTTGATGGACGAGCCGTTCGGCGCGCTCGACGAGATCGTGCGCGACATGCTCAACCAGCAACTGCTCGGCCTGTGGGAGAAGACCGGCAAGACGGTGCTGTTCGTCACCCATTCGATCCCCGAGGCGGTGTTTCTTTCCACTCGCATCGTCGTGATGTCGCCGCGCCCGGGGCGCATCCACGATATCATCGAAACCAACTTTCCGCGCGACCGCGCGCTGGAAATCCGCGAGACGCCGGAATTCATCGAAGTCGCCAACCGCGTGCGCCACGGCTTGCGCGAGGGACATTCCTATGACGAGTGAGCGTCGTCTTGGAAGGGGGCCAATCCCCCGGCCCCTCACCCGACCTCTCCCCGCAAACGGGGAGAGGGGCGCGCGGCGCCCTTCTTCTCCTCTCCCCGTTTGCGGGGAGAGGTCGGGTGAGGGGCCGGGGCGTTGGCCGCGAGCTTCGCCGATGCGCGAACAAGCAAGGATCGATTCATGAAATCGGCCCTGCCCGTCACGATCGTCCTCATCGCGCTGCTCGCGTTCTGGTACGTCGCCGCGGCGCTGATGAACGCGCCCTTGCAGCGCGACGCCTTCGCCAACGCCGGCCGCGACGACTATTCGACCGCCGATCTCGTGGCCGCCTCGCTCAACATGGAGCGCCCGAAACTCCCCGCGCCGCACCAGATCGTCGCCGAGCTCGACAGGCTGATCCTAGAGACCGCGCCGACCTCGAAGCGCGGCCTCGTCTTTCACGCCTGGATCACATTGCAGGAGACGCTGATCGGCTTCTTCTTCGGCGCTTCGCTGGGGATCGGCCTGGCCATCCTGGTCCTCTCGGTGCGCAGCCTCGAGCGATCGATGATGCCGTGGATCGTCGCCTCGCAGACCGTGCCGATCATCGCGCTGGCGCCGATGATCGTGGTGATTCTCAATCAGTTCGACATCACCGGGATCGCGCCCAAGGCGGTGATCGCCGCCTATCTCTCGTTCTTCCCGGTCACCGTCGGCATGGTCAAGGGGCTGCGCGCGCCCGATCCGCTGCAGCTCGATCTCATGCGCACCTATTCGGCGACCTCGGCGCAGACCCTATTGAAATTGCGCGCGCCGGCGAGCGCGCCGTTCTTCTTCGCCAGCATGAAGATCGGCGCGGCGGCGGCCCTGGTCGGGGCGGTGGTCGCGGAGGTGACCAAGAGCGAGGACGGGGGCCTGGGCGCGCGGCTGCTGGCCGGCTCCTACTACGGCCAGACCGTTCAGATCTGGGCGGCGCTGTTCACCGCCGCAGCGCTTTCGGCGGCGCTCGTCGGCCTCATCGGGTTCGCCTCGCGGATCGTGCTGCGCCGCATGGCGTTCACGCCATGAACGCGCGCGCCGCCGATCTCGCCCCGCCGCTGATTTTCGGCCTCGCGGTTCTCGCCTTGTGGGAGGCCGGCGTGCGCCTGCTCGGCGTGCCGGCGATCATCCTTCCCGCCCCTTCGGCGATTTTCCTGCGCCTCGTCACGTCCGTGCCGACGCTCGCCGCGGATTTCGTGCAGACCATTCAAGGCGTCCTGGCGGGCTATGCGCTGGGCTCGGCCGCGGGGCTCGCGGTGGCGATTCTGATCGACCGCTCGCCGTTCCTGCAACGCGGATTGCTGCCGCTCGGCAATCTCGTATCGGCCTTGCCGATCGTCGGCATCGCCCCGATCATGGTGATGTGGTTCGGCTTCGACTGGCAATCCAAGGCCGCGGTGGTCGTGGTGATGACGTTCTTTCCGATGCTGGTGAACGCGACGGCGGGCCTGTCGAGCGCGGGCGCGATGGAACGGGACCTGATGAAGACCTACGCGGCGGATTACCTCCAGACGCTGGGGAAGCTGCGTCTCCCCGCCGCCCTGCCGTTCGTCTTCAACGCGCTCAAGATCAACACGACGCTGGCGATGATCGGCGCCATCGTCGCCGAGTTTTTCGGCACGCCGACGGTCGGCATGGGCTTTCGCATCAGCACCGAGGTCGGTCATTTGAGCATCGACATGGTGTGGGCGACGATCGTCGTGGCGGCGGTCGCCGGCTCGTCGTTCTACGCCATCGTCTCTTTGATCGAACGCCGGGCGACGTTCTGGCACGCGTCCTATCGCGCGAGGGAAAATTGAGCGGCGCGGGCTTGGAGAGCGGACGTTGCGGCGCCCAGCCGTTTCCGAGGCGTTGAAGGGTTCTTGCAGCAGAGGAGGGTGGTTCAATGAATAAATCGGTATTCGCGTTGGTGAGCGCGGCGGCGATTCTCGCCGCGGGCGTCGCGCAAGCGGCGGACAAGGTGACCCTGCAGCTCAAGTGGGTCACGCAGGCGCAGTTCGCCGGCTATTATGTCGCCAAGGACAAGGGTTTCTTCAAGGAAGAGGGGCTCGACGTGACGATCAAGCCCGGCGGGCCGGACGTGGCGCCCGAGCAGGTGCTCGCGGGCGGCGGCGCCGACGTCGTCGTCGACTGGATGCCGCCGGCGCTCGCCGCGCGCGAGAAGGGCGTCGCGATGGTCAATATCGCTCAACCCTTCAAGCATTCGGGTCTGGAGCTGACCTGCCGCGCCGACACCGGCATCAAGACCCCGGCCGACCTCAAGGGCCGCACCCTCGGCGTCTGGTTCTACGGCAACGAATATCCGTTCCTCAATTGGATGGGCAAGTTGGGACTGAAGACCGACGGCTCGCCGAACGGCGTCAAGGTGCTCAAGCAGGGCTTCAACGTCGACCCGTTGATCCAGAAGCAGGCCGACTGCATCTCGACGATGACCTATAACGAATATTGGCAGGTCATCGACGCCGGCTACAAGCCGAGCCAACTCGTCGTGTTCAAATACGAGGATCAGGGCGTCGACACGCTCGAAGACGGCCTCTACGTGATGGAAGACAAGCTCAAGGACCCCGCTTTCGTCGACAAGATGGCGCGGTTCGTCAAGGCCTCGATGAAGGGCTGGGCCTACGCGCGCGCCCATACCGACGAGGCGGTCAAGATCGTGCTCGACAACGATTCGACCGGCGCCCAGACCGAGCATCACCAAACGCAGATGATGAGCGAGATCAACAAGCTGACCACCGGCTCGGACGGCCGGCTCGACAAGGCCGACTACGAGCGCACCGTCAAGACGCTGCTCACCGGCGGCTCCGACCCGGTCATTTCCAAAGAGCCCGTCGGCGCCTACACCTACGTCGTGACCGACAAGGCCGGCCTCAAGTAACGGCGCGTTCGGCGGGACTTCCCGCCGGCTCGCATCAAGACATCGGCGCGGCGCCTCGAGGGCGCCGCGTTTTTTCGCCGCGCGCCTCCCGCGGCCGCCTTATCTTCGACGCGATCGCTCGTTAGACCTTCGTCTAATAATGAGAAGCCAGAGGAGGAGGCCGTGGCGCCCTTGCGCGAGATCGTACGCACCTGTTCCAATGCTCACGTGGCGCGCGCGGCGCTGGCTTCGATCGGCGGGGAGTTCGCCCTGCGATTCGCGGCGGACGCGGCGCGCCGCAATCTGTCGAGCGGCATGTTGGCGGCCCGGCTCGTTCGCGACTTCGGCAAGAACGCCGACGAGGAGGACTGGGAGGGGATCGTCGAGGCCACCCGCGGCGCGGACCAGCCCATCCTGACGGGGCTGCGCTATATCCTCGACCGGGGTCTGTGCGCCGAGACGCGCGCAGCGAACGGTCTGCCCCACGAAATCCCGCCGGCATGGGCCATTTGCGCTTCGCGCGGAGACTTCTGCAGCGAATAGACGGGCAATCGCCGCTCCCTCCGACCGGCGCTTGTCGCGGCGCGGATTTTCCGCGAAATTGGCGCGATGGTCACGCTCGGCATCGATTGCGGCACCTCGGCGCTGAAGGCCGCGTTGGTCGACGCCGAGGGAACGGTGTTGGCTTCGGCTTCGCGCGCCTATCGGCCGGACCATCCCAAGCCCTTGTGGTCCGAGCAGGATCCGCAAGTCTGGCTCGCGGCGATGCGCGCCGCCATCGGCGATCTCCAGCAAAGCGCGCCGGCGGCGGTGAGGCGGCTGCGCGCGATTGGCTTTTCCGGCCAGATGCACAGCGCCGTCCTGCTCGGCCGCGACGACCGTCCGCTGCGGCCGGCGATGCTGCACAACGATACGCGCGCCTTCGCCGAGGCCGGCGAGCTATGGCGAGACCACCCCGCCCTCGCGCGCGTCGTCGGCGTCAAGCCGATGGCAGGCCTCACCGCGCCGAAACTGATGTGGCTGCGCCGGCATGAGCCGCAAATCTTCGCGCGCGTCGCCTGCGTGCTGCTGCCCAAGGACTATCTGCGTCTCCATCTGACCGGCGAAAAGCGCACGGACATGAGCGACGCTGCTGGGACGTGGTGGCTCGACGAAGCCGAGCGGCGCTGGTCGGCGGGCGCGCTCGCCGCGAGCGGCGTCGATCCCGGGTGGGTTCCGCCGCTGGCCGAGGGCTGCGAGCCGGTCGGGCGGCTCGCGCCGGGCGTCGCCGACGAGCTCGCGCTGCCGCGCGAAGTCGTCGTCGCGGCCGGCGGCGGCGACGCGGCGGTGGGGGCGATCGGGCTCGGCGCGATCCGTCCCGGCGACGCCTTCATTTCGCTGGGCACGGCGACCCAGCTGATCGTCGCCTCCGACAGCTATCGCGCCGCGCCGGAAAAGCTGGTGCACAGCTTCGCGCACGCGCTGCCCGAGCGCTGGTATCGCATGGCGGCGATGCTCAACGGCGCCGGCGCGCTGGCCTTCGCCGCGCGCCTCTTCGGGCGCGAAGTCGCCGAACTCGAGGCCGAGGCGGCGAACGGCTATCGCGGGCCCGGCGAGACGATGTTCCTGCCCTATCTCTCGGGCGAGCGCACCCCGCACGACGATCCGCACGCGCGCGGCGTCGTGTTCGGCCTCGACGAAGGCGCCTCGCGCGTCGATGTTGCGCGCGCCGTCATGGAAGGCGTCGCCTTCACCCTCGCCGACGCGCGCGACTGCCTCGAAGCGGCGGGCGCTTTCTTCACCCGCGTCGGCCTGATCGGCGGCGGGGCCAAGAGCGAACTGTGGACGCGCATGATCGCCGCCGCGCTCGGCTGCGAAATCGTGCGCTATCGCGGCGGCGAATCCGGCCCGGCTTTCGGCGCCGCCCGGCTCGCGCGGCTCGCAGCGACGGGGGAAGCGCCCGAAGCGGTCTGCAAGCCGCCCGACATCGCCGACGTCGTCGCGCCCGATCCGGCGCTCATGGAGGCGTTCGCCGGCCTTCGCGGGCGCTTCGCCAGCCTCTATCGCGCGCTGAAGCCGGAGTTTGCGAAAGCCGCCGCGACGCGCGACGCCGATTAGGTCGCCAGACCCGCGGTCCTCGCCGTGTGCTCGGCGATCATCCGCTCTTCGTCGGTGGGCAGGACGTAGACCACGGTCGGGGACCCTGCAACGGTGACGATTTGCGCATTGGCTCGGTTCGCTTCCGGATCCAAGCGCACGCCGAGCCATTCCATGCCGGTCAGCGCCGCCTCGCGAACGCGCCAGGCGTGCTCGCCGATGCCGGCGGTGAAGACGATCGCATCGACGCCGTCGAGCGCCGCCGCGAGAGCGCCGATCTCGTGGCGTATGCGCGCGACGAAATAGGCGATCGCGTCGCGCGCGGCGGGACTGTCGGAAGCCTCCAGGATGCGCATGTCGTGCGAAAGGCCGGACATGCCCTTGAGCCCGGACCGCTTGTACAGAAGGTCGCTGACGGCGCTCACATCCATCCCCTTTTCAGTCATCAAGTAGAAGATGACGCCGGGATCGATCTGGCCGCAGCGCGTGCCCATCGGCAAACCGTCGAGCGGGGTGAACCCCATGGTCGATGAGACCGAGCGGCCATTGCGCATCGCGCACATCGAAGCGCCGTTGCCCAGATGGGCGACAATCACCCGCCCCGCGGCGAGCGCCGGCGCGATCGCGCGCAGCCGCCGCGCGATGAACTCATAGGAAAGGCCGTGGAAGCCGTAACGCCGCACGCCTTCGTCGTAATAGGAGCGCGGCAGAGCGAATGTGTCGGCGACGAACGGGTGGCTGCGGTGAAACCCCGTGTCGAAGCAGGCGACCTCGCGCGCCTTCGGGAATACTTCGAGCGCCGCCTCGATGCCGGCGAGATTGTGCGGCGCATGCAACGGCGCGAGCGGGATGTACCGCCGCAGTTTCTTCGAGGACGGCCTCGTCGATCGCGACGGGCTCGACGAAATCGGGACCGCCGTGGACGATGCGGTGGCCGACGGCGACGACGTCGCGAGCCAAGGCGGCCTGCCCCAGCCAGCTCATGATCGCGGCCATCGCGGCGCGATGGTTCACGCGGCCGCGGCTTTCGTCGAACGCATAGGCGCTCTTGGCTCCCGACGCCGTTTCGGCGAGGAAGGTCGCCTTGGCGCCGAGCCCCTCGATCTGGCCCGACGCCAGCACCTCCAGGCCCGCCGCCTCGTGCGCGAAGGCTGCGAATTTCACCGACGACGTGCCGGCGTTCAAGGTCAGAATCAATCCACTCACGTCGTGCTCCCCTTCGCGACGATGGTCCTGTAGCAAGCTTTTGCAAAAGCCGCGAGGGTCCGCCCTCAGGTGGTCAGACGCGGGTACATCCACGCGGCGATGACGGTGAACACGGCGGTGAACGCGGCAAGTATCGCGAAGTCGGTCATCAGTCCATATTCGCTGGTCGATCCCCTGAGCATCAGCGCGCGCAGGGCGTCGACTTCGTAGGTGAGCGGATTGGCGGAGGAGATCGCCTTCAGCCAGCCCGGCATGAGGTCGATCGGATAGATCGCGTTGCTGGCGAAGAAGATCGGCATGGTCAGCACCTGGCCGATGCCCATGAAGCGGTCGCGCGTCTTCACGATGCAGGCGATGATCAGCGAAAACGTCGAGAACAGCGCCGAGCCGACGACGATCATCGCCGCCGCCCCGAGAATATTGCCCGGTGAGAACGAAATGCCGATGCCCAGCGCGATCGCGAGCAGATAGACGATGACCGCCTGCGAAAGGCCGCGCACGCCCGACGAAACGGCCTTGCCGAGCACCAGCGCGGTGCGCGGCGCCGGGCTCGCCATGTAGCGGTGCAGCACGCCCAGGTCGCGCTCCCAGATCGCCGCGATGCCGTAGAAGATCGCAGAGAAGAGCACGCTCTGGGCGAGAATGCCGGGCGCGAGGAAGTCGATATAGCGTCCGTGCTGCGGACCGAGGCCGCGCACCTGCGCCATCACCTGGCCGAACAGCAGCAGCCAGATCGCGGGCTGGAGCGCACGCGTCATCAACTCCGAGGGATCGTGGCGCAATTTGCGCACTTCGGTGTCGGCGACCGCCAGCACCTGGGTGAAATAGCCGGCGATGCGGTCGAGGCGGGCGGGCGCCGCCGTCGCGATCCGGTCAGCCATGGGCGCGCTCGGCGCGTCGCTCGGCGCGAACGCTTCTGAAATTGCCTTCGTCGGCGATCTGGCCGCCGGCGATCGCCGCGAAAATGTCGTCGAGCGTCGCCTGCGGGCCGACGCGCGCCTTGAGTTCGGCCGGCGTGCCGATTGCCTCCAACACGCCCGCGTGCAGAACGCCGATGCGATCGCACAACACGTCGGCCTCGTCCATCAGGTGGGTGGTCAGCAGCATCGTCGTGCCGAATCGCTCGCGCAACGAACGCACGCGATCCCATACGCTATGGCGTGCGACCGGATCGAGGCCGACCGTCGGCTCGTCCATGAACAGCACCGCGGGATTGTGCAGCATGCTCTGCGCGATTTCGAGCCGGCGGATCATGCCGCCGGAAAAAGTCTGCACCAGCCGGTCCTTGGCTTCGTCGAGCTCCATCTCTCGCAACGCCGCATCGATGCGCGCTTCCCGTTCGCCGCGCGGAATGAGATAGAGCCGTGCGGAGAGCAAGAGGTTCTCGTAGGCCGAGAGGGCGCCGTCGGCGCTGAGCAGCTGCGGCACGTAGCCGATGCGGCCGCGAACCTCTTTCGCGTCGCGCACGATGTCGAAGCCGGCGATGCGCGCTCCGCCGGAAGTCGGCGGCAGCATGGTCGTCAGCATTTTCACCACCGTGCTCTTGCCGGCGCCGTTGGGGCCGATCAGGCCGAAGATTTCTCCCGGACGAACCGCGAAACTGACTTCGCGGACGACGACGCGGTCGCCGAACGCGCGCGTCAGCCGTTCGACCGCTATTGTCGGGGGAACCAGCGTCGGCTCTTCGACGATCGCTTGTTGGCTCGAGGTCATCAGGACTGCTCGCTCGCGCTCCGGCATCGGCCCTGCGCGGCGCTTTCGCGCCTGAACTTAGCGAGCGCCCGCCACAAATCAAGCGCGCGTCCTGATCCAGGCCGATCGGCGCGCTACGGCCGCTCGATCGTGGAGACTTCGGACTGCGTTCCGTCGCGCCAGATGATCTGCAAACGAATCGCCTTGGTCTTGGGCGGCGCCTTCAGGAACAGCTTGGCGTTCTCCGGCACGCTGAACGGATCCTTGGCGTTGCACGCCGGCAGGTCGTAGCGTTCCAGCGGTTCGCCGTCGTCGAGCCCATAGCGGACCTCCGTGATCGCGCAGCGATAAGTGACGAGCGTGGTGAAATAGATCAGAACGCCCTGAAAGTCGCGAAACTCGACCCAGTTGAACGGCATTTGCTCGAGAATCTGCTTCTGCTCGCGAAACAGCGCGACCTCCGGATCGAACCGGATCGGGAAGGGGCCGACCGCGGCGCCGTCCGGCGTTTCGTAACGCACCTCGATGATCGTCGCCGCGGCCCGGCTCGCCATAGGAAAGGACGGATTGGGCATGCGCTGGCCAGTGCGCTGATCCAGCTCGTCCGACAGGCCCGTCGTCTTGAACTCGCCGGCTTCGCCGATGCGATACGATATCGCCGTAGCGGGTTCGGGCAGCGAGAGGGTCACCGTCCAGCCGGCGTTCGAGCGCGTGAAACTGGCGATCGGCGCGCCGGCGCCAACCTTGGGAGCGTCGGAAAGATGGGGATCCGGCGACAGGGCGGCGAGCTGTTGGCGTGTCGGCGCCAACGCGACTTGCGCGTTCTGCGTCGCAGCGGCGGCGATCGGCGCGCTCGGCGCGGCGTCGGAAAGCACGACGTCGCCCACGACTTCGTCGTAGTAAGCGGGCGTCTGCTCGTAACCGATCGTCGCGGCGAGGTTACTGACCCCGATCTGGGTCGCCTTGGCGATCTGCACCAGCGTTTGGCCAGGCTTGGCGAGCTCGCTCAGAAATACGCGAGTGAAGACGGAATTCTTCTCCGGCTCGCCGATGGAGAGACGGTCGAGCGCCTCCTGCTTGGCGCCCGCAGACATCAACACGAACACGCCTTCGGGCGCGTCGAACTCGGGCCAGGCCGCCTGAACTGGCGGCCGCGCGCGTGCCCGGCGGCGCGAAAGGATTGTCGCGGCATGCGTCGAGCACGAGCACCGTCACGCCCGCGCCGCGCTCACGAATGCCCTCGATCACCCGTTCCACCGCGACGGCCGAATCGCGGACCCGTTCGAATTGGTTGCTCTGGGCGGCCGGCACGTCGACCGGCAGCAGATAATTCGCGCCGGAAATCTCGAAGCCGTGGCCCGAATAGAAGAACAAAGCCCGGTCGCCCGGCTGCACCGAGGCGTCGAACGCCTCCAGCGCGCGGTTCATCGCGTCGCGATCGACATTCTCGGCGCGGCGCACGACGAACCCGATCTTCTCCAGCGTTTGGGCGACCGCCCGCGCGTCGCCGACGGCGGTCTTCAATGTCGCGACATGGGCGTAGTCGTCGTTGCCGACGACCAGCGCCAGATTGCGCGCCTCGCCCGTCGCCGAGCTCGCGACGAGCATGATCGCCGCCGCGCCCAGCAGACCCAGGCGCGCGCGCCAACCCCTCTCGCGATCCGATCCTCGCTTCATCGTCGCCTCGTCGACCGCCGCTTACGGGACGCCGGCGGACGTCCTCGCGGCAAATTCGCGCAATGAGCCGGGCTTGGCAATCGCCCCGGCGGAGCGGCGGCCGGCATCAGGCTCGCGAACCGAAGATCGCGCTGCCGACGCGCACAAGGGTCGCGCCGAGCTGGATCGCGAGCGGCCAGTCGGCGCTCATGCCCATCGACAATTCCTTGAGGCCGTTGCGCTCGGCGATTACGCGCAGCAGCGCGAAATGCGGCGAGGCCTGTTCGTGCAGCGGAGGGACGCACATCAGCCCCTCGATCGAAAGCCGGTACTTCTCCCGGCAGAGTGCGATGAAGGCGTCCGCGCCCTCAGGGGTGACGCCGGCCTTCTGCGGCTCGCCGCCGGTGTTGACCTCGATGAACAGGCGCGGCTTCTTGCCGGTCTTGGCCATCGCGGCCGCCAGCGCGTCGGCGATCTTTTCGCGGTCGACCGTCTGGATGACGTCGAAAAACTCGACCGCCTCGCGCGCCTTGTTGCTTTGCAGCGGGCCGATGAGATGCAGCTCGACGTTTCTGCCGACGGCGGCGGCGCGCGCGCGTAAGTCGAGCCATTTCGGTTTGGCTTCCTGGACGCGATTCTCGCCGAACACGATTTGGCCGCCGAGCGCGATGGTCGGCCAGACTTCGTCGGCCGAAAAGGTCTTCGAGACGGCGACGAGCGTCACCGACTTGGGATCGCGCCCGCAATCGCGCGCGCGCGTCGCGATTTGCTCGCGCAGCGCGTTAAGGCGCGGGACGGCGCCCAGCGGGTCGGCGGGAACGCTCGCGTTCATTCGTCTTGTCCTCCATCGCGCTTGACGCCCGAGAACCCTTCCCCTATAGACCGCCGACCCGAGACGCCAGGGCCCGATTGGCGGCGATGGCGCTTTTCTATAAGGCCGCCGGCGCGCCGTTGAGATCGCCTGGAGTCGTTAATCCCATTTCGTTCAGGGGAAGTTGCGCTATGTCACGCCGTTGCGAGCTGACGGGAATCGCCGTCCAGACCGGCAATAAGGTCAGCCATTCCAACCGCAAGACGCGCACGCGCTTCTTGCCGAACCTGTGCCAGGTGACGCTCATTTCCGACGCGCTCGGCCGCGCGGTGCGCCTGCGCGTCGCCGCGGCGGCGCTGCGTTCGGTCGAGCATCGCGGCGGGCTCGACAATTTCCTCGTCAAGGCCCGTGACGCCGAGCTGTCGGACGGCGCGGTGGCGCTCAAGCGCGAAATCGTCAAGAAGCGCGCCGAAGCCGAAGCCCAGGCCGCCTGAGCCTCCTTCATTTTTGGCTAAAAGCGGATGCCCCCTCGATTCCCGTCGAGGGGGTTTTTGCGTTTGGCGCTGACGCTCAAGGCGCCACTACCTCTCCAGCGCCGCCGCCTCGCGCGACAGCGCTTCGATGGTCGCGTAATTGCCGTCGGCGAGCGCCTGACGCGGCAGCATCCACGAGCCGCCGACGCACACGACGTTGGGCAGCGCGAGATAGGACGGCGCCTTAGCGAGGTCGATGCCGCCGGTCGGGCAGAACTTGAGGTCCGGCAACGGCCCAGCGAACGAGCCGAGCAATTTGACGCCGCCGACCGCCTCGGCAGGGAATAGTTTCAGCGCGCGAAAGCCCAGCTCCATCAGCGTCATCGCTTCCGAGACGGTGGCGACGCCGGGCAGGAAGGGCACCGGCGACGCGGCCGCGGCCTGAGCGAGGCGCGGCGAGGCGCCGGGGCTGACGAGAAAGCGCGCGCCCGCCGCCACGGCGGCCTCGATCTGCCCGGGATGGGTGATGGTGCCGGCGCCGACGGTGGCGCCGGGGACGCGCTGCGCGATCGCCGCGATCGCGCCGAGCGCGCCGGGAGTGCGCAGCGTCACCTCGATGGCGCGAAGCCCGCCGGCGACCAGCGCCTTGGCCTGGGCGACGCCGTCCTCGGCGTCGCGAACCGTCAGAACGGGGATCACCGGCGCCAGCGCCATGATCGAGAGGACGTCATCGTGGTGCGTTCGAGCGGTCATGGCGGGCTCCCTTGGAACGGACCTCGCCTTTAACACGCCTGCGAGCGGCGCCGCGAGCGCGATTCGCCGGCGGCAAGGAAACGATCGCGCGAGCACGCAAATCGACTAAGCTCGCATCCGATCCGCTCAGCCGCGCCGAGGCGAAGGGGCCCGAAAATGAACGCGCCGTTCGATCTCGCCATCTACAAGGAAGCGCTGCTCTTTCTGGTCACGGCGGGAGTCGTCGCGCCGCTGTTCTTCCGCATCCGCGTCAGCCCGGTGCTCGGCTATCTCCTGGCCGGCGTCGCGCTGGGGCCGTTCGGCCTCGGCCGGCTCGCCCAGAAGGCGTCCTGGCTCGACGCTCTGGCGCTGACCAACATCGACGCGATCGAGCGGCTCGCTTCGTTCGGCGTCGTCGTTCTCCTGTTCACGATCGGTCTGGAGCTCTCGTTCGAACGGCTCAAGCGCATGCGGCGCTTGGTGTTCGCGTTCGGCCTTGCGCAGGTCGTCGTATGCGCGCTCGCGCTCGGCGTCGCCGCCTACGCCATGGGGCGGAGCCCGGCGGCGGCGCTGATGATCGGCGCGGCGCTGTCGCTCTCCTCCACGGCGATCGTCATCCCGGTGCTCGCCGAAGAAAAGCGGCTCGGCGCGGCGGTCGGGCGCTACAGCTTCGCCGTGCTGCTGTTTCAGGATCTCGCGGTGGCGCCGCTGCTGGTTCTGGCGGCGATGCTCGCGGGCGGACGCGTCGAGAGCCTCGGCGCCAGCCTCGTCTTGACCCTGGCGCCCGCCGCGCTCGCGCTCGCCGCGGTGATCGTCGTCGGCCGCCTGGTGCTGCGGCCGCTGTTCCACTCCGTCGCGACGACGCGCAGCCCGGAATTCTTCATGGCGGCGTGCCTGCTGGTGGTGCTCGGCGCCGCCTTGACCGCCGCCGCCAGCGGGATGTCGATGGCGCTGGGCGCCTTCGTCGCCGGCCTGCTGCTCGCCGAGACCGAATATCGGCGCGAAATCGAAGTGACCATCGAGCCGTTCAAGGGGCTGCTGCTCGGCCTGTTTTTCGTCTCCGTCGGCGCGGAGCTCGATCTTTCCGTGCTCGGCGCGCATCCGGCCGAGGTTCTCGGGCTGACGGCGGCCTTCGTCGTCGTCAAGGCGCTCGCGCTGTTTGTTCTCGCGCGGCTGTTCGGCGCGCCGGGCGGCGTCGCCGCAGAAGTCGCGCTGCTGCTCGGCCCGGGCGGCGAATTCGCCTTCGTGATGATCGCCGCCGCCGTCGCCGGCAAAGTCGTCGCCGGCGCGGACGGCCAGATTCTTCTCGTCGCGGTGGCGCTGTCGATGCTGACGATCCCGCCGCTCGGCAGGATCGGCGCGGCCCTGGCGCGCCCGCAGGCGCGCGCCCTAATGTCGGAGGCGCTGGTCGCGCCGCCCGAAGACGAAAGCCGGCGCGTCATCATCGTCGGATATGGGCGCGTCGGCACGCTGATCGGCGAAATGCTCGACGTCCATCGCATTCCCTTCATCGCCGTCGACGCCGACCCGAACCTGATCGCGCGCGAGCGACGCGCCGGCAAGCCGGTCTATTTCGGCGACGCCTCGCGCGAGGATTTTCTGCGCCGCTGCGGCCTCGAGACGGCGCGCGCCGTCGTCGTCACCTTGGACGCGCCGGCAGCCAACGAAGCGGTGGTCGCCGCCGCGCGCCGCTTGCGGCCCGACATCACCTTGGTGGCGCGCGCGCGCGACGCCGCTCATGCGCGCACCCTCTACGAATTGGGCGTCACCGATGCCGTTCCCGAAACGATCGAAGCGAGCTTGCAGCTCTCCGAGGCGGCGCTCGTCGATCTCGGCGTTCCCATGGGCTTGGTCATCGCCTCGATCCACGAGAAGCGCGACGAATTCCGCAAGCTGCTCGTCGCCGCGGGCGCCAGCCGTGAAACGCGCGGCGCGCGGCGGCAGCGCAAGAGCTGAATTCAGGCCGGCGCCGAAGCGCGTCGGTATTCGCGCGCCGCGGCGAGAAGGGCGAGCGTCGCCGCCTTCAGCGGCGCAGGCGCCAAGTCGGCGCCGACTTCGCTCGCCGGTTCGCCGTCGGCCTTGGCGGCAAGGCGCTGGGCGAGCCAAACGTGCGCCGCTTTCGCCTCGGCCTGCGCCTCGCCCGCGCCGCCCGCCGCCCGCAACGCCAGGCGCGTCGCCGAGAGATGGGCGACGACGACGTGGGCGGCGATCAACATCGCCGACATTTCTTCGAGGCCGCGCCGCGTAGCGCGCGGCTCGCCGCCCATGCGCGCCGCCGAATCGGAGAGCGCGGCGATCGCCTCAATGACGCCCTTACGCGCCAGGCGATAATCCTGGTCCGGCGCGTCCCAGCGCAACGTCACCGCGGCGAAGGCGGCGATTTGCGCGATGAGCCGCGCCGCCAGACGCGGCGCCTCGGCGAACTCCCAGCTCGGCCAGACGTGGCTGAAGAGATGGGCGATCGCCGCGCCGACGAGCGTGTCGGCGAGGCGCGTCAGCACCGGCGCCGCCTCGGCCGGGTTGATCAGGTGCAGGGACACCAGCGCCATCACCGAGGCCCCGACCGAAGCGAGGCGGTAGTTGGAGCGGATGAAGCCGTGCGTCACCGCCAGCGCGAGACCTTGCACGACGACCAGCGCGCCGATCGGCGCGTAAGCGACGGCGACGGCGGCGATCACGCAGCCGACCAGGGTCCCGACGATCCGATCGTCGCGGCGCTGACGCGTCCAGCCGTAGCTCGCGCGCATGACGACCGCGATCGTCAGCAGCACCCAATTGCCGTGGCCCGCGCCGCCGAGCGAGACCGCGACGATCGCGCCGGCCATCATCGCCGCGGCGAGCCGCACGGCATAGCGAAACACCGGCGAATCCGGCGTTAGCTGGGCGCCGAGCACACGTGGATCGTACGAGCGGCGCGGCGCGAACGCGGAAAGATCGATTTTGCCGATCGCCGCCACCGCCGCCGCGTCGTCGCCCAACGCGCGCTCGAGGCGGCGGATCTGTTCGCGCGCGTCGACGAGACGCTGCATCGTCGCCTCGATCGCGGCGCGCTCGGCCGGGTTCGCCTCCTCGCCTGCGACGAGGCGAGCGCCCTCGCGACGCATGGCGTCGGTCGCCACGGCATGGCCTGGCGGCAGACCCGGCTTGGCGTTGGTCAGCAATTCGAGGCTCAGATGCTGCAGATCGAGCGCTGCGGCGCGCAAGGCGACGCCGATGCGCGCCATCAGGGTCCGCGCCGCGGCGACGCCGCGCAATCGCGGAAGATCGCATTGGGCCGCGACCAGCGCGTCGAAGGCGTCGAGCAGAATGCCGATCGTCGCGGCGAGGCGAACGCGTTCGTGGGTCGCACGCGGCCGCTCGAGAAGCAGGGCGCGCGCCGCCTGCAGCTGCTCGGCCAAAGCGGCCTGCTGGCGGATCGCTGCGCCATAGACCTCGGTCACGTCGATCGCCGGATCGGTGAAACGCGCGATGGCTCTCAAGTACGCCGCCAGTTCGCGAAAGCACTCGCTCGCCATCAAGCGCCGGTCGTTGGCGCCGCTGAGCTGCGTCGCGATCAGCGCAAGGCCGATATAGGCGAGGCCGCCGACCGCGAAGATCGCCTCGTTGTCGAGGGCGCGCGCGGGATCGACCTGCGGCAGGCCCATGACGAAGACCATGGGAATGAGCAATTGCGCGCTCAAGGACAGCGCCCAGCGGCCGAACCCGGTCACCATCCCGGCGCAGAAGGCGATGACGCCGATGGCCGCGATCTCAGCCGGCGCCCAGGCGCCGGCGAGTTGGATTCCCGAAGTCGAGGCGAGGGCGAGGGCGAAGCCGACGAGCATGGTTCGCGCCTTGACGCGCCACGGCGCGGGAAAGTCGCTGATGCTCGCGGAAATCGCGCCGAGCGTCGCCGGTTGACCGGCGGCGAAGCCGAGAGACGCGGACGCCGCCACAGCCACCGCCATAACGGCGAGCGCGACGCTCAGCCCGTTGACGATATGCTGCCCGACGAAGAGTTTGAGCAGGGTGGGAGAACGAAGCCAGTTGCGCATCGGACCTTTCGTGCAGTCGGGCGACGAGCGTCCCTTTATGGCCTATTCCATTTTCGCCAGCTGGCGCAGCAACGCGACCAACGTCTCTCTGCCGTCCGGGCCAAGGATTCGCGCGATCGCGCTTTCCTGTTCGGCCTGCACGACGCGGGCGCGCGCGACGAGTTCGCTTCCCCGTCGCGTCAGCGCCAGCGCATGAGAGCGGCGGTCGGCGTCCGAGCGCAGGCGCTCGGCGAGACCGCGGCGCTCGAGTTCGTCCATCATCGCGACGAAATTCGGTCGCTGGATGCCGAGCGCGCCGGCGATTTCCGATTGTTTGCGGCCGGGATTGTCGCCGATCGCGACCAGCGCCGAATATTGCGCCGGCGACAGGCCGAGCAACGCGAAGCGTTTGTTGAAATCCTCGAACACCGCCAGTTGCGCCCTGCGCAAGGGATAGCCGGTGATCTCGGTCAGAGCGGAAAGGTCGAGCGGAACGTCGACCGGATCCGCCCCGCCGGCCTCGCCGTCGACCGGCAGGGGCCGCGGAGTCCTAGCGCGCCTAATGGCCATGCGCGGTCTCGCTCTGGCCGGAAGGCCGCGCGATCACGATCGGCGGGATCGGGCGGGAACTCGAGGCGCTCGGGATCGTCGGGATGCGGGCCGAGCGAGACGCGCGTGTTGATGACGATGTCGTCGCCATAGGACGAAGGCGCAATGAATTTGGCGCGCGTGTCGACCATGGGATAGCCGACGGCGTCGAACTCGCGCAGCAGGTCGCGCGCCTTCCAGCCGGCCGCTTCGAAAAGGCGATGGGTGGCGGTGTCGAACATCTCGAAGCAGCGGGGATAGCACACGATCCCGGCGGGATCGCAGTGCCCCCATTCTATGCGCACGGCGAGACGATTGACCAGCACCGGCGAGGGCCTCAGCGGGGCTGCATGCGCAGGGCGCCGTCGATGCGGATGGTCTCGCCGTTGAGATAGGCGTTCTCGACGATGTGCGCGGCGAGGGCCGCGTATTCCGCGGGCTCCCCGAGGCGCGCGGGATATGGGACCGAACGCCCCAGCGAATCCTGCGCTTCTTGCGGCAAGCCGAGCAGCATCGGGGTAAGAAACAACCCCGGCGCGATGGCGTTGACGCGAATGCCGAACTGCGCCAATTCGCGCGCGATCGGCAAGGTCATGGCGACGACGCCGCCCTTGGAGGCGGAATAGGCGGCCTGGCCGACCTGGCCTTCATAGGCCGCCACCGAGGCGGTCGAGATGATGACGCCTCTTTCACCGCCGTCGAGCGGCGCGAGCTTGACCATCGCCGCCGCCACGAGCCGAATCATGTTGAACGTGCCGATGAGATTGACCCGGATCACGGTCTCGAAATCGCCGAGCGGCTGCGGCCCGTCGCGCCCGACCACCCGCTTGGGCGTGCCGATCCCGGCGCAATTGATCAGGATGCGCGCCGGCCCATGGGCGGCTTCGGCCTTGGCGATGGCCGCTTCGGCCGAGGCGGCGTCGCTGACGTCGCAGGGCGCGGCGAGGCCGCCGATCGCGTCGGCCACTTCTTCGGCCGCCGCGGCGTTGCGATCGAGCACCGCGACGCGGGCCCCCTTGACGGCGAACGCCGCCGCGGTCGCTCTGCCCAATCCCGAACCGCCGCCGGTGACGATCGCCGCTGCGCCAGTCAGATTCATTTCGCCTTCCTCCTGATCAAATCGCGACGGCGGGGTTTTCGCGGATCATTGCGATTCCCCGCCCGCCGCCGATACAGGCCGAAGCGACGCCGTAACGCAAGCCCTCGCGCCGCGATCGGCGTGACGCGCCGAGCGCGAGGGCGCCCGTTTCTCGTGCAACCACAACTTTCGTAGGGCTATCGGAACCGCGCGCCGTCTGCTGATCTGAGCGCGAAGTCCACGCGAGACCGTTGGCGTCGAGCCGCGGCGTTCGTCGCTGGAAACGACAAAAGGGAGGGACGGGTTGGGCTTGCCGCCTAAGCGAGCGAACGCCGACGACACCTTCGCCAAGCTGCTGCGCATGCACGCGCGGGTGCGGGGCGGGCGTCCGGGCTTTCGTCATAAGGATTTCGGCATTTGGCAGACTTGGACCTGGAGCCAAGTCTACGCCGAAACCTGCGCGCTCGCGCAAGGGCTCGACGCGTTGGGGCTCGAGAAGGGCGACCGTATCGCCGTCGTCGGCGCCAACCGTCCGCGCCTATACTGGACCATCGCGGCGGCGCAGATGCTCGGCGCCGTTCCCGTCCCCGTCTACGCCGATTCGGTCGCCGACGAACTCGCGCTCGTGCTCGACCACGCCGGAGCGAAATTCATCGCCGCGCAAGATCAGGAGCAGGTCGACAAGATCTTCTCCGTCGCCGCTCGGCTGCCCAATCTCGCGCTCGTCATTTACGACGAGGAGCGCGGCCTGAGCGATTACAGCGAGCCGCGGCTGCGCTCGTTCGAGGCGGTGATCGCCGCAGGCCGCGACGCGCTCGCCGACGCTGGACGCGCGGCCGCGCTCGACGCGCGCATCAGCGCCGGCGAGGGCAAAGACCCGTCGGTGATCCTCTACACCTCGGGCACGACGGGGCGATCCAAAGGCGTCGTGCTGAGCGGCGAGCGCTGCATCGCGGCGGCGCGCGACACCGTCGCCTTCGACAATCTGACCGATCGCGACGAGGTGCTGGCCTATCTGCCGCTCGCCTGGGTCGGCGATCATTATCTCAACTACGCGCAAGGCCTCGTGGCGGGATTTTGCATGGCCTGCCCGGAAAGCGCCGACACCGCCGCCGACGACCTACGCGAAATCGGGCCGACGTTTCATTTCGCGCCGCCGCGGGTGTTCGAGGCGCTGCTGACGCGGGTGATGATCCGCATGGAGGACGCGAGCGCGCCCAAGCGCTGGCTGTTCCGTCACTTCATGGGCGTTGCGCGCCGCTGGGGCGAGGCCATCGCCAACGGGCGACGCGTTCCCTGGCTGGCGCGGCTGCACTATGCGCTCGGCGAAGCGCTGATCTACGGCCCGCTGAAGAACGTGCTCGGCTTCACCAAGATACGGGTCGCCTACACCGCGGGCGAGGCGATCGGAGCGGACCTGTTCGCGTTCTATCGCTCGCTCGGCCTCAACCTCAAACAGCTCTACGGCCAGACCGAGGCGTTTCTCTACGTCACCGCCCAGGCCGACGGCGCGGTGCGCGCGGATGCGGTCGGGCCGCCCGCGCCACACGTCGAGCTGCGCATCGCCGAGGACGGCGAGGTGCAGTTCAAATCGCCGGGCATGTTCGTCGATTATTTCCGCGAGCCGGACAAGACGCGCGAGGCGCTGACCGAAGACGGCTTCGTCAAGACCGGCGACGCCGGCTTCTTCGAGCCCGACGGCCAGCTCAAGATCATCGACCGCGCCAAAGACGTCGGCCGCCTCGCGGGCGGGCAGTTGTTCGCGCCCAAATACATCGAGAACAAGCTCAAGTTCTTCTCCGACATCCGCGAGGCGGTGGCGATCGGCCAGGGCCGCGACTTCGTCGCCGTCATGCTCAACATCGAACTGGCTTCGGTCGGCAATTGGGCCGAGCGCAACGCGGTCGGCTACGCCTCTTATCAGGAGCTCGCCGGCAACCCGCGAGTCGCCGAACTGATCGCCAAGCACGTCGACGCGGTCAACCGGGCGCTGGCGAACGAACCGGTGATGGCCGGCGCGCAGATCAAACGCTTTCTCATCCTGCCCAAGGAACTCGACGCCGACGACGGCGAGCTGACGCGCACGCAAAAGGTGCGCCGCAGCTTCATCGCCGAGCGCTACGCGCCGCTGGTCGAGGGCCTCTACGACGGCGCCGCCGAGGCGGCGATCTCGGCCGAGATCACCTATGAGGACGGCCGCAAGGGCAAGCTCGTCGGCTCGTCCCGGATCATCGACATGCCGACCCATCCGCCGGCCGAACGGAGCGCCGCCGCATGAACGAGCGCCACACGGTCGCGGCCGGCGAGCCCCTTCTATCGCTGCAGCGCGTCTCGCTTTCGTTCGGCGGCGTGAAGGCGATTTCGGACGTGTCCTTCGACATCCGAAAAGGCGAGATCCGCGCCATCATCGGCCCCAACGGCGCCGGCAAGACCTCGATGCTCAACGTCATCAACGGCTTCTATCAGCCGCAGCTCGGCCGCATCCTGTTTCGCGGCAAGGCGCGCACGCGCATGCGCCCCTACGAAGCGGCGAGCCAGGGCATCGCGCGAACCTTTCAGAACGTCGCCCTGTTCAAGGGCATGACGACGCTCGACAACATCATGACGGGGCGCAATCTGCGCATGAACAAGGGCCTGTTCTGGCAAGCGCTGCGCCACGGCCCGGCGCTCGAAGAGGAGATCGCGCACCGCCGAGTTTGCGAGGAGATCATCGATTTTCTCGAAATCGAGCATATCCGCAAGACGCCGGTCGGCTCCCTGCCCTATGGCCTGCAAAAACGAGTGGAGCTCGGCCGCGCGCTGGCGATGGAGCCCGAGCTGCTGCTGCTCGACGAGCCGATGGCCGGGATGAACCTCGAGGAGAAGGAAGACATGAGCCGCTTCATCGTCGAGGCGAACCGGCATTTGGGCGCGACGATCGCGCTGATCGAACACGACATCGGCGTGGTGATGGATCTTTCGACCCGCGTCGTCGTGCTCGAATACGGGCGCAAGATCGCCGACGACGTCCCCGACGTCGTCAAGGCCGACCAGACGGTGATCGACGCCTATCTCGGCGTGGCGCACTGAGGGCGAAGCGATGGACCTGCTGCACGCGATCTTCGTCGACCCCTTCGCGCAGATGATCTCGGCGCCCGACCTGCTCGTGCAGACGATCTGGGAGGGTTTCGTCAGCGGCGTGCTCTACGCGCTGATCGCGCTCGGCTTCGTGCTCATCTACAAGGCCTCGGGCGTGTTCAATTTCGCCCAAGGCATCATGATGGTGTTCGCGGCGCTGACGCTGGTGGGGCTGCACGAGAAAGGCGTCCCCGCGTGGATCGCGTTGCTGGCGACCGTCGTGGTCATGTACGTCCTCGCGCTCGGCATCGAGCGGCTGGTGCTGCGCCCGCTCGTCAACCAGCCCGACATCATGCTCTTGATGGCGACGTTCGGCATCACCTATTTCCTGATCGGCTTCGGCGAGCTGGTGTTCGGCGGCAATCCGAAATCGATGATCACGAAGGAGCTGTTCCTGCCGAGCGGCGCGCTCGACTTCAAGATACTCGGCGGCTCCGTCATGCTGCAGAAGCTCGACATCGCCGCGGCGGGGATCGCGATCGTGATGGTCGCCGCGCTCGGCCTGTTTTTCCAGAAGACCCGGATCGGCCGCGCCTTGCGCGCGGTCGCCGACGATCACCAGGCGGCGCTGTCCGTCGGCATTTCGCTCAATCAGATCTGGGTCATCGTGTGGTTCGCCGCCGGCGTGGTCGCGCTGGCGACCGGGATCATGTGGGGCGCCCGCTCGGAAGTCTCCTTCGCGCTGCAAGTGGTCGCGCTGAAGGCTCTGCCGGTGCTGATCCTCGGCGGCCTGACCTCCATTCCCGGCGCCATCGTCGGCGGCCTCATCATCGGCATCGGCGAAAAGCTCGGCGAATTCTATTGGGGCCCGCTGATGGGCGGGGGCATCGAAAGCTGGCTCGCCTATTTCATCGCGCTGGCCTTCCTGCTTTTCCGGCCGCAAGGCCTGTTCGGCGAGCGCATCATCGAGAGGATTTAGCGACGTGACGAGAGCCTTGCTGGGTCAGACGAACGTGGCGGCGACGCCGAAGGCGTGGTGAGATGTTCTATCGCGAGGCGGGACAATTCAAGACGACTTACGCCGCCGACATGGCGATCTTCCCGATTCGCCAGGATCGGATCGGCGTCGCGCTGATTCTCGCGGTCGCCTTCGTGGTCATTCCCGCCACCGGCGATCAGTTCCTGCTCAACACGATGATGATCCCCTTCCTCGTGTTCTCGCTCGCCGCGATCGGCCTCAACATTCTCACCGGCTACGCCGGCTTATTGTCGCTCGGATCGGCCGGGTTCATGGGCGTCGGCGCCTACGCCTGCTACAAGCTCGACACCCTGTTCCCCCAGGTCAATATCCTGGTCTGGATTCTGGCCTCGGGTCTGGTGTCCAGCGCGGTCGGGGCGCTGTTCGGGCTACCCAGCCTGCGCATCAAGGGATTCTATCTCGCGGTCGCCACGCTCGCGGCGCAGTTCTTTCTCGAATGGTGCTTTGCGCGCATCCCCTGGCTCTACAACAACAACGACTCCGGCGCGATCGAGGTCGGAGCGCACACCCTGTTCGGCCTGGAGGTGACGGGTCCCAACGCCACCCCGGTGACGCGTTATTACGTGGCGCTCGTCATCGTCGCCGTCATGGCCTGGGTCGCCTCGAACATCGTGCACGGTCGCATCGGGCGCATGTGGATGGCGGTGCGCGACATGGACATCGCGGCCGAACTGATCGGCATAAGGCTGCTGCGCGCCAAACTGCTCGCCTTCGCAGTGTCTTCCTTCTACATCGGCGTCGCCGGCGCGATGATGGTTTTCCTCTGGCTCGGCGCGGCCGAACCGGAAGCCTTCAACATCAACCTGTCGTTCCAACTCTTGTTCATGGTGGTGATCGGCGGCCTCGGTTCGATCGTTGGGGCGTTCTTCGGCGCGACGATCATTCATCTGCTGCCGATCGCGTTGCGCGCTCTGCCGGCGACGTTCGGCCTGAACATCTCTTCCGCGACGATCGACCATTTGACCTTCATCGTCACCGGCGCATTGATCATCATCTTCCTCATCGTCGAGCCGCACGGTCTCGCCCGGCTCTGGCGGACGGCCAAGCAAAAGCTGCGCGTCTGGCCGTTCCCTTATTAGAGCGAGCCGAGCAACGATTATTTCAATGGGAGGAAACGTCATGACGAAGAGATACGCTTTACGAGGACTGGGCTGCGCCCTCGCACTGGCGCTCGCCGCGCCCGCGGCCACCAGCGCGCTCGCCGACGATTCGATCTACGTGCCGCTCTTCACCTATCGCACCGGACCGTTCGCCGGCTCGGGAACCCCGATCGCCGACGGCATGCACGATTACCTCGCCATGCTCAACGAGCGCGACGGCGGCATCGGCGGCGTCAAGCTGGTCATCGACGAATGCGAGACCGGCTACGACACCAAGAAGGGCTTGGAATGCTACGACTCGGTCAAGCCCAAGAACCCGGTGATCGTCAACCCTTGGTCGACCGGCATCACCTTGTCGCTGATCCCCAAGGCTTCGGTCGACAAGATCCCGATCCTGTCGATGGCCTACGGCCTTTCGGCCTCGGCCAGGGGCGACGTGTTTCCCTGGATCTTCAATCCGCCCGCAACCTATTGGGACGGCGCGTCGGAAATCCTCAAGTATGTCGGCGGCGGCTCGATCGACAATCTCAAGGGCAAGACCATTGGTTATCTCTATTTCGACGCCGGTTTCGGCAAGGAGCCGATTCCGTTCCTGCAGTCGGTGGCCAAGGAGGTCGGTTTCAATCTGAAGCTCTACCCCGTGGCGCCGGCCGAAATGCAGAACCAGTCGGCCCAGTGGCTCGACATCCGGCGCGACAAGCCCGATTTTCTGGTGATGTACGGCTGGGGCGCGATGAACCCGACCGCAATCAAGGAAGCGGTTCAGGCCGGCTTCCCGATGGATAAGTTCGTTTCGATCTGGTGGCCGAACGACGGCGACGCGGCCGCGGCGGGCGACGGCGCCAAGGGCTTCAAGGAGCTCAATTGGCACGCCACCGGGACCGACTTTCCAGCGATGCGCGACATCAAGAAGCTCGTCATCGACGCCGGCAAGAGCCAGACCCCGGCCGGCGAATTCGGCCAGGTTCTCTATGATCGCGGCGTCTACAATTCGGTGCTGATCGCCGAGGCCATCGCCGAGGCGCAGAAGATCGCCGGCAAGAAAGTCGTCACCGGCGAGGACGTCCGCCGCGGCCTGGAGAACCTCGATCTCGACGCCGCGCGCTTCAAGGCGTTGGGCCTCGATGGCTTCGCTACGCCGTTCAAGCTGACCTGCGCCGACCACAACAGCCACAGCGCCACCTTCGTCCAGCAATGGGACGGCGCCAAGTGGGTCAAGGTGAGCGATCCGATCGCGCCGGCGACCGACAAGGTCGAGCCGCTGCTCAACGAAGCCGCCAAGGCTTACGCCGAGAAGAATGCGGGTTGGCCGACCCGCACCGAGCCGTGCGACAACAAGTCGTGAGAGAGGCTGCCATTCGGGCGCAACTCGTGAAGCCTGCGGCCAATCCCCCGCGCCCCTCACCCTGCCTCTCCCCGCAAGCGGGGAGAGGGGAAGAAGGGCGCCGCGCACTCCTCTCCCCGCTTGCGGGGAGAGGTTGGGTGAGGGGCCGGGCGAATAGCCGCTCCGTTGCAGAGATGTATGCGTATCTTCGTCGCTCCCCCCTCAACGCGACCCCTGCCCGATGACCGCCAACTCCCCCGCCCCGATCCTCGACGTCGCCAATATCGAAGTCATCTACAACAGCGTCGTCCTGGTGCTGAAAGGCGTTTCGCTCCGCGTCGCCAGGGGCGGGATCGTCGCCTTGCTCGGAGCCAACGGCGCCGGCAAGACCACGACACTGAAGGCGATCTCGAACCTGCTGCGCGCGGAACGCGGCGAGGTCACCAAGGGCGAGATTCGTTTCAAGGGCGAAAGGGTCGATCAATCGTCGCCCAACGAATTGGTGCGGCGCGGCGCCGTCCAGGTGATGGAGGGGCGCCATTGCTTCGGCCATCTCACCATCGAAGAGAACCTGCTGACCGGCGCCTTCACGCGGCGCGACGGCCGTGCGGCGATCGCCAGGGATCTCGAGGCGATCTATACCTATTTCCCGCGCCTGAGGCAGCGCCGCAGTTCGCAGGCCGGCTACACCTCGGGCGGCGAGCAGCAGATGTGCGCGATCGGGCGCGCGATGATGTCAAAACCAGAATTGATCCTGCTCGATGAGCCTTCGATGGGCTTGGCGCCACAGGTGGTCGAGGAGATTTTCGAGATCGTGCGCGATCTCAACGTGCGCGAAAAGGTCTCCTTCCTGCTCGCCGAGCAGAACACCAATATCGCGCTGCGCTACGCCGGCTTCGGCTATATCCTGGAAAACGGCCGGGTCGTGCTCGACGGCGAAGCGAGCGCGCTGCGCGGCAACGAGGACGTGCGCGAATTCTACCTCGGCGTCGGCGGCGCCGATCGCCGCTCGTTCCGCGACGTCAAGAGCTACCGCCGCCGCAAACGGTGGCTCGCGTGACGGGCCGGCCCGCGAGGCTCGCAGTTAGGAGAACGAGACGATGTCCGACGAACCCGCTCGAATGGCCGCGCTACGCGAGGCGTTGACGGAGCTACGGACGCGAAGCCCGGCGCTCGCCCGGCAGCTCGAAGGCGTCGAAATCGGCGCCCTGCGAAGCCGCGCCGATCTCTCGCGCATCCCCGTGTTGCGCAAGTCGGACCTCGCCGCGATGCAGCGCGCCGCGCCTCCTTTCGGCGGCCTCGCCGCGGTCGAGCCGGGCCGCTTCAAGCGGCTGTTCGCTTCGCCGGGCTCGCTCTACGAGCCGCAGGATTATGGCGCGGATGTCTGGGGCGCGGCGGCGGCGCTCGCTTCAGCGGGCCTCGCGGCGGGCGAAATCGTCGTCAATTGCTTTTCCTATCACCTGACGCCGGGCGGCTTCATCATGGAGAGCGGCGCGCACGCGCTCGGCTGCGCGGCGATCCCCGCCGGGCCCGGAAACAGCGAACAGACGCTGCAGGCGATCGCGCATCTCAAGCCGACGACCTATTGCGGCCCGCCGGACTATCTGAAAATCCTGCTCGACAAAGCGGGCGAGGCCGGCCTCGACGTCTCCTCGATCCGCAAGGCGCTGGTTTCCGGCGCGGCGCTGCCCGCGAGCCTGCGCGCCGAATTGGAGCGGCGCGGCGTCAAGACGCGGCAGGCCTACGCGACCGCGGAACTCGGCGTCGTCGCCTACGAGACCGACGCTCCCGACGACGTGGCTGCGCCGGGCCTTGTCGTCAGCGACTCGGTCCTCGTCGAAATCGTCACGCCCGGCGGCGGCAACCCCGTCGGCGAAGGCAAGGTCGGCGAAGTCGTCGTCACCCGCCTCGGCGCCAATTATCCCCTGCTGCGCTTCGCCACCGGCGACCTCTCGGCATTCCTGCCCGCTTCGCCCGGGGAGACGACTGCGCGCATCAAGGGCTGGATGGGGCGCGCGGATCAGACCGCGAAGGTCAAGGGCCTGTTCGTCCACCCCTCGCAGGTCGTCGAAGTCGGCAAGCGCCATCCCGAGATCGGCGCAGTCAGGCTGATCGTGCGCCGCGAAGGCGAGAAGGACGCGATGACCCTCGTCGCCGAGGCTGCGAACCCGCGTGCGGGTCTGGAGAAGGAGGTCGCGGCAACGTTGCAGAGCGTGACCAAGATGCGCGGCGCGGTGGAATTCGTCGCCCCCGGCGCCCTACCCGACGACGGCAAGATCATCGCCGACGAACGGCCGACGCCTTAAGGGCGGCGACGCCGCGTCGCGATCCTCAAGCCGCTTTCTTCTTGCCCCGCGCCGGGCGAACCACCTTCGGCGGCGCCGCGTTCTCGTCGAACAGTTCGGCGAGCTTCTCCGTCATCGCGCCGCCGAGTTCCTCGGCGTCGACGATCGTCACCGCGCGCCGATAGTAGCGGGTGACGTCGTGGCCGATGCCGATGGCGATCAGCTCGACCGGCGAGCGCGTCTCGATCTCCTCGATCACGTGGCGCAGATGGCGCTCGAGATAATTGCCGGAGTTGACCGAAAGCGTCGAATCGTCGACCGGCGCGCCGTCGGAGATCATCATCAGGATGCGCCGCTGCTCGGGGCGGCCAAGCAGGCGCTGATGCGCCCAGTCGAGCGCCTCGCCGTCGATGTTCTCCTTGAGCAGGCCTTCGCGCATCATCAGGCCGAGGTTTTTGCGCGCGCGCCGCCACGGCTCGTCGGCGCTCTTGTAGACGAGGTGGCGCAGATCGTTGAGCCGGCCGGGATTGGCCGGCTTGCCCGCCTGCAGCCAGGCCTCGCGCGACTGGCCGCCTTTCCAGGCGCGAGTGGTGAAGCCGAGAATCTCGACCTTGACGCCGCAGCGCTCCAGCGTGCGCGCGAGGATGTCGGCGCAGGTCGCGGCGACCGTGATCGGGCGCCCGCGCATCGAACCGGAATTGTCGATCAGCAGCGTCACCACGGTGTCGCGGAACTCCATGTCCTTTTCCTGCTTGAAGGACAGCGGCTGCTGCGAATCGATGACGACGCGCGGCAGGCGCGCGGTGTCGAGAATGCCCTCTTCGAGATCGAACTCCCAGGAGCGGTTCTGCTTGGCCATCAGCCGGCGCTGCAGGCGATTGGCGAGGCGCGCGACCACGCTGGAGAGGTTCTGCAACTGCTTGTCGAGATAATCGCGCAGGCGCTGCAATTCGTCGGGCTCGCAAAGGTCCTCGGCGTCGACCACTTCGTCGAATTTCGTCGTATAGGCCTTGTAGTCGGGCCCGCGCCGCTCGGCGCCCGATGAAGGCGCCGGCCGGTTCTCGGCCGCTTCCTCGGATTCGCCGGCCTCAGACTCGTCGGGGAATTCCGACGAAGGCGCTTCGGCGGCCTCCATTGCGCCCTCTTCGAGTTCGTCGGCCGATTCGTCCGACGTCTCCATCTCCATCGCGTCCTTGGATTCCTGCTCCTCGCCTTCGCCTTCGCCCTGCTCGGCATTTTCCGGCGGCGCGTTTTCGTCCGACGCCTCCTCGCTCTCGTCGGCGTCGGCCTCCGACTCGCTCGCCATGTCGAGCGAGGCGAGCAGCCGATGCACGGACTTGGCGAAAGCGCGCTGGTCGAGAATGGCGTCGCCGAGCTTGTCGAGTTCCGCCCCCGCCTTGGCCTCGACGACCGGGCGCCAGAGTTCGACCAGGCGCGCCGCCCCCCTCGGCGGCTCGAGGCCGGTCAGCCTTTCGCGCACCAGCATCGCGACGGCGTCCTCCAGCGGCGCCTCGTCGCGATCGCGCGCCTCGGCGAAGGGACTGCGATGGTAGCGGTCGTCGAGCATCGCGGTGAGGTTCGCGGCGACGCCCTCCATGCGCCGTGCGCCGATCGACTCGACGCGCGCCTGCTCGACCGCGTCGAACAGCGTGCGCGCCACCGGATTGATCGGCGCAAAGCGACGGTGGATCGCGTCGTTGTGGCAAGCCAGGCGCAGCGCCATCGAATCGGCGAGGCCGCGCAGAATCGCCGCCTCGCGCGGATTGGGCTTGCGCGGCGGCTCGGGCAGGCGTGCTCGCACGCCCTCGGGGCCGCTGACCAGGGCGGGCTTGTCGGCGGCGAAGGCGATCTCCAGCTCGGGATGGCGCGCCATCGCGCGCGTGCACGAGGCGAGCGCGCGCTTGAACGGCTCGTTGGGCGCCTCCGCCTTGCCGGAGGGCTTGCGATTGCTGGGCTTGACGTCGACGGTCGCCATTGGCGCGCCGCGCTCAGCTCAACGCGACGTTCAACGCGCTTTCCGGCAGTTCCTGGCCGAAGCAGCGCTGATAGAACTCGGCGACCAACGTGCGCTCGAGTTCGTCGCACTTGTTGAGGAAGGTGAGGCGGAAGGCGAAGCCGATGTCCTTGAAGATTTCCGCGTTCTCCGCCCAGGTGATCACCGTGCGCGGGCTCATCACCGTCGAAAGATCGCCGTTGATGAAGGCGTTGCGGGTGAGATCGGCGACGCGCACCATCTTGTTGACGATGTCGCGTCCCTCCTTGCCCGTGCGATAATGCGGCGCCTTGGCGAGCACGATGTCGACTTCCTTGTCGTGCGGGAGATAGTTGAGCGTCGCCACGATCGACCAGCGGTCCATCTGACCCTGATTGATCTGCTGGGTGCCGTGATAGAGCCCCGAGGTGTCGCCGAGGCCGATCGTGTTGGCGGTCGCGAACAGCCGGAAACCGGGGTGCGGGCGGATGACGCGGCGCTGATCGAGCAGCGTCAGCCGGCCCGAGACTTCGAGCACGCGCTGAATGACGAACATCACGTCGGGACGGCCGGCGTCGTACTCGTCGAAACAGAGGGCGATATTGTTCTGCAGCGCCCAGGGCAACATGCCGTCGCGAAATTCAGTGATCTGCTTGCCGTCCTTGAGCACGATCGCGTCCTTGCCGACGAGGTCGATGCGCGAGACGTGACTGTCGAGATTGATGCGCACCAGCGGCCAGTTGAGTCGGGCGGCGACCTGTTCGATGTGCGTCGACTTGCCGGTGCCGTGATAGCCGGTGATCATCACGCGGCGGTTGTAGGCGAAGCCGGCCAGGATCGCCAAGGTGGTGTCGCGATCGAAGAGGTAGTCGGGATCGAGATCGGGCACGTGCTCGTCCCCGGCCGAATAGGCCGGCGCTTCCATGTCGGAATCGATGCGGAAGACTTTTCGAACGGAAACTCGTGTGTCCGGCGCGCCGGCAGCGGCTGGCGGCGTTTCGGTCGGCGACGGCATAGGCGCGGCTTTCATCGGTCCTCCATGCCCCGTCGCCCGAGCGGCGGGGTGACAATTTCATATATAGGCGCCTCTCGCCCCCGGCGAAACGCCGGTCGCGACCTCGCGTTGTCGTAGAATCCGGCGCAGGGGGCTTCAGGCGGTTTTCAAACCAGCTTGTTCACCCTCAAGTAATTATAGGCCTGAATGATTTCGCGCAATTTGTCTTCGGACGAGCGGTCGCCGCCGTTGGCGTCGGGGTGATGGCGTTTGACCAGCTCCTTATAGCGCGCCTTGATTGTGATTTCGGTCGCGTTGGCGTCGAGTTCGAGCGTGAACAGCGCCTTTAGCGCGAGCGCGTTGTAGCGAGGCGCCTGCGCGGCGTCGCCGGTTCGCCGGGCGCCGCGCCGGCGCATCGAACGCGCCTCCGCGTAGACGGTCTCGTCGACGTGCTGCGCTCCTTGCGCGCCGCCGCGCGGACCCATTTTCCAGGTCGGCCGGTGGCCGATCGTCTCCGCCTGGCGAAACTTGGCGAAGGCCTCGTCGTCCATCCCGCGGAAATAGTCGTAGGTGGCGTTATATTCCCGCACATGGTCCATGCAGAAACAGAAGTATTCGTTCTCGCGGTCGCGCCCTTTGGGCGCGCGAAAGACGCCATCGGCCTTGCAGCCGGGATAGCTGCACGGCGTCGCCGGCGCCGGCTCGGCGGGCTTGCGCGTGGGCTTGACCCGTATCCGATCGAACAGTCGCGAATTGAGATCCATCAGGAAACCTTAGGCGCCGACTCGCCGGCCGGCAAGCTTCGAGTTGCACAACGCCCCATTTTGGCGCCAAGCCGATAACGACCCGTGACCAAAACGCAACGCGCCCGTCTTTGACAAGTCGCGCGCCTCGGGGCAAGTCGCGGCTGATCACCACGAAAGCGACGCGCATGACCATGAAAGAACGGATCGCGGCCAAATTGACCCGAGGCCTCGCCCCGACCACGCTCGATATCGTCGACGAATCGGATCGCCACAAGGGCCATGCGGGCGCGGGCGCGGCCGGCGAGACGCACTACCGCGTCTATATCGTCAGCCAAGCCTTCGTCGGCAAGGGCCGGCTGGAGCGTCATCGTATGGTCAACGCCCTGCTCGCCGACGAATTGGCGGCCGGCGTCCACGCGCTCGCGCTGAAAACGCTGGCGCCCGGCGAATCATGAGCGAAGGGCCGCCGGCGCCGCGCTTCGGGCCTTACACTTTCGAATTGACCGAGGACGAGGCGAGGATCGCCGCGGCGCGCGCGGGGTTGCGAGGCGCGCTGGCCGGGCGGCTGACCTCGGCTCATTTCGCGCCGCTGGCCGCCTTCGTCCTGGCGATTTCCTTCACCGCGATCCTCGCGCTGACCGGGCTCGTCAGTCGGCGCTTCGGCGAGATCGCGCTGTTGCTGGCGATCGGCGCCTTCATGATCCAGCGCCTGACGACGCTCAGGCGGTTCGCCGCGGCGCGGCGCGCCAGCGTCGGCGAATTCGACGCGATGCGGGATGCCGGGCCGCTGGTTCTGAGCGTCGACGAGACCGGGCTCGGCCTCGGCGGCGCGGGCGCGCCGGCGCGCTGGAATTTCGCCGATTGCCTCGAAGCCGAGGACGCCGGCGGTCTCATCTATCTCTGGCCCCGCTCGGGCCCGCCGGCGATCGTGCCGACCCGCGTCTTCGCCGGCGCCGAGGCCGCGGGCGCATTCGTCGAATTCCTTCGTGGACGCCTGCCGCATCGCCTTGCCCCGCCCCCGCCCGGTCGTTAGAAGGCCTCATCTGGCGCCGGGGAGCCTAGGGGTCGATGCGGATTGCAATGATTGGCGCCGGCTATGTCGGCTTGGTGTCGGGCGCGTGCCTGGCCGATTTCGGTCACGAAGTCGTCTGCGTCGACAAGGACGCCGCCAAGGTCGCCGCCCTGCGCGAAGGCCAGGCACCGATCTACGAGCCCGGCCTGGGCGAACTCGTCCTCGCCAACCAGCGCGCCAGCCGGCTCTCCTTCACCACCGACATCGCCGAAGCCATGCGCGGCGCGCAGGCCGTCGTCATCGCGGTCGGCACGCCGACGCTTCCCGGCGACGGCGCGGCCGACATGCGTTACGTCTTTCAGGCGGCGCGCGAAATCGGCGACGCGATCGATTCCTTCCTCGTCGTCGTCAACAAGTCGACCTCGCCGATCGGAACCTGCGATGCGATCGAGCGGTTGATCGGCGAACGCGCGCCCAAGGATCGTTTCGCCGTGGTCTCGAACCCGGAGTTCCTGCGCGAGGGCGCCGCGATCGACGATTTCAAACAGCCCGATCGCGTGGTTGTCGGCGTCGAGAACGAGGCGGCGCGACTCGTCATGCGCGAAATGTACCAGCCGCTCGAACGCAACGGCAGTCCGATCGTCTATACGACCCGGCGCACTGCGGAGCTGATCAAGTACGCCGCCAACGTCTTTCTCGCGATGAAGGTCACGTTCATCAACGAAATCGCCGATCTTTGCGAAAAGGTCGGCGGCGACGTGCTCGACGTGGCCAACGGCATCGGCCTCGATAAGCGCATCGGCCGCAGGTTTCTCAATCCCGGCCCCGGCTTCGGCGGCTCGTGCTTTCCCAAGGACACCCTGGCGCTGACGAAACTCGCCGTCGACGCGCGCTCGCCGATGCGCCTGGTGGAAACGCTGGTCGACGTCAACGAGAAACGCAAGGTCGCGATGGCGCACAAGATCGTCAAGGCGTGCGGCGGCTCGGTCGCCGGCAAGACGATCGCCGTGCTCGGCCTGACCTATAAGCCCAACACCGACGATATGCGCGACGCCCCCAGCCTCGTCATCGTCCCCATCCTGCAATCGCACGGCGCGCGGATCGTCGCCTTCGATCCGGAAGGCGCCAAATGGGCCGAGGCGCTGCTGCCCGGCGTCGAATTCGCCAGCGGCCCCTATGCCTGCCTCGAAGGCGCCGACGCGCTGGTCGTCATCACCGAATGGGACGCGTTCCGCGCGCTCGACCTCGCGCGCGTCAAAGCCGCTTTGCGCGAGCCGGTGGTGATCGACCTGCGCAACATCTATCCCCAGGAAACGATGCGGGCGCTGGGCTTCCGCTACGAGGGGATCGGGCGGGGGACGGAGGCGTAGGCGGGACTTTTCATCGGAAATCCGGCCCCTGTTTTTTCGATGCCCAGTTACGATCGAGATTGCCAACTTCGACGCTTGCGAGGCCCCTATTGGCGCCCATCCGCCTGATCTGTCTCGACGCCGACGACACGCTTTGGGACCACGAGAGTTACTTTCGCCTGTCCACCGAGCGCTTCGTCGAATTGCTCGCGCCTTTCGCCGACCCGTCGCTCACGGAAGAGCGGCTGGTGGCGATGGAAGGCCGCAGCTTAAGTCTCTACGGTTATGGGGTGAAGGGCTTTACGCTCTCGATGCTGGAGACGGCGCTGGAAATCGCCGGCGATCGCCTGCCCGCGGCGACGACGGGCGCCATTCTGGCCCTCGGTCGCGACTTGATGCGGCATCCGATCCGTCTCATCGACGGCGTGGCCGAAGCCTTGGGCCCGCTGGCCGAACGCGGAACCCTGGTGTTGGTCACCAAGGGCGACCTGTTTCATCAGGAGTCCAAGCTCGCGGCGTCGGGGATCGGCGATCGGTTCTCCGGCGTCGAAATCGTCAGCGAGAAGACCGCCGACACCTACCGCCGCGTTTTCGTCCGCTACCGCGTCCAGCCGGAGGAAGCGGTGATGGTCGGCAATTCGCTGCGCTCCGATATCCTCCCTGCTTTGGAGGCCGGCGCTTACGCGGCGCACGTCCCCCACGAGCTCGTATGGGCGCACGAACACGCCGAGACGCCTGCGGCGCAGCCGCGCTTTCGGCAATTGGCGTCTCTGTCGCAGCTTCCGGCCTGGCTCGACGAAATCAACGCCGCCGCCTGAATTTGACTTCCCCCTCTTGGCCGCCTAGAAGCCACGCCTATCTTCGTCAGGTTCTGACCTCGTCGATAAGCCGTCTGTCCCCTCGAGGCCAGCGGTCCCCGTCCGGCAGCGCGTCGCGCCCCCGGGCGTTTTTCGCGTTGGCGCCGGATGAAGAGCGGCGAGGAGGCGGTAGGGAGTAGGCAGTAGGCAGTTTCCCCAATGCCTACTGCCTATTCCCTACTGCCCTTCTTCTGACTTTTGGAGCGAACCCATGTTCGAGAGCCTTTCGGAAAAGCTCTCCGGCATATTGGACAAACTGACCGGCCGCGGCGCCCTCTCCGAGGACGACGTCAACGCCGCCATGCGCGAAGTGCGCCGCGCCCTGCTCGAAGCGGACGTGGCGCTCGAGGTCGTGCGCTCTTTCATCGACCGCACCCGCACCAAGGCGGTCGGCGCGGCGGTGATCAAGTCGGTCAAGCCCGGCCAGATGGTGGTCAAGATCGTCCACGATTCGCTGGTCGAGACGCTCGGCGGCGAGTCCCAGGCGATCGACCTCAACGCGCCCGCGCCGGTGGCGATCATGCTGGTCGGCCTGCAGGGCGCCGGCAAGACGACGACCGCCGCCAAGATCGCCAAGCGCCTTGCCGAGCGCAACAAGGCCAAGGTTCTGATGGCCTCGCTCGACGTGAAGCGCCCGGCTGCGCAAGAGCAGCTCGCGGTGCTCGGCCGCCAGGTCGGCGTCGACACGCTGCCGATCGTGCTGGGCCAGGACCCGGTGGCGATCGCGCGGCGCGCCGAAAGCGTCGCGCGCCTGCAAGGCTACGACGTGGTGCTGCTCGACACCGCGGGCCGCACCCATATCGACGAGCCGCTGATGGCCGAGATGGCCGAAATCCGCGACGCCGCTCGCCCACACGAAATCCTGTTGGTCGCGGACGCGCTCACCGGTCAGGACGCGGTCAATCTCGCCAAGAACTTCAACGAACGGGTCGGCGTCACCGGCATCGTGCTGACGCGCGTCGACGGCGACGGGCGCGGCGGCGCGGCGCTGTCGATGCGCGCGGTCACCGGCAAGCCGATCAAGCTCATCGGCGTCGGCGAGAAGATGGATGCGCTGGAGGAGTTCCATCCCCAGCGCCTCGCCGACCGCATTCTCGGCATGGGCGACATCGTCAGCCTGGTCGAGAAGGCGGCGCAGACGATCGACGCCGAGCAGGCGGCCAAGATGGCCGAGAAGATGCGCAAGGGCGTCTTCGACCTCTCCGATCTCTCCGAACAGCTCGGACAGATCGAAAAGTTAGGGGGCATGGGCGGCATCATGGGCATGCTGCCCGGCATGGCCAAGCTCAAGGACCAGCTCGCCTCGGCCCAATTCGACGAAAAGGCGATCAAGCGCCAGCGCGCGATCATTTCGTCGATGACGCCCAAGGAGCGGCTCAATCCCGACCTCTTGAAGGCCTCGCGCAAGAAGCGCATCGCCGCGGGCGCCGGCGTCAGCGTCGAATTGGTCAATCGCCTGCTCAAGCAGCATCGCCAGATGGCCGACATGATGAAGGCGATGGGCGCCTCGGCGGGCAAGCGCGGCATGATGGGCAAGCTCGGCCAGATGATGGGCCTGGGCGGCGGCATGCCGGCGCCGAGCCCCGAGCAGATGGAAGCGTTTCAGAAGCAGCTCGGCGGCGCCGGCGCGCCGCAAGGCCTTGCCAAAGCCCCGGGCATTCCCGAGGCGCCGCCGCCCGGCGCGTTCAATCTTCCCCCGCAGTTTCCCGGCCTGCCCGGCCTCGGCGGCCCCAAGCCGCCCGGCCTCGGCGGCGGCTTCAATCCGTTCGGGGGCAAGAAGAAATAGCCCCCGAGCCTCTTCGCATGTTCCCCTACCTCGCCTCTTGAGATCAACCGGAAGGAAAATGAAATGTCCCTGAAAATCCGTCTCTCCCGCGGCGGCGCCAAGAAGCGCCCGTTCTATCGCATCGTCGTGGCCGACGCGCGCATGCCGCGCGACGGCCGTTTCGTCGAGAAGATCGGCACGTTCGATCCCGTCAAGCCCAAGGACGACGCCGCGCGTCTGGTGCTCGACGCCGAGAAGGCCAAGGCTTGGCTCGCCAAGGGCGCCCAGCCGACCGACCGCGTGCTGCGCCTGCTCGACAGCCTCGGCCTCGCCAAGCGCGAGACGCGGAACAACCCCGAGAAGGCCCAGCCGAAGAAGAAGGCGCAGGAGCGCGCCGCCGCGGCTGCCGCCGCCGCCGAAAAGGCCGCCGCCGCGGCCGGCTGATCGTAAGCGGCCGTGCCGACGCCCAGGCGTCTCATTCCGTTGGGCGTCTTCGGCGCCGCGCAGGGCGTGCGCGGCGAAGTCCGAAGTCAAGTCCTACACCGCGGAGCCGAAGGCGATCGGCGCCTACGGCGCGCTGACCGACAAGGCGGGCGCGCGCGTCTTCGCCTTCGAGTCGCTGCGTCCGCTCAAGGACGAAATGCTCGTCGCGCGGATGAAAGGCGTCTCCACCCGCGAGGCGGCGCAAGCGCTGAACGGCATCGAACTCTTCGCCCGCCGCGAGCAATTGCCGCCCCCCGGCGCGGATGAATTCTATTACGACGACCTCATCGGCCTCGCTGCGGTGAAGCGGGACGGCGCGACGCTGGGCCGCGTCATCGCGTTGAGCAATTTCGGCGCGGGCGACATCTTGGAGATCGCGCCGGAAGGCGGCGGCGAGACGTTGCTGCTGCCGTTCACGCGGACGGTCGCGCTGGAGATCGATTTCGCCGCCGGGCGGATCGTGATCGAGCCGCCTCGCGAGATCGAGGGCGAGGCGCAACGATAGGGCGGGCGGCGTTCAATTCGCCGACTTCGCCGTCCCCGGGCCGCCCCTCGCCAACGCCTGCTTGCGGATGATTTCGTAAATAGCCTGCGCCGCCGGCGAGAAGGCGCGATGGCGTAGCGCGATGAGGCTGTAAGGCTGCACGACGATTGAAAAATCCGTCGGCAGAATTGCGAGCGCGCCGGGCGCAAGGCCCTCGCACGCAAACTTGGCCGCCTCGACCGACAACGGCGCGATCGCGTCGGAGCGGGCGACCAGCATCATGCTCAGAAGCAGCGAGCTGGTGTGCAGGAATGGCTCCGGCGCCGCCACATTGGCTGCCTGGAACAGATTGTCGATGGTGCGACGGATCGGGGCGCCGCGCGGCTGCGTCACCCACTCGTAGCCCTCGAGGCTGGCGACCGAGACGGGACCTCGCCCAAGCAGCGGATGGCCGCGCCGCACGATCAGCCGCGCCTCCTCGACGCCGATGGTCAGGCTGTCGAACAGCCGCGGATCGAGGTCGTCGGGCACGCGCGCGATGATGAAATCGAGCCGCGAGGCGAGAAGATCGCGCGCCAGGACGCTGCTGTTGTCGATCTTGATGGCGAGCTCGATCGACGGCGACTCGGCGCGAATTTGCGCCATCGCCGGCGCCGCCAGATCAATCGCGGGCGCGGTGACCGCGCCCAGCGAGACGACGCCGCGCCGTCCCGCGCGCAAATCGGCGAACTCCTGCTCCGCCTGCGCCAATTGCAGCAACATCGAACGCGCGTGTCGCGCCAGCGCCTGACCGAGCGGCGTCAGCCGGACGCCACGCGACAGCCGCTCGCACAGCGGGGCCTCGAGCAGCACCTCCAATTCGGCGATCATGCGCGAGGCGGCCGGCTGCGACATGTGGACCGCCTGCGCGGCCGCGCTCACCGATCCCGTTTCCTCGATCGCGGCGATCAGGCGCAGATGGCCGACCTTCAGCCGGCTTTGCGGCGGCGTTTTGGCGGCGCCGCGCTGTACGCGGCCAAAAGATTGAAGCGATCGGGCTTCCCTGTTCATTTCGTGTGACGCGTCCAGTCGTCGGCGGCGATTTTCTCGATATATCAAATGTGGATAGCTCACGCCAGACTTCGGATTTGACTATTATCATATTTATTAGCAATTCGTATCCGCGCCGCGCGGGAGCGATGGCGGAAGGCAAGTCCGTCGGCCCTCGCGCCAACCATCGAAATGGGCGCGCGGCGTTGAAGCAAACCGGTTTCTTGGAGTCCTTGGGAGGGCCAATCAATGAAGTTTAAATCTTTCGCCGCTGCGGTCGCGCTGGGGGCGTTCGCCCTCGCCGGCGCTGCGCATGCCGCGGACAAAGGCACGATCGGCATCGCGATGCCGACCAAGTCCTCGGCGCGCTGGATCGCCGACGGCGACAATATGGTCAAGGTGCTGCAGGCCAAGGGCTACAAGACCGACCTGCAATACGCCGACAACGACATTCCCAATCAGCTCGCGCAGATCGAGAACATGATCACCAAAGGCGAGAAGGTCCTGGTGATCGCCGCCATCGACGGCACCACGCTGTCGAACGCGCTGCAGAAGGCGCATGACGCCGGCATCAGGGTCATTTCCTACGATCGCCTGATCCGCGGCTCGGCCAACGTCGACTATTACGCGACCTTCGACAATTTCAAGGTCGGCGTCCTCCAGGCGCAGAGCATCGTCCACGGCCTTGGGCTCGACGCCGGCAAGACCGGCCCCTTCAACATCGAATTGTTCGGCGGCTCGGCCGACGACAACAACGCGTTCTTCTTCTACAACGGCGCGATGTCGGTGCTGCAGTCCTACCTCGACAGCGGCAAGCTGGTCGTGCAGAGCAAGCAGATGGGCATGGACAAGGTCTCGACCCTGCGTTGGGACGCCGCCGTGGCCCAGGCGCGCATGGATAACCTGCTCAGCGCGTTCTACACCAAGAAGAAGGTCGACGCGGTTCTCTCGCCCTACGACGGCCTCTCCATCGGCATCATCTCCGCGCTCAAGGGCGTCGGCTACGGCTCGAAGGATCTGCCGATGCCGGTCATCTCCGGCCAGGACTCCGAAGCGCCTTCGATCAAGTCGATCATCGCTCACGAGCAGTATTCGTCGATCTTCAAGGACACCCGCGACCTCGCCAAGGTCGCGGCCGGCATGGTCGACGCGGTGGTTTCCGGCGGCAAGCCCGAGATCAACGACACCACGACCTACAACAACGGCGTCAAGGTCGTTCCGTCCTACCTCCTGATGCCCGTCGCGGTCGACGCGTCGAACTGGAAGTCGGTGCTGGTCGATAGCGGCTACTACACGCTCAACCAGTTGCAGTAATTTGCAGGCAAGGCCGCCCCTGCGCCGTCGAGGCGCAGGGGCGTTTCGTCATTGAGACGGCCTCAGGGCGTCTCTTCGGCATTCGTGAATAGTGCGCGGCAAATCGAGTTTGCGATGAACGCAATCCTGGAAATGCGGGGGATCACCAAGAGGTTTCCCGGCGTGACGGCGCTACGCGACGTCAATCTCGTCGTCAAAGAGGGCGAGATTCATGCGATTTGCGGCGAAAACGGCGCCGGCAAATCGACGCTGATGAAGGTCTTGAGCGGGGTCTATCCCCATGGCTCCTACGAGGGGCAAATCATTTACAAGGGCGAGGAGCGGCGCTTCGCCGGCATCGCCGACAGCGAACATCTCGGCGTCATCATCATCCACCAGGAACTCGCGCTGGTGCCGCTGCTGTCGATCGCCGAAAACATCTTCCTCGGCAACGAGCCGGCCAAGATGGGGATCATCGATTGGGCCGAGGCGTTCAACCGCAGCCGCGAACTGCTGCAAATGGTCGGCCTCAAGGAATCGCCCGACGCGCTGATCACCAATCTGGGCATCGGCAAGCAGCAACTGGTCGAAATCGCCAAGGCGCTCGCCAAGAAGGTCCAATTGCTGATCCTCGACGAGCCGACCGCCAGCCTCAACGAGGCCGACAGCGACGCGCTGCTGAACCTGCTGATCGAATTCCGCAGGCAGGGCATCACCTCGATCCTGATTTCGCACAAGCTCAACGAACTCGCCAAGGTCGCCAATTCGATCACGGTGCTGCGCGACGGCACCACGGTCGAGACGATCGACTGCCACGTCGAGAAGATCAGCGAAGGGCGCATCATCAAGAGCATGGTCGGACGCGAAATGTCCGACCGCTATCCCCATCGCGATCCCAAGATCGGCGAAAAGCTGTTCGAAATCCTGAATTGGCGGGTGGAGCATCCCCAGCACGCCGGCCGCGAGGTGATCAAGGGCGTCGACCTTCACGTCAATAAGGGCGAGATCGTCGGCATTGCCGGCCTGATGGGCGCCGGGCGCACGGAACTTGCGATGAGCGTGTTCGGCCGCGCCTACGGCCGCAACGTCACCGGCAAGGCGATCATGGCCGGCAAGGAAATCGACATCGGCACGATCCAGAAGGCGGTGGCGAACGGCGTCGCCTACGTCACCGAGGATCGCAAGTCGCTGGGCCTGGTGCTCAACGAGGACATCAAGAACAACGTCACGCTCGCCAACCTGCCGGGCGTCGCCTGGCGCGGCGTGATCGACGAGGCGCGCGAGGCCGCCGTCGCCAACCGCTATCGCGGCGCGCTCAAGATCCGCTCCTCGGGCATTTACCAGCGCGCGCTCAATCTCTCCGGCGGCAATCAGCAGAAGGTGGTGCTGAGCAAGTGGCTGTTCGCGCAGCCGCAGGTGCTGATCCTCGACGAGCCGACGCGCGGCATCGACGTCGGCGCGAAATACGAAATCTACACGATCATCAACGAACTGGCCGACTCGGGCAAAGGGGTCATCGTCATTTCCTCGGAAATGCCGGAACTGCTGGGCGTCTGCGACCGCATCTACGTCATGAACGAAGGGCGCTTCGTCGACGAAATGCCAGCCAAGGGCGCCACGCAGGAGAAGATCATGGCCTCGATCATGCGGCAATACGGAGCGGTGCAATGAAACACGAGACCGTCCTGGCGTCGGGTTCGGTTCAGACGGACGCCCACGCGAGCTTCTGGCGGAACAACCTGCGCGACTACGGGCTGCTGTTCTCGTTGCTGGTGATCATGGGGTTCTTCTATTTTCTGACGGACGGCGTGTCGATCGCGCCGCTCAACGTCACCAACCTCATTTTGCAGAACAGCTACGTCGTCATCATGGCGCTTGGCATGTTGCTGATCATCGTGGGCGGCAACATCGACCTTTCCGTCGGCTCGATCGTCGGCTTCGTCGGCGCGGTCGCAGCGACGATGATGGTCGGGTTTCATCTCCCCGGGTTCGACATCGACGTGAAGGTTCCCTGGGAGGCCGTCGTCGTGTTCTCGCTGGTCCTCGGCGGCGCGATCGGCGCGGCGCAAGGCTATTTCGTCGCCTTCAGCAAGATCCCCTCGTTCATCGTGACGCTCGGCGGCATGCTGATCTTTCGCGGCTTGACCGGCAACATGTTGCTCGGCCAATTCGTCGGGCCGTTCCCCAAGGCGTTCCAAGACATCAGCGCCGGCTTCATCCCGGATTTCGGCGACTTCGGCTTCCTCAAGCCTCTGGTCGGCGATTCGCATTTTCACTGGGGCTCGATGCTGGTCGGCATCGTCGGCGTCGCGGCGCTGATCTATACCGGCGTGCGCCGCTGGCGCCACTCGCGCGCCCAGGCGATGGAAACGGAGCCCTTCGCTCTCTTCATCGGCAAGACGGCGATCTTTTCGCTGCTGATCCTGTTCTTCAGCTACCAGCTCGCTTCCTACAAGGGCTTGCCGGAAGTGCTGATCATCATGGGCGTGCTGACGCTCATCTACGCGTTCGTGACGACGCGGATGACGATCGGCCGGCGTGTTTACGCGATGGGCGGCAACAAGCTCGCCGCTGAGCTTTCCGGCATCCGGACCGAGCGGCTGACGTTCCTCACCTTCGTCAACATGGGCGTGCTCGCGGGGCTCGCCGGCCTCATCGTCGCCGCGCGCCTCAATTCGGCGACGCCGAGCGCCGGCCTCTCCTTCGAACTCGACGTCATCGCCGCGTGTTTCATCGGCGGCGCCTCGGCCTCGGGCGGCGTCGGCAAAGTGATGGGCGTCGTCATCGGCGCCTTCGTCATGGGCGTGATGAACAACGGCATGTCGATCTACGGCCTCGGCATCTATTGGCAACAGGTCGTCAAAGGCATCGTGCTGCTGGCCGCCGTCTACGTCGACGTCTATCAGAAGAACAAGGGGTGAGCGGCAGCCCCCTCTGCCGCTGCGCGGGAGAGGGCTGGGGTGAGGGCTCTCGGGCGAGAGCGCGACACGCAAGAGCCCTTACGGCCGCGCTTCGCGCGTCCACTTTCTCCCGTAAACGGGAGAAGGGCTTCGCTCACCCGCCTTCCACTTCCTCCATCGCCAGCCGCGCCATCAGCGGCACGGCGGCGCCCATTTTCGTTGCGCGTTCCGGGTTGGAGGCGTTGCCGTCGAGCGAGCGCTTGTAGACGCCCTGCACGATCGCGGCGATGCGGAAGAAGCTGAACGCGATGAGGAACGGCCAGTCCGGGATTGCCGCGAGCCCGGCGCGCCGGCAATAGGCGGCGACATAGGCCGCCTCGTCGGGAAGGCCGAGCGCGGCGCGGTCGACGCCGGCCAGGCCGCGAAATTCGCCGGCGTTGGGCAGCCGCCATTGCATGCACTGATAGGCGAGGTCGGCGAAGGGATGGCCGAGCGTCGACAGCTCCCAGTCGAGCACGGCGAGCAGACGCGGCCCGTCGTGGGCGAAAATCATGTTGTCGATGCGCCAGTCGCCGTGCACGAGCGCGACGCGGCCGTCGTCGGCGGGCGCGTGGGCGCCGAGCCAAGCGATCAGCCGGTTCATATCGGCGATCTCGCCCGTTTCGCTCGCGCGGTACTGCTCGCTCCAGCGCTGCAACTGGCGCGCGAAATAATTGCCGGGCTTGCCGTAGTCCGAAAGGCCCGCCGCGGCGACGTCGATCGCATGCAGGCGCGCGAGCGCCTCGTTCATCGCGTCGTAGACGCCGGCGCGCTCTTCGCGCGTCGAACCGGGCATCGCCGGGTCCCAGAAGATGCGCCCGTCGACGTAGGCCATGAGATAGAAGACCGAGCCGATGACGCTCTCGTCCTCGCACAGCGCCAGCGCGCGCGGCGCGGGGAAGCCGGAGCCCTCCAATGCCGCGAGCACGCGGTATTCACGCTCGACCATGTGCGCGGATTTCAGCAGCTTGCCCGGCGGCTTGCGCCGCAGCACATAGGCGCCGCGCGGCGTCGTCAGGAGGTAGGTCGGATTGGACTGGCCGGTGGCGAACTTGCGCGCTTGGCTCGGGCCGGCGTAGCCCTTCACATGCGCGCTCACCCAGGCGTCGAGCGCGGACGTGTCCTCGGGAAATCCCGTCCCGCTCATCGCGCCTCGCTCGCGTTCGCGTAGCGCTTGAGCTCGGCCTTCGAGATGACGAGCCGATGCACCGCGTCCGGCCCGTCGGCGAGGCGCAGGGTGCGCACGTTCGCCCACATCCGCGCGAGCGGAAAGTCCTGGCTGACGCCGGCGCCGCCGTGCATCTGCACCGCCTGGTCGATCACCTCGAGCGCGACGCGCGGCGCGATCACCTTGATCTGCGAGATGAGCGGCGCGGCGGCGCGCACCCCTTGCGTGTCCATCGCCCACGCGGCCTTGAGGCACAGCAGGCGCGCCATTTCGATGCTCATGCGCGCTTCGGCGATGATGTCGCGATTGGCGCCGAGCGCCGCGAGCTTCTTGCCGAAAGCCTCGCGCGCCACCGAACGCCGGCACATCGCCTCGAGGGCGCGTTCAGCTTGGCCGATCGCGCGCATGCAGTGGTGGATGCGCCCCGGCCCCAGCCGGCCCTGCGCGATTTCGAAGCCGCGCCCGCGCCCCAGAATCAGCGCGTCCTTGGGCACGCGAACATCGGTGAAGCGAATGTGCAGATGGCCGTGCGGCGCGTCGTCGGCGCCGTAGATCGTCAGCGCCCGCACCTTTTCGGCGCCCTTGCTCGCGGCGGGAACCAGCAGCATCGAATGGCGCGAATGGCGCGAAGCTTCGGGGTCGGTCAGCGCCATCACGATATAGAGCGAGCAACGCGGATCGCCGGCGCCCGACGACCAGCACTTTTCGCCGTTGAGCACCCATTCGTCGCCATCGAGCCGCGCGTCCATCGCGATGTTGGTGGCGTCGGACGAGGCGACGCCGGGCTCCGTCATCAAATAGGCCGAGCGCGCGCGGCCCTCGAGCAGATCGGGCAGCCAGCGTTGCTTTTGCTCGGGCGAGCCGTAGCGCTCCAGCACCTCCATGTTGCCGGTGTCGGGGGCCGAGCAGTTGAACACCTCGGAGGCGAGCGACGACCAGCCCATTTCTTCCGCAAGATATGCGTACTCGACCGTCGTCAGGCCGTAGCCCTTGTCGGAACCGGTGAGCCAGAAGTTCCATAAGCCCTGGGCGCGGGCCTTTTTCTTCAGCGATTCGCGGATTTCGACCATGCGCGCCGTCGGCGTCCAGCGATCTCCGTCGCGCCCGACCTCGGCCTCGTATTCCTCTTCGAGCGGCATGATTTCGTCGCGCACCATCGCGCGGACCGCAGCGATGAGCGGGCGGACTTTATCGGTGACGCCGAGATCCATGTCTTTCTCCCCTAGCCATATTTTCGGCGCGAGTTGACCCTCAATCGCGCCTGCGCGCAAGGGCGCGCCAAAGCAAAAGGGTCGGGAAAATCCCGACCCTTCGAGAGTTCGACGCCGGTCTTTCGCCTCTCACTTCGGGAAGGGGACCGGGCTGTCCGACAACGTCTGGAGATAGGCGAGAATGTCTGCGCGCTTTTGCGCGTCCGGTTCGCCCGGGTAGGACATCTTGGTGCCCTTGACGAAGGCCGACGGCTTGGTGATCCATTTATTGAGCGTCTCGTAAGTCCAATCGCCGCCCAACGCCTTCAGGCCGTCGGAATAGGAGAAGCCGGCGATCGAGGCGACCGGGCGGCCGACGACGCCGTAAAGCGGCGGGCCGACCTTGGCGGCGCCGCCCTTGTCGAACGTATGGCAGGCTTCACACGCCTTGGCGTAGGATTGCCCCTTGGCGGGATCCGCCTTGGCGAGCAGATCGGCGAGCGAAACCTCGGGCGCCGGAGCGGCGGCGGGCGCGGCGGCCGTAGCCGCGGCGGGCGCCGGCCCGCTAGGCAGTTCGTAGCCGGGCTTTTCCAGTTTGGCGGGCGCGAAGACCGCGTTGGCGAACACGCCGAGCGCCATCGTTCCGAGCAATGTGCCGAGGACGGCGAGAGCGATCTTGTTGGCGGTCGTCGTTTGCATTCGCGCTGAGCCCCCATCTGAACGTCGATCGGCGGGGCGCCCGAAGCCCCGGCGGAAAATCTGATTAGCCGCTTTGCGCCGGCCTTGGCAACACGTATAAGCGCGGCGCGGCGGGCTTTTTTGGGCCTCGCGCGAGCCGAACCCGTCTATGACCGAAGCCATCGTCCTCATCCCCGCGCGCATGACCTCGACGCGCCTGCCCGGCAAGCCGCTCGCCGAAATCCACGGCGAGCCGATGATCGTCCACGTCTGGCGGCGCGCCGTCGAAGCCGGCGTCGGGCCGGTCCTGGTCGCGGCCGACGATCGAAGGATCGTCGAGGCGATCGAGGCGATCGGGGGGCGCGCCGTGCTGACGCGTCCCGACCATGCGTCCGGCTCCGACCGGATTTTCGAGGCGGTCGGCGCCTTCGATCCCGAGGGGCGCTACGACGTCGTCGTCAACGTGCAGGGCGATCTTCCGACCATCGAGCGCAGCGCCGTGCGCGCCGCGGTCGGCCCGCTGAGGGATCCCGCGGTCGACATCGCGACGCTGGCGACGGAGATCAAGCGCGCCGAAGAGCGCGACGATCCCAACGTCGTCAAGGCGGTAGGGACCGAGGTCGGCCCGGGGCGCCTGCGCGCGCTCTATTTCACGCGGGCCCGAGCGCCCTGGGGCGAGGGGCCGCTGCTGCACCACATCGGGCTATACGCCTATCGCCGCGATGCGCTCGCGCGATTCGTCGCGCTGCCACCCTCGCCGTTGGAGCGGCGCGAAAAGCTCGAACAATTGCGCGCGCTGGAGGCCGGCATGCGCATCGACATCGCGCTCGTCGACGTCGCGCCGCTCGGCGTCGACACGCCCGAAGACTTGCGCCGCGCCCGCGAAATGCTGGCGCCCAGAGGAAAGCCATGACCGAAGCCAAGATCATCGCCTACCAGGGCGAACCAGGCGCCAATTCGCACATCGCCTGCCTCGACAATTACCCCGGCTGCACGCCGCTCCCCTGCGCGACGTTCGAGGACGCGTTCGCCGCGCTGCAGGACGAATCGGCCGATCTCGGCATGATCCCGATCGAGAATTCGATCGCCGGGCGCGTCGCCGACATCCACGCGATGCTGCCCGCTTCCGGCCTGCACATCGTCGCCGAAACCTTCCTGCCGATTCATTTTCAGCTGCTGGGCGTTCCCGGCGCGAAGCTCGAAGGCTTGCGCAGCGTCTACAGCCACGTCCACGCGCTCGGCCAATGCCGCAAGATCATCCGCCGCTACGGCCTCAAGCCGATGATCTCCGGCGACACCGCCGGCTCCGCGAGGGAAGTCGCGGAATGGCGCGATCCCGCGCGCGCCTCGCTGGCGACCAAGCTCGCCGGCGAGATCTACGGCTTGACGACGCTCGCCGCCGACGTGGAGGACGAAACGCACAACACCACGCGCTTCGTCGTGCTCTCCAAGACGCCGCATTGGGCGGCCGCGCACAACGGCCCGCTGGTGACGACCTTCGTCTTTCGCGTGCGCAACGTCCCCGCCGCGCTCTACAAGGCGCTCGGCGGTTTCGCCACCAACGGCGTCAACATGACCAAGTTGGAGAGCTACATGGTCGAGGGCGAATTCTCGGCGACCCAATTCCTCGCCGACGTCGACGGCCATCCCGACGATCCGCCGCTCGCGCGCGCGCTCGAGGAACTCGAATTCTTCTCGCGCGAGGTGCGCATTCTCGGCGTCTACCCCGCGCACCCCTTCCGCATCGATACACAGAAGCGGGCGGAATAGTGGGGCCTTTTGCAGGCGCGCGCGCTTACAAGCCCTACTTCGTCCCGAACATCCTGTCCCCCGCGTCGCCGAGGCCGGGCACGATATAGCCGTGGTCGTTGAGCTTTTCGTCGATCGCCGCGGTCCAGATCTCCACGTCGGGATGGGCCTTGGTCAGGTGCGCGATGCCTTCCGGAGCGGCCAGCAGGCAGACGAAGCGGATGTCCTTGACGCCGCGGCTCTTCAAGCGCTCGATCGCGGCCACTGCGGAATTGCCGGTGGCGAGCATCGGGTCCATGACGATGACCAGCCGATCGGCAATGTCGGCCGGCGCCTTGAAATAATATTCGACCGCCTCGAGCGTCTTGGGATCGCGGTAGAGCCCGATATGGGCGACGCGCGCGCTCGGCACGAGGTTGAGCATGCCGTCGAGAAACCCGACGCCGGCGCGTAAGATCGGCGCGAAGACCAGCTTCTTGCCCGCGATCGTCGGCTTCATCGTCTTGGCCAGCGGCGTCTCCACTTCGACCATTTCCAGCGGCAGATCGCGCGTCACCTCGTAGCACAGCAACATGCCGATCTCGTTGAGCAGCTGGCGAAATCCCTTGGTGGAAACGTTCTTGTCGCGCATCAGCGTCAGCTTGTGCTGCACCAAGGGATGATCGACGACGTGGACGTTGGACATGGCGGGGCTCCTCACGCGGACAGGACGCGACATTAGACCAAGTCGGCCCGCGCCCGTTGTCCGCAAGCCGATCATCCCCAGATATTGCGAGTGACGAAACGCCGCGAGCGTGCCGCGCAAGAAGGGTCTATTGACGGAAGGCGGCCTTCAATGTCTGTTGGCGGGCCAATGGCCAATACCCCAACCCGAGTCGCCAGTCGCGCCTGGAATCTGCCGAACATTCTGACTTATGGTCGGGTGGTCGCGGTCCCTCTCGTCGTCGCCTTCCTGTTCTGGCCGACGGAGGCGTGGGCGCGTTGGACCGCGCTGGCGATCTACGCCGCGGCGGCGATCACCGATTTCTTCGACGGCTACCTGGCGCGGGCGTGGTCGCAGCAATCCTCGCTCGGCCGCATGCTCGACCCGATCGCCGACAAACTGCTGGTCGCCGCGGCGCTGCTCGCGCTCACCGCCGACCGCACCATCGCCGGCCCGTCGCTGTGGGCGGCGATCGTCATTCTCTGCCGCGAAATCCTGGTCTCGGGACTGCGCGAATATCTGGCCGAGTTGCGCGTGCCGGTTCCCGTCACCGCCGTCGCCAAATGGAAGACGACGGCGCAGATGATCGCGATCGGCTTCCTCATCGCCGGCCAGGCGGGCGAAGCGGTTCTGCCCGGCTCGATCACGATCGGCATCGTGCTGCTGTGGATCGCGGCGATTCTGACGCTCTATACCGGCTGGGATTATATGAAAGCGAGTTACGACCATGTCGGAGGCGATTGAGGGCCGATGAAAGCGGTGTATTTCGCCTGGGTGCGCGAGCGCGTGGGCAAGAACGAGGAGGCGATCGATCCGCCGGCCGAGGTCGCAACCGTCGGCGACCTCATCGCTTGGCTGTCGGCGCGCGGCGAGGGTTACGCCTACGCCTTTGAGAAGCCTCGCGTGATCCGCGCCGCGATCGATCGCGCCCATGTCAGCCACGAGGCGAAAATCGCGGGCGCGCGCGAGATCGCCTTCTTTCCGCCGATGACGGGCGGCTGACGCGATGGGCGTGGTGCGCGTCCAATCGCAAGATTTCGACGCTGCGGCCGAGGCGCGAGCGCTCAAAGCCGGACGCCTCGACGTCGGCGCGATCGTGACCTTCGTCGGCCTCTGCCGCGACGAAGGCGGGCGCCTGACGGCGCTGGAGATCGAGCATTATCCCGGGATGGCCGAGGCCGAGATCGCGCGCGTCGTCGCGGCGGCCGAAGCGCGCTGGCCGCTCATCGGCGTCACCGCGATCCATCGCTACGGGAAGCTGGCGCCCGGCGACCAGATCGTGCTCGTCGCCGTCGCCGCCGCGCATCGCGGCGAAGCGTTCGCGGCGGCGGAAATGCTGATGGACTACCTCAAGACCCAGGCGCCGTTCTGGAAGCGCGCGCGCCGCGCCGACGGCTCGCTCGAAGATTGGATCGAAGCCAAGGCGAGCGACGATCGATCGGCGGCGCGCTGGCGCGCGGCCTCGGCTCGAGGCGCGCGCTAGTGGATCGAATCCAACACTTGGTGCCCGCGCCTGACGGCGGCGATGATTTTATTGGGGTCGGCGGTCCAGGTGAAGGGCGCGGATTGCCGATTGTGCTCTTCGAGGAATCGATTGATGGCGGCCTGCAAATCGACGACCGATCGGAATACGCCGCGCTTGAGTCTGCGCTTGGTGAGCGTGGCGAAGAAGCCTTCGACGGCGTTGAGCCACGAGCAGGACGTCGGCGTGAAGTGGAAGACGAACCGCTCGTGCCGAGCGAGCCACTGGAGCACTTTGGGATGCTTGTGGGCGGCGTAATTGTCGAGGATCACATGCACCATCTTGCCGGCGGGAACCCGAGCGTCGATGGCGTTGAGAAAGCGGATGAACTCCTGATGGCGGTGGCGCTGCATGTTTTGGCCGATGACCGTGCCGTCGAGAATATTCATGGCGGCGAACAGCGTCGTCGTGCCGTTCCTGACGTAGTCGTGGGTCATCGTGCCGGCGCGGCCCTTCTTGAGCGGCAGCCCGGGCTGGGTGCGGTCGAGCGCCTGAATTTGGCTCTTCTCGTCGAGAGACAGGACGATGGCGTGCGCGGGCGGATCGACATAGAGCCCGACCACATCGCGCAGCTTCTCGATGAATTTCGGATCGTTGGAAAGTTTGAACTGCCGCATGCGGTGCGGCTGAAGACCATGTTTGCGCCAGATGCGTTGAACCGAGCTGACGGAGACGCCCGAGGCCTTCGCCATCAAAGCGCCGGTCCAATGCGTTGTCTCCCCCGGCGGCGGATCGAGCGTCAGGGCCACGACCCGCGCAACGATCTCGTCCGCCAGCAGCTTGACGCGCGAAGGCCGCGTCTTGTCGCGCGCCAGCCCCTCGAACCCTTCGTCGGCGAACCGTTCCTGCCAGCGCCAGACACAAGTTTTCGACTTGCCCGTCCGGCGCATGATCTCGTTCGTGCCCACGCCGTCGGCCGTCAAAAGCACGATCTGGCCCCGCCAAACGTGCTTCTGCGGCGCGTTGCGATCCTTGATCAGAGCCAAAAGCCGGAGCCGATCTTCCGCCGAAACGGCAAGCGATATTCCCGTGCGCATGCGCCAGACTCGCACATCGCCAGTCCGCCGGGAATCCTCAATAGGATTCAAATGTCAGATTTCATCCACTAGGACCGCGCCGCGACGCTGCGGTAGACCGTCAGGACGACCACCGCGCCGACGACCGCGATGACCGCGCTGAAAGGGTCGAGAGGTTCAGCCCCGAAACGCCGCCGATCCCGACGAGCGTGCCGATGTAACCGCAGACCACCGCGCCGATGACGCCGAGCACGACGTCCTCGATCAGGCCGGCGCCGGTCTTGTTGACGATCTTGCTGCCGACGAACCCCGCGATAAGGCCAAGAACGAGCCAGCTGAGAAAATTCATGACGCCGATCCCCTCGGTGGAAGCCGCCGCGCGCCGTTCCCGGCGAATCAGAAGGCCCAAGAGAGGCGCGCGTGCGCGTTTTGCGGGATAACGTCGATGAATGCAACCTTTTCGTGTTGCCGGGGCGACAGTTTGCCGCTCATTCCGCCGCCCGGCGACCGCCTTCCCCAATCGCCGCCAGCGCCTGGGCGAAATCCTCGATCAGGTCGTCCGCGTCTTCGAGGCCGACCGACAGGCGAAGCAATCCCGGCCCGATCCCCAGCGCGGCGCGCTGCTCGGGCTTGAGGCGCTGATGCGTCGTCGTCTCGGGGTGGGTGATCAGGCTCTTGGCGTCGCCCAGATTGTTGGAAATGCCGACGATCGACAGCGCGTTCGCCATCGCGAAGGCTTCGCGCTTGCCGCCCTTGACCTCGAACGCGATCAGCGTGCCGCCGCCCGACATCTGCCGCTCGACGACGGATCGTTGCGGATGATCGGCGCGACCGGGATAGACGACGCGCGCGACCTTGGGATGGCCGGCGAGATAATCGGCGATTCGCGCCGCCGAGCGATCCTGCTGAGCGACGCGCACCGGCAGGGTCTCCAGCGACTTGAGCATGACCCAGGCGTTGAACGGCGAAAGGCAAGGGCCGGTCTGGCGCAGGAAATTGTGGATGTGCTCGGCGATGAACGCCTCGGAGGCGAGAATGACGCCGCCGAGCGTGCGCCCCTGTCCGTCGATATGCTTGGTGGCGGAATAAACGACGCAGTCGGCGCCGAGCTTCAGCGGATGCTGCAGCATCGGCGAAGCGAAGACGTTGTCGACCACCAGCGTCGCGCCGCCCTCGTGGACGATCTTCGCCACGCCCGCGATGTCGATCACTTCGAGCGTCGGATTGGTCGGGCTTTCGAGCAGCGCGGTCTTGGTGTTGGGGCGCATCGCGGCGCGCCAGGCGGAAAGGTCCGCGCCCTCGACCAGGGTCGAGGCGACGCCGAAGCGCGGCAGCAGCTCTTCGACGACATAAAGACACGAACCGAACAGCGCCTTGGCCGCGACGATGTGATCGCCCGCCTTGAGCTGGCCCATCAGCGCGGCGGTGACCGCCGCCATGCCGCTCGCCGTCGCACGCGCCGCCTCGGCGCCTTCGAACAGCGCCATGCGGCGCTCGAACATCGACACCGTCGGATTGGCGAAGCGCGAGTAGATGAACCCCGGCGCGTCGCCCTTGAAGCGCGTCTCCGCCTCCTCCATCGTGTCGTAGAGATAGCCCTGAGTGAGGAACAGCGCCTCGGAGGTCTCCTCGAACTGCGAGCGCATCGAACCGCCGTGGACGAGCTGGGTCGCCGGACGCAGCGTCCGGGGATCGCGGGTCTTGCGGGGATTGGTCATCGCGCGCTCCTTTCCTGGCCGGACTCTCATCCGGACGCGGGCTCGAGAACAGGGCGCAACTTGCTGGGAGCCCCGATCTTTTAGCCCCTTGTTTAACGTGGCGGCAAGCCGACCGGCTCAAATGACCACGAACGCGCCTCTTTAATCCCGGCGGAACGGGCGCGTCAAATGCGGATGGCGCGCACGCGCAAAACGTGCGGCGCCGATGCCCCTTGCGCGCGCCGCGTTGTTGTCGCCATGATGGGCGGCGCCCTCGCGGCGCGACGCGGCGAGGAGGGAGGCGCCGATGACGATATCCGACGCGCAGGCGGTCTCGTTCGGCCTGCTCGCGCTCTATGCCGAGGATATGTACGCCGAAGCGCCCGGATCGCTCGCTCCGCCGGCCGATACGCGCATCGCCGCCGACGGATGGTCGGTCGTCGGCTATCTCACCGCGCGGGACGCGGTGTTTCCGCGCAAGGGACAAGCGCATCGCAGACTAGCCTGCGGCCCCGAGCGGGTGTTCTTCGGCTTCGTGGGGCAAAAGGTCTCCGACCCTTCCCTCTTCGTCGCGGCGCTTCGCGGCATAGACGGAATCGTCGAATGGGCGATCGACGCGGAATTCCTGCCGGTCCCGCATCCGCGCCATCCCGAAGCGAAAGTCGAGCTGGGCTTCTGGGACATCTATGGCGCGATGAGCTTGGCCGATCCGGTCAGTGGCGTGACGAGGGAATCGAACGCCGCGCAAGGCGTGGCGCAGCTCGTCGGCGGCGGAACGGTCGTCGTCGCCGGCCACAGCCTCGGCGCCGCCCTGGCGACCTATCTCGCCGAGGACTTGGCCGAGCGCCTCGGCGCGCGAGCGTCGGCGTGTCTGTTCGCCTCGCCGCGCACCGGCGATGCGGCGTGGGCGAGCCTGTTCGACGCCAAGGTCGGCGACTATCGGCTCTTCAACTATGTGCTCGACGTGGTGACGCACGTGCCCTCGCTCGGCTACGCCCCGCTGCCGCGCGCGACGGTTCTCGAGCCCTCGAGCGTCGAGGCCGGCGTCAAGCTCGACATTCTGTGCAATCACCATTTGCTCTGCTACATCACGATGATCGACTTCGACGCGGCCAAATCGGCGCTCGGCGCGCCGCAAGACCAGGATTGCGCCGTCTGCGTGGTCGGGGGCCCGGGAACCATGCCCGAGACCGCCAGGGCGCTCGCCTTCCTGATCGAGAAACTGGGCGTCGCCGACAAACGTTCGCTCGCGATCCTGCGCGCGCTGCATGAGGCGAGCCTTGCATAAGGAGAGCGGCCGGCGGATCGGCGCCGGTCCGCCGCAACAAGATGTTGACGGCGGCGCCGGACGACTCCCGCCGCGCGGGAAAGCCGATATACTGGCGCCGATGCACGAAATTGTCCGCCATGAACCCTGAGCCCAAGACCGCGGCGCGCCGGCGCCAGGCGTCGCCGATCCTGTTCGACGCGGCCGATCTCGCCGACGACGGCTTTTTCGACGCGCCTTTCGGCCTCTTCTCGCGCCAGAAGATCAAGGCGATGGCCGCGCGCAAGCTGATCCAGGCGGAGCGCGAGATCGAAGAGACGCAGTTCCAGCCGGCGAGCCTCGACCTGCAGACTCGGCAAGGAAGCCTACCGCGTGCGCGCGAGCTTCCTGCCCGGGCGCGGCCACGGCGTCCGTCAAAGGCTGCAGAGCCTCAACGCCGAACGCATTTCGTTGGCCGGCGAGGGCGCCGTGCTGGAAAAAGGCATCGTCTACGTCGCGCCGCTGCTCGAACGGTTGGAGCTCAGGCCCTCGCTCTCCGGCGCGGCCAATCCGAAGAGCTCCACCGGACGGCTCGACATTTTCACCCGCCTCATCGTCGACGGCTCCGAGGCGTTCGACGAAGTCCCGCTCGGCTATCGCGGCGAGCTGTGGATCGAAATCTCGCCGCGCAGCTTCAGCGTCAGGGTGCGCGAAGGCTCGCGGCTCAATCAGGTGCGCTTTCGCAGCCGCAGCTCACGGCACTTCAGCGTGTTCGATTTCGCCATGAAGGACGAGGAGATTCGCGCCCGGCACGCCGCCGCGCCGCTGGTCGACGGCGAGTTGGCGTTGCGCGAAGGGCTGATCGTGCGCGTCGCGCTGAACGGCGGCGCGGACGAGATCGTCGGCTATCGCGCGATCAAGAACGGCGACGTGATCGACGTCGACCGGCCGCGCGGTTACGCCGCCGCGGATTTCTGGGAGCCGATCCGCGCACGCGCCGACAAACGGCTCATTCTCGATCCCGACGAATTCTATATCCTCGCCAGCCGCGAAAAGTTGCAGATCCCCTCCGATCTCGCCGCCGAAATGGCGCCGATCGACCCGGCGATCGGCGAATTCCGCGTCCACTACGCCGGCTTCTTCGATCCCGGCTTCGGCCATGGCCCCAACGGCGTCCCGAGCGCGCGCGCGGTGCTCGAAGTGCGCAGCCGCGACGTGCCGTTCCTCATCGAGGACGGCCAGCCGGTCGGCCGCCTGATCTTCGAGGAGCTCGCCGGCGCCGCCGACGAGCTCTACGGCGCGACCGCGGTCTCGAACTACCAGGGTCAGGGGCTGAAGCTGTCGAAGCATTTTCGCGAATTCGGCGAGGGCTGAAGAATCGGGCTTCGCCGGCTTGTCGCCCGAGCGCGCGACGGGCTATAAGCAATTCCACGTGGCCCCTTTAGCGGGGAGAACGCGGGCGTAGTTCAATGGTAGAACGGAAGCTTCCCAAGCTTCATACGAGGGTTCGATTCCCTTCGCCCGCTCCAACACCTAGCTCCACCAGGTCTCCAATTTAGCTCCTTTTCAGCTCGCGAATGCGGCCGTCGGGGTTTTTCGCCATCTCGCTACCGGCAACGATCGACGAGCGTTCCGAGGCGCTCAAAAGCGCATTCCTCGCTTTTCGCGCCGACTGGCGACAATGTCGACGAACCGGGCCTCGGCGTCATCGAACTGGAAAAATATCCAGTTCACGTTATGCGCAATGCCGTAGAGCGTGGCGCCGTAGCCGTGGTCTTGTTTGGCGATGCGAGGCTGGCTGTGCGTCAGAGCCGAACCAGAACCCCCGCCGCGGGGGTTATAGCTATCTGACGGAAAATATGAAACTCGCGCGTTGCCAGGATCCCGGCCGACGCAAATCGGGATCGCCTTCAATTGAACAATTGCCATATCAAATCAATTGATTACGCGATTTGACGCATGGGGTTCCGTTTCGGTGAAAAGTAACTTCCCACACAAATCGAGGCGACGAGCTTCGAACATGGGTCAGTTCTCGATGGAAAAATCCTCGCTGCCCGGGTCAGCTCTCAGCGGAAATCAACAACTCTAGCGGTGCGCCAGCGCCAAGGCGAGCAGCGCAAGAAGCGCGCCGCAAAGACCCTTCCAGAACAGCAAAGGGTTTCGCTCGTACAGGGGTTTCTTGCGCGTGGCGGGCGCGCGGGCGCGCGACGCGCCGTGTTCGATTTCAAATGCGAATTCGAGCACGTCGCCGTAGCGGTCGGCAGGATCGGGCGCGCATGCGGTTGCGAGAACCGAATCGAGCCAGACCGGCAAGTCGGGCCTGAGCGCGATGAGCGGCGCGAGCTTGCCGAAGCTGGATTTGGCGGGCCGCTCGCCTTCGCCGCGGCGGCAGGCGCCGCAAAAGCTGTGATGGACGGTCGCGCCGAGCGCGAAGAGGTCCGAACGCTCGTCGGCCGCCGCTCCCGCCAACAATTCTGGCGCCACGAAGTCCTGGGCGTCCGGGCCGCCGTCGCTGAAACTGTCCTGGAGTTGCGCCGCGCGGGAGCGCCCGAGACCGACCAGGCGCAAGCCGCCGTCTTTCAGCAGCACGACGTTCTGCGGTCGAATGTTGCGATGGATGATTCCGCAGCGATGCAGGTGCGCCACCGCGCGCGCAAGGCGCACGGCGATCGCGACGCCTTCCGCCAATTCGAGTTTCGGCGCGCGGAGCGAACGGGCGAGGAGCGTCTCCCCGTCATAGAAGGGCATCGCCGAATAGAGCCGCGTCTGGCGCCCGGGCGCGATGTCGATCAACTCGCCGATATAGGGGTTGCGCGCGCGGGCCGCGACCCAAGCCGCATTGACGAAGGCCGATCGACAGGACGCCTCGTCGGAACCGCGCAGACGCGGGAACTTGAGCGCCAGGATTTCGCCGCTGCCCAGGTCCGCGGCGCGAAAGACGCGGCAGTCGCTCCCATCGGCGATGACATCGTAGAGGCGAAAATTGTCGACGATCGCGCCGGCCTCGGGCGGCTCGAGGATCGGCAGCTCGGCGAACCGACCAGCGATTTCGCGCGCCTTTGCTGGGGGAAGATCGAGAACGTCGACGACGATCGCGGAAACATTGTCCGTACTCCCGGCGTTCAGCGCGGCGGCGACGATCTTCCGCGCGGTCGCCGTCGACGCGCCGCCCGAGGTCAGGATTTCGCGCAGGCGCGCGCCGCTCAGGACCCCATGCACGCCGTCGCTGCAGAGCAGGAAACGATCCTGCGCCTGCAAGCCGAAAGCGGTGTGATCGATGCGCAGACTGGCCTCCAAGCCGACCGCGCGATGGATCGCGAGCGCGACCTCGCCGGTGTCGATGGTGTGGTCGTTGGTGAGGCGCTGGAGACCGTTTTGGCCCAAGCGATAGACCCTGGTGTCGCCGACATGGGCGATGTGCCCGACGCGGCCGGCAAGAATGAGCGCGGTGAAGGTCGTCGCCATTCCCGCGAGACGAGGGTCGACGCGCGCTTGCGCCGCGATCCAGCCGTTGACGGCGTCGAGCGCGAGTCCCGCGGCGCACGCGATGCTCAGCGCGTCGGGGAGATGGTAATAGCCGTCGATGAAGGCGCGCACCGCGGTTTCCGACGCCTCTCGCCCGCCCTTGTGGCCGCCGACCCCGTCGGCGATGGCCGCGACGACGCCGCGCTGACCGCTGGCGCCAGGACGCCCCCAACAGGCCGCGACATAATCTTCGTTGCGCAGTCGCCGGCCCTTCTCGCTCGCGATGCCGATTTCGACGCGCAGTTCATGTTGGCGGCGCGAGCGCGGGGCGAGCATTTCACCGGCCCTTCAACAGCAAGGCCAGGAAGGCAAGGGCGAAACCGACGGCCAGAGCGCGCCAGAGCAGCAGGCTGTCGAGGGAGCGCTTGCGGGGAGCCGGCTCCAATTCGCCACGCAGCAGGCCCTGTTCGAGGGCCTTGGCCAAAGCGGCGGTGCCGGGGAAGCGGCGTTCCGGGTCGACGTCGATCGCCTGCGCGAGAGCGCGGCCGAGCCATCGCGGCAGATCGGGGCGATGACGGGCCAAAGGATAGGCCTCGCGTTGCCCGAAGGGGAATTCGCCGCCGCTGAACATGCGATAGAGGGTGACGCCCAGCGAAAAGACTTCCGACCGAGGCCCGGCGGTCGCGCCTTTGAACAATTCGGGCGCCATATAGCGCGTGGTGCCGCCGAGGCTGTCGCCCTGATCGTCGTCGATCCCCGGCAGGTAGGCCAGGCCCAGATCGAGCAGGCGTATATCGCCGTCCGGCAGCAGGATGATGTTCTCCGGCTTCAGGTCGCGATGGACGACCTGCAGCGCCGCCAGATCTACGACCGCCTGACAAAGCTTGAGCGCGATGCCGACGCCTTCGCCGAACGAGACCGGAGGCTTGGCGAGCAACCGCTCTTCGAGCGTCGGCCCACGGCAATAGGGCATGACGAGATAGAGGCTCTTGCGGCGCTCGGGGGGAAGATCGATGTAACCGACGGTCCAACGGCTGCGCAACGTCGCGCCGATCCAGGCTTCGCGCAAAAAGCCGGCGCGGAAAACCTGATCCTGCAACATCGAGGGCAGAGGCAGCTTCAGCACCACCTCCTTGTCGTCGACCGTGTCGCGGGCGAGTTTGAGCAGCGTATAGCGGCTGCGATAAAGCGTGCGTCCGACGACGAACCCGTCCCAATTGTCGCCCTCTTGCGGCGGCGGCCGCAGCGGCAAATTCGCGTAGGCCGCCGCAACGTCGTCGAATTTCGGCTGGGGCGCGCTGAGCACGTCGATAACGAGCGCGGTCGCCCGGGCGGCGCCCTCGTCGCGCGCCTGGGCAACCGCGCGCTGCGCCAATTGATCCGGAGGAAGTTCGAGCGAGAGGATTTGCCCCAGTCGAACCGGCTCCTGTTGCGCATAGAGGCTGTGGCTGACGATGATGAAACGATCGAAAGCCTCGACGGCGGTTTCGACGAAATCGGCGCGAATATCCTGGTCGGCGCCCAGCGCTCGCACCAGAACCGGGGCGCCGTGCGCGACTGGGCGCAGGTGTTCGGACGTGATGGCCTGCAGTCGTCCCTGGCGCTTGCGATAGACGCGGCAATCGCCGACATGAACGACACCGACCTGCTTGGAAGCGGCGAAAATAAGGGCGCTGAGAGAAGCGACCATCCCCAGCCGCTCGGGATCGTGGCGCGATTGGCCGAACAGCCAGGCGTTGATGCTGGCAAGAGCGCGCCCCGCGGCCAGGCTCGCGCCCAAGGTCGGCTGAGCCCCGAAGTAGCCCTCGGAAAAACTCTGCACGGCGATTTGCGCGGCTTCCATGGCCGCCCGGCCCGCGCCGACGCCGTTCGACACGGCCGCGAGGAGACCTCGGCGCGGCGCACCGAGCGCTTCGCCTCGATAGACCGCATGATATTCGGGACTGTCCGACGAACAATCGGCGCAAGCCGCGCCGATGGACAAAGTCCATCCACAGGCGCTGACGGTTTGGCCCTCGGTGCTCATGTTCGTCCGTTCGTCGGATCGAGGGGCGAGGTCGGAGCCGAGGCGGCGCCGACCTTCGGCGCTGCGCGCTCCAACAATTCGTTTCAACGCATATTCTGATCCCAAAGGTCGAACAACTTTTCTCTAGGCCAAGGTCTTGAAAAGCGGAAAGCGAAGGGGCGGCCCTTCGCTTTCCTTTGATCGTTCGGGCTCGGATCAGGCTTCGCTCGACGCCTCGAGATCTTTCTCGATGCCGAGCAGAGCCTGCGGCACGCGGCTCTTGAGAATGAAGAACCAGGTGACGCCGATCAGCATGTAGACCAGGAAGGCATAGGGGAAGAGATTGAGCGGATAGGCGGGAACCGGATAGATGCTCCCCGCCAGCGCCAGCACCATCAGCAGAGCGCCGAGTGCGCCGAAGACGACGTCCTTGGTCGTGCATTCGCCGAGCTTCTTGAGGTAGACCGGCGCGCTGATCGAGCACAGGAAATAGACGACGATGAAGCCGAACGACGCGATGGTGCCGTACCAGCCGAACGTGTCGGATTCCGAAGAGCCAACGAACACCGCGCAGACGATGAAGTTGATGACGGCGCCGAGCGTCAGCGCGACATAAGGCGTGCGGTGTTCCTTATGCACCATGCCCATCGAGGTGTGGACGAACTGGTAGCGCCCGAGCGAGAACAGCATCCGGCCGTAGGCGTTGAGCGAGGCCAGCGCGCAGGCGAAGGCGCTGATGGTGGCGCCGAAGTAGACGAGCGCCGTCAGCAGCGGGCTCTTGCTGCTCAAGATGTCGGCGAGCGGCGCCGCGCTTGCCCCCAGTTTCGCGACGTCGTCGCCGAAGGCCTGGGTGATGACGTAGGTGGTGAACACGAAGAACAGACCGGCGAAAATCGCCGTCCCGTTGATCGCTTTGGGGATCATCACCGTAGGATTGCGCGTTTCCTTGCCCAACGTCGCAGCGCTTTCGAAGCCGACGAAGGAGAAAATGGCGAAGACGATCGCTTGCGCCGCGGTGGTGACTTCGATGCCTTTCATCGAGATCTGATTGGCGTCGATTTGGAAGCCCGAGTTCGCCAGCATCGTGATGCAGACGAACAGAATGATCGCCACCGAAACGACTTCCAGCGTCAGCCCAACGCGCGACGAAATGCGGATGTCGCGGCACGAAAGGTACCAGGCCAATACGGATATGACCAGGTAGAGCAATATGTTGGGCGGAACGAAGGTCACGCCCAAGGCGGCGATCATGGTCTTGAAGAAGATCGAGGTGGCGACGGTCAGCGCCATCGCCGTGGTCAGGTAGGCCGCCAGCATGGCCCAGCCGGCCAGCATTCCATAGGACGGCCCGAGGCTGCGGGACACGTAAATGAAGAACGAGCCGGCGGCAGGGATCTTGCCGGCCAATTTACCCAGGTTCACCCCGACCAGCAGCAGGGCGATCGTCCCGAGGAAATAGACGAACCACGAGGCTGTGCCGGCGATGCCGACGACCACGGTGATGGCCAAAGCGGGGGTCAGGGTCGGCGAAACGTTCGCGACCGACTGCCCCAATGTCTCGATAAAGGATAGACTGTCCTTGCGTAACCCAGTCATTTGCTCTCTCCCAGCTTTGCAATTGCTCCAACCCCTTGCGGCAATCGCGGCCTTTGGCGTTTCCTAAGAGGCATAAAAGTTTCGTGGCAATTATCGTGCCATCCGACGCCCTTATTTTTCCCTTATGGAATCGAGAGAAAATCGAGGTCGCACGCGGCGCTGCACAAAGAAGATCAACGCGGAGCCGGACTTGGCCCATTTGATGAGCGCGCTGGGCGTTTCTTGTGCAGAAATCTTGTTGCATTATCAGAAACTCGGGGGGTCGGTCGCCGCGGCCGCGTGTTCGACGATGACCGTCGCCGTGTCGGCAAGCGGCTCAGCACCGGGGGGCTCAGGGCCAAGCTCCAGTCCGTACTCGGCGGATTCCGAAGCGAGCGCGCGCAGGAAAGCGCAAACAAAGGAGCGGCCGACGGCGAAGCGCCAGCGATCGGCCTCGACGCGCCAGAGCGTGAGGTTGATGAAGCCCGCCGCCGTCGTGGTCGCCGCCGAGCCCGCCGGGAAGACCGACGGATCGACGTCGATCGAAACGAGTTTCGGCAACACGTGCGCGATCTTCGCGCCGGTCGCCTCGAACACCTCCAGGCCGCCCGATTGATCGACGACCGAGGCGATCGGCGACAAGGCGGCTTCGAGCCGTTCGACCAGCGCGTCGCCGTCGCCCGCGTCGAGCGCCAGCCAGCGCCCGGGGCCGATGCCGATGAACTCGAGCGCGTCGGAGGCGGAGCGATGCGGACGGTCGAGAATTTCCATGCCGAACGCGGCGCTCGCGCTTCGCGCCGCCGCGTCGCTGCGGCCGCGTCCGGCGACGACAACGGCGGCGGCGCGCGCGATCTCGCGAACCAGGACGCCAGCCGACGAGCCCGGCGCGCCGTAACGGCCTGCAGCGAGGCGTCGGCTGGGGGGCAGAGAGGCGAGGACGTCAGTCACGTAGACGCGCTCCTTCCGGATCGACGAAGCAAGGGGGGCGGACTTCGACCTCGAAATCGGCGCCGCGGACGCCGTCCCATGCGCGCACGATTTCGCCGATCCGCGCCGCGCCGCCCGCGATGAAGCCGAGGGCGATCGAATGATCGAGAGTGGGCGAAAACGTCGCCGAGGTGAGATGACCGATGTCGTTGGCCGTGGTCGCCGCCGCTCCGCGCTCGAGGACGTGCGCGCCGGCGCGCAGCCGCTGCGAGCGGTCGACCGGGCGAAAGCCGACGAAACCCTGGCGTAGGGGCTCGACGAGCGCGGGTCGCTCGGACATCACGCGACCGATGTAGTCCTTTTTCGTCGAAGCCATGCGGCCGAAGCCGAGGTCTCGCGCGGTGGTCTGGCCGTTGAGTTCGGGACCGGAAACGTGCCCTTTTTCGATGCGCATCGCCGCCAAGGCTTCGAGCCCGTAAGGCGTGACGTTTCCCGCCGACCCCGCCGCGAGCAAAGCGCGCGCGAGGGCGGCGCCGCGATGGGCGGGGACGGCGATTTCAAACCCGAGTTCGCCGGAAAATGACAGGCGGAAGATGCGGGCCTCGACGCCGCCCATGACGCGCGTCTCGATCGCGCCCATGTAGGGCAAGGCTTGCGCCGCCACGGTCGTCCGGTCGTCGACGATTTCCGCGACGAGTTCGCGCGCGCACGGCCCGGACACGGCGATCTGCGCCCAATGTTCGCTGACCGAGGTCATGCGCACGTCGAGCTCCGGCCACAGAACCTGAAGGCAATACTCGAGATGCTGATGGACCTTGGCGGCGTTGGCCGTCGTCGTGGTCATCACCCACCGATCTTGCGAGAGACGCGCGGTCGTTCCGTCGTCCATGACAAAGCCGTCTTCGCGCAGCATCAGTCCGTAGCGCGCCTTGCCGGGCGCCAGCGTCGAGAACGTGTTGATGTAGACGCGGTCAAGAAACGTTCCGACATCGGGTCCCTGAAGATCGATCTTGCCGAAGGTCGAGACGTCGATCAGGCCGACGCTGGAGCGGACGGCGCGAACTTCGCGGTTGACCGTCTCCTGCCAGTCCCGTTCGCCCTTTCGCGGAAAATAGGAGGCGCGCAGCCAGAGCCCCGCTTCGATGAAGACGGCGCCGAGTTCCTCGGCGACGGCGTGGGTCGGCGTGAGGCGGGTCGGATGGAAATCGACGCCGCGATGAAAACCGGCGAACGCGCCCAACGCCACCGGCGACCATGGCGGGCGGAAAATCGTCACGCCGGCCTCCGGGATCGACTTGCCCGACAGCTCGGCCATGACGGCGAGGCCGGGGACGTTGGACAGTTTGCCCTGGTCGGTCGCCATGCCGAGCGTCGTGTAGCGCTTGAGATGCTCGACCGCGCAAAACCCTTCCTTCTTGGCCAGCGCCACGTCTTTGACGGTGACGTCGTTCTGGAAGTCGATGAAGGCCATGCCCCGCGAGCGCTCGACGCGCCAGAACGCGGCGAGCGCGGTCGGGCCGTCGGCGGCCTTCGGTAGGTCGGGGAGCTTCGCGGCGAAGCCGAGGTCGCCCGCCGCCGCGCAGCCCTGCTTCGCCCCTTCCGCCAAGCAGGCCGACAAGGCGTAAGCGCCGGACGCTGATCCGGCGACGCGCAGGCCGGGCGGGCATGGACCCGGTGCAAAGGCCGCGATCGCGTCGTTCCAGACGGGCCGGCCGCCGTGGTGGCAGGTCAGATGGACGTTGGGCGAGAACCCGCCCGACATCGCCAGGCCGTCGACCGAAAGGCGCTCCTTCTTGCCGTCGGCGAACACGTCGATCGAGGCCAGCGTCTTGCCGGAAGCTGCGAAGACCTCGCCGCCGAGGATGGCGCGAACGCCGCGCTTTTTCGCGCCGCCCGAGAGGTCGGCGCCGACGTCGCGGCGCGTGTCGATGATCGCCGCCACATGCGCGCCGGCGTCGATCGCGTCGAAGGCGGCGGTCCATGCGGCGTCATTGTTGGCGAACACGGCCATGGTCTTGGCCGGGGCGACGGCGAAACGGTTGACATAGGTCTGGACGGCGGCTGCGAGCATCACGCCCGGCCGGTCGTTGCCGCCGAACACGATCGGCCGGTCGAGCGCGCCCGCCGCGAGCACTGCGCGCTTGGCGACGATCCGCCATAGGCGCTGACGCGGCGCGAACGCTGCGGGCGTCGGCAAATGGTCGCTGACGCGCTCCACGGCGCCGTAGGCGTCGTCATAAACGCCGAAAACGGACGTGCGCGACATCAGCCGCACGTTGGCGAGGCTTTCCAGCTCAGCTAGCGCGCTGGCGACAAAGAGCGTGGGCGGCGCGTCGTCGATCGTCGTGCGTTCGCTGAGCAGGCGTCCGCCGAAGCGGAAATCTTCCTCGGCGAGGATTACGCGGGCGCCCGAACGGCCCGCGGCGAGCGCGGCGAGCAAACCAGCGGGGCCCGACCCGATCACCAGCACGTCGCAAAATGCGCTCGCCTTTTCGTAGGGGTCGGGATCGGCGAGCGTCGCCGCGCGGCCGAGGCCGGCGGCGCGGCGGATCGCCGGCTCATAGAGCTTTTCCCACGCCCCCTTCGGCCACATGAACGTCTTGTAGTAGAAGGCCGCGCCAAAGAAGGGAGCGAGCAGCCCATTGACCGCCATCACGTCGAAAGCGAGCGAGGGCCAGCGGTTTTGACTGGCGGCTTCGAGGCCGTCGTAAAGCTCGACCGTGGTGACGCGCGTGTTGGGCTCGCGCCGCGCGCCGGAACGCAGTTCGACGAGCGCGTTCGGCTCTTCCGTGCCGCAGCCGACAATCCCGCGGGGCCGGTGATACTTGAACGAGCGGCCGATCAGCTTGACGTCGTTGGCCAGCAACGCCGAGCCGAGCGTGTCGCCGGCAAAGCCGGCGTAGGGCTTGCCGTCGAAAGAGAAATGGCAGGGGTGCGCGCGGTCGATGCAACCGCCGGCGGGCAGACGGCTCATGGCGCGACCTTCGCTTCGCAGGCAAAACGCACGGCCTTGATCGCGTGGCTGAGCGTGTCGCGCTCGACCCTCACCCATCGCCGGCAGCCGCTCGCGTGATACCAGAGGTCGCTGTGCGCGCCCGCGGGATTGTCGCGCAGGTAGACGTAATCGTGGAACAAGGCTTGCGCGTTGGCGTCCGCCGGATCGGGCCGCTCAAGCGTCGCGTCGCCGCGATAGACAAATTCCCGAGCGTCGCGCGGGCCGCAATAAGGACACGTGATCTGCATCAGTGAAGATTCGGCTGGGCGCCGACCCCCTTCTCGTCGATGACATGGCCGGTGCGGAAGCGGTCGAGCCGATAGGCGGCGGTCAGCGGATGCGGTTCGTCCTTAGCGATCGTATGAGCGAAGCACCAACCCGAAGCGGGGGTGGCCTTGAAGCCGCCGTAGCTCCAGCCGGTATTGAGATAGAGGCCCGCCAGCGGCCCGATATCGATGATCGGCGAGCCGTCCATCGACATGTCGCAAAGGCCTGCCCATTGGCGCAGCAGACGCAAGCGGCCGAGCAGCGGCATCACCGCCATGCCGCCCTCGCAGACGTCTTCGATCACCGGCAAATTGCCGCGCTGGGCGTAAGAATTATAGCCGTCGAGGTCGCCGCCGAAGACCAGACCGCCCTTGTCGGATTGCGATATATAGAAATGCCCGGCGCCGAAGGTCATCACGCCCGGCACGAGCGGCTTGATCGCCTCGGAAACGAAGGCCTGCATGACGAGGCTTTCGATGGGCAGGCGCAGATCGAGCTTGGCGGCGAGCCTGGACGACGATCCGGCCACGGCGAGCGCCACTTTCTTGGCCCGAATCGGACCGCGCGCGGTCTCGACGCCCGTCACGGCGCCGGAGGCGTCGCGCAGAAACCCGGTGACTTCGCAATTCTGCACGATGTCGACGCCAAGCCGATCGGCCGCGCGCGCATAGCCCCACACCACGGCGTCATGCCTGGCGGTGCCCGCGCGCGCTTGCAGCAGACCGCCCTTGATCGGAAACCGCGCATTGTCGAAATCGAGATAGGGCATCACCGCGCGGACCTGCTCCCGGTCAAGCAGTTCGGCGTCCGCTCCGGCGAGCCGCATGGCGTTGCCGCGCCGGACGTAGGCGTCGCGCTGGCCGTCGGAATGGATCAGGTTCACAATTCCGCGCTGGCTCGCCATCACGTTGTAATTGAGGTCCTGCTCCAGCCCCTCCCACAGCTTCACCGACCATTCGTAGAAAGGCTCGTTGCCGGGCAGCAGGTAATTGGAGCGAAAGATCGTGGTGTTGCGGCCGGCGTTGCCCGAGCCGATCCAGCCCTTTTCGACGACCGCTATGTTGCGCAGGCCGTGGTTCTTGGCGAGGTAATAGGCGGTGGCGAGGCCGTGGCCGCCGCCGCCGACGATCACGACGTCATAGGCGGGCTTCGGGCTTGCGTCGCGCCAGGCGGGGCCGGTGAAGCGGTTGCCCGTCAACCCGTTGACGATCACGTTGAGCAACGAATAGCGCATGGCGATCAAGAGTTTTTCGCCCATCGGGGGTCGCGGTCGATGCCTTATGGTGGTCCGCCGAAGGGTCTGCTATCATGGCTGCATGCGACGTTTATCGAACCAGATGCGACATAAATGAGCGCCGCAACGGGTTTGGCGCCCCGCGCAGGCGAGGAGACGCAGCGCCTCGGCTTTTTGCTGCTGCCGAGCTTTCCGTTGATGTCCTACGCCTCGGCGGTCGAGCCGCTTCGCGCCGCGAATCTGATTTCGGGCCGCAGGCTTTATTCGTGGTCGCACCTCACCGTCGATGCCGGCCCGGTCGAAGCGTCTGTGGGACCGCGGATCGCGCCCGATCTTTCGCTTGAGGCGGCGGGCGGCCTCGACGCGCTGTTCGTCTGCGCCGGCGGCAATCCCGCCGCCTTCGATCACAAGCCCACCTTCGCGCGGCTGCGGGCGCTCGCCGCCGGCGGCGTCCCCATCGGCGGCATGTCCGGGGGCGCCTACATACTGGCGCGCGCAGGGCTGCTCGAGCGCCGGCGCTGTACGATCCACTGGGAGCACATCCCGGCTCTGATCGAAGAGTTTCCCGATCTTTGGCTCGAGCGCACGCTCTATGTTTTCGACCGCGACCGCTTGACCTGCGCGGGCGGACTCGCCGCCTTCGACATGATGGCGGCTCTGATCGCCCGCCGCCATGGCGCCGATCTCGCCATGGCGGTCAGCGAATGGTACCTGCGCACGCAATCACGCTCCGGCGAGGATTCGCAACGCGTTTCCCTGCGCGAACGCTATCGCGTCGCCAACGAGCGGGTGCTGAAGGCTCTCGCCCTGATGGAGGAACGGATCGAGAGGCCGATGACCCGCGAATCGTTGGCGGGCGCGGCAGGCGTGACGCTACGCCAATTGGAGCGGCTCTTCGTCAGCCATTTGGGCGAGACCCTTTCGCAACGCTATCTCGGCCTCCGCCTCGAGCGGGCGCGAAAATTATTGCGCCAGACCAGTCTTTCGGTCGTGGAAGTGGCCGTCGCCTGCGGCTTCGTCGCCAGCGGCCACTTTTCTCGCGCTTATCGGAGCCGCTTCGGGTGTCCGCCGAGCCGTGACAGGAACGAAATGTGAGCCGCGCGCCGACGCGCTCGTCGTCGGGTTCGTATTGATCTCCCGCCGAGTTGTTTCCTATATGTAAATTATCAGGCCTGGGATGAATGATGAACGACCACCAACAAAACCCGCATTCGACGACGGGCGCTCGCGAGAATCAGCTGGAAGTCGCGATCGGACGGCAAGTCCACGAGTACCGCATCAAGCTGGGAATGACGGTCGCCGATTTGTCGCGGCAGGCGGGGCTGTCGGCCGGCATGTTGTCCAAGATCGAAAACGGCGGCACGTCATCCTCGTTGGCGACCTTGCAAGCGCTGTCCTCGGCGCTCAATGTGCCGGTGACGGCCTTCTTCCGCAAATACGAGGAGCAGCGCGACGCGACCTTCGTCAAATCAGGCGAGGGGTTGGCGATCGAGCGGCGCGGCACGAGGGCGGGGCACCAGTACCACTTGCTCGGCCATTCCATCGGCAAATCGCTGGTGGTGGAGCCGTACATGGTCACGCTGACCGAGACTTCGGACGTGTTCCCGATCTTCCAGCACGGCGGCCAGGAGTTCATCTATATCGTCGAGGGCGAGGTGATCTATCGCCACGGCGCCAAGCTCTATCCGATGTCGGCGGGCGACAGCCTGTTTTTCGACGCCGATGCGCCGCACGGGCCGGAGGAGCTGAAAAAGCTGCCGATCCGGCTGCTTTCGGTGATCGTCTATTCGCGCAACGGCGAGGACTGAGGCGGGGCCGCCGAAGTCCGAACGCGCGCGATGCCTCCAGCGTCCCTCAGGCGATCTTCTTCAGTCCCGCCATCACGATGCCGGTGGCGGCCTGGGCGCGTTTCGAGATCGTTCGCAAGTCCTCGGGCTCGAGATTGTGGACGTTGGTCTTGCCGGCGCAGCGCGCCATCATCGAACATTCGGACGCCGCCGCCTTGAGGAAGGCGGTCAGGCGCTCGCCGCCCTGCGCGGCTTCGGCGCCGTCGAAATTCAAGCCGCTGGCTGCGATTTCGCCGCCGATCGCCAGTCCCGCGGCGACGTCGACGATTCCCGCGTTGGCGCCCAGCGCCAACACCTTGGCGAGATCGGTTCCCGAGCGCAGGCCGCCGAACCACAGGATCGGGAACGCTTCCTCCGCCTTCAAGCCGCGCAGCGTCTGAATGCAACGCGCCAGCAGCGAGAGGTCCGGCGCGCCGACGAGATCGGCCCAGGCGTCGCCGAAATGGCCGGAGCCGTCGAGCACCAACAGATCGACCGCGCTCGAAACCGCGAACGGCGCGAGGCGCTCCAGCGTGGCGCTGGTGACGACGAGCCCGCGCAATTGCCCGGGCCGCGCGGGGACGGGCATCGCCGCCGGCGCCGTCGATTCAATGCGCAACAGCACCGCCGCGGCCTCGGGGCGCGCGGCGTCCGCCGCGTCGACGATTTGCAGCCAAGCGGCCGATGAACCTGGCAACGGCTCGCGGCCGACATGGGCGGAGCCGGCGGCCGCGATGGCGTGCGCCGCCGCCGCTCGGATGGTATCGGGCGCGCGTTCGAAGCCGGCGACGAGCATCGGCTGGGCGAGGTCGAGGCCGGGGCCCAAGTTGGTCTGCGTCTTGCAAGCCTCGCGGTAGGGATCGATGACGAGACGGGTGAGGTTCGCCGGCAGGAAGACCAGTTCGTCGAAGGTCGCCGACCCGGGCAGGGCGGGGCTAGGCCTGTGCGCGAGGCGTTCGCGGGTGAGGCGCGCGAAATCGGCGGGTTTGGCGTCGAGGCGCGCCATCGCGAAAATCGCCTCGCGGGTCTTTACCGAATAGTCGGCCGAGCCGGTCTCCGTGTCGCAGCGATAGCAACGCGCCGCCTGCTGTTTGGCGGCAAGATCGTCGAAGCCCGCTTCGGCGTCGGCAAAAGGCGCCTTGCCGATGCCGAGGAAAGCGGGCTCCTGCAGCGGCAGCTTTTCCCAGGCGGGGTCCTGCGCGACGGGGACGCCACGCGTGCGATAGGGCGTGCGATACGGCGCGGGATGGCGCTCGCCTTCCAGCGCCGCGAGCACGTAATAGGCCGCCTTATGGCCCTGAGCCATCGCCTGGACGAGGGTCGACGAGCCAAAGGCGGCGTCGCCCGCGGCAAAGACCTTTTCCAGCCGCGTGCCCATGTCGGAGGCGCGCGTGGCGATGCGATCGCCGTCCATCAGACCGTGACGCGCGAGTTCCAGGCAAACCGCCTTCTGACCGACCGCTGCGATGACGAGCCCGCAGGCGACGTCGAAGTCTGAGCCGGCGACGGTCGAGAACGCGCGACGTCCATCGGCGCCGGGGGCCCCAAGCTCGGTCCTGACGCACTTCAGCACGAGGCCGTCGGCGCCTTGCGCCACCGCCGTCGGCGCCACGTTGTAGACGATCTCGACGCCCTCGGCGATTGCGGCCTTCAGCTCATAGGCGCGCGCCGGAATTTCGCTCGGACCGCGCCGATAGACCACCGTCACCTTTTTCACGCCCGGCAGGCGCCGGGCGGCGCGGCAGGCGTCCATGGCGACGTCGCCGCCTCCGACGACGACCACATGGGGCGGAAGTTCGGGTCGTTCGCCGCCGTTGATGCGATTGAGAAAGCTGACGCCGTCGACGACCCCGGCGCGATCGTCGCCGGGAACGCCGAGCTTCTTGCCGACCGAGGCGCCGATGGCGAGCAGGACCGCGTCATGGTCGCGCGCGAGGCCCATCAGCGAAACGGTCTCTCCGAGCGGCGAACAGAGATGCAGCGTAATGCCGGGGCAGCGCTTCAAGATGCGATCGACGTCCTCCTCGACCACCGAAGCCGGCAGGCGAAAATCCGGAATGCCCCAGAGCGCCATGCCGCCGGGCTTCGTGTGCGCCTCGTAGAGATCGACGCGGTAGCCGGCCAGTGCGATATCCTGGGCGGCGGTGAGGCCCGCCGGGCCGGCGCCGACAATGGCGACGCGGCGGTTCTTGGTGGGCTTCACGGGCGCAAGCTCGAAGGTCGGACCGAGCGCGTCGAGCACCCAGCGCTTGAGCGCTCGTATCGCCACCGGCCCGTCGGAATTGGCGCGCCGGCAAGCCGGCTCGCAGGGCGCGTCGCAAACTCGTCCGCAAATGGCGGAAAGCGGATTGGTGGCGGTGATCGCCTCCAGCGCGCCCGCCTTGTCGCCCGCCCAGATCAGCCCGACGTAGGAACCCACGTCCGTGCCGATGGGACATGCGACCTGACAGGGCGGCGGCTCGTAGTGGGGAAGCCGGCTCTGGTCCTGCGCCAGGTCGAGGGGAAACGGCTTGCAGCTGGCCATCGTCAGGCGACCTCGGTGAGAAGTTCTTCGGCGGCGGGCCGATAGGAGGGCTCGTAGGCGAGCCCCGTGATGGCGGCGGCTTCGGGCGTCAGGGCGACGAGATCGGCGCGCGACAATTGCCGGAAGTCGCTGTGGCCCAGCGCCTTGGTCAGCGCCGCGATCTGCCAGCGCACCACTTCGAGAAAGCGGGCGATCGCCTTGGCTTGAACGTCGATCCGATAGCGCGCCTCGTGCTCCGGGTCCTGGGTGGCGATGCCGACGACGCAATTGCCGACATGGCACTGCATGCAGGCGATGCAGCCGCCGGCGATCAGCGCGGCGGTGCCCATCGCGACCGCGTCGGCGCCGAGCGCCAGCGCCTTGACCGCGTCGACGCCGTCCTTGATTCCGCCCATCAGCACGATCGGCATATCGCGCTTGGCGTCGATCTCGCGCAGGCCGTCGAGGGCTTCCTGCAGCGCCGCGAGGGTCGGAATGCCGACGTTTTCCAGCACTTCGCTCGAAGCCGCGCCGGTCGAGCCTTGCAGGCCGTCGAGCTGCACGAAATCGAAGCCGTCCTTGTAGGCGATCTTGATGTCGTCGCGCACCCGCCCGGCGCCCATCTTCATCGAGATCGGCTTCGCGTAGCCGGTCGCTTCGCGGAATTCCTCGACCTTGATGACGAGGTCGTCGGCGCCCATGATGTCAGGATGGCGCGAGGGCGAACGCAAGTCGATGCCTTCGGGGATCCCGCGCACCGCGGCGAGCTCCTTGGTCACCTTCTTGGCCATGAGCTGCCCGCCGAGGCCCGGCTTGGCCCCCTGCGAAATGTATATTTCGATGCCGTCGGCCTTCAACATGTCATGGATGTTCCAACCGAGGCGCCCCGAGAGGCACTGGTAGATCAGCTGGCCGGCCTCGGCGCGCTGCTCGGGCAACATGCCGCCTTCGCCGGTGTTCTCGGCAATGCCGGCAAGACGCGAGGCGCGCGCCAACGCGATCTTGGTCGACTTGGACAACGCGCCGTAGCTCATCGGCGCGATCAACACCGGCATGGAAAGCTCGATCGGCTTTGCGCCGTGCCGGTCGCCGATCTTGGTGGCGAGATTGACCGAGGCCAGGGCGTCGGTCGCCGCCTGGATTCGCATCGGATCGATTCGCAGCGCGATGTCGCCGAAATGCGGCACCGGCTTGGCGGCGCCGTAGCCGCGGATGCGATAGCGCCCGATCAGGCTCTTGGCCCGAATGTCCTCGCCGACCTTGGCGTTCCAATACGGGCCGCCATCGGAAACCGTGTAGGGCAGCGGCCGGGAGATCGGCTCGTTGACGCCGTAGCGCAGCTTCGAACCGGCGTTGACGATCTTGGTGAAGCCGCCGGCGAATTCGATTCCGTATTTGGCGAGAAATTCGCGGATCGAGGCCTCGTCTTCCGGCGTCGTCTCCGCGATCTTGGCGTCCGAGCCCAGGCTCTGCACGCGCCCGCCGACGAAGATCGCGCCGCCGCTCATGTCCTCGCCCACGCGTTCGCCCGAGTCGCCGAGAATGACGATGCGTCCGCCATACATCATGTAGCCGGCGAGAAAGCTGGCGGCGCCGCAGCACAGCAGCGTGCCCGCCTTCATCACCTGTCCAGCGCGCGAGCCGATGTTGCCCTTGACGACGATTTCGCCGCCGCGCAGGGCCACCCCGGCGATGGCGCTGGCGTTGCCGCCGACCACGACCGAACCGGCGTACATGCTGTCGCCGACGCCCCAGCCGACGTTCGACTCGATCTCGAAACGAGCGCCGTGCGAAAGGCCGGCGCAAAAATAGCCCGCCGAGCCTTTCACCTTGACTGTCACGGGCGCGACCAGGCCGACGCCGATGTGATGGCGCGCGTCCGGGTTCAGCACCTCGATATCCTCGCCGCGGGCGGCGGCGGCGCGCAAAGCCTCGTTGGCTTCGCGCACGGGCAGGCGGCTCAGATCTATCGCGACCATGTGCGAAACGTCCCCGGGGCAGGCTCGGTGGTGGAAAGCGGACGACCGGGAAACAACCGGTTCAGCGAGACTTCTTCGGAGGCGATCGCGACGAGGCCGTCGTCCTCGAACATCACCATCGGCTTGGCGGCGAGACGGTCCTTGGCGAAGCCGATGCCGTCCTTGGTCGAGACCAGGAACGAGAACACGCCGTCGAGATCGTCGACGGATTGTTCGAGCGCCTTTTCGAGCTTTACCCCCTGCGCCAACTTGTCGGCGAGGTAGACGGCGATCAGTTCGCTGTCGTTGTCGGTGCGAAACTCGAAGCCGCGCGCCTCCAGGCGTCGGCGCATCTTCCAGTAATTGGTGATTTGTCCGTTGTGGACGATCGCGACGTCGGCGAAGCCTGTCGCCCAGAAAGGATGGGCCGATTTCGGGCTTGACGTCGGATTCGGTGGCCAGTCGCACATGGCCGATGCCGTGCGAGCCGGCGATTTCGCCGACATGATAAATCTCGTCGAGATCGTGCGCGGTGCCGACGTCCTTGATGATGTCGAGCGAGGAGCCGATCGAGACCAGCTTGGCCGCGTGCTCCATGGCGTAGGCGAACGGGCGGATCTCGCCGGCGTAATCGACTTCTACGACGAAGCTCGCGCCCTCGCGCTTCTCGTCGAGAATGCGCGCGCCGTGCTCGGCGAGGGCGGCGCGGATCCGTCCGATGGCCGGTTCGCCATCGTCGTCGACGAGAAAACGGAGCCTCAATCCCTTGATGCCGTCTTCGTACAGAGCAAATCCTGTGGAATCCAGGCCGCGATGTTGGCATCCATCTAGCATGTCGACCAACGCCCGCCCCAAAACCTGATTGGAGCGGGGGGTTTTGAAGAAAATTCCGGCAATGCCGCACATATTGTGGCCTCCTTGCGCACGGATTGGACCGAACCTACGCCGAAGAGGCCTCCAGCGTCAATATGGGTGAAGAAAATTTCCTAGTAGGAAAATTCGATAGCGATCGTTGCCGACCACGTTTCATTACGTGAAATTGTCAGAGGTCCCGATTGCCGCAGCGCGGAGCCCGCCCATTGGGGTAGCGGTCAGCAAAAATATCACAGCAGGAAAATTTGTTTCGTGGCAGTTGATATTGGCGCCGCTTTCGCTTATCCCTAGGCATGACCGAACCGGAGGTGGGCCGCCGGTTCATAGGCAATCGCGAGGAACGAGATGGCTACCGATCTTTCGAAAGTCGCCGCGGAACGCGGCATTCAGTATTTCCTGATCTCGTATGTCGATCTGTTCGGCAGCCTTCGCGCCAAGCTCGCCCCCGCCGCCGCGATTGCGGGCATGCAGAAGAACGGCGCCGGCTTCGCCGGTTTCGCCACCCACCTCGACATGACGCCCGCCTATCCCGACATGCTCGCGATCCCCGACCCCGCCAGCCTGATCCAACTGCCGTGGAAGCCGGAAGTGGGCTGGCTCGCCGCCGATCTCTATTGCGGCGGCGAACCGGTGCCGGACGCGCCGCGCAACGTGCTCAAGAAGCAGATCGAAAAGGCCACGGCCCTCGGCTACCAAATGAAGACCGGGGTGGAATGCGAGTTCTTCCTGCTCAGCCGCGACGGCAAGGCGCTGAACGATTCGGCCGACGACTACCCCAAGCCCTGCTATGACCAGATGGCGCTGATGCGCCAGTACGACCTGATCAAGGCGATCTGCGGCGGCATGCTGGATTTGGGCTGGAAGCCCTATCAAAACGATCATGAGGACGCCAACGGCCAGTTCGAAATGAACTGGGAATACGACGACGTTCTCGTCACCGCCGACCGGCACGTCTTTTTCAAGTACATGGTCAAGACGCTGGCCGAGCAGGCCGGCGCCCGCGCCACCTTCATGCCCAAGCCGTTCAACGAGCTGACCGGCAGCGGCTGCCATATGCACGTCAGCCTGTGGAAGGACGGAGCCAACGTATTCGAGGACGCGGCGGGCGAGCTCGGCATGAGCGCGCTGTCCTACGATTTCCTCGGCGGCGTGATGCACTCGGCGGCGGATCTGTGCGCCATCTTCAACCCCACCGTGAACAGCTTCAAGCGCATCAACGCGGCGATCACGGCGTCGGGCGCCACTTGGTCGCCCAACACCATCACCTACACCGGCAACAACCGCACCCACATGGTGCGCATCCCTGACGCCGGCCGTTTCGAATTCCGCTTGCTCGACGGGGCGACGAACCCCTATCTCGCCCCCGCCGCGCTGCTGATGGCCGGCCTCGACGGCATCGAGAACAAGCGCGATCCCGGGGAGCGTCTCGACATCAACATGTACGCCGAGGGCCATAAACTGCAGAACGTGCGCAAACTGCCGCTCAATCTGCTCGACGCGTTGCGCCTGTTCGACAAATCCGCGGTGGCGCGCGCCGGATTTGGCGACGCCGTGGTCGACAGCTTCGTCAAGTTGAAGATGGAGTCGTGGAACGCGTTCATGAGCCACGCCTCGCAATGGGAACGGCTGCACACGCTCGACTGCTGAGCCCTCGGCGAAAACTCCCTTTTCCCCCGGAGCCGACGCGAGCCCCACCCGCTTGAGGGAGCGATCTTTCGCGCGCCGTTTCACGCCTCGAAGTGCAGGGTTTCCTATGACCGCCGCCGCCAAGACCTATGTTCTGACGATTTCCTGCGCCGACACCGTCGGCATCGTCGCCGCCGTCGCGGGATTTCTGGCCGGGCATGGCCTGTTCATCACCGAATCCGCCCATTTCGGCGACAAGGAAACGGGGCGCTTTTTCATGCGCACGGTTTTCGTGATCGGCGCCGGTCAACCGGCGATCGAAGCCTTGCAGGCCGATTTCGCCGCCACCGTCGCGCGGTTCGCCATGGACTGGAAGATGCATGACGCCGACGCCAAGCCGCGCGTGCTGATCCTCGTTTCCAAATTCGATCATTGCCTGAACGATCTCCTTTACCGCTATCGCACCGGCGCCTTGCCGGCTGAGATTCCGGCCGTCGTGTCCAATCACCCCGACCTTCAGCGCGTCGTCGAGTGGCACGGCATCCCCTATCATCACCTCCCGGTGACCAAGGACGCCAAGGCGGCGCAGGAGGCCAAGATCCTCGAAATGGTCGAGCGCCTGAACATCGATCTGGTGGTGCTCGCGCGCTACATGCAGGTCCTCTCGGCCGAAATGTGCCGTGCGCTGGCTTGGCGCGCGATCAACATCCACCATTCGTTTCTGCCCAGCTTCAAGGGCGCCAAGCCCTACCATCAGGCCCACGCGCGCGGGGTGAAGATCATCGGCGCCACTGCCCATTACGTCACGACCGATCTCGACGAAGGACCGATCATCGAACAAGGAGTTCGAGCGCATCGACCATACGCAAACGGCCGAGGACTTCGTTTCCATCGGCCGCGACATCGAAACGCTGGTGCTCTCCCGCGCGGTGAAGTTCCACATCGAGCACCGCGTCATCGCCAACGGCGCCAAGACCGTCGTGTTCCGGTCCTAGGCGCGCCGGGCGGCTATCGACCTCTTTCGACTGAACTGACCAAGGCCCAGCCAAAGGTGACCGCCCACACGCACTCCGCGACGCCCGCCGCCTTCGTCATCGACGGCAAGGCCGTTTCGCAGGACGTCGTCGCCCGTGTCGCCGCCGAGGCGCAGGCGCTCGCCGCGCGCGGCGTCACGCCGGGCCTTGCGGTGATCCTCGTCGGCGAGGATCCCGCGAGCCGGGTCTATGTCGGCGCCAAGGGCAAGGCGGCCAAAGCGTGCGGGTTTCACTCGCTGCAATACGACTTGCCGAAGGACGTCGGCGAGGCCGAACTGCTCGCTCTGATCGGGCGGCTCAACGCCGATCCGGCGGTGCACGGCATTCTGGTGCAGCTGCCGTTGCCCAAGACGATCAACTCGGCCGCGGTGCTCGAAGCGGTCGCGCCGCATAAGGACGTCGACGGTTTCCACCCGATCAACGTCGGCCTCGCCGCGATCGGCGAATTCCGCCGCGCGCTGATCCCGTGCACGCCGGCGGGCGCGATGATCCTGATCGACCGGGCCTGCGCCGCGCTCGGCGAGAGGCTCGAAGGCAAGGAGGCGGTGATCGTCGGCCGCTCCAACATCGTGGGCAAGCCGATGGCGCAACTGCTGCTCGCGCGCCATTGCACGGTGACCATCGCCCATTCGCGCACCCGCGACCTGCCTGAGGTTGCGCGGCGCGCCGACGTTCTCGTCGCCGCCGTCGGCAAGGCGGAGATGATCCGCGGCGACTGGGTCAAGCCGGGCGCGATCGTCATCGACGTCGGCATCAACCGCGTGGCTGCGCCCGAGAAGGGCGAGGGCAAGACGCGCCTCGTCGGCGACGTCGCCTACCAGGAGGCCGCCGCGCGCGCCGGCGCGATCACCCCGGTCCCCGGCGGCGTCGGCCCGATGACGATCGCGATGCTGATGGCCAACACGCTGACCGCCGCCTGCCGCGCGGCGGGGGTCGCAGCGCCGAAGTTGTGGAGCGTGTTGTCATTAGGTTGAAACGGCCTGGGTCGCCATTGCGAGCAAAGCGAAGACTTAGGGTTTGCGGCGGGCTCAGGCGGGATTGCTTTGCTCGCAACGACGGCTGATACGGTTTCCGGGTAGTCGCCTCGGGCTGGCGATTTTCGGCCACCAGTGCAATCCGGTCTGGCTCTTGATCTTTTGACGTTCTCTGGCGAGGGCGGCGCATCGCAACGAGATGATTTCTTCGAGGGCCTCGAGGGTCGGGATGTGTTTGTTGACGACGGGCTCGTCGACCAACGTCCACAGCGTTTCGGCCGGCTTCGCCGTGCCAATCGGCGTTGTCGAGCGCCAGGACGACGCGCCGCTCGCGCCCAGCGCCGGCTTCCTCGGCGAACAGCCACGGCAGCGCCTCGAAGAACGGCTTGGAGACGCCGTTCGACACGTACCAGAAGCTTTCGCGCGACCTTGCCGCTCGTCCAAACCCCGCCGTCGGGCGGCGGCTCGCTCACGCGCCCCGCAGACGCTCCAACAGTTCGGGCCTCAGAACCTTCGCCGCCGCGCCGTCGCCCCGCCGCAGATCGCCCAACGCCGAAGGCCCAAGCGCGTTGTAACGCTCCACGAACTATTCGATCCAACGCTGGCCAAACGAGGTCATCGCCGCCACCTCGCCGGTCGAATGCCCCTTCGCCAATAGCCAGATCGTCTGGAAATGCCGCGAAGACGTCACGTCCTCGCACGCCTCGTACCGCTCCTCAAACGCCGCAACGGTCAGATGACCGGCAACGTAAGCCATGCCCGCCTCCCCCGATTCATGGCCGTCCCATCTATCAGCAGAATACCCCGATGGGAATCCTCACCCCGTCGAGTCAATCACACGGAAACCGAATCAGACCCGAAACGAGACCCCTGCAAAGTCTCGCGTAGCGCATCGATATAATGTTGAAATCGCGAGTATAGGCGAGGTCTCTATCGATACCGATCGGGATCCCACAATAGAGGCCGACTCATATACTACTTCAGTAACCTGGGATCGTCTGTGGGAGAGGCCCAATTCGGAAGCCGAAACACCCGCCCTGAACCAAAAGTCCGTCGATTCGGGAGTCCCCTTCAATTCGACCGGCTCGAAAACCGCTCTAGCCGAGGCCGATTTCCGCGAGGATCTCGGCGCTGTGCTCGCCTAACTTCGGGGAACGACGGTCGAGCGCGAGCGGGCTTTCGCTCATGACGAGCGGGGCGCGAACGCCGGGCATCCCGCCCGGAGCGATTTGCATTCCGCGGGAGCGGAATTGCGGATCTGCGAACAGGTCGGCGACCGAATTGATCGGGCCGGCGGGAACGACGGCCTTTTCCAAGGCGGCGAGCAGGGCGTCACGGCGCCAGGTCTTGATCGCGCCGCCGAGCGCTTCGGCCAGCGCGACCCGGTTTTCCACCCGTGCGGCGTTGGTTCGGAACCGTTCGTCGTCGCCGAGCGCCTCGACGCCGAGCGTCCGGCACAGGCGGAGAAATTGCTGGTCGTTGCCGACCGCGATGATGACATAGCCGTCGGCGACGGCGAACGTCTGGTAAGGAGCGATATTCGGATGCGCGTTGCCCATGCGGCGCGGGGCGACCCCAGAGGCGAGAAAATTCATCGCCTGATTGGCGAGCATCGCCCCCATCGTGTCGAAAAGTGCGAGGTCGACATACTGGCCGCGGCCGGTCCTTTCACGCTGGAACAGCGCCGCTTCGACCGCGATCACGCCATAGAGGCCGGTATAGAGATCGGACACCGCGACGCCGACCTTTTGCGGCTCGCCGTCGGGCTCGCCGGTGACGTCCATGTAGCCGGACATGCCCTGGATCAGGAAATCGTAGCCGGCGCGTTGCGCGTAGGGGCCGGTCTGTCCGAACCCGGTCAGCGAGCAATAGATGAGCCGCGAATTGAGCGCGCTGAGGTTAGCGTAGTCGAGGCCAAATTTCTTCAGTCCGCCGACGCGGAAATTCTCGATCAGGACATCCGATCGCGCGGCGAGCCGGCGCACGATCTCGCGCCCTCGTTCAGTCGAGAAGTCCGCCACGATCGATCGCTTGCCGCGGTTGCAGCCGTGAAAATAGGCCGCCGCGCGTTCGCCGTCCGTCTCCAGAAACGGCGGCCCCCAACGACGGGTGTCGTCGCCCTCGGGGCTTTCGACCTTGACGACGTCCGCCCCGAGATCGGCAAGCGTCTGCCCGATCCAGGGACCGGCGAGGATCCGCGCGAGCTCGACGACGCGCACGCCCTTCAGAGCGGACATGGTCAGCAGAACGCCTGAAGGCCGGTCTGCGCCCGACCCAGAATGAGCGCATGCACGTCATGCGTTCCTTCGTAGGTGTTGACGGTCTCGAGGTTGGCCGCATGTCGCATCACGTGATAGCCGATCTGGATGCCGTTGCCGCCGTGCATGTCGCGCGCGCTCCGGGCGACATCCAAAGCCTCGCCGCAGTTGTTGCGCTTCATCATCGAGATCATCTCTGGGGCCGCGCGGCCTTCGTCCAACAGCCGCCCGACGCGCAGCGAGCCTTGCAGGCCCAGCGCGATCTTGGTCTGCATGTCCGCGAGCTTCTTCTGGAAGAGTTGCGTGGCCGCCAACGGGCGGCCGAACTGCTTGCGGTCGAGGCCGTATTGGCGCGCGCGCAGCCAACAATCCTCGGCCGCGCCCAGGACGCCCCAGGAAATGCCGTAGCGCGCGCGATTGAGGCAACCGAACGGCCCCTTGAGACCGGACACGTTAGGCAGAAGCGCGTCGTCCCCGACCTCGACGTTGTCGAGCGCGATTTCGCCGGTGATCGATGCGCGAAGGCTCAACTTGCCCTCGATTTTGGGTGCAGACAGCCCTTTCATGCCCTTCTCGAGAATGAAGCCGCGGATCTGATTGTCGTGCGCCGCCGACTTCGCCCATACGACGAAGACGTCGGCGATCGGCGCATTGCTGATCCAGGTTTTCGCGCCGTTGAGGCGATAACCGCCGGAGATCTTTTCCGCGCGCGTCCTCATTCCGCCCGGATCAGAACCTGCGTCCGGCTCGGTCAGTCCGAAGCAACCGATCAGTTCGCCGCGCGCCAGCCCCGGCAAATATTTCTTGCGCTGATCGGCGTCGCCGTAGGCGTAAATCGGATACATCACCAGCGAGCTTTGGACGCTCATCATCGAGCGAAAGCCGGAGTCGACACGCTCGACTTCGCGCGCGACGAGGCCATAGGAGACGTAGCCGGCGCCGGCGCAACCGAACTCCTCCGGCAAGGTCACGCCCAAGAGGCCGGCCTCGCCCATCAAGCGAAAGAGTTTGGGGTCGGTCGTCTCGTCGAGATAAGCGCGTTCCACCCGAGGCGCGAGCTCGTTGGCGGCGAAACCTCGCGCCGAGTCGCGGATCATCCGTTCATCTTCGTGCAGTTCGCTCTCGAGAAGCAGCGGGTCGTCCCACTGAAAAGGGGCGAGGCCGGGCCCATGACCTTCGTTCATCGCCGGGCCCTCACGCCGCGTTCGCCGCGTGATCGGAGACGGCGGCCTCGATCGCGGCTTCGAGCATGGCCAGGCCTTCGTCGAGAACGGCGTCCTCGATCGTCAGCGGCGGCAGCAGACGTACGACATTGGCGCGCGTGCCGCACGAGAGGAGAATCAGGCCGCGCTTTTCCGCTTCGGCGACCACGCGGCCGGTCAATCCCGCCGCCGGCGCGCGCGAGGCGCGATCTTCGACGAACTCCATCGCCACCATGGCGCCGATGCCGCGCACTTCGCCGATCCGCTCCATGCCCTGACGAGCCGCGAGCGAGTTAAGAAAATCCGTTATGCGCGCGCCGATCTTCGTGGCCCTGGCGCACAGGTCTTCCTCTTCGATGACCTCGAGCACGGCATGGGCGGCGGCTAGGCCGATGGGACTGCCGGCGTAAGTGCCGCCGAGGCCGCCGGGATGCGCGGCGCCCATGATGCGCGCCTTTCCGACAACCGCAGAAAGCGGAAATCCGCCTGCGAGTCCCTTGGCGAGGGTGACGATGTCCGGCTTCACGCCGGAATGTTCGATGGACAAGATCTTGCCCGTGCGCGCCATGCCGCCTTGCACTTCGTCGGCGATCAGCACGATGCCGTGCTCGTCCGCGATCGCGCGCAGCCGTTTCAGGAATTCGGCGGGAGCGATATTGAAGCCGCCCTCGCCCTGGACCGGCTCGACGATGAATGCCGCTATGCGCGCCGCATCGACGTCGGCGGCAAAGAGGCGCTCCAGGCCGGCGATCGCTTCGGCTTCGCTGACGCCGTGGAACGCATTGGGAAACGGCGCGTGGAAAACCTCGGCGGGGAAAGGCCCGAAGTTCTTCTTATAGGGCGACACTTTGCCGGTCAGCGCCATTCCCATCAGGGTGCGACCGTGAAACGCGCCGGAAAACGCGACGACGCCGGGGCGTCCGGTAAAGGCGCGCGCGACCTTGATCGCGTTTTCGACCGCCTCGGCGCCCGTCGTGGCGAACATCGCGCGATTCTCTTCGCCCGTATCGACGAGCGCGTTCAGCTTTTCCGCCAGCGCGATATAGCTTTCGTACGGCGCGACGTGGAAGCACGTGTGCGTGAAGGCGTCCGCCTGTTGCAAGACCGCCGCCATCACCTTCGGATGCCGGTGGCCGGTGTTGGTCACCGCTATGCCTGCGGCGAAGTCGACGTAGCGACGGCCCTCGACGTCGAAGATGAGCGCATTTTCAGCCCGCGCCGCATAGACGCCCTTTGTCGCGACGCCTCCGGCGACCGCGGCGGCCTGTCGTTTCTTCAGTTCGGAATTGGTCGTCATCACGCCCTTCTTTCTCTTGACGATGTCGTTTCGTTCATCCGGCAAGCCCCGGTGGCGCGTCCGTTGTTCGACGCCGCCGCCAGACTTGCGTCTCGCGTCCGGTTCGCCGAGCCTTGCGAACGAGGGCGGCCGCACACGAGCCGCCCCGCTTTTCGTCGACCGTACCGTCAGTTCTTCAGCAACGTCGCGACCGGAATCGGCTCGGAAATCGTCCAGCTGTCGACGACCTTCGGCTTGCCCTGTTCGACGTCGACGATCAGATAGCGGCCGCGATTCTGGTGGTGAATTTCCGAAGTGAACGTGCGCGGACCGAACAAGGTCTGCTCGTCCTTCATCTTTTCCAGCTCGGCCACCACCTTGTCGGCGTCGGTCGACTTGGCGCGCTCGACGGCCTTGGCCCACAGGTCGATCAACACGTAGCCGGGATAGACGTACTGGCTCGAAGGATCGCCGCCGGTCACCTCCTTATAGCGCTTGTTGAACTCCGTGACTTTCGGGTTGGGATCGTCGCCGTAGATCGAGCCCTGAACCGGCACGTAGAAGTTGGATAGGTCCGGGACGGCGTTGAGCCAATAGCTGCCGTCGACCCCCGAGCCGTTGATGATCATCGACTTGATCCCCGCGGCGCGGATTTGCTTGATGGCGCTGACGACGCCGGGCATCATCGAGCACAGCATGATGGCGTCCGGCTCGTTGGGCAGGCTCTTGATGCGTGTGATCTGGGCGGCTATCGAAGCGTCATCGTTCTTGAAGGTGTCGCTGCCCACGAGCTTGGCGTCTTTCAGGCGCGGCATCATCCAGTCGAAACCGTCGCATATGCCCTTGTTGTATTCCGTCCAGGTGTCGAGCAAGCGATAGAACGTGCGCGCGTTCTTCTTGTTGTACGACCACTCGGCCATCGTGGCGCCCTGCACGGCGGCGAGAACCGACGCGGAGAACGAATGCGGCCCGACGCCTTGGATGCCAGCCTTGATCGACTCCGCGCAGAGGAAGAACGAGACCTTGCCGGCGGCTTCCGCCGCGAGCGCGGCCGGAGAGCCGAAGTCGTAATCGCACGAAACGATGACGAGATCAGCGCCCTTGTCGAGCACTTCGAGGCCGGCCTTGGCGCCTTCGGCGCGGTCCGTCTTCGTGTCGGCCGTCACGACTTTGATCTTGCGGCCGAGGAGTCCGCCCGCTTTGTTGATCTCGTCGATACGGATCATCGCGGCGTCTTGCGCGGGCTTGTCGTAAGCCTGCATGAAGCCCGAGGCGGCGGTTGCGAAACCGACGATGATATCGTCGGCCGCTCGAGCGGCGCCGGCGCCTATTGTGAGCGATCCGAGCAGGATCGCCATCCCCATTTTCAATGCGCTTCTCATCATTACCTCCTTGGCGCCACGCGCCCCCTGTTCGCCGACTCCGGAACGCCCTTGTCACTCCGGGTCGGCTTGTCGAGCGAACGGCCACCGCCGCCACACGAATTCACGATTCCGCGTCAACCCCGTCGGACGGAACATGAGGATGACGATCATGATCGCTCCGATCGCGATCTCCTGAATCCCGTTCGGGATAGAGAGCGTCGCGAAGCCGACATCGATCCCCTTCTCCAGCCAGCGAAGCGCTTCGATGATGCTCGACAGCGCCACGACGCCGACCACCGCGCCGGAGAGGCTGTTCATGCCGCCGACGACCAGCATCGACAGGGTGATGAAGGTAAGGTTCATGTAAAAGGCGTCCGGGTTCACGACCCCGAGAAAATGCGCGTAAAGCGCCCCGGCGAGCCCGATAATGGCGGCGCTGAGCACGAAGGCGACGAGTCGCTCGCGAACCATGTCGACGCCCGATGCGCTCGCCGCGACCTCTTCGTCGCGCGACGCGCGCAGCGCGAGGCCCGAGCGCGAAATCGCATAGAGATAGGCGACGATGACCGCCGCCGCCGCGCCGGCCAGCGCGGTCCAGAGTCCCGTTCTCATCGGAATTCCGACGATCGAACTCGTCGCGCCGGTCACGGACTGCCAATTCGAATACACCGTGTTGATGACGGCGAGCATCGCGAACGTCGCGATCGACGCCGCGATGCCGCTCAGGCGCATGAGCACGCGCCCGAAGACATAGGCGACGGCGCCGGTGAAAATCGTCGCCAGCAGCAGCGAAACGGGAAACGGCAACTGGTTGTGAGCGACGATGTCGGGCAGTCCGCGCAGAGAGAACCTCTTCATCGCCGGCGGGATGGTGAACCAGGCCGTCGCATAGGCGCCCAGGCACATGAATCCTATCTGGCCGAAACTGATCACCCCGGAATTGCCGATGAAAGTGTAAAGGCCGACGACGATCATCACGCGGATGAACATCTCCGTGACGGTGCGCGTCAGCGGACCGCCGGCGAACATCGCCGCAGCGACGGCGATGACGACAAGCGCGGCGACGAGAATGATCGGCGTCGAAATCGTCCGGGCGAGCAGCGAAGGGCGGGCGCTCATCGTCAGACCCTCCGCTTGGCGGATTTGACCGCGAACAGACCGTCCGGTTTCAATAACAGCGTGACGATCACCGCGCCGTAGACGAATGCGTCGCGAAACGGACGCGCATCGAGCGGCAGCACCACCTGCATGAGCACGCTGGCGCCCCCGATGAGAAAGCCGGCGACAACGGCGCCGACAAGGTTGCCGAGACCGCCGATCACCGTTGCGATGAAGGCGACGAGCATGATGGAGGCGCCCATCTGAATGTCGGCCGTGCCGGTCTGCGTCGCCAAAATCAGGCCGATCGCAGCCGCCAGCATGCCGCTGAGGGCGAACGCGACCATGATCACGCGATTGGCCCGCACGCCGAGCATGCGCGCCATCGTGAAATTGTCCGCCGCCGCGCGCATCTCCAGGCCGAAACGCGTGTGCTTCAAGAACAAGGTCAGCGCGGTCAGCACAGCGAGCGTAATGGCGATCGTGACCACCTGCAGCAGCGGAATGTGCGCTCCCAGAAACTCCACCGGCAAGCTCAGGCTCGGCCAAAGATCGATCGATTTCGGCCGGCTGGAGTACAGCATCAGCAGCGCGTAGCGGATGACGAACCCGAGCGCGAAGGAGGTGATCATCATCGTGGCCGGATTGGAGTTTCGGAACCGGCGGAAGACGACGACTTCCGACAGCACCGAGAGCCCCGCCCCGATGAAAAGGATCAACGGCACGAGCACAATGGTCGGCAAGACGCCGAAGAAGAGAATCGCGGTGGCGTCGATCGAGGGCCACAGCAGTGCAAAGACGCAGAACGCGATGATGTCGCCGTGGGCGAAGTTGACGAGCCGCATGACCCCGAAAATCAGGGCGATGCCGAGCGCGCCGAGGGCGTAGAGACTACCCAGGCTCAGGGCGTCGAAAATGATCTGCAGGAGGGCGATCATGGCTAATCTTCGTATCCGAAATAGGCGCGCTTCAGAGCGTCGGCCTTGACGAGGTCGCGCGCCGCGCCTTCCATGACGACGCTGCCGCCGCGCAGCAGCAGCATTTCACCGCCGGTCAGCATTGCGCGCGCGGTGCTCTGCTCGACGATCAGCAACGTCAGCCCGCGCGCGTCTCGCAGGCGCAGCAGGCTCGCATAGACATCGTCGATGATTTGCGGCGCCAGGCCGAGAGACGGTTCGTCGATCGCAATGACGCGAGGCCCGGCCATGAGCGCGCGACCGATGACGAGCATCTGTTGCTGGCCGCCCGACAGCAGACCGGCCGGAGTCGCCTTGCGAGCGCGCAGCATTGGAAATGTCGCATAAATCTCCTCAAGATCGCGCGCGGCCTGATCGCGGTCGGCGCGCATCCCGGCGCCGACGCGCAGATTTTCGTCCACTGTCAGCGAGGTGAAGACGTCTCGCCCTTCAGGGACCATCGAGACGCCGAGGCGCGCGATGTCTTCCGGCGAGCGGCCGTCGATGCGCGCGCCGTCGAACGTGACCTTTCCCGCGCGCGGTCGGACCGTGCCCGCGACGACTTTGAGCAAGGTCGATTTTCCCGCGCCGTTGGGTCCCGTCACGAACAGCGTGTGTCCCGCTTCGAGCCGCAGCGACACGTCCCGCAGCGCGGTTAGTTGTCCGTAGTTGACGGCGATATGATCGACCGAGAGAAGCGTCACGCCGAGGCCTCCGCCGGTTCGGCCTGCGTGCCCATGTAGGCGTGCCGGACAACCTCGCTCGCCTTGATGGCTCCCGGCGCGCCGCTTTCTATCACCCGGCCCGAATCGAGAACGTAGATCGTCTCGCACAGCGTCAGGACGAGGCCGATATTGTGTTCGATGAGCAGCACGCCGCAGCCGTGCTCGGCGACGATGCGGCGAATGAGCGTCGCCAGCTCGCTCGATTCTTCGGCCGACATTCCCGCGGCAGGCTCGTCCAGCAACAGAAACTTCGGCGAAAGCATCAGCGCGCGCCCGATGGCGACGCGGCGCTCGTCGGTATAGGGAAGGCCGACCGCCAGACGCTCGCTCAGATGCCCAATTCCGATCCACGCGAGCATCTCACTCGCCCTCGCGCCGGCCTCGCGACGCGAGAGCCCGAGGCCGACGCCGGCGACCTCGAGATTGTCGTGAACGGTCAGATCGCCGAACAATCGCCCGGACTGAAACGTTCGCGCCACCCCCACGCGGCGCACCAGATGGGGTTTCACGCCGCTGATTTCGCGCCCGTCCAGAGTGACCCGGCCGGCGCCGGGGCTCTGGAATCCAGTGAGAATGTTGACGAGCGTCGTCTTGCCCGCGCCGTTCGGGCCGATCAGGCCCGTCACACGTCCGCGCGAAACTTCGAGCGTGACGTCCGACAGGGCCAGCAGGCCGTCGAAGGAGACGGAAACGTCGTCCGCGATGAGGGGGGCGCCCATGAACCTCCTAATACCTTGCGGATTTCTTGCGGGCGATGACGTAGGACCCGCTTCGATGGAGATTCGCGACCCACTCCGGCTCGACGACGATGGTCGTCGTCACCTCCTCGATGATGGCGGGGCCTTCGATCTCGGCCCCGGCGCCGAGCGCCTCGCCATCGTAGACCGGCGTCCGCACGCTCTTGCCCGAGGCGTCGAAGATCGCCTTGCGATACTCCTTGATGGCGTCTGGCGCCGCCTTGCCCTTGCCCAGGGCCGGCGTCTTCGGCTTGTCGATCAGGCCGTAGATCGTCGATTCGATGTTGACGACCTCGACGGTGCTGTGCCGTTCGGAGTAGGTGTAAAGCTCCTCATGGCGCCGATGGAACGCGTCTTTGATGCGATCGATCGTCTTGGCGTTGATGTCGAAGGTGTCGATGTCGACGGTGCACTCGTGCACTTGGCCGACGTAGCGCATTTCGAGGCTGCGCCGGACCTCGATCTGATTCTTCGCGAAGCCGTCATTTTCGAGATGCGCGACGCCCTTCGACTCGATGGATTTGAAGAGCGCGTCGATCCGCTTGTAGGCCTCTTCGTTGTCGAGCCGAGCCGGCGCCGTCGCCATGTAGTTGTATTTGACGTCGGAGATGATCTGGCCGAACGCGCACAGTCCCGAGGCGAGCTTGGGCAGAATGATCGTTTCGACGCCGATCTCGCGCGCCAGCGCGGTGATGTGCGCTGCGGTCGCGCCGCCCGCGCCGACGAGCACGAAGTCGCGGGGATCGAATCCGCGCTCGACCGAGACGCGCCGGATGCCGTTCACCATGTTGTTGTTGACGATGGTGAACATGCCGTAAGCGGCTTGCTCCACCGACAAATGCAGGGGATCGGCGATCGTCGTGACGGCCGCGCGCGCCTTCTCGAGACTGAGCGGCAATCGGCCGCCGAGCAACCCGTCCGGACTGAGGTAGCCGAGGACGAGATTGGCGTCAGACATCGTGGGTTCCGTACCGCCTTGGTCGTAGCAGGCAGGGCCCGGCTGCGAGCCGGCCGACTGCGGCCCAACCTGAAGAATGCCGAGCGAGTCGATCCAGCCGATCGATCCGCCGCCGGCCCCGAGCGTCTCGACCTGGATCATCGGCACGCCGATGCGATAGCGCAGAAAGTCGATGTTCTTGTTGAGATTGGTCTGCCCGTCCTTGGTCAGGGTGATGTCGAATGACGTTCCCCCCATGTCGACGGTGATGACGTTCCCTTTCTTGAAGGGCGCGCAGACATAGCGCCCCGCCTGCGGCGCCGACGCGGGCCCCGAGTTGATCGCGTAGACGGAGCGGTCGGTCATCACCTGACCGATCGCGAGCCCGCCGTTCGACTGGAAGTAGCGAACGGGCTGCTTGGCCCCGAGCGACTGGAAATACGCGTCGACCGCCTGGACGTATTTGCGCATGACCGGAGCGAGGTAGGCGTTGACCACCGAAGTCGAGGTCCGCGTGTATTCGCGCACCTGCGGATAGAGGTCGCTGCCGACCGTCAGGATCACGTCGGGGAGCATTTCGCGCACAATCGCAGCCGCGCGCTGCTCGTGCGTCGGATTCAAGACCGACCACACGAAGGAGATCGCGACGGTCTCGACGCCTTGCTCCTTGAAGGCTTCGCAGGCCGCGCGCACGTCTTCTTCATGCAGGGGCGTGCGGATGGAGCCGTCGGAAATGACGCGCTCGCGCACGCCTTTGCGCAGATAACGCGGCGCCAGCATCACAGCCGCAGGGTATTCCGGATCGTAGCGGTAACCGTCTTCCTTGTGGCCGTTGCGGATCTCGATCGAGTCTTCGTGCCCGGCGGTGCAGATCAGTCCGGTCTTGCCGCCGCGGTGCGTAATCAGGGCGTTCAGGCCGACCGTAGTGCCGTTGATGCACAGGTCGCAATTCGAGACGACCTCTTCCGGACTGAGGCCGAGTTCGTCCGATATCAGCTTCAGCCCGTTTTCGATCGCTTTGGTGGGGTTCGAGGGCGTCGAAAGCGCTTTGAAAAGCTTCGTCACGCCGGTCGTCTTGTTGGCGATCACGAAGTCGGTGAAGGTGCCGCCGGCGTCGATGCCGAGACGATAGTTGGTGGTCATCTCTCGCATCCTCCTCAAGCGGTCCGCAGCTGCTGCGACGCAGCCGAATCGACTTCCAGCGTCTTCGCGTTCTTGAACACGACGCCGTAGTCCTCTTTCGCGCCCTTGATCGAAACCAAGCCGTTGCGCACATCGTTCACAACCATCTCGATCGGCCTCTCGAGCGGGTTGCCGTAGCCTCCTCCGCCGGGATTCATGTTGGTGATCGTTTCGCCGGGTTTGATCGTTTCAAAGATGTTGGTGCGGATCACGTCGACCTTGCCGCCGCGCTTGAGTTCGACACGGCCGACCTTGTCGTCGATCAGCTTCGATTTGGCGCCCGCGGCGCCCATCGCGGGGATGCGCCGCCCCTCGCCGAAGCCGATGCACAGCATCTCGTTGTCGAGCGGTTCCACCTCCCAGGCCGTCCCCGAACCGCCGCGGAATTTGCCGGCGCCGCCGGAGTCGGTCATCAGCGCATAGCGGTGAATGATGATCGGATAGGAATATTCCAACAGCTCGACGTCGCCCGACGTCAGCGCGCCGAAGCAGCACTCCGGCCCAACCGCGTGCCATCCGTCCTGCTGCGGCGTCGCGCCGCCGCCGGAGATGATCGTGGCCAGGACCATGGTCACGTATTCTTCGTTGGTGCGGCTGTCCCAACCCGCGACGTTCAGACCGTTGGCGTGACCCCAGGAGGCGGCGACCTTCGAGGGCATCGCCTTCTCGAAAGCGAGGCGCACGGCGTCGGTCAGCGTCTCCATGGGCGTCGTCGTGCAGTTCATATGCGGCGCCGGCTCGACCGCATTGCAAATCGTGCCTTTCGGCCCGAAATCGACGGAGACGCAGCGATAGAGACCCTCGTTGTAGGGCGGCGGAAGCGCCGCGAACATCATCAGGCCGAGATACACGCCGGAATGCGAGTTGCCTTCGTAGGAATTGATGAAATAGGGAATCTGCGGCGGGCTGGAGATCGCGATGCGGCACGTGTCATCCTTGATCGCGACTTCCGCCTTGATTTCGAAATCGCCGAAGCCGTGGCCGGCGTCCTCGAGGATTGCGACGCCCTCATAGGTTCCGTCCGGCACGGACTTGATCAGCATGCGCATATGGCGGTCCGCCATATTGAGCAGTTCGGCGATGCAGGCGTCGACGGTCGCCTCGCCGTATTTGTCGAGCATCGCGATAAGATTGCGTTCGCCGACCTGACAAGCGCCGATCAGCGCGTTGAAGTCGCCCTCCTGATCGCGCCGCGCGCGCATGTTCGTGAAGATCAAGTTGAGAACGTCGTTGCGCGGCTTGCCGCGATCCCAGATCTTCACCGGGGGAATACGCAAGCACTCGGCATAGATCTCCTTTGCGTTGGGATTGTAGCCGGCGGGCACCGGGCCGCCGATGTCGGTCAGATGGCCTTTGCAAACCGTCCAATAGACGAGCCTGCCCTTATAGAAGACGGGCTTGTACATGCAGGTGTCGACCGCGTGGCTGCCGCCGTAAGCGGGATCGTTGTGGAGGATCAAGTCGCCGTCGTGGATGTCGTCGCCGAAGAAACGCGCGACCGCCTTCATCGCCGGCATGAGCGAGCCGAGATGAATCGGAATGTCCTGGCCTTGCAGGATCATCTCGGGCTTGGCGTTGAACAGCGCCGTTGAATAGTCGTGCGCGAGATTGAAGACGGAGGAGCGCGCGGTCTTCTCCAATGACAACGTCATCTCGCGCTGGGTCGTTTCCAGCACGCCGCGCACGACGGACAGCGTAATCGGATCGATTTTCGACGGTTTGACCGCTCTCATGAGAACCTCGCTTTGCAGGCGCGCGCGAGGGTGCTCACCGTGGCTTCCGCCTCGGCGTCGTCTCCTCCCGACTGACCTGCGTTGGACTGTCGACCTCGGCAGTGGGAGGATGTTAGACACTGCGCGAACGCCCCGTCTTTGCAGGCCGCGCAAGCAAATTTGACTTTGCGCGTAGTGGCGACAGAATGGGCAGAGAGCGTTCGAAGAGTCTTCGTTGTCGGGCGCCAATGGATTGGGCGCCGTGACGCAAATTTCAACAGCCGCTTGTGCGCCGAGAGATCGCAGCCGACACTGGCACGAGACGATCGCCTCGACGTATTTCCCGCTCGATCTAACATTTTCCGACGCCGATCGTTTCGCTGGCGAACTGAACCTGTGGCGGCTCGGCGAGGTGTCGTTGTCGCGTCTCACCAGCCAGCCGTTGCAGTACCGACGCCTGCTTCATCACTTCAAAGCGGAGCGCGAAGAGCACTTCCTCGTCACCGTGCCCGTTCAGTCGGAGGTGTTCTTTTCCCAATGCGGCAAAGACGTGCGCTGCCGCCCCGGCGGGTTGATCCTCGAGCGCAGTCACGAGCCTTACGTGTTCAGCCACGATCATCCGGCCGACCTCTGGGTCGTGAAGGTTGCAGGCTCGGCGTTGGGCGGCCGCATCCGCCAGCCCGACCGATTTTGTTCGATGCAATTCGACGCGTCCTCCGGCAGCGGCGGCCTGTTCTGCGACATGCTCGAACTCATTCCGCGTCGGATCGACCACATGTCCTCCGAATTGCGTGCGACGGTGGGTCGGCAACTCGTGGATCTGCTCGTGCTTGCGCTCAAGGACGACGAGCGAACGCTGACGGCGGGCAACTCCGCGGTGCGCGCGGGGCATCTGGCGCGCATCGAGAGTTTCATCCGCAGCCGCATCGGCGATCCCGATCTCGATCCGGAAAAGATCGCTCGCGCTTGCCGCATATCGACCCGCTACCTTCATGAGTTGTTCCGCGACACTAACCAGACGCTCGGCAGTTGGATTCGCGATCAACGACTCGAAGCCTGCCGCGAAGCGCTCGCCGATCCCGCACAAAGACAAACCGTCGCCGAGATCGCCTACCAAGGGGGGTTTGGCGATCAGGCCCAATTCAGCCGCGCCTTCAAGGCGCAATACGGCGTGCCGCCGCGCGAATACCGAGAGCAGGCTCTTCAGCGGCGCGCGACGGGCGAGTGAGCCTCACGCGCTGCGCGGACGGCGCAAGCCCACAATCAGAGTCGCGCCGAGCGCGAGTTTCAGCAGTTCGGCGAGCGCGAACGGCGCAAGGCCGAACGCCACCGCTTTGTTCGCGCCGAAGAGAACCGCGAGCCACGCGACGCCGCAGCCGAAGATGATCGCGTCTCCCGCCAAGACGACGGCGAAGGCGCCGGCCGGCGAAGCGCGCGGACGCCGCGCGATCAAGGATCCGACGACGAACGCCGCCAACGGAAATCCGACGAGGAAGCCGCCGGTCGGACCGACGAAATAGGCGGCGCCCCCGCCGGCGGCGAAGACCGGCGCGCCCGCGGCGCCGAGCGCGAGATAGGCGATCACTGTCCCCGACCCCAGCCGCGCGCCATAGGCCGCGCCGAGCGTGAGGACCGCGAGCGTCTGCATGGTCATCGGCGCCGGCCAGAACGGAACCTGGAATTTTGCCGACGCGGTGAGGATCGCCACGCCCGCGAGGACCATGGCGGCTTGGGTTGGAATGGCCGCGCGCCGCAGCGGACGCGCCGAACCGAGGGTTGCGCCGTTCATGAGTGCGTCTCCTTGCTAGAATGCGTTTCGGATTTCGGCGAGCAGCTTTTGCCGGTCATGCCGCGCGGCGAGCGCCTGCTCCATCGTGACCGGCGTGAAGCGCGCCGGCGCGTGGGGCTGCAACTGTCCGATCAGATCGAGATCGGCCGAGATGACCGTGCCGATCATGAAATAGCCGCCGCCCGAAACGGCGTCACGATGCAGCACGATCGGTTCCGTGCCGCCGGGGACCTGAATGGAGCCGTAGGGATAGCAAGCGTCGACGATGTTGGAGGGATCGGAGCCGGCGCCGAACGGCGGCTCGCGCGGCACGAATTCGAGCGGCCTGCCGCCGCGGAAGCGATAGCCGATGCGATCGGCTTCCGGCGCGACTTTCCACTGGTCGGCGAAGAAGTGCTTGCCCGCCGCCTCCGTGATGCGATGCCAATAGAGGCCGGGCATCATACGCAGCTCGGCGAGCGACGCCGGCGCCCGGCGCAGACGCGGCGGAACCGTGCGCCCCTCGGGCGCGCCAACGCCCGCGCCGAGTTCGAGTTTGTCGCCGGCCGCCAGTTTGCGCCCCTGATGGCCGCCTAGCGCGCCGAGCGTGTAAGTCGAGCGGGACCCGAGCACGACAGGCACGTCGAGGCCGCCCGAGACGGCGATGTAGGCGCGTGCGCCGCTCTTGAGAAAATCGAACGCGAGTCTCTGGCCCTTCTTCACCTTGAATGAAGTCCAGGTCGCGCGCGGCGAGCCGTCGACCTTGGGCGGCAATTCCGCGCCGGTGACGGCGACGGTCGCCTCCGAAGTGAATTCCAGCTCCGGCCCGAGAAACGACGCTTCGAGAACCGCCGCGTCTTCCGCGTTGCCGACGAGCAGGTTGGCCGCCCGCAACGCCAGGCGATCCATGCCGCCCGAAATCGGAATGCCGATGTGGTAGTAGCCGGGACGGCCGAGATCCTGCACGGTGGTCGAAAGCCCGGGCTTGACGACTTCAATGGCCATGGAGCGCCCCCGTCAGCTTGGCGTTGGTTCCGTCGATGTCCTGGTGAAAATCGTCGAGGGAGAACGTCACGTTCGCCATCAGCGGAGCGAACTTGCCGGCGGCGACGTCGGCGACGGTCTGATCGTATTCGGCGCGTTCGATGGGGCGCCATTTGACAATGTCGCCGGGATTGAAGAGGCACATGAATTCGCGCAGATACTTGATCTCCTGATTGGGGTCGTAGATCGGCATCGGCGTGATGCCGAACATCTGGTAGCCGCCGGCGCCGCGCACGGAATAGATGCAGCCGAAGCAGCCGCCATGCCCGACGGTCAGCTTCGGCGTGTCGGTGCGCGGCCTCAGATATTTAGGCGATTGAATCTGCCGTTTGCGTTCGACCATTTGATAGAGGAACGGCAACCCGGCGACGAAGCCGACCATCGAGACGAACCAGGGCGCTCCCGAATGGGCCTTCACGAAGCCTTCGACGCCGTCGAGGTGATTGATCTCAGCGGTGTACTCGACGTCCGTCATGTTCGGCGCCTGGTGGCGGTCACGAAAACGCATGAGCGTCTCGTGCGTCCAGGGGTCGTTGTAGAGGACCGGAATTTCGATAATGCGCGTCTTGAGCGAGGAATGTCCGGCGCCCGCCGCGGCCTCGATCGCCTTCAACTCGCGCAGCAGATCCTCGGGCTTGACGACGTCCGGATCGAATTTGATCTGGAACGACGCGTTCGCCGGGCAGATTTCGGTGACGCCACGTATCTGCGCTTCGCGCACGGCCTTGGTGATCGACAAACTCTTGAAGAACGCTTCGAGCGACATCGCCTCGTCGCATTCGACGAAGATGTGCTCGTCGCCTCCGTACGAATAGCGGCTTGTCATCGGTTGCTCCCCTCCCTCATGACGCAACGTGGCCGGCGTTTTCGGCGAGCCATTGTTCGAGCCAACGTGTGTGAAAGGCGCCCGCGCGCACGTCGGGCGCGTCGGCGAGGCGCCGATGCAGCGGCGCTGTGGTGGCGAGGCCTTCCACTTTCAATTCGCCGAGCGCACGCCGAAGGCGCGCCAGCGCTTCGTCGCGCGTTTCGTCCCACACGATCAGCTTGCCGAGCAGCGAGTCGTAGAACGGCGAGACGTGATAGCCGGCGTAGAGCAGCGTATCGAAGCGCGTGCCGACGCCGCCAGGAACCTGCAACCCCGTCACCGTTCCCGGCGACGGGCGGAAGTTGTGCGCCGCGTCTTCCGCGTTGATGCGCACCTCGATCGCGTGGCCGCGCAGGCGCACGTCCTCCTGGCGATGGCTCAGCGGCGCGCCGCCGGCGATGCGCAGCGTCTCGCGCACCAGATCGAGGCCGGTGACCATCTCGGTGACGGGATGCTCGACCTGGATGCGGGTGTTCATCTCGATGAAGTAGAAATGTTTCGCCGCGTCGTCGTAAAGGTATTCGAGCGTGCCGGCGCCGCGATAGCCGACGGACTGGGCGAGCGCGACCGCCGAAGCGCACAACGCTTCGCGCACATCCGGCGTCAGCGCGAGCGAGGGCGCTTCCTCCCACACCTTCTGCCGGCGTCGCTGGAGCGAGCATTCGCGCTCGTAGCAATGGATCGCCCGCACGCCGTCGCCAAGCACTTGCACTTCGATATGGCGTGCGCGCGGGATGAACTTCTCAAGATAGAGCCCACCGTCGCCGAACGCCGCTTTCGCCTCGGCGGCGGCGTGGTCGAGCGCCGCTTCGAGCGCCGGCGCGGAGTTGGCGACGCGGATGCCGCGCCCGCCGCCGCCCGCGGACGCTTTGACCATGATGGGAAAGCCGATCGCCTCGGCGAGCCGGCGCGCTTCGCAGTGATCGGCGATACGCCCTTCGGAACCTGGCACGACCGGCACGCCGGCGGCCTGGGCGGCGCGCCGCGCCGCGGCTTTGTCGCCCATGGCGCGGATCGTCGCGCCGGTCGGACCGACGAAGACGATTCCCGCCGCCTCGACGGCGTCGGCGAAGGCCGCGTTTTCCGAGAGAAAGCCGTAGCCCGGATGAATGGCGTCGGCGCCGGTCCGCTTCGCCGCCTCCAGAATTGCATCGATGTTCAAGTAGGACTTGGCCGCTTGCGGCGGGCCGATGCTGACGGCTTCGTCGGCCATGCGCACGGCGAGCGAGTCCGCGTCGGCCGCGCTGCAGGCCTGGATCGTCGTGACGCCGAGCTCGCGCGCCGCGCGCTGGATGCGCACGGCGATTTCGCCGCGATTGGCGATCAGCAGCCGCGAAATTTTCATGCCGAGGCGACCTCGACGAGCGGCTGGCCCGCCATGACGGGCTCTTCGTTGTCGGCGATGAACCGCAGGATCGCGCCGCTCGCGTCGGCGTGAACCTCGATGAACGTTTTCATGACCTCGATGAGGCCGATGACTTCGCCGAGGGCGACCGTGTCGCCGACCGCCTTGAACGGCGGCTTGTCGGGCGCGGGGCGCCGATAGAACGTTCCGGGCAGCGGCGAGAGAATTTCCTTCGACATCGTTCCCCCCTCAAGCTTGCGAACGGGCGGTCCCGCTCCTGATGGCTGCGCGAACGGCGGCGGCGATGGCGACGGCGTTCGGCGTGTCGGAATGGACGCAAATCGTTTGCGCGCCAACGGCGATTTCGCGTCCGCTGACGCTCATCACCTTGCCTTCGGCGATCGCGCGCAGGCACTTGGACGCGGCGGCGTCCGGGTCCTTGGCCTCGTGCTCGCGCGTGATGATGAGGCCGCCGTCGTCGCCGTAATCGAGATCGGCGTAGAACTCCGCAATGAAGCGATGGCCGCGAGCGGCGTAGATCGTTTCGTGCAGCGAGCCGAGCATGCCGAGCAGCGGCGTCTGGAAAACGTCGGCGGCGTCGCAGACCGCGTGAGCCACGTCCTCGATCCGCGCCGCCATCCCGTACAGGGCGCCGTGCGGTTTGATGTGGTTGAGCGTCATGCCCTCCGCGTCGAGGAACCCCTTCAGCGCGCCGATCTGGTAGATGAGGCAGTTCGCCAGTTCCTTGCGTCCGATCTTCATCTCGCGGCGGCCGAAGCCTTGCAGGTCCGGCAACGATGGATGCGCGCCGACGGCGACGCCATGGGCCTTGGCGAGCCGGACGGTCCTGGGCATGTGGTTGAAGTCGGAAGCATGGAAGCCGCAGGCGACATTGGCGATGTCGATGTGCGGCATCAGGCCGGCGTCGTCGCCCAAATGGTAGAGCCCAAAGGACTCGCCCATATCGCAGTTGATGGTCGTCACGCGCCCTCCCGCTTCCTCGAACGGGAAAAGGTTGCGTGATTGTCACGCTATTGTAAAATTGGAAATTCTGAAGATCGATATCGAAAATCACGATAATGACCCTGACCCTTCGCCAGTTCCGATATTTCCTCGCCACCGCGGAGGCGGGCCAGGTCAGCTTGGCCGCGGCGAGCCTGAACGTTTCGCAGTCGACCGTCACCGCCGCGTTGCAGCAGCTCGAGCAAGAGCTCGGCGTGCCGCTGTTTCGCCGTCTGCCCTCGGGCGTGGAGCTGACCCTCGAGGGCTCGCGATTTTCGACCCATGCGCGCAACGTGATGGCGGCGGTGGGCGCGGCGCGCCGCGCGCCGCTCTCCGAGACGACGGCGCTCGAGGGCGTCGTCCGCGTCGGCGTGACCTATACCGTCGCTGGCTATTTCCTGCCGCGCCATTACACGCGGTTCGCGCGCAACTATCCCGATATTCGCATCGAACTGAACGAGCTGCCCCGCGCGGCGATCGAGAACGGATTGAAGGAGGGCGCGCTCGACGTCGCGGTGATGCTGGTGTCCAACCTGCAGGACCGCGATCTGATCGCATCCGAAACGCTGTTCCGCTCACGCCGGCGGCTGTGGTTGCCGGTGGAGCACCCGCTGCTCCACGCCGACAGCATCGACCTCGCCGACGTCGCCAATGCGCCCTACATCATGCTCTCGGTGGACGAGGCCAACCAGACGGCCTCGCGCTACTGGGGGCCGAGCGGGCTCGAGCCCAACGTGATTTTCACGACCTCGTCGGTGGAGGCGGTGCGCAGCATGGTCGCGGACGGTCTGGGCGTGACGATCCTGTCCGACATGGTCTACCGGCCGTGGTCTCTGGAGGGGCTGCGAATCGAGCAGCGCAACTTGCTGACGCCGATACCGACGATGGACGTCGGCCTCGCCTGGCGGCGCGCCGGGAAGCTCGGGCGGGCCACCCGAGCGTTCGCCGACTTCATCGGCCTTTCGGTCAGCGGCGGAGCGTGAGCAATCGGAAAACAAAGGACCGCCCTCGTCGACGATGACGTTATCAGCGTTGTCGGCGACAAAGCGACGCTGGAACCGGTCGTTGCCGGCCGCACCGTGAAGCCAAGCGGTGTTCGCAGCCGAGTACCAAAATGGCGCGCCAAGAGAGACTCAAAACCCTGATGGTCAATCGCGATGCGGATTCGGAGGCTTGCTCCGCCGCTGCCGCCACCAGGCGGGACAAAACCGGTGACCGCCGCCGCGCGTTATCCGAAGCCGGCGAGCCGGGCCCCTTCACGCAAATGTTCAACATCGCTTGCCGCGCTGATCGGGCATTGCGATAGCCACTCGTCCGTCACGAAATTGGGATTCTCCTCGAGGTATTTCGCTTTGAATTCGGCGGCTTCCTCTCGTTGCCCCAGCATGGCGTGGCACGCGGCGAGCAACCGATAGGACGGGACTGGATGATTCATTCCCGAGAGTTCGACGATCGCGGCGTCATATTCGCCGAGCACGTAATGGCCCGTAGCGGCCACCCAGCGACGAAAGTCGAACAATCGATAGTCGATTCGTTTGCCGACCTTGACCAGAGCCAGCGCTTCTTTTGCTCTCCCGCTGGCGATCAAGGCGTCGGCAAAATCGAAAAGCAAATGATTGTCGAACGGATTGAGGTCGCGCGCGCGGCTCAGATGTTCGAGGGCGAGCTGATTCTGACGCTGGTAGAGCGCGGTCATCCCGAACTCCTGATGGGCGATGTGGCTGTCGGGCTGCGCTTCCAAAGCCAAACGAGCGACGCTCCGCGCGGCCGTCAACAACGTCTTGTCCTGCCCGGCCCGCAGTATCCATTCCATCCTGAAGGTTCTGGCCAGCCCGGCCTGCACCCTGGACACGTTGGCGCTGTCCCGCGCGGCTGCCCGCAGCAGCCGCCGCGCGCGGCGCACCGACGGCAGGTCGACGTTCATCAGCGCGCGTTCGGCTTGCGCGACGAGGGCGAAGCTCGTGCGCTGATTCTCCGGGAGCAGGCTTGCGCCTTCGATCTGGTGATCTTCGATCTTCGCGACAATCGCGTCGGCGACGCGCGCGATCACTTGGTCGTAACGCTCCGCCGTCAGCAGGAACGACTCCGCCCACAAGAGATCGGCCGCCGACAGGTGAACGAGCCGCGCGGAAAGCCGCGTCGTTTCCGCACTTCGCAGGCCGACATGCAGGCTGTAGACGTTGGCGTCGACCTGATTGCCGTCCGTCGCGGCGGTGCAATCGTCGCTGCCGGCCACGGCGATCCTCAGTGTGCGCGGCTTCCATAGCTGGACGAGCAGATCGTCGACGACGCCGGCGTTCGATGCGGCGCCTGCGCCGCCGTCCAAAACCGGGGCCGTCGAAACAAGAAGAACCGGATGGCGGGTTTCCACCGAAACCGACGCCGCGTATATCGGCGAGACGGCCGGCTCGAACGCGCGCGTTTGCGCGGTCGAGGCGCCGGCGGCGTCATCGACTCGGGCGAACAGCGAACGGCACAAAGCCTGTGTTTCGTCTGAAGGCCGGCAACCGAGTTCGGCTTTCAGGCTGCGCGCCAGGCGATCATAGGTCGACCGGACCCGGGCGAAATCGCTCCGCGACGCATAGATCCGAATCAAGGCGTGATAGCCCGCCTCCTCGTTCGGGTTCTCTTCGATCAAGCGCCGGGCAAGCGCCTCCTTTTCCTTGGGGAGCGCGTCCAGATGGCGGCTTTGGAGGGCTCGGCGAGCCGCTGTTCTGAAGGCTTGAGATAAAGACGACCGTTGAATTCCCAGCCATTGCTCGAATGCGGCCGACCCTTTGTCGCAACCGTCGAGAAGTTCCCCGGACAACAGCGCTGCAGCCGCCACGACGTCCGAGGACCCCTCGGCGGCGAGCAGCCGTTTGATTTCGGTGAGATCGCAACGCATCGCCCCGCCATTGAGCGCGACGATTTCGCCGTCGATCGCGAAGGGCGGCATTGCCGCGCCGCCCATCCCGATGCGAATGCGCTTCAGCAATGTGCGCAAATTCGCGCGTTGATCAGAAGGGCTGGCCTCCGGCCACAGAAATTCCGCCATCTCGGCGCGCGGACATCGATGGTTCGGCCGATCGAGCAGAAGGCGCGCCGCGACCGCAAAGGCCTTCTTTGGCAATTCGACGAGGCGACCCTCGGGCGATCGCAATGCAGGGTGGCCGAGAAGACGTAGGTCCCAACTCGCGCCCTCCCGCATGATCGTCCTTCGCCTTTTCCGAACTACCGCGATTGCCGAAACGCGCGCGAACCTAGCGTGGCGCTGCGACAAAAAGAATAGGGACGAAGGGGGGGCTGACAGTTTGTCGCAGTCGCGATTCTTGGTGTGAATCGGCGCGGGGTCTGAACGCCGATCGGCGCGCTAAGCCTCTGACGATCTTGGGTTGCGTGGGGTCGACAGGAGGAGCGGCTTCACAACGCGCGCCTATTTCACTCTATGACGGCAAATTGGGAAATAGGTCTGCGCCCCCGTAGGCCCGGCGTGTGTCGCCGTAAGCCTGGCCGGATCGGAAGTCATCTTCGGTTTCTCGCCTCGTCGCGCACGGCGCGCCGTCAGCGATCGGCGTAGAACTGCGGGAGTAAGGTGTAGCCGGAGGGAGGCATGGCCGGTTCGCCCGGATACTTTGCGCCGAGGTCGATGAACCGATAGTTCTCGTCGGAATGGAAGATCGCCTTTCCCGTCGGCGCGATGGCGAGGAAATACATGGTCTTGATCCGCGAATCCGAAATTCGCCGCAGCGCGAGGCCCGTCGTCGCGTCGAATAGAGTCAGGTTTCCTGTGCTCTGGAAAAACGACCGCGCTCCAGTGCTCGCCAACACGAGCACGGCGCCGCCGCCGGGAGTAAGGTGGGCCTGCGGCGCGGTCATCGCGGGCAGGTCTTTGAGCACCACGAGCTTGTGCGCGGTTGGGTCGACGACGGCGAAACCCCACTCCTTCCGATTGAACATATGCAGGCGCAGCAGAAACCGGCCGTCCGAAACCTCCAATATCTGGTTGCCAAGCGGCCCCATTTCCGACTCGAACGCGGACAAATCGAGGTACAGCGGTGGGCCTGGATTTGGCGTCGCGACGATCTTCACCCCTCCGGCAGGCGAGGCCTCGATGCGCGGCGCATCCTTGAGATCGTCGCCGGCGGGCTGACTGTAGACGAGCTTCAACGCCGGGATGGAAAATCCCAGGACGCGATAATCCTTGGCGTCGTTCGGCTTGGTCTCGGCCTGGAGGGGAACGACGGTATAGAAAATCGACGACTTCGAATCGTAGACGGCCTGGTTCGCCAAGCAGCCGTCCAACGGCCCGGGGCCCGAGGGGATCGCCTTGGCCGCAGCGGCCAAGTCGAACGAGGCGACCTTATGGCCTTCGGCGACGTCGAGTTTGTCGACCCGCGCGCCGCAGCCGACAACGTAGAGATAGCGTCCCTCCTGCGCGCCCGCGGGGCCGAGCGCCGTCGTCGAGAGGATCGCGGCGAGAAGGAGGGTGGCGACCCGCATGGCTCTCTCAGAAGCTCTGCTGTCTTTCGACGTCGTCGACATAGTTGGGATCGCCCCGGCGAGTCAGATTGATCGAATCGTAATAGTCCCTGCGCATCTGCGCGGTGACCAACTCCCATTCGGCCGCGCCGCGCGCGCCGGCGGCGTCGAGCGTCACCGCGAGGAGGCCGTTTTCATCGAGCTTGACGCGATATTCGTGCAAGCCGCCGGCATAGCCGTTGAAGCCGCGCAAGGTGTCGCGCTCGAGTTGCTCGGCGTCGTAATCCGGCAAGTCGATCGGCACGGGGCTGAGCTTGGCCGCCTGTCGCGGGGCGTTATAGGCTTGCACGAGCGCTTGGAAGGTGGCGCCGGAGCCCAAATCGGCGGGCGCGTCGCCGTTGCGGACCCTCTCGGGATAGCGGCGGGCTATCGACTGCTTGCTGCGGTAAAGCGCCGCTCCCGCGGCGAGGTTCGCCTTCCAGCTCCATATTTGGTCCGCGCTCGGCGGCGGGTTGGTGATCTGGCAAAGCCCGACGCCGCCCAAGTTGTCCTGGCTGAACAGCGGCCAGCCCATGGGCAGGAATTGTCGCAGGCCGCTTTCCAGACGCATCAGCTTACGGAAGCCGGCCTCGTTCGGCGCGACCGCCTGCAAGGACGCCATCGACGGATTGGTTCCGACCACTTGCAGATTGGCGCTCTTGGCGGTGAGGACCGTGTTGCCGACGCGCACCGCGACGCTGATCGTCAGATCGCCGCCGCGCACCTGCGTGAAGGGGATCGTCAGCCTGTTGCTCAAAGTCGTCTGCGTGATGTCGGGGTGCTGCGTCCTGGTCGACGCCGAATGGGGGCAGTGCGCTGCGCCGCCGACGCCGCCGATGAAGGCGAGCGAGACGGTCCACAGGAACTGCAACGGGATCCGCGGGTCCGGCGTAATGTTTTGCAGCGTCGCGGTGGCGGTGATGGCCGGCATGACGCATTGCTCCGAGATCGCAAATTGCGGCCCGGCTGGGTTGTAAGCGAGCACGAGCGCCGGCGCGTTCCCCATTTTCACCCTCGAGCGAGTTTGCAGATCAGCGCCGCGACGGCGGCCGCGAGACCGATATCCTCATTTCATATTGTACATAATGCGTCTAGATTATTTCGCCCGCAAGGGAACCGCTTTTCGTTTTGTCACGGTCTCGGACCGCTTCGCTTCGATGGCCTCGCCAAGGGGGGCGTTCCCGGACCGCCGTTCGGCCCAAGCCGAAGGGCGAGCGGCGAGTCGAGACGCGGCGCTCGGGGCATGCCGCGCTTCAACGCCGCAGGCGCACGGCATGCCGATCTTCGGCGCTTCGACGGCGCGAAATCACGCCCGCTCCGCGTCCCGCCTGAGAACCTTGGCGGACGCGAGCTCGCCCTGCTTCACGATACGGAAATCCTGCGCCGCATTCGGAACGAAAGCCAAGCGAAGACGATACGCGTACGCGCCCACGGAACTCCCCACGCACTACGGTCCGACTTCGATCGCAACCTGACGCCCTGGCGCATCTCGGCTCCGCCTTCCCCCAGATGCAAGAAATCAAAATGCCAGCCGCGCCGCCACCCGCTTTTCGGCATCCGACTAGCGGTCGGCCTGGCGGGTGCAGGGTTGGTCGGGCAAGACCCACTCCGTGCGGGCGAAGCGGCGCCACGCCGTGGCGCCGCAGGGGTGGTAGCCGGCCTGGTAAAGCTGGCTGTCGAGAAGAACCTCGCCCAGCAAAGGACCCGCCGCCAGCAACGCCACCGCGCCGCCGAGAATCCATTTCACCGCCTTGAGCGACGCCTGCGTCGGCTCCCGCCGCACCAGGTTGGCGTCGATGATGAGGCCGGCCAGAAGGATCAGGCCGCCCGCGGCAATGAAACCATAGAACATGCCGGGACCCGCCATGAGACGCGGCGCCCCCGTCCGCAGACCCTCGAGCAGTTCCTGCAAATGCATGGCCGCCGCGCCGCCGGCGCCGGCCGCCACGGCGAGAATGAGCAGCACGCCCAGCGCATGGCGAAGTTTCGTCGGCATCGCCCGCCGCCTACATTGCCGGCACGCTATACCAGCGCAGATCGTTGATCTTGCGCCAAAGATAGGCGGCCGCCTGCTCTTCGCCGGCGGCGATGATGCGGCCGACCAGGGCGCAGAACGCGTCATAGGCCCAATCGATCACGCCCTGCTTGGCCTGCTGCGCCTGCTCGACCGCGCTCGCCGCCGCCTTCTCGACGGCTTCCGCCGTGGCGGCCAGCATGGTTTTCAGTTTCTCGGTGAGCTTGTAATGGTTGTCGATGGCGTCGAGTGCGATGCCGACGCCGACGCCGACGACGATCGCCACGAGCAGCGGGCCAAGCGCGAAGGAGGTGACGATCGTGCCGCTCAGCAGGGCGACGGAGGCGGCAGAAGCGCCGGTGGCGATCGCGATCTTGGTGACGTCGCTGGCGAGCTGGCCGACGAGGTCGGTGAGGGTCGCCCGGTCGGTCAGCACGTAGTCGATCACGTCGTAGGCGGAGACGAGGACGACGGTGAGAATGCCGCCCTCCTTGATGGATTTCATCGCGCCCGCCCTGCCGATGCCCATGGCGACGACCTTGGGATTGTTGACGCCATACTTCGTTCCGGTAAGCACCTTGCGCAGCCCCGGATACCCCTTGAGGATGATGTGCGGCTTGCCGCCGTACTCCTTGTACAGCACCCGCCCGAACATCGTGCCGAAATCCTCGATGATTTTCTTCAGTGTCAGGATGTCCTGGCCGGTGGAATAATACGCCGCACCCACGCCGGGATAATCCTTCCATTTATTCCAGGTCTCTTTCCATTGCTGCCACAATTTGGCTGCCTTGTCGGCGGTGATGGCGCCCGAATCCTCCTGTTTGCTCAGCCAGAGCTTGGCGGCTTCGTCATGCGACAGCACCCAGACTGTCTGATCGTTGCTGGGCGCGATCGGACAGGACCAAGCCTCCTTGCCGGCGGGCTGCGCGGGGCCGGGGGCCCTCCAAACTGCTTCGTTGGCCATCAGAACGCACCTTTCCGGATCGTCATCCCGCCTCGCGCGGCCATGCTAGCGGTCAATCGGTTCGCCGGAAAGAGGTCAAGATCACGGCGGGTGACGGTGACGGGGCTTCCCGTTTGATAAACCGGCAGCGCCGTGTGAAATAGGTCAACCCAGCGACGGGCCGGCGCCGACCGGCGAGGAGGCGGAAAATCGTCACGCAAGGCATTGAAAGCAAGCCGTCGCGCCCGAAAATGGTCGTGGTGGAATACGCGAATGTGGCGACGCCCCCGAACCGCCCTATTCTTTCGATCGTCGGCGCGGCGACTGCGGCGACGCGCCGCGCCGATTGGCTGTCGATCATCGCCGCCGAAGGGAAGGCGAGGCGGCCGGAACGCTTGCGCCGCCGGGGCTCGGACTCTTCGCGCTTTGCATGGCAGGCATCGGATCGGCGAGATCGCGCCGGCGTTCTCTTCGACGTCGTCGTCAAATCCCCCGCCGCCATCGCGTCGAGCCACAGAGACGTATTCGCCGACTCGTGCAGCGCCGAGGATCGTCGCGCTGGCCGGGGCCTAAATGCGTCGCTTTGCCGCACCGCGCGCTCGCCCGCCGCGGCCCCGCCACAAGCGCGTTCGTCGATCAAGCCTCATTTCGAAATCGAAAGCGCCGCGGCCGACTTCAGCAGGCCTCCCGCGAAGCCGCCGACGACATAGCTGGCGAAGAACAACAGCGCCGTCTCGAGCCAGAAGCCGGAGCGCCCCGGCAGCCAATGCAGCCACGCCACGACGAGTCCGACCACGAAGGCGATCGGCGCAAGGCCAAGCCACCCGACGAGCCAGCGTCGTCGCAGCCCCTTCGGGTCCGTCGTCCAGCCCACCACGCCGCCGATGGCCGCGGCGGCGAGCAACCAGATCCATAACAATGAAAAGTCGTAAAGCATCGATCCCGCTTCCGCGCCGCCGCGACGGCGCTCGATCCCAAGAACCCCAATCGATTTCCAACCCTGTTCGCGGCGCTATCCCTTCACCGAGAACGCGATGCGCCGGGCGCCGGCGGCGGCGCGATGTCCGCCTTGGCGAGCGTCACGCCGTCCGGGACTCTGGCCAAAGCCTGCAGGGCGCGCTCGTAGCTGCGCGAATCGGCCGCCTTGCCGCTGAACGTCAGCGCGCCATCCTTAAGCTCAGCGACGCCGCTCGACATCAGCGCGAGCTCGCCGAGCGCGAATGCGGCGCCCGCCGCCACGCTTGCGGACCGCCCCCGCGCGTACTTCATGCCGTCGCGGACTTCGACCCCCTCGATCGCCTCGGCCGCGGCGACGATGGCGGCGCGCGACTCCGAATCCGGCGCATCGCCCGTCAGCGCCAGGTCGGCGCCGTCGCGCGTCGCGGACCAGACATAGGGACTGGCCGGCAGGATCAACGCCGTCGCGTCGGCGTCGACGAGGCGGACGCCCCAGACGCTCCGGACGGCCTCCGCCGCGCGCTGCTTGCCGGCGGCCGTGAAAGCCATGCCCGCCAGCCAGACGTCGCGGCCGGCGACGGCCAGACCCGGCTGGTCCAGCCATTTCGCGCCGAGCGCCTGGGCGCCGCGCGCAGAGAGGTCGGCCTCGAGCGGAGCGGTCTGCGTCACCGTGCCGACGACCCATAGCAAACCGGCCAACGCCAGCCCGCCGGCCCACTTCTGCGGCTCGTAAGCCATTGCCCAAGTCCCCAATTCTGAAACGCTCGAGCCGACGCGCAAGACAACCGTCCCTGCCCGGAGGCGACGTCCTCGATCGCATAATACGACTTAGGGAGCGCATGGGGCGGTGCGACGTCAAGTACAGCGAGCCGGGTTCGCGCGATCCTTGCGCTCGCCAAGAAGAACGGGATAATGAAATTTTAGTCGATTTGCGGGTCCGGGCACGAGAATGACGCTTCGGTTGTCGATCGAAAACATGGATCGATTGCCCGACGGAGGGCCGTTGCGCGTTGAGGTCACGGGCCGCGGTCTCGATATCGGGCGCGACGCGCAGCTCGATTGGACGTTGCCCGACCCGAGCCGCTATGTCTCGAGCAAGCATTGCGAGATCCGGTTTCGCGATGGCGGCTATTGGCTGCACGACGTCTCGACCAACGGCACCTTCGTCAACGGTGCGCAATTTCGCCTCGACGCGCCGCATCTCTTGCGCAACGGCGACCGCCTGAACATCGGACCTTATGTCGTCGCGGTCGCGATCGAAGGGCAAGGAGCGACGGCCGGCGCTTCTGCGACGCGCGCGGCGGCGGCGCGCGCGGATGTCTGGGGCGCGGTCGGCGAGTCGGCGGCGCCCGATGATCGCGGCGCCTACCGCGCGCAAAAGCCGCAACAACCGGGCGTCGACTTTCTCGATTTCGCCTCCTCCGTAGAGCCCGCAGGTTTCGCCGCCGGCCCTTTCGCGACGCCCGCCGCCGCTGACGATTGGCTGCGCGCGCCGCCGCAGCCGAGCGTTGCGCCGGCGCCCCCGCCGGCGGCGCCCGCGCCGCGCCGGCCCGCCCGTCCGGCCGTTGCTGAAGCGGCGCCGGTCGCCGAAGCGCCGCCGCCCGCCTCGGAGCTGATCGCCCGCATCGCCGCCGCGGCGGGAATCCCCGAGCGCGCGATCGCCGGCCGCGACCCCAAGGCGCTGGCCGACCAAATCGGCCTGGCGCTTCGCCTGACCGCGCACAACCTCGCGCAAATGTTGTCCTCGCGCGCCGAATCCAAGACGCTGATGCGCTCGTCGAGCCGAACGATGATTCGCGCGCTCGAAAACAATCCGCTGAAATTCACCGGATCGCCCGACGAGGCGCTGGCCATCATGTTCGGTCCGCCGACGAGCGCCTATCTGGACGCCGGCGCGGCGATCGAGAGCGGCTTTTCCGACCTCAAGTCGCACCAGCTGCTGACTTTCGGCGCAATGCAGGGCGCCTTGGACGCGCTGTTCGAGGATTTAGCGCCGGAAAGAATAGACCGCTCGGTCGAGCCGGACCGGGGACTGGGCGCCATCGTGAGTTCTCGCAAAGCGAAGCTGTGGGACATTTATGTCGAGCGGTGGCGCGCCAAGACCAAGCGCGCGGACGGGCGCCTCATCGAGGCGTTCATGGCGTTGTTCGCGGAAGCATACGATCGATTGCAGAACAGGGTCTCGTGAGGCATGGGCGGCACGGGTCGGCGCGACGACCCAAGAGCTGGGTGGGGAAGAGCAGGCATGTCGTGGAACGCCAAAGTTCACTGGACCGAGGGGCTTTTTCTTCGCCCGCATCACCTGCAACAGGGCGACCGGTACCTCGAAAGCGCGATTGAGGGCCGGACGCGGCACGTGACGCCGTACCCCTGGGGCTTCGCGACGCTCGAGATCGACCGCGACCAGGCCCAACAAAGCAAATTCGCGCTGCGCCGGGCCTCGGGCGTCATGCCGGATGGCGGCCTGTTCGATTTCCCCGGGGAAAGCCCGGCGCCCGCGCCGATCGAGGCGCCGGAGGCGGCGGCCGGCCAACTCGTGTGGCTCACCATGCCGGCGCGCGCCGACAATTCGCGCGAAGTCAGCCCGGAGAAAGCCGAGAACGCCGCGCGCTACGTCGTGGGCGCCGAGACCGTCATCAACTCCACCTCCCATCTACGCATCGAGGAGGAGATCGAGGTCGCCTATCCGCGCCTCGCCTATGAAATCCGCAAGACCGCCAAGCCGGGCTATGTGGGCCTGCCGGTCGCGCGGATCGTCGAAGTGCACGACCGCACGCTGGTGTTCGACGAGAAATTTGCCCCGCCCCTGCTCGTCTGCGCCGCGCATCCGACGGTCGAGGGCTGGCTCGACCGCGTCATCGGCTGGATCGGCGCCAAGCTCGACGAGCTCGCGCGCTACGCCAGCGACGCGACCGCCGGCGGCGGCCTGCAAAGCGCCGACTATCTGATGCTGCAAATGCTGAATCGCGAAGTTCCCGTGCTCAAGCATTTCCGGACTTCGCGCTACGTCCATCCCGAGCGGCTGTACGAAGAATTGCTGCGCATCGCCGGCGAACTCGCGACCTTCGCCACCCAGGAGCGACGCGCGCGCGAATACGGGACGTACAACCACGACGATCTGGAAAGCGTGTTCGCGCCGGTGCTGCGCGACATTCAGGACTTCTTGAGCGCCCGTCTCGATCGGCGCGCCATCCGCCTCGAACTCATCGAACGTGCGCCCAACGCCTTCATCTCGACGATCAAGGACCGCACGTTATTCCGCAACGCGACGCTCATACTCGAAGTCTCCGCGCGCCGCCCGCTGAGCGAAATCCAGCAGAGTTTGCCGGCTTACCTCAAGGTCGGACCCAACACCAAGATGAACGAAATCGTCCACGCCCATCTGCCGGGCGTCGCTCTCGTGCATCTGCCGACGCCGCCGCCGCAGATCCGCGCCATCACCGATCATGTCTACTTCTATTTCGACCGCACCTCGCCGCTTTGGCCCGAATTCAGCGTCGCCAGCGCGATCGGGATGCACTTCGCCGGCGATTGGCCGGAACTCCAGATGGAGCTGTGGGCGATCAGGGAAGATAGGCGATGACCGACAACGACGATCCGTTCGGCCGCCGCGACCGAACCATCATCCGACCCAATCCGGGCGGGCGCCGCCCTACGCCGTCTTCACCGCCCAACGCGCCCGGCGGTTATCCTGCGCCGCCCGCCGGCGGCGCGCCGCCGGCCTCGACGCCAATGCCGCCGGTCCACTATCCGGCGCCGCCCTACCCGGCGTCGCCCTACCCCACGCCGCCTTACGCGCCCTCGCCTTATACGCCGCCCTCCCCGCCGCAAGCGCCCCCCCAGGGCGGACAGGCCAATTGGGACGGCTGGATGGCCTCGCCGACGCCGCCGGCAGTCCTTCCCTACCTGCAGCAGAACGCGGCCGCGGCGCCGATGACGCCGGCGCCATTGTCGCCGCATGTGTCGGTCGATCTGGTCACCGTCGCCGCCAACCCGCTGATGGGCGCCGCCGCGTCGCTGCTGCTGCTGCTTGGGCGGCTGCGCGCCTCTCTGTCGCGCGCCGGCGCCGGCCAACTGATGGATCAGGTTGCGCAGGCGATCCAGCAATTCGAAATCGATGCGCGCGACGCCGGCGTCCCGGCCGACCAGGTCAACGTCGCCAAATACGCGCTCGCCGCCTGCGCCGACGACATCGTTCAGAACCTGCCCAGCGACGATCGCCAGATCTGGACGCAGTACAGCATGCTCGTGCGCTTCTTCGGCGAGCGCACCGGCGGCGTGAAATTCTTTCAGGAGCTCGATCGCGCCAAGCAGAATCCGAGCGTCAATCTCGGCCTGCTGGAGGTCATGCACGCATGCCTGAGCCTCGGTTTCGAAGGCGTCTATCGCGCTTCGGGAGGCGCGGGCGCGCTACAAGGCCTGCGGCGGGATCTTTACGACACGATCCGCCGCGCCCAACCCAAGACGATCGAGGACCTCTCGCTGCATTGGCGCGGCCAGAGCATCGCGCTGGCGGGCAGCCGGCTTCAGGTGCCCGTCTGGGCCGTCGCCACGGTTGCCGGAGTGATCCTGCTGGGCGCCTATCTCTTTCTACGCAACATGCTGAGCGGGCAGGCCGAGGCGCTTGCAATCAAGATGGCGCAAGTGCATCCCGACACGGAAATCGCCATCGCGCGCGAGACCGCGGTCAAACCGCCGCCCGATCCGCCGGTGAAGACATCGACGCAGCTCGAGCGCATCCGCGCGGCGCTCGCCGACGAAATTCTCGCCGGCAAGCTCAGCGCCGATCAGTCGACGACAACGATCTTCGTTCGCATCGGCACTCTCGTGCTGTTCCCCTCCGGCGGCGCCAGAAGTCAACGACTCGTTCGCGCCGATCGCCAGGAGGATCGCGGCCTCGCTCGACAAGGAGCCCGGCGCCATTCGCATCGACGGCTACACCGACAGCGATCCGATCCGGACCATGGCGTTCCCGTCGAATTTCGAGCTCTCCGAGGCGCGGGCGAAATCGGTCGCGGGCCTTCTCAAATCCGATCTCGCCAAGCCCGAGCGCGTCGTGGTGGCGGGGAAGGGAGCCGAGAATCCCGTCGCCCCGAACGACACCGAGGCCAACAAGTCGAAGAACCGACGCGTGGAAATATCCATTCCGCGCGCCGACTGATGGCGCCGCAAGAGCAAATCTCGCTCACGAGACAGGAGAATCCATTTCCATGACGATCGTCGCCTGGCTCTGGATCGCGCTCAGCATCGTCGCCGCCCTCGTCCTGGCGGCGCTGATCTGGTTCGCCGGTCCGATCGTCTTCATCGGCGACGCGCAGCCGTTCGACAGCGTCGGCGTGCGCGTCGGCGTCATCCTCGTCATCTGGCTGATTGTCGGCGCTTCGATAGCCTGGCGGATCGTCAGGCGTCGCCGCGCCGCCGCGGCGCTGGAAAAGGCGATGACCGAGTCGGTCGCGGACGAAAGCGACGCGCCGGTCCTGAGAGAGAAGATGGAGGACGCGCTCGCCACGCTCAAGCGCTCGGCGAAGACGAGCGCCGGCGCGCTCTATGATCTGCCGTGGTATCTCATCATCGGTCCGCCCGGCGCCGGCAAAACAACGGCGCTGGTCAATTCCGGCTTGAAGTTTCCCCTCGCGGGCGACAACGCGGCCAAGGCGATCCAGGGCGTCGGCGGAACGCGCTATTGCGATTGGTGGTTCACCGACGCCGCGGTGCTGATCGACACTGCGGGCCGTTACACGACGCAAGACTCCGACGCCAAGGTCGATCGCAAGAGCTGGCTCGCCTTTCTCGACATGCTGCGCCGCAACCGCCCGCGTCAACCGATCAACGGCGTCATCGTCGCTATCAGTATCGCCGATGTGCTGCATCTCTCGGCGATCGAGGTCGCCGCGCACGCCGACGCGATTCGCAAGCGCCTCACCGAACTGCACGACGAACTGAAGGTCGACTTCCCCGTCTACGCCGTCTTCACCAAGATGGACTTGATCGTCGGCTTCACCCAATATTTCGCCGATCTCGACGAAGCCAAGCGCCAGGCGGTATGGGGCGCGACGTTCCAGACCTCCGACAAGAAAGCCAACAACGTCGGCAAAGTCTCCGAGGAAATGGATCTCCTGATCCAGCGCGTCTCCGAGCGCATGGCGGAGCGCTTGCAGGAGGAGCCGGACCTGCGCTCGCGCGCCATCCTGTTCGGCCTGCCCGCGCAACTGACCGCCATCCGCAAGCCGATCGCCGATTTTCTCAATCGCATCTTCGAGCCGACGCGCTACCAGACGACGGCGACGCTGCGCGGATTCTACTTCACCTCGGGCACGCAGGAAGGCACGCCGTTCGATTCGGTCATCGGCGCGCTGCAAAGGAGTTACGGCGTCGAAAGTTTGGGCGCGGCGGCGTTTTCCGGCTCCGGAAAGAGCTATTTCCTCCACGATCTGCTGACCAAGGTGGTGTTCGGCGAGGCGGGATGGGTGTCGACCAACATCGCCGCGGTGCGCCGCTCGTTGGCGCTGCGCGTGGCGCTGTTCGCATTGATCGGCTTGGCCACCGTCGGCACGCTCGCGCTGTGGTGGATGAGTTACGAGCGCAACGCGGCGCTCATCGCCGCCACCCAACGCGGCGTCGACGCTTATGCCGCAGCCGCCAGCCCGCTGATCAAGCAAAACACCGTGACCGACCCCAATATGCTGCCGATCTACGAATTGCTCGGCGCCTTGCCCGACTTGCCTGTCGGCTACGCCAAGCGCGACGCGTCGACGCCGCTCGCGCAGACCTTCGGCCTCAGCGAGCGCTCGCGGTTGCAGGACGCTTCCGATCTGATCTATCAGCAGGCGCTCGAGCGCCTGATGCGGCCGCGGCTGGTCCTTTCGCTGGAACAGCAGATCCAGAAGAACATCGCCGACCCGACGTTCGTTTACGAGGCGCTGAAAGTCTACCTCATGCTCGGCGGCAAGGCGCCGAGCGTCGACAAGGATCTGATCGTCAGCTGGTTTACGCGCGATTGGGAAGAGCGCGCCTTTCCCGGCGCGCCCTACGCGCAGGGGCGCGCGCTGCTGCGAGCGCATCTGCAAGCCATGCTCGACATGGATGTCGGCGAAACAGCGAAAGTCTCGCTCAACGGGCCGTTGGTGGAACAGGCGCAAGCGACGCTGGCGCGCATGCGCGTCTCCGAGCGCGCTTACACGCTGCTCAAGTCCGAGGCGCACAACGAAGGGCTCGAGGACTGGATCGCCTCGCAGCGCGGCGGACCCGACATGCCGCTGGTGTTCGAGGCGACGAACGGCGCGAGCCTCGACACGGTGCGCGTGCCCGGGTTCTTCACCTACGCAGGCTTCTACGCCGCGCTGCTCGATCACATGCCCACGATCGCCGACAAGTTGCAGAAGGAGAACTGGGTGCTCGGCGCCGCGGGCGATCAGGGCGCCGTCAAGCAGCAGTATGCGAGCCTGTTTCCCGACATTCTCGATCTCTACGGCAGAGACTTCCTGGCCGCCTGGAACGTCGCGCTCGGCAATCTGCAATTGCGTCCGCTGCTCGCCGATCCGCCGAAATATTTCGCGCTCAGCGCCGCCTCGGCGCCGACTTCGCCGATCAAGCAAATTTTCGAGTCCGTGCGCAAGGAAACCGCGCTGACGCGCGAACGCCAAGCGGCGGCGCCGGCCAATGCCGCGGTCGGTCAAGCGAAGAAAGACGCCTTGGAGCTGGCGACGCAGCGCATGGGTTATATGAGCCGCGAGGCGATCGACTTGGCGATGAAGTCGCAGCGCAAGGCGGGCGACCCGGCGCCGGAGGTTCCCGGCGCGTCGATCGAAGCCAATTTCAAGCCGTTTCAGATCCTGGTCGACGGCGAAGCGGGTTCGCGACCGATCGACGCGCTGCTCGCCAATCTCAATGAGCTCTACCGCCAGCTGACCCTGGCCGCGGACAATCCCACCCAGGCCACGCAGGCGCTGGATCAGGTCGAGGTGCAGGTGGCGAGTCTGCGAGCGAACGTAACGCGGCTACCGCAGCCGCTCGCTTCCATGATGGACAAAGTCGCCAACGAAGCGGCCGCGCACGCCAACGCGACTTCGATCGCCCAGATTTCGGACGCCATGGCCGAGCAGGTCGCCGCCCCCTGTCAGCAGATCGCAGCCAACCGCTATCCCTTCTCCAGAAGCGATCGCGACGTGCCGATGGCCGATTTCGCGCGGTTGTTCGCGCCCAACGGCGTCATCGACCGTTTCTTCGCGACCAATCTCGCCCCGTTGGTCAATCTGACCGACAAGACCTGGACTTGGCGGCCCAATCCGAACATGGCGCGCAAATTGTCGGATACGACGCTGCGCGAATTCCAGCAGGCCGCCGAAATTCGCGACGCGTTCTTCCCTACGGGAGGCAACCTGCCCAACGTCAGTCTGGAGGTGAAGCCGCTGACGCTGAGCAGCGACGCGAAGACCGCGACGCTTTCGATCAACGGCATGACTGTCGTCGCTCAGCAAGGCGCCAACCCCGCATCGACCGTACAGTGGCCCGGCGCCGGCGCCGGCGCTGCGTCGATCGTCATGGCCCCGGACATGCCGGACTACAAATCCAATCTCGAGCGCACGGGCGCCTGGGCGCTGTTCCGGCTCGTCGACGTCGGTTCGGCGATTCAGAACGGCAACGCCGTCAAGGTCAGCTTCGTCGTTGGCGGACGCGAAGTCTCCTACCAGTTCACATCCGCTTCGCTCGACAACCCGCTGACCATGTCCGCGCTACGGCAATTCAAGTGCCCCAACGGATTGTGAGGTTCGATGCCCGCCGGTCTTTTCGGCAAACTGCCGGCCAAACGCGATTTTGTCGCCGCCAACACGCCGCGGCAATTCCTCGAGGTCTGGGAGTCCTGGCTTCAGGCGAGCATGGCGACCTCGCGCCAGATGCTTGGCGCGGCGTGGAGCGAGGCTTACAACCGCGCGCCGATCTGGCGATTTTGGCTGGGCGCCGACTTTTGCGGCGAAGCGACGATCGGCGCCTTCATGCCCTCGGTCGACGGCGTCGGGCGTTCGTTCCCGCTCGCCGTTTTCATTGGCGAAGGCGGGGCCTCGCTGCTGCCGCCCGAGCTCGACGCCAACGACCAATGGTGCGAAGCGGCCGAGACCATTCTGCTCGATGCGCTCGATCCGGACGCATCCTTCGAGGCGATCGCGGCGAGGACCGCGGCGATGGCGGCGCCCGCCTTGCAGCCACGCGCGGTGAAATTGTCCGGCATCCAGGAACTGCCGGAAGGCGGCGTGCTGGTGCGCGACATCGATCGACAATTGTCGCTCGCCTTTCGCGCCGCGCGTCGTTTCGGCCATCGCCGCACTTTCGCTTCGCAGTCCTTCTGGTGGACGATCGGCGGTGAAGGCTTCGCGCCGCTCGCGCTGTCGCTCGTCGGCCTGCCTGTGGCGGAGCGATTCGCGGACATGCTGACCGGCGCCTTCGCCGGCGCGCCGGCAAGCGTCGAGGGGCCCGTCGAATGACCGGCGTCTTCATGTTCCGCACGGTGAGCGTCAGCCATATCGGCAAGGTGCGCAAGCTCAACGAGGACAGCATCCTCGCGCGGCCCGAGGTCGGCCTTTGGGTCGTCGCGGACGGCATGGGTGGCTACGGGGGCGGCGACGTGGCGAGCCGCTCCGTCGTCTCGGCCCTGGCGACGCTCGCGCCGCAACCGTCCGGCGCGGCGTTGCTGGGCGAGTTCGAAGCGCGCATCGTCCGCGTCAACGCCGAATTGCGCGAACTCGCGCGTTCGCACAGTGCGCCGATCGTCGGCACGACGCTGGTCGCCGTGCTGGTTCACGGCGCGCATTTCGCCTGCGTCTGGTGCGGCGACAGCCGCGTCTATCTCTTGCGCGCCGGCGCTCTCACGCAAGTGACGCGCGACCACTCCGAGGTGCAGGATCTCGTCGACCGCGGCGTGCTCGACAAGGAAGAGGCGAAGATGTGGCCGCGTCGCAACGTGGTGACGCGCGCGCTCGGCGCCGCCAAACAGGCCGATCTCGAAATCATCGACGGGCCGTCATTCGCCGGCGATCGGTTCTTGCTGTGCAGCGACGGACTGACCGCCCACGTCGAGGACGAGGAAATCGCCGCGCTGCTCGCCGCCGACGATCCGCAGAAGGCTTGCGACGACTTGCTCGCGCTGACCCTGCAGCGCGGCGCGAGCGACAACGTCTCGCTCATCATCGTCGTCTGCGACGCCGACACGCGCACGGTGCGCACGGATGGCGCTTGGCGGCGCGACGTTCTGGCGCGCGGCGATTAGGGGCCGATGCGCCTCACTTCGCCGCCTCCTCGAGCGCGGCGTCGACCAGCGTCTTGGCGGCGGGAAAAGCGGCGATTTCGGCTGCGCTGGCGCCCGTCGCTGCGACGGGGCTCGTCGTCGCGCCGTAGCCGTGCGCCAGGGTTCCCGCCGAGGCCTGGACCTCCGTTCCCATATGCGGCATCGGATCGACCGCGACGCCGTTGAGATAGAATTCGAAATGCAAATGCGGCCCGGTCGACAGCCCCGTGTTGCCGGAAAGCGCGATGATCTCGCCCTGCGTGACTTCGGCGCCGGGCTTGATCGCGGCGGGAATCTCGGAGAGGTGCGAATAGGACGTCTCGAAGCCCTTGTGCTGGATGCGGACATGGTTGCCGAAGCCGGACACCAGTCCGGCGATTTCCACTTTGCCATCCGCCGCGGCGCGCACCGGCGAGCCGACGGCCGCGCCGAAGTCGATCCCCGCGTGCAGCCTGAGGATGTGCAGGATCGGATGGAACCGCATGCCGAACAGCGAGGTCACGGGGGCGCCCTTGATCGGCGCGAGAATGCCGCCGACGCTGACCGCGCCGCTGTCGCCCAGGCTCTGCGGCCGCGCGCCGCCGTTCGGCCCGGGGCCGCCTTTGGGATCGAAACAGCGGAACGCGCCGCCGGCCGCTTCGAACGAATAGCAATCGACTGCGCCGGCGCCGCCGCGCAAACCGACATAGACGACCTTGCCCGAGGATTTCGACTTGTCGCGATAATCGCGTGTGAAGATTGCGCGAACGGTCTCGTCGGCCGTGAGCGCCGACCTGAGATCGGCGAGGCGGCCGACGAGCTGGATCGCCTCGCGGATTACCGGTTCGGGCATCCCATTGCGCAAGCCGGCGCTGTAGAGGCCGTCGGCGAGATCGAAACGTACGGCGGCGTCGGCCGTCGCGCCGGATTCGCCGAGAAGGCCTGAGGGTATCGTCGGCTGGGCGCCTTCGCCGTAGAGGCCACTCTCGGCCAGAGCGATCGTGCCGACGTAGTCGTTGTTCTCGTAAATCGCGAGTTGGGTTGCGCGATATTCGCCCGCCGCGTCGAGTGCGCCGACCGCGAGGGCGACGCTTTGCGCCGGCAGGGTCTGCACGTTGAACTCCGCCTTGGCCGCGGCTTCGACCGCGCGCGCGCTGTCTTCGGAATAGCCGTTAGCGATCAGCAAGTCGCCGATCTTTTCCGCCACGATCGTCTTGAGGATCGTCTGCTTGAGTTGCGGCCGGCCGTACGCCCCGCCGGCGACGACCTCGAGCTTGTTGCTGTTGGCGCTCGTCAGCAACAAATCCTGCGCGGCGTCGGGAGTGTCCGCGCCGCCGTCGTCATCGGAACCGGCGTCGCTTTGCGCGGCATCGCCCGCGCTCGCCATTTGCGCGGAATTCATCGCCAGCTGGGCGGCCAGCGCATCGGCTTCCTGGCCCGCTTGAGGAAACTTGCCCATATAGCCGCCGTCCGTCGAGACCAGAGCGGCGCTTACGTAATAGGCGGCGGCCTCGGGTTTCGGCGCGTTCGCGGCGAGCTGGGTCGGCACGGCCACGCGCAGCTCTCGCGGCGCCGAGACCGCGCCGCGCGACGCCAGCACCGGATCGCCGGGAAGGTCGATGATGGTCGAGAGTTTGGCGGCGGGCGGCGCCGTCGGCGGCGCGACGGCGGGTTCGCTCGCAACGTTCGTGGGCCCCGCCGCCGGCCGATGCGCCAGGAGGCGCCAGCCGACGAGCATGGCGCAGAGGCAAGAGATCGCCAATGAGGCCGCCAATGCGCGAGTGCCGCCGCGTCGGGTCATGAATGTGTCGTCGCGCTGCAAAATTGTCGAATGAGGCTTCGCTCGCCAACGTTCGCCTAGCCAGGAAATCGGACGCGAGCAAGGAGATTGGCGGTCGCCCGCCGATAGCGCCGTCGAGATCGGCGCGCTACGCGAGCGTAGCGCGAACGCGATCTTCGCGTTGGCCCGCGATGTCGAAAGTCGCCGTCGTCCGTCGCGAAGCGGCGTGCGATCGCGGTTCCACTTCTTTCGCGTCGCGAGCGTTCGTCGCCGGTCGCGGCTTGCGCTCGAACGGCGGCGCGACAAAAGCCGCCGTCCAGTTCAGCGATGGCGACCTGCGGGTTCGCCGAATTCATCAGCGATGGCGCCGGCGGCAAATCGTCGCAGGGCCGCTTTTATTCGAACCGGCGGCGAAGAAACAGCGCCGGACGCCCGGCGCGACAACGGTCACGCAGACTCGCGCACGCCGTCGCGAGTTGCAGCTGCGCGATCGAACGACGCGACGGCCCTGCGCTCACCCCCGCTCCCGAAGGATCGCGCCTACTCCGCGCGCCGAAGAAGTCATGAAGACCGGGTGAAACCGTCACTCCAGGAGATGCGTTTCGACCCGGCGGTTCTGCGGGCTGTAGGGGTCGGTGACGCGCAGCTTGGTCATGCCGAAGCCTTTGGCCACCAGGTCGGCAGGGTCGAGCCCTTGCGCGGTCAGGTAAGACACGACCGCATTGGCGCGTCGCTCCGACAGCCCAAGATTATACACTTCGGTGCCGGTCGCGTCGGTATGGCCGTCGATCTCGAATTTTTGCCCCTTGAGCTTCGGATCCAGCAGCGCCTTGGCGAATTGGTCGAGATTTTCCTTGGCCGACGGCGTGAGCTGATCCGAATCGAACTCGAAGTTGACCAACAGATCGAAGCGGGTCGCCGAAGGGGCCGGCGGCGCAGGGCAATCTGCCGCCGTGCCGACGCAGATCGAACGGGTCTTGCCGTTCGCCTTGGCCGCGTCGGCGGCCGCTTTGTCCTTGACGAAAATGTCGACAATCTTGTCGGCGGTGTAAGCGGGATCGGCTTGAGCCGGAGCGATCAGCGCCGCCGGCGCGACCGCCGAACAGACCGCCACGCCGAAAACCAAGGTCAAGAGCGCGCGCATGGAGATTCCCCATCGTTTCCGCTCGCGCTCGGCGAGCGACGAAAAACTATGCCGTTCCTCGGCGCCGGCGTCAAACACGGCTGCGCCGTCCTTTTGAGGCCGCTACACGGCCTCCGTGACAAATTGGCGGGCTTGGCGGGGTATGGTCACTCCGATGTCACGCCGGTCACCCTTGCCGAGGCGTATGCGCTGAGCGCAGGGAAGCGCGATCGATCTTTCACTTTCGGTCCGCTCCTCCAGCCGAAGTGGACGGAGACCTGCGGGGCGCCGAACGATCCGGCGGCTCGATGGCCGCTGGGCGGAAAACCGGTTCCCCTCGCCACCCTCTGGCGTTAGGCTCGCGCGGGCTGCCTAGGGGACGGCGTCGCTGGCGCTTCGCGGGATAGGCTTCGTAATTCGTTTCAGGTCTGGAGCGCACGCGCCGTGGAGGAGAGGACCATAGTCCAGTTCGCGTCGGGCGGCAGCGTGAGACCCGGCGCGCGCTTGAATGGCGTCTATGAGATCGAAGAGCTCATCGCCCAGGGCGGTATGGGAGAGGTCTACAAGGGCTTCAATATCCAGACCCGCGATCCTGTCGCGATCAAGATGATTCGACCGGAGCTTTCGCGCAGTCCCGACGTTTTCGAGCTGTTCCGGCGCGAGGCCTCGATCCTTCACAATCTCCAGCACGAAGCGATCGTGCGCTATTTCGTTTTTTCCGTCGACCCCAATTTGCAGCGCGCCTATCTCGCGATGGAATTCGTCGACGGTTCGTCGCTGACCAAGCGGCTCGCCTCGGGACCGCTGCCGCTCGCCGATGTCGAGATCCTGCGCAAGCGCATCGGCGGCGCGCTCGAAGCGGCGCACCGTCTCGGCGTCGTCCACCGCGACGTTTCTTCGGACAATGTCATTCTGCCTGGCGGCGACGTTCGGCGCGCCAAGATCATCGATTTCGGAATCGCGCGTTCGCATCGGCCGGGTGAGACCACGATCATCGGCGGTGGTTTCGCCGGCAAGTACAACTATGTCTCGCCGGAGCAGATCGGCCTCGCCGGGGGCGAAGTCACGTTCAAGTCGGACATGTACAGCTTCGGCCTGGTCCTCGCGGAGGCCTTGCGCGGGCGGCCGATCGACATGAGCGGCTCGCAAGTCGAGGTCATCGAGAAGCGCCGCGTCGTTCCCGATCTTTCGGACATCGACGCTTCAATCCGCCCGCTTCTTCAGGCGATGCTGCAACCCTTGCCGGCGAACCGCCCGCCGAGCATGGCGGCCGTCGCGGCGTGGGAAGAGACCGGCGCCGCAAAGACGCAGGGCCGCAGCGGGCGCAAAGCGCCGCCGTTGCGCGCGTCGTCCACCGGGAGCGCGGCGGCGGCGTTGGGCGCGCTGATCGCGATCGCCAGCATCGGCGGCACGATTTATGTCTTTCGCGACGACGCCGCGCTGTGGCTCAGGTCGATGTCGTCGCTCGTCGCGCCGACATCGTCGACAAGTCCGACCACGACCAAGCTGCCGCCGCTCGGCTCGGAGCAAGCGCCGCCGCGAACGACGCCGTCGGCGGCTCCCCCGAATGGCGTCGAAACTCCCTCCGACGGCGCGCCCACGGCGATCCAGACGACGCCCCCCCATGTCCCCACCAGCGGCGAACTGATCGACGCCTTGCCGCCGCGCGCGCCGCAGGCTTTCGTCGCCTTGCCGGCCGCGACGGTCGGCGAGCTCTATCGCAGCGAACTTCCGGCGTTTGTCGATCCTGCCGGCAAGGGGTTGCAGCTCAACGCGGCCTCGCCGCCAGACGGCTTGGTTTTCAAGAATCTCGGCGACGGCAGAAGCGAAATCGCCGGCACGCCGACCCGAGCGGGAAGCTCGAGCCTGCAGGTCGTCGCGGTCAATCACAACGGGCTGACGGCGCAAATGACGGCGACGATCGTCGTCGCGGACAAGACCTCGGCCGGCGAGCCCATGGCGGCAGCGACTCCGATCACGCCGTCGACGCCGCCGCAACCGTCGCAGACGCTCGCCGTCCTCGAAGGGGCGACGGTCGCAGAGGACTACAGCGCGGCTTTGCCGCCGTTCAATGTCGGCGCGAACGCGCGCGCGCTGGCCTTGCACGCGGAACCCAGTCCGCCCGAGGGCCTGACCTTCGTCGATCTCGGCTCCGGCCTCAGCCGGATATCGGGCAGGCCGAACTCGAGCCGGGAACTTCCCCTTCGAAGTCGTGGCGACGAACGAGGCCGGGCTCTCCGCCCGGATGACGGTCGAGATCGTCGTCGCGCCGGCGGTTCGGCCCGACACGTCCGAAACGAGTTCCGAGCGCCCGACGCAGGCGCCGCTCGACAAGGCGGGCGCATTCATCGGCGGATTCGACGGCGGCCCGTGCTTCCTGGTTCGACCCCTGCCCGGCGCCGCAAGCGCCAACGCGCTTCAAGGCGTCGGCGTCGAACTCGCGCCCTTCCAGCGCTTCGACGCCGCCTATGCGCACGAAGTCGGCGCCGAGCCGCAATTGGGCTTGCGACTAATCGCCGCAGCGGAATGTCCAGCGTTGGACTTGATCCGGCTGGGGTCGGCGAACGGCGGCGCGACGCCGCGCATCCAACTCACGAACTACGAGGTCGGGCGCGGCAAACCGCTGGCCGGGACAGTCTCCAACCTCGCGGGCCGCCGTCTCGTGTTGCTCTTGGTCGACAACGACGGCATCGCGCATCGACTCGAAGCGGAGGCGGCCCCGGACGGCGATTCCGCGACGTTCAGCGCGCCGCTCGTTGCCGACGCCTCCTCGATCGGCCCGTTGCAGATCGTCCTCGCGCTCGCCTCGGCCAAGCCGATCGCCGCGCTGGAAGGACTTCGCTCCGCTCCGTTGAAGGAAATCGCCCCCCGCCTGATCGGCGAGGCGCCGGCCAGCGCGGCGGCGGTGGAGGCCGAGTTCTTCAGGCTTGTCGACTGACGACGAAGAAAGGCGAGTCCCGAGGGCGCCTCGGCGATCGTACCGTTGCCGTGACAGAATTGGCTCAACGCCCGACGAAATCAGACACAGTGTCACGCCCCGACCGAGCCACCTTAGCGCTTGTTGCTGGAATCGTTTGCGTTTTCTCCTTCCGACGGCAATCGCAGCCCGCGTTCCCGCGGAGGCCAGCCTGCGCGAGCGACGTGTTGACAAGCGCACGGACGGCGATCCAGTTTGCCGCCGCATCCTGCGGGGCGCGGAGCGCCTGGAGATCGGAACCTTGGAAATTGGACGCTTGGCGCGCGCCAAGCGGGCGTCGTGTGCATGTTGCACAGGGCGTGCAATGGGATATGCTCAAAGAAAATCTGTATAAGAGCGCCCGAAGATACAGGAGACAGCGCCGTGGCGTCGAACAGCAATTCCGGCCAGAAATTTATCTCACGCAACCGCAAACCGCGCGTCCACATAACATACGAAGATCCTTACGATGCGGAGCGGCTCGTCGAGCTGCCGTTCGTGATGGGCGTGATGGCCGACCTTTCCGGCCAAAACTCCGCCGTGGCCAAGCCCGACATGAACGACCGCGCGTTCCTCGACATCGACATGGACAATTTCGACAATCGAATGGCGGCGATCGAGCCCGGCCTGACAATGCGGATTCCCAACAGGCTCGGCAGCGGCGAAGACCGCGACAAGCTGACCGTCAACCTGAAGTTCTCCAAGATGGAGGATCTATCGCCCGCGGCGATCGCGCGGCAGATTCCGGCGATGGCCAAGCTCCTGGAGGCGCGCGAACAATTGGCCAATTTGCTGCGCTACATGGACGGCAAAGTCGCCGCCGAAGACTCGCTCAAGAAATTGCTCGCCGATCCGCAACTGATGGCGGCGATGAAGCAGAAACTCAGTCAAAAGCCGTTGGGCGACGGCTCCGCCGAATAAGGGAAAGCGCCATGGCCACGCAACAGGAACAAACGGGCGTCGCGCCGCAGGCGTCGGCCGTCGCCGAGGCGAACGACTTCGCCGCCGTGCTCAAGCAGAATTTCAAGCCGCGCAGCGAGCGCGCCGCGAGCGAGGTGGAAGGCGCGGTGCAGACCTTGGTAACCCAGGCGCTCGCGGATTCGAGCCTCGTCAAAGGCGACGTCATCGACACCATCGAAGAGATGATCACGCGTCTCGACGAAAAGCTCTCGGCGCAGATGAACGAAATCCTGCACGCGAGCGAATTCCAGAAATTGGAGAGCACGTGGCGAGGCCTGCACTATCTCGTCTATAATTCCGAGACTGACGCGACGCTGAAAATCCGCGTGATGAACGTCAGCAAGACCGAACTCTATCGCAATCTCAAGCTCTATCCCGGCGCGCGGTGGGACCAGAGCCCGCTATTCAAGAAGGTTTACGAGCAGGAGTTCGGCCAACTCGGCGGCGAACCCTATGGCGCGCTGATCGCCGACTATCACTTCAGCCACGCGCCGACCGACGTGCAACTGCTGCGCGATCTGTCGAAGGTCTCCTCCGCGGCCATGGCGCCGCTGATCGCCGGCGCCGACCCCAACCTGCTCGGCATGGATTCTTGGACCGAACTGATGAATCCGCGCGACGTCGGCAAGCTGATGGACACGCCCGACTACGCCGCGTGGAAGGGCCTGCGCGACTCGGTCGACGCCCGTTACGTCGCGTTGTGCATGCCGCGCGTTCTGGCGCGCCTGCCTTATGGCGCGAAGTCCGAGCCGGTGGAGGAATTCGCCTTCGAAGAAGACACCGACGGCCACACGGGCGCGAAATACGGCTGGATGAACGCCGCCTATGCGATGGCTGCGAACATCAATCGCGCTTACAAGGAATACGGCTGGACGGTGCGCATCCGCGGCGTGCAGTCGGGCGGCGAAGTCATCAATCTGCCGACCCACACGTTCCCGACCGACGACGGGGGCGTGGATCTGAAGTGCCCGACGGAAATCGCGATCACCGATCGGCGCGAGGCGGAACTTTCGAAAGCCGGCCTCATCTCGATCATCCACCGCAAGAACACCGACAAGGCGGCGTTCATCGGAGCGCAGTCGATCTACAAGCCCAAAGTCTTCGACAAGCCCGAGGCGACCGCGGCGGACAATCTCTCCTCGCGCATTCCGTACATGTTCGCAGTGTCGCGCTTCGCGCATTACCTCAAGTGCATGGTGCGCGACAAAATCGGCTCGACCAAGGAAAGAGACCAGCTGGAGAAATGGCTCAACGAGTGGATCACGCTCTACGTCGACGGCGATCCAAAAAACTCGACCGAAGAAATCAAGGCGCGACTCCCGCTGGCGGCGGCCAAGGTCACGGTCGTCGAGAACGAAGAAAACCCAGGATATTACACCGCACACTTCTATCTGCGTCCGCACTTCCAGTTGGAAGGCATGGACATCGGCATGAGTCTAGTCTCAAAACTGCCCCTTGAAAGACAATAACAATTGGCGTGTCAGCCGCCGGAATCGGGAAATCGCGATTTCGGCGGACCGTAAGCGGAACCGGCGCGTGAGGTCGTGCGCGCGTCGCCAAAAGCGAAAAACAATTCAGTCGGACTTACCACCATTGCAACCGGAGAAATGAAATGGCCCAAGCAGATTTTTTCCTCAAGATCGACGGCATACAAGGGGAGTCGCAGGACGCGACGCACACGAACGAGATTCAGCTCTACTCCGTCAATTTCGGCGTCACCAACACCGGCTCGGGCGGATTCGGCACGGGGTCCGGTTCGAGCAAGTCCAACGTCCACGACATGACCTTCACCAAACTGGTCGATAAAGCGTCGCCGAATTTGTTCATCGCGTGCGCCACCGGCAAGTCGATCGGCAACGCGACCGTGACTCTGCGTAAGGCGGGCGGCGACAAGCCGGTGGAATACCTCGTGTACAAGTTGACGGAGGTGTTCGTGTCGAGTTTGAACACGAGCGCCAGCGAAGGCGGCGGCATAGCCCAAGAGAGCCTGTCGCTCAATTTCTCCAAGGTCGAGTGGACCTACAAGCCGCAGAACGCCGACGGCTCCGCCGGCGCCGCCATCACGGCGGGTTACGACATCAAGAAGAATCAGAGGGTCTGATCATCGCCGATCCAAGCTGGTCGGCTTCGTACGGGAGGAAGCCGACCGCTGCGGCGCGACGATGCGACGCGCCGTTTTGTCGAGCGCGTCCTCTGGATCGCGACGGTCGCGCGCATTTTCCCAGAGGCCGATCCACAGCATGGCTAACCAACGAAACGATCGCCTGGCGCCGCCGCTGATGCACGCGTTTCGCGCCGCGCACGCCAAGCGCGACGCCAAACAGAAGCTCGACCTGCGCAACGAATTGGGCGAGCGCGTCATCGCCGTGAGGCGCGTGACGACGCGCACCCCGATTTCCGAGTCCGGCTTGCGCAAGGAGGTGACCGCCGATCTCCTCGATCTGCTCAATACGACAAATCTCGGTTCGGCCGTAGATCTGTCGCAGGCGGTCGAGGTAGGCCGCTCCATCCTGAATTTCGGCTTTCCGGATTTGACTTGGCGCACGATCGACGAAAACAGCCTCGCCGAGGTCGCGCGCGAAATAGAAACGGCGCTCGGCGATTTCGAGCCCCGCTTCGATCGCGCGTCGATCAAAGCCAGGCGCGATCATTCGATCGAGGATCATGAATTGCGCCTGAGGTTTCTCGTCCACGCCGACTTGCGCGCTCAACCGCTCAGCGTGCCCGTGAACTTCGTGGCCGAGGTCGAACTCGACACAGGCAAGATCAAGGTCGATCGGCTATAAGCGATGAACCGCGAATTCCTCGACTTTTACAACCGGGAACTTTCGCTGCTGCGCGAACAGGCCGGAGAATTCGCGCAGGAATATCCCGGCGTCGCCGAGCGGCTGGGCGGCCTGATGGCGGATCGACTGGATCCGATGATCGCCGGTCTGCTCGAAGGCGCAGCGTTTCTCGCCGCGCGCGTTCAGCTCAAGCTGAAGCACGAGTTCGCCGATTTCACGACCAACCTGATGGAGCAGTTGGCGCCCCACTACCTCGCGCCGACGCCCTCTTTTCTGCTCGCGCAAGTTCAGCCGAATTTCGGCGATCCCTCGTTGCGCGAGGGGCCTGTGGTCGCGCGCGACGCCTATTTCGACGCCGCCTATCGCGAACTCGAGCGCAACATCGGTTGCCGTTTCAAACTGACGGCGCCGATCACGCTTTGGCCGTTCGAGATCGCGCGGGCCGAGTATTTCACCAGCGCCGGCCCGTTGCAGGCCCTCGGCCTGCCGCTGGGCGTCGAATGCGCGGCCGGCCTGCGCTTGCAGCTGAGCGTGCGCGCCGCGCCGCGCCTCGAGGACGAGCCCGCCGACAAGGAGGCGGAGACGCGGCCGGAACTCCGTTTCTCGACATACCGCGTCAAGGATCTGCGCATTCACATTGTCGGCCATGAAGCCGACGCGATCGCGCTCTACGAACAGGCGTTCGCGCATTGCCGAGGCATCTATTTCCGCTTTCTCGACGCCTTCGGCGATCCCGTCGTCGTCAGGGGCGGCGACGAAATGCTGCGCCAGATCGGCTTCGACGAAGACGAGGCGCTCGTCCCCAACGACAAGCGCCTGTTCCGCGGTTTCGATTTCCTGCGCGACTATTTCGTTTTTCCGCGCCGCTTCCTCGGCTTCGATCTGACCGGGCTCGGCGCGATCGCGCCGCGCCTCACGGCCAAGACGGTCGATGTCGTGCTCGCCTTCGACGACGTCAATCCTCGCCTCGCGGCCGCGGTGCGCAAGGAATTCTTCGCCCTCTACGCCGCGCCCGCGGTCAATCTGTTCGAAAAGACCGTCGATCGCATTCCGGTGAAATCCAACCAGTACGAATACCCCGTCGTGCCCGACCGCACCCGGGCGCTCGACTTCGAACCGAACCGTATCCTCAACGTTTTCGCCCATATTCCCGGCGTTGCGCAGAAGGTCGCGGTCGAGCCGCTGTATTCGGCGGCGGCCGCGCGCAGCGCCTCGGGGCTGTGCTACACCATCCGCCGTCTGCCGCGCCGGCGCACGATCGAAGAGCGCAAGTACGGGCACAAGTCGGATTACACCGGCACCGACATGTTCCTGTCGCTCGGCGAGCGCTCCGATCCCGAAGAGGTCAACCGGGTCGCCGAATTGAGCGTGCAGGCTTTGTGCACAAACCGGCATTTGACCGAAAATCTGCCGGTCGGCGAGGGCGGCGCCGATTTCCGCTTTCTCGACAAGGTCGAACTCGAAGTTCGCTGCATCGCCGGACCGACCCGCCCGCGCGAACCGACGATGACGGCGATGGTCGGCAAGACCGAAGGATCCTCGATCGGCGACGTCGCCTGGCGCATCGTCAACATGCTCAGTCTCAACCATCTCGGCCTGATCGAGCGCGCAGCGGGCGAGGGCGCGAAATCGCTGCGCGAGATTCTCGTCCTCTTCGCCGACGTTTCCGACAGCGCCACCGACCGCAAGATCAGGGGCGTGCGCGGCCTCGACGCGCGGCCGATCGTTCGCCGTGTCCGCCAGCTCCAGGGCGCCGCGGCGGCGCGCGGCCTTGAGGTCGTGGTGACGATCGACGACAAGGCTTACGAAGGCTCGGGCGCGTTCCTGATGGGGGCGGTCCTCGATCGCTTCTTCGCCGAATACGTCGCAATCAATCACTTCACCCAGGTGGTCGTGCGCACCAGCGAGCGCGGCGAGATCATGCGCTGGCCGCCGCGTCTCGGCCTCAGAGGCGTCTCATGACTTTTCGCGACGAACTCGTCGCCGAGCCCTGGCGCTTCGACATGCTGGCGACGCTGAGGCGCTTCGAGCGTGAGAACGCCGACAAGCCGCGCATCGGCGACGCCACGAAGCTCGCCGAGGAATATCTCGTCGTCTCGCAGAACCCGTACATGGAGTTTCCCGCCTCCAATCTCGAAGACGCGGTAGTGGAGCCCTCGGGGCGGATGCGCCTTGTCGCGCGCTTCCTCGGCATGTTCGGGCCGCAAGGCGCGCTGCCGCTGACGACCACCGAAGAGAGCTATCGTTGGCTGTTGGAGCGCGACGACGCTTTTCCGCGTTTCGCCGACATTTTTCAGCGCCGGTTCATCGCGTTGTTCTTTCGCGCCTGGGCCGACGCGCGCCCGATCGCGCAAAACGACCGGCCCGGCCAGGATCGGTTTCGCGCCTATATCGGTTCGATGATCGGCGTCGGCACGCCGCCGTTCCGCGACGCCGATTCGCTGTCCGATTTCGCCAAGATGGAATATGCGGGCCTGCTCGCGCCGCGGGTGAAGAGCGCCTCGCGCCTGCGCGGCCTGCTTTCCGGATTGTTCGGCGTGCGCGTCGAGATCGACGAATTCGTCGGCGCCTGGTTGACGCTCGAGGCTAACGAACGCTCGCGCCTCGGCGCGCGCCACAGCCGCATGGGCAGCGATTGCGTGCTCGGCGCCAGCGTGTTCAACGTCGCCGACAAGTTCCGCGTTCGCGTCTTCGTGTGCGACTTCGCGCAATACCTGCGCTTCCTGCCGGGATCGGATTGCGCGCAGGAGATCGGCGACGCGGTGTTTCTCTATATCGGCGAGGAATACGACTGGGACATGGAACTGGCGATTCCCGCCGGGGAAATCAGGCCGGTTCGTCTCGGCGAAGGCGCCAAGCTCGGCTGGACGAGCTGGATGGCGCCGAACTGGTCGAAGACCGACGAGACGATCCGCAAAGACGCGCGATTTCATGTCGTCAGCCGTCTGACGCGCGAGCGCGAGGCGACGCACGAGAATTAGCGATGGGGGAAATCATGGGCGCGGACATCAGCGTCGAATCGGTGGCCGGCAAGCTCAACCGCGTCGGCTACGAGGCCTTCATTCAGGCCCTGCGGCAGGCCAAGAGCGCCGGCAATCGCAACATCGAACTCGGCCATTGGCTGCTGCACCTCTTGCAGAAGGACCGAACCGATCTTGCGCTGACGGCGGACCATTTCAAGCTGAACCGCGCCAAACTGCTCGCTGACGCGACGGCGGTCGTCAACGGCTTCCGCAAGAACGAGACGGAGATGCCGGGAATCTCCAATCAGGTCGCGGACGCGCTCGACCGCGGCTGGCACTACGCGACGCTGCTGTTCGGCGAGACCCAGATCCGCACCGGCCACCTCCTGGTCGCGATGCTCAAGTCGATCGAGCTGAGACGCGCGCTCCTCGCCATTTCGAAAGAATTCGCCAAGATTCCGGTCGACGAAGTCGCGGTGAGCCATCGCTCGGTGTGGGCCGGATCGGAAGAGGGCGACCTTCGCCCGATGGACGGCTCGGGCATCGCCGCCGCGAGTTCGGAAGGGACGATCGCGGCGCCCGGCGCCAAGGGAACCACCGCGCTCGATCGCTTCAGCCAGGATCTCACCGCCAAGGCCAAGGCCGGCGGGATGGACCCGATCCTCGGTCGCGACGAGGAAATCCGCCAGATCGTCGATGTGCTGATGCGCCGGCGCCAGAACAATCCGATTCTCACCGGCGAGGCGGGCGTCGGCAAGACTGCGGTCGTCGAAGGCTTCGCCCAACGCATCGCCTCGGGCGACGTGCCGCCGCCGCTGCGCGGCGTCAAGCTCCATGCGCTGGACGTCGGCCTGATGCAGGCGGGCGCTTCGATGAAGGGCGAATTCGAGCAGCGTCTGCGCTCGGTCATCGACGAGGTTCAGGCCTCGCCGACGCCGATCATCCTGTTCATCGACGAAGCTCATACCCTGATCGGGGCAGGCGGCGCGGCGGGCACGGGCGACGCGGCCAACCTGCTCAAGCCGGCGCTGGCGCGCGGCACGCTACGCACGATCGCGGCGACGACCTGGGGCGAATATCGGCAATATATCGAGAAAGACCCGGCGCTGACCCGGCGCTTCCAGCCGATCCACATCGGCGAGCCCGACGTCGCCACCGCCGCGGTGATGCTGCGCGGCCTCGTCGCTCCGATGGAGAAGCACCACAAGGTGCGCGTGACCGACGAAGCGATCGTCGCCGCCGTCAATTTCTCGCATCGCTACATCCCGGCGCGCCAACTGCCCGACAAAGCGGTCAGTCTGCTCGACACCGCCTGTGCGCGGGTGGCGATCAGCCAGCACGCCAAGCCGGCCGCGGTCGAGGACGCAGAGGTCGCGATCGCGGCGCTGGAGGACGAGAAGCGATCGCTGGCGCGCGAGCGCGACCTCGGCGCCGCGAACGAAGAGCGCATCGGCGAGATCGACGTCGCTCTCGTCGCACGGCGCCAACGCCTCGCGGCCGTCGAAGCCGATTGGGCGAGAGAGAGCGCGCTGGTCGAGGAGATCCTCGCGCTGCGCGAGAAGCTCGCCGCCGCGCCCGAGCCGGCGCCCGAAGCAGAACCTGCCGCCGCGCCGGACGGCGCCGTCGCGCCGAGCGAAAGCGAAAACGCCCGCGCGGCGTTGCGCGGCAAGGTCGGCGAACTCGGCGACATCAGCCCCGACAAGCGCATGATCTACGCGCATGTCGACGAGCAGGCGGTCGCCGCCGTCGTCTCCGACTGGACGGGCATTCCCGCCGGCAAGATGGTCGCCGACGAGGTCGAGACGGTGCTCCGCCTCGCGGAAATCCTCAACCGCCGCATCGTCGGGCAAAGCCACGGTCTGGCGATGATCGCCAAGCGCATCGAGACCAACCGCGCCAAGCTCGACAATCCCAACAAGCCGATCGGCGTGTTCCTGCTGTGCGGCCCTTCAGGCGTCGGCAAGACCGAGACCGCTTTGGCGCTCGCCGAAACGCTCTACGGCGGCGAACAGAACATCATCACCATCAACATGTCGGAATTCCAGGAGGCGCATACCGTCTCGACGCTGAAGGGCGCGCCGCCCGGCTATGTCGGCTACGGCGAAGGCGGGCGCTTGACCGAGGCGGTGCGCCGGCGGCCCTACAGCGTGGTCCTGCTCGACGAAATCGAGAAGGCCCATCCTGACGTGCACGAGATTTTCTACCAGGTGTTCGACAAGGGCGTGATGGAGGACGGCTCCGGCCGGCGCATCGATTTCAAGAACACGCTCATCCTGCTCACCTCCAATGTCGGCAAGGACGTCATCATGCGCGCCGCCGAGAGCCCGACGCCGCCCGACCCGGAGGCGCTCGCGGCGCAATTGCGGCCCGCGCTGCTCGAAGTCTTCCCGCCCGCGCTGCTCGGGCGCTTCGTCACCATCCCCTATTATCCGCTGTCGCCGGAAATGCTCGCCGGCATCGTGCGCCTGCAACTCGGCCGGATCGGCGAGCGCATCGAGAGCGCCCATCGCGCTCGGTTCGTCGCCGAGCCGAGCGCCGTCGATCATATCGTCTCGCTTTGCAACGACCCCGATTCGGGCGGCCGCGTGATCGACAATGTCATCACCAACACCATCCTTCCCGCGCTGTCGCGCGAAATCCTCAAACGCTCGTTGGCGCGCGAGGAAATCCACGAAGCGAAGGTGTCGGCGGCGAACGGCGCGTTCGTCTACGAAGTGACCTGACGGGCCTTCGCGTAGCGCGACGGCGCCGAACCGATGAGGAGCGAGCCTTGGCCAATCGTTTCGAACAGGTCGACGAAATCGTCGGCGACGCGATCACGATCGTTCTCGAACAACGCTCGAACGGCCAATGGGCCAAGGTCTTCTGCCCGCGGAGCGCGCACGACTCCCTGCGCGCGGACAGGATGAGCGAACCGCTGGCGCCCAAAGATGCGCTGTCGGGCGCCGTCAAGCTCGCCAACGAATTGAAATTGGCGATCGTCGTGCTCGATCCCGACGCCGTTTGGAAAGAGGAATGGGGCGCGCTTTACCGCTGGCAAGACGACGCCGATGAATTGTGAACGCAAAAAAGGCTTCGCGCCGGCGATCCGGCGCGCCAGAGTTTTTTGTTCGTGACGGCGCCCCGCTCCTGGCGGGCGCTGTTCGCGCTCGTCGCCCTCCTCGGTTCGCCCGCGCCGACCCGAGCCGACTTTCGCGTCTGCAACGAGACGAAAGTGCTGGTCAATGTCGCGATCGGCGCGAACGCCGGCGCCGACTTTTCGACTGAAGGCTGGTGGACGGTGACGCCCGGCTCGTGCGCGACGCCGATCAAGGGGCCTTTGACGGGCCGCTACCTTTATCTCTACGCGACCGACATCGACGCCGCCGACGTGCTGCAGGGCGCGGTTTCGATGTGCGTCGACCGCGTCAAGTTCAAGGTCTTCGGCATTTCGGATTGCTGGCGGCGCGGATTGCAAGCGGTCAATTTCGCCGAGATCGACACGATGGATTCGCCGAACTGGACGACGTTTCTGACCGACGTCGGCAAGTAGCGGTTCAGCGCCCGTTCTTCATCGAGGCGAGATCGTCCTCGGGCAGTACGTCGTGCAGCAGGCTGAGAAAGTCGCGCGAGCCGAGCGCCCGGGCGCGATCGAGCAGGTAGGGCGCCGGGCTCGACGGCTCGACGCGCCGCATATGGCTCGCGACGCCGTCGATAAGGGCGAGCGCGGCCGCGCGCGAGGGCGCGGGCTCCGCGTCGGCGCGCGCGAATTCGGCGCTCGGCGCGCTCGACAGGCCGCTGACCGGCACGGTGAACGCGCCATCGGGGCCGACGAACACCCGCGCGGCGTCGGCGTGGCCAGGCGCAAGCAATTTCATCACGTCATAGAGATTCTTGCCCAGGGTCTCGCGCGCCTGGCCGATCAGCAGCAACGCGGGGCTCGACGGCTCCGAAGCGGCGAAATAGCCGAACGCCGCGCCGAGCGCCGCGTCGACGTCGGCGAGCGTCGCGAAAGCGCCCGGCGCCGTCGCTGCCGCCGCCGCAGCGGCTTCGTCGCTCGCCTCGGCGCCGCGCGCCTCGGGCGGCGGCGCCAGCGAAGGATCGCGCTTGGCGAGCGCGCCTTGCAGGAAGTTCGCCATGCGTTCGACGACCGGGGCGAGCGCTTTGAAGGTGATCGCATGCTCGAAGCCGACGCGCTCGGTGGTCGCGGCGGTGATCGAGGTCAAGGCGGCGCGGACGCGCTGCAGCGCCTGGAACGTGGCGGCGAGCTTTTCCAAATCGACGGTCTTCAGGATATTGTCGATCGCCTTGGCCGAGACGAAGCTCTCCTCGACGCTCGTCTCGGCTTCGCCGAACGCGTTGACGCGGTTCTCCACCCGCGGTTTGACTTCGCCGGTCGCAATCAGATGAGCGCGAAACGTGAGCGCGCCCTCGCGCTGGGTTTCGACGAGCGGGGCGTATTGCAGCGGCAGAACGACGACCGGGCCGTCGTTGAGCGTCGCCAGCTGCCAGAGGCGCGCCGCGTAGTCGCCGCCCTCGGCGCGCGGATGAGCGTCGTCCCAGTGATTGTCGACGAGCCAGGCGATCGCGGCGACCCAGCGCGCGAAACCGGAAATGTCGCGGTTGAGGATGGCGAGCTTGGCCAGGAGCACGAGCAGACGCAGATCCAGCGATCGCCGCAACAGCCGCTCGGCCGCTTCCAGAGCGGCGGGAAAATCGATCGTCTTGCGGTCGAAGGCGAAGTAGGAGCCCGTAGGCAAATGCCCTTCCGTCGCCGCCATGAAATTCATGAATTCGGCATCGCCCTCAAGGTCGAGATCGGGGCCGCACGGATCGTCCGGGGAGACGGGGGGAAGAGCGGCGGTGTCCGGGGATTCGACCATGGGGGGCTCGGAATCTGGCGGTTACGGGGTGCGACCAACCTTCATACGACGGCGATCCCTCTCATAAACAATCGTTTGCCCCGGCGGTATCCTTTTATGCAGTTTTTGATCGGCAATCGTCGGCGAACGATCGCGGCGAGGTCGGACGCCATTGCGTCGTGGCCGTCGCCACGACCCGCTGAGGTCCCAACTATTGATTAACCCTCTGCGCACCGGTAACATAAAACATCATGAGAGTGTGCGGCCTCGGATCGCCGCAGCGAACCCACGGTTTCCGATGCGGGCGTCGCAGTCGTCAATCGCGCGCTGGTCCCTGGCTGCAACGGCTATGCTGTGCGGCGTCGCGGGCGCTTGGGCCGACACGAAAGTCGCGTTGGTCATCGGCAATTCTCACTACACGTCGCCGATCCCCGCGCTTTCAAATCCGACCAACGACGCGACCGATATCGCGGCCTCGTTGAAAAAGGTCGGGTTCGACGTCGTCCTCAAGACCGAGCTCGATAAAGCGCAATTCGACAAGACCCTGGCCGACTTCGCCCGCGCGGCGTCGAACGCCGACGTCGCGCTTTTTTATTACGCCGGGCACGGCGTCCAATACCGGGGGCAAAACTACTTCCTGCCGGTGGACGCGACGCCGCGCGACAACAAGGACATCGAGTTCTTGACCGTCGCCATGAGTTCGGTCGTCAAGGCGGCGAACGAGGCGCACAAAACGAAGATCATCATTTTGGACGCTTGTCGCAACGGCGTCCCCGATCGCGGGAAATCCAATTCGCGGTCGGTGACCGGCATCGGCGACGCCTCCGGCCTCGCCCCGATCGACGGCACCGACGGGATGATCGTCTTCTATTCGGCCGAACACGGCAAGCAGGCCATGGACGGCGGCGGCGCCAACAGCCCCTTTGCGAATTCGCTCGTCAAGCGCATCAGCGAGCCCGGGCGCGAAATCAAGGAAGTGTTCACCGAAGTCACCAACGACGTCAACGTGAGCACAAACAAGGCCCAACATCCGGAAATCGTCACGGCGGAACTGACGAGCGACGTCTTCCTCAACCCCACCGAGACCGCCGAAGCGGTGTGGGATCGCGTGCACAAATCGAACGACCCGGCGGTCCTGCGCGATTTCATAAAGCAGTTCCCCGACTCGCCTCAATCCTTCGACGCTCAGGATAGGCTGGACAAACTCGACCTCGAACGCCGGTTGGCGGAACGCGAAGCTCAGGACAAGGCGCAAAAGGAAGCCGCCGAGAAAGCGGCCGCGGAAAAGCAAGCCGCCGACAAAGCCGCTGCGGACAAGCGCGCAGCGGACGCCGCCGCCGCCGAGCAGGCGCGTCTGGCCAAGGAAAAGGCCGACAGGGAGGCCGCGGACAAGAAGGCGCAGCAAGAAGCCGCGGCGAAGGCCGCCACCGACCAGCTCGCCGCGGAAAAGCAACGCGCGGAGGCCGCCGCAGCGGAACAGGCGCGCCTGACCAAGGAGAAAGCCGAGGACGCCGCCGCAGCCAAGCTCGCCGCCGAGGAGGCCGCCGCGGCCAAGAAGAAGCAAGCCGAGGAGGCGGACGCGGACCGCCAAGAGGCCGACCGTCTGTTGGCGGAAGAGAAGGCGCGCGAAGCCGAGGAGGCCGAGGCCGCAAAGAAGAAGGCCGAGGCGGACATCGAACAAGCCAAGCTCGATGAGCAAGCGCGCAAGCAGCACGCCGCCGCGGACGCTGCCAAGCTGACCGCCGAGGCGTGCGCCCGCGATCAGAGCGAACTCGCCGCGCTCAGGGACGCCAAGCAAGCCGACGCGATCCAGGCGTTGCGCGCGCATTCCGTCTGCCCGGCGACGCCGGCGGCCGCGGACCAGGCTCTAAAGGAAATCGCTGCGTATCAGGCCAAACTTTGCGCTGCGGACCAAGCGACCTTCGCCCGCCTCGACGCCAAGAACGAGGCCGCGTTGCGGGCGGCGCTCGATACGCTGAAATGCGATTCCGTACGCGCCGCCGCGCAGACGCAGATCGCCAAACTCGAGGACGAAGTCGGCGCCAAGAGCAGGCTTGCACCGCCGAGCGCGCCAAATTCACCGCGATCGACGCCTTCGCGCCGAGCGCGCGCGACGAACTCTCGGCGCTGCTCGCCAAGCCCGCATGCCCGGCGTTGCGCACGGACATTCCCGCCGCCGTCAAGATCGTCGACGAGCGAATCCAGTCGGCGCAGACGGAGCTGAAGCGCGTCGGCTGCTACAACGGCGCGCCGAGCGGCCGCTTCGACCAAGGAACGATCGCGGCGTTGGCCGCTTATCTCAAGGCCCGCCACGCCTCGCCGGACGCGCCCCGCATCACCGAGGGCCTCGTCGACGAATTGCAGGAGCAGGATTTCGTCGTCTGCGTCGCCCCATCGCCCGCCGCGCCGTCCGCGGCGGCTTCGCCCGCTCCGGCGTGGGGGCGCGTCCATCGGATGGCGGCGCGGCCCTCGACGATGATCAGGCCGCGCCAAGAGAGGCCGGCCCAGGCGCCCGAGCCCAAGTCGGTCGCGCAAACGGCGTCGCCGCCTGCGCCTTCGCCCGCCCCTGCGGCCGAAGCGAAGCCCGGGCCGCAATTCCTCGGCACCGGTTTCTGAGTCTGGCGCCGAAGACGCTGTCGAAGATTCCCACGAGTGTCCCAGCGCCGCTCCGGGGGCTTTGTTCGGGCGAAAGCCTCGACGAGGCGCGCGACGTGTTCGAGGGGCCGGCGCAGGTTTGTTGGACTTAGAATAATCCTAGCCTATCGATTCGGGCGATTACGCAAAGATTGCTGCGAAGACAGGCGGTATTCGGCGCCTATGCAATCGACCGATGTTGCGATTCTGCAACGGCTCTCGCTCCATTTGCGGAAGCTGACGAATGTTCGATCGTTTGACTTGACAGGCTATTGTGATTCTCCGCCCCGCGAACTATTAACGTTGCGAATTCGTAAAGGGGGCGCGCCATGCAGCATGGGTCGATCGTGAACGCTCGCGGTGTCGTTGCAGGATCGAGGCGAGGGCTGCGCGCCTTGCTTTTGGCGTCCACCACGCTCGTTGCCGCTTCGCTTGTATCGTCGACGATGGCGGGCGCCGCGACGATCCTGAATTTGAACGGCACGAACACGACGCTGTCCGATCTGACGGGCTACACCGCGGTGACGAACAACGGCGCCTCGTCTGCGGTTCTAACGATTAACGGCGACACGACGACGACGTTTTTGGGGACGATCCAGAACGGCACGAGCACTACGGGGCTGACGCTGACCGGCGCGGGAACCGACCTGACGCTGAGCGGGATTTCGAACACCTATTCGGGCGCGACGACGGTTGGCGACGGGACCACCGCGAGCATGTTGACGGGCGGCGCGCTGGATGCGTTCAGCGCGGCGAGCGCGACGACCGTTACGACCAACAGCGTATTGAACCTCGGCGGCTACGATCAGGCGATCGGGAGCTTGTCGGGCGCCGGCACGGTGACGCTCGGCTCCAACACGCTGACGATCACGGGTGGCGGGGGCAGCTTCGGCGGCGACATCAGCGGCAGCGGCGGCCTGACGCTCAATGCAAGCGGCGGCACGCAGACGCTGACGGCGGCGAACGGCTACACCGGCGCGACGACGATCACCGCGGGCACGCTGGCCTTGTCGGGCAACGGCAGCATCGCCGATTCGAGCGGCGTGACGGACAACGGCACGTTCAGCATCTCCGGCGCCAATAGCGGGGCTTCGATCGTGAGCCTGTCGGGCACGGGCGGGGTGACGCTCGGCTCCAACACGCTGACGATCACGGGGACCGGCGGCAGCTTCGGCGGCGACATCAGCGGCAACGGCGGCCTGACGCTCAATGCGAGCGGCGGCACGCAGACGCTGACGGCGGCGAACGGCTACACCGGCGCGACGACGATTACCGCGGGCACGCTGGCCTTGTCGGGCAACGGCAGCATCGCCGATTCGAGCGGCGTCACGGACAACGGCACGTTCAGCATCTCCGGCGCCAATAGCGGGGCTTCGATCGTGAGCTTGTCGGGCACGGGCGGGGTGACGCTCGGCTCCAACACGCTGACGATCACCGGGACCGGCGGCAGCTTCGGCGGCGACATCAGCGGCAACGGCGGCCTGACGCTCAATGCGAGCGGCGGCACGCAGACGCTGACGGGGACGAACGGCTACACCGGCGCAACGACGATCACCGCAGGCACGCTGGCCTTGTCGGGCAACGGCAGCATCGCCGATTCGAGCGGCGTCACGGACAACGGCACGTTCAGCATCTCCGGCGCCAATAGCGGGGCTTCGATCGTGAGCTTGTCGGGCACGGGCGGGGTGACGCTCGGCTCCAACACGCTGACGATCACCGGGACCGGCGGCAGTTTCGGCGGCGACATCAGCGGAGCGGGCGGCCTGACGCTCAATGCGAGCGGCGGCACGCAGACGCTGACGGGGACGAACGGCTACACCGGCGCAACGACGATCACCGCAGGCACGCTGGCCTTGTCGGGCAACGGCAGCATCGCCGATTCGAGCGGCGTCACGGACAACGGCACGTTCAGCATCTCCGGCGCCAATAGCGGGGCTTCGATCGTGAGCTTGTCGGGCACGGGCGGGGTGACGCTCGGCTCCAACACGCTGACGATCACCGGGACCGGCGGCAGTTTCGGCGGCGACATCAGCGGAGCGGGCGGCCTGACGCTCAATGCGAGCGGCGGCACGCAGACGCTGACGGGGACGAACGGCTACACCGGCGCGACGACGATCACCGCGGGCACGCTGGCCTTGTCGTCAACGGGCTCGATCACCGCGAGTTCGTCTTTGACGAATAGCGGGACCTTTACGGTGGCTTCCGGCGGTTCCGCGACCTTCACCAGCGTGACCAACAAATCCGACGGCACGATCATCAACGACGGCACGATCACCGACGACCTGAACAACGCCGGCACGGTGACCAACAACGGCGCCTACAATGCGACCGTCGCCACCAACACCGGGACGATCACGAACAGCGCGACGGGGACCTGGACCGGCAACGTCACGAGCAACGCCAGCAACGCCACCGGGATCACCAACAGCGGCATCTGGATCGGCAACGTCGTCTCCAACACGGGAACGCTGGTCAACAACCTAACCTGGACCGGCACGATCTCGAACGCCGCGACCTTCGACAACAACGCCGGCGGCACGGTTTCCGGGCTGCTCACCAACACTGCGGGCACGACCACCAACGCCGGCCAACTCAACGGCGGCGCAACGGTGTCGGGCGGCACGCTGACGACGACGGGAACGATCGCGGGGGGCCTGACCAACTCGGCCACAGTGAACGCGCAAGGGACCATTGACGGCGCGATCTCCAACAGCGGCCAATTCAACGTCACCGGCGCGCTGACGAACAACGGATCGACCTTCAACAACACCAGCGCCGGCACGCTCGATCTGAAAGGAAACAGTTTCACCGGCCTCGGCGCGGTGACGAATAGCGGCACGATCGTCATGAATCAGGCGACGCAGACGCTGGGGGCGACATCGGTCACGAATTCGGGCCTGATTACGACGATCAACGGCAACGTCGTAACCAACGTCGCCACGATCGCTGGCGGCTATGTCGGCTCGGGCGGCCAGATCGATCTGGCGGCGAGCTTAGTGAACACCAGCGCAGTACGCGCCAATGTCGTCGACATTACGGGCGCGGCGTCGGGCACGACGACGATCGTTCTGACGAACGTCGGCAATTCGGTCTTGTTCTCGACGCCCATTCCTCTGATCAATGTTTCGGGCGCGGTTTCAGGGAGCCCCTTCGTTCTCTCGGCCGCCGACGCTGGCGGGGGTTTGATCAGCTACAGCATCGTTCAGGAGAGCGCCGGTCACTTCGATCTCGTGTCGAACCTCAACGTTCCCTCGCTGGCGAGCGTCGGCGGCGGCGTCGGGGCGGCGATCACATCGGCCACGACCGGGTTCTTCCAGGGCGCCAGCGCCTTCGTCAGCACGCCGCAGAACGCCAAACCCAATCAGGTCGACGGCGGCGTGTGGATGCGCTCGGCCGACGGCGTGAACACCGATCGTTCGACCGCGCAACTCGCGATCGGCACGGCCACGTCCTCCTCGTCGCTGCAAACCGAGACCCATTTCGCCGGCGTTCAGGTCGGTTCGGATCTCGGCGTGTTCAACATTCAAAACAGCGGCTGGAACGCGCACGCGGGCGTCACCGGCGGCGAATACGACACGTCCTCCAGCGAGCAGGACGGCTCGGCGACGACGAGCAACTTCCGGGTTCCGTTCGTCGGGATTTATGGCGCCCTCTCCGGCTATGGCTTCTTCGCCGACGCGCAGATCCGCCACAACTCCTGGTACGGCGACGTCAGCAATGCGACGGCGGGCCTCGCCAACGCGCGACTGGACGGCGAGGGCTTCGCGGCCAGCACCTCGATGGGCTACAACTACCGCTTCGACAACGGCTTCTTCGTCGAGCCGTCGGCCGGCTTCAGCTACACGCGCGCAACTTTCAACTCGTTGACGGTTCTTCCCGGCTCCGCCTCGAACAATCAGTTGGCGGTCGGGCCCGTCGTCTCCGACCTCGGCCGCCTCGGGCTGCGTTTCGGCGACACATGGATGGAGGGCGCCTGGGCGCTGCAGCCCTATTTCGTCACCTCGGTTTGGCATGAATTCGCCGGCTCGATTCCCGGCGAGTTCACCCAGTCGACCACCGGCCAGCCGACCTTCACGGCGCCCCTCACGGTCTCGCGTGTCGGCACCTTCGGTCAGTTCGGCCTCGGCGTCAGCGCGCAAATCCTCAACACCGGGTGGTCGGGCTTCGTGCGCGGCGACTATCGCACCGGCGAAGAAATCCGCGGCTCGACGATCACCGGCGGCTTGCGCTATCAGTTCTGAGCGCGCGGCAGGCCGCGCCCCGGCGGACGTTCGGCCGGCTCTGGAAGGAATCGCCCGAGATGGGTGAAGCCGCTTGCGGCGGCGGATCGCGCCTTCGGTCGATTTCGGCCGAAAGCGCTTGTTGCAAGGAGGCCGTTGCGATGAGTCGGATGCGTTTCGGTCAGCGCGTAGCGCTGGCCTCTGTGGTCCTGATTTGCGGCGTCGCATCGCTCGCGGCGCAAACCCCGACGCCTGTGCCGAAGCCCGCCGCGCCGCCGCCGGTCGGCGCCGAACCGCAGAGCACCACGGCGACCTACGGCGATTGGGTGCTGCGCTGCCAGCGCACGCAACAAGCGGAACAGGCCAAGCGCGTGTGCGAAATCGTGCAAACGCTCGAAGTCAAAGGCCAGGGCGTCGTGGCGCAGATCGCCTTCGGCCGTCTTTCGGCCGCCGACCCGTTGCGCATGACGGTCGTGCTGCCGCCGAACATCACGCTGCCGCGGCCGGTGCGCGTCGTTATCAACGAAAAGGATGTCGATCCCGCGCAATTGGAGTGGAAACGTTGCCTTCCCGGCGGCTGCGTCGCGGAAACGGAAATCCGCGACACAATCCTGCGCGCTTGGCGCGTCCAATCCGGCTCAGGACAGATTCGCTACGCCGTCGGCTCGGGACAAGAACTCGCCGTCGCCTTCTCGTTCCGCGGCCTCGACGTCGCGCTCGACAATCTGGCGAAAGCAGGGGCGGCTCAGTAGCTCACGCCGAGCAGGACATATTCCGAGCAAAGCGGCTTCGTGGAGCCGGCAGGGCAATTCAGCGTCCTCGCCGGGGTCAGCATGTCGATGAAAGCGACGCCCGAATCGTTACCGATCACCATCGGGGGCGCCTCATGCCGCGCGGCTACGGCCCGATGCGGTTCGCGCAGCTCGTGGCGAGCGACGATCTCATGACGGTGCGACGCGCGGCAGCCCAACGAATGCCGGTCGCCTGTGAACTCGCGAACCGCCGCGGCGCAGTCTTGAGCCGAACTGACGACGGAGGGATGCAGAACGACCGTGTCCTTGTTCGAGGCCGCTCGAACAGGCGCCGTGAGAGCCAAGAACGCCACGCCCAACGCGATCGCGCCGCCAAATGTCTTTCCGGGAGTCTTGATCATGGGTTGCCCCTGTTGCTTCACTATCGCAAGGCTAACACCTGGGCGCCCCGCCCGCTATCGCTCGCCGTTGCAGTGAGTAATTTCGAGTTAAGGCAATTCGTCGAACGCGTCGGACATGCCTCTACGGCAATGCAAGCGAATGGCCTGTCCACTTGAAGACTCTTAACGCCTACGCGAAATAATGACAACGGCGTCATACGCGACGAGCGGCGCATTCGGGCGTCGGCACTTTCGACCGCTGTCGTCAGGCGGGATTGATGGACCCGGCCGTGATTTCGCGACGTTGACGAAGAGCCGAGCCCTTCGACGAGAGGGTCGCCGCGATCCCGAGCCGCGTCGAACGCCTTCCACCGCCAGCCGAGAATCGCTATCCCGACGCGAGTACCCGGAAACCATGTCAGTCCAACGACCAGACGCTATTTGCCTTGCTGGCGGGCGCGCGTATCGGCCACGACCTGCTGGAACCCCTTGTAATCGAGCGCCGACGTCTTGAACGGCCCGACGAGAAACACCGGCGTTCCGTTGAGACCGAGCGAATCCGCCTGTGCCAGATTGCGCTTGAGCAGCGCCGAGATCTTGTCGCCGTTGGCGTCGAGATCGGCCTGCAGGCGGGTCATGTCGACGCCGGACGCCTTGACTGCGTCCAGCATCTTCTCCTCGGGGATATGACGGCCCGGAATGCTCATCAGGGCCTTGTGAACCTTTTCGTAGGCGCCCTGATAGTTGGCGGCGAGCGCGAGCCGCGCACCATAGACGGAGGCCTCCGTCAGGATCGGCCAGTCTTTGTAGACGAGGCGGATATTGCCGTCCTCGCGCACGATGCGTTCGAGGTCGGGCGCCGATTTCTTGCAGAACGGGCAGTTGTAGTCGAGGAAGGCGACGATGGTGACGTCGCCCTTGGGATTGCCGCCCACAGGCGCGTCGGGGTCGTTGAGGATGGCCTCGACATCGATCTGTTGAGCCTGCGCGGCACCGGCGAGCAAGGGAACAGCGACAGCGGCGAGGGCGAGGAAGCTTCTGCGATTCATGGGAACATCTCCTGTTGCATAGCTGATGGGGGCGGCGTTCATGCGCCGGCGAGCCGCAAGCGCCCGCCGAACGCCGCAGCCGTCGTCGCGCCGATGCTGCGCGTGCCGGCGATTTCACGCCCCGTTTTCGGGTCGATGAGGAACAGGGTCGGCGGCCCGACGACGCCGAACTGCTGCATCAGCGCCTGCGCGTCGGGCGTGGCGTCGCTGACGTCGGCCTGAATGACGGAGACGTCCTTGAGTCGCGCGGCGATCCTCGGATCGGCCATGACAGTGCGATCGATATCTTTGCAGACGGTGCACCAGGTGGCGGTGAAGGAGACGAGGATGGGGCGTCCTTCTGTCCGTGCGGACGCGATCGCCGTGTCCATGGCGGCGGGCGTCGTCACCTTGACCCCGGTCTCGGCTGCGGCCTGCGGGGATGCGGTCGGCGTCAGGAAGGCGAGCGGCCGCAAGGGATCGCTGGCGCCGCCAGCGAATCCCACGACAAGCGCCGCGCCATAGACGACCGACGCGACGCCGAGCGCCTTGCCGAGCCGATCCTTCGCCGCGCTCGACGGCCGAAGCCGGTCGAACGCGCCAAGATAGACGCCGACTCCGAGCGCGAGCAGTCCCCACAGCGCGAGCGCGGCGGAAGCCGGAAGGATGCGGCTCGCCAGGCCAATGGCGACGCCGAGAAACACGACGCCGAAGGCGCTCTTCACCGTGACGAGCCAAGGGCCCGAGCGCGGCAGGACGCCGGCGCCGAATGCGCCGACGGCGAGGAGCGGCAGGCCCATGCCGAGGCCGAGCGAAAACAGCGCGCCCGCTCCGCGCGCGACGTCGCCGCTCTGCGAGGCATAGAGAAGCGCCGCCGCGAGCGGGGGCGTGACGCAAGGTCCGACGATCAGCGCCGAGCCAAAACCCAGCAAGGCGGCGCCGGCGAGCGATCCGCCCGCGCCGGCGGTGACGCGGGCCAGTCGCGTCTGCAGGAAATCGGGAAGAGCGAGGTCGTAGAAGTCGAACATCGAGAGCGCCAGCGCCACGAAGACGAGGCTCATCAAGCCCAGCGCCCACGGCGTCTGAAGCGCGACCTGGAGATTGCGTCCCGACCAGGCGGCGGCGACGCCGAGCGCCGCATAGGCCGCCGCCATCGCCAGCACGTAGGCCACGGCGAGCAGAAAGCCGCGCCGCGCCGACGAAGTTTCCCCCGACCGCGCGATGATCCCGGCGAGGATCGGAATCATCGGGAAGACGCACGGGGTGAGCGACAGCAGCAGTCCGAAGCCCAGGAACGTGGCGAGCATCGCCGCGACATTCCCCGAGAGCGACAGGGGGCCGGACGGCTGCGGCTCGGCAGGGGCGCTCGCGGCGGTGCGCGCCGGCGGCGACGGTTCCCAGGCCGTCTGCGGCGCGCTGGAGACGATTTCGCGACCGGAGCCGCTCACCGTGAGGCGCGTCAGGTCGATCGTCTTTTCGACCGACGGATAGCATATGCCCTGTTCGGCGCAGCCTTGGAAGGAGACTCGGATCGCCCCTTCACCCGGCAGGTCGCGTGCGGCTATGCGGGCTTCGGCATGCCCGCGATAGATCTCGGTGGGGCCGAAATTCGGGTCGTCCTCGGTTTCGCCCGGCGCCGTCTCGACGGCGAGCGGGGCGCCGGCCTCGGTTTTCGCGCCGATCTTGTCGCGATAAAGGTAAACTCCGGGCAGGAGCGTCCAGATGACGCGCAAATCCCCGCCCGCGTCGCGTTGCGCTTGGAGCCGGAATACGGCGTCGGCTGACGGCGGCGACGGCTGCGCGGCCGCCGGCGCGGCCAGACAGAGGAGCGCAAGGGCAACCGTGGTAAGAAGCGATCGCAACATGACTTGTTCCGCAGATATTCACGTCCAGGCGTCAGATCGGCGCCCCAGCTTAAGGCAGCCTTAAGCCGCTTCGATAGGATCAAGGCCAAGGAGACTGCGATGCGCATACTCGTGGTCGAGGACGATCCGGTTCTGTCGGACGGCTTGAAGGTGGGTCTCGGCCTCGCCGGCGCGACGGTCGACCGGGTCGGCGCGTGCGGCGACGCCAGGGCGGCGTTGGCGGCGAGCGCCTTCGACGCCGTCGTGCTCGACGTGATGCTGCCGGACGGCTCCGGCCTCGACGTGCTCAAGGAAATGCGCGCGGCGGGCGATCGTACGCCCGTGTTGCTGCTCACCGCCCTCGACGAAGTGGCCGACCGCATTCGCGGGCTCGACGGCGGCGCCGACGACTATCTCGGCAAACCGTTCGACCTCGACGAACTCGCAGCCCGGATCCGCGCCATCGCGCGGCGGGCGGAAGGCCGCGCGGCGCCGCTTCTCTCTGTGGGCGGGCTCGTGCTCGACCCCTCCGCCATGTCCGCCGACCTTGAGGGCGAACCGCTGGCGCTGTCGCGTCGGGAGTTCGCGGTGCTGTCGCTGCTCATGGAGCGGCCGGGCGCGGTCCGCTCGAAAGGCGAGATCGAGGACCGGCTCTACGGCTGGCAGGAGGAAGTGGAGAGCAACGCCGTCGAGGTCCATGTCCACAATCTCCGGGGCAAGATAGGGCGCACGGCGATCGAGACTGTGCGCGGCTTCGGCTACCGCATGCGGGCCGGACGATGAACTCTCTGCGGCAGCGCCTCTTCATCATCCTGCTGGCCGCGACCGGCTTGATCTGGCTCTCGGCCGTCGCCTGGATTTATCTGGTGAGTCGGGCGGAGGTCGAGCATGTGCTCGACACGCGGCTTCAGGAAGCCGCGCGCATGGTCGGTTCGCTCGTCGCGAGCGGCAATATGGCGGCTACCGACGCGGTCGCTGCGACGCCCGGGTTCGCCGCCGAGCCGATGAGCTACGAGCGTCAGCTCTCTTGCCAGATCTGGTCGCTCGACGGCCGCCTGGTCGCGCGGTCGTCAGGCGCCCCGGCGGGGCGGCTCACCGATCAAGCGTCCGGCTTTTCCGACCAGTTCGTCGATGGCGAGCCCTGGCGCGTCTATGTGATCGACGACGCCGATAAGGGCGTCCGGGTCATGGTGGGCGACCGGCTCGGTCTGCGCGACCGGCTCGTCGCCGATCTCGTCAAGGGGCTGCTCTGGCCGGCTCTGCTGATCGCGCCGCTGCTCGGTCTGCTCATTTGGGCGAGCCTCGCAAGAGGGCTGAAGCCGCTCGGCGCGATCACCGCCGCACTGAGATCGCGCGACGCCGAGGACATGCGGCCGGTCGTCGCCGGACACGCACCGGCGGAGATTCGCCCTCTCGCCGATGCGCTCAATGCGCTGTTCGTCAAGGTCGAAGCCGCGCGGCGGCAAGAGCGCGAGGTGACGGCCTTCGCCGCGCACGAGCTGCGCACGCCGCTCGCGGGCCTCAAGATCCAGGCGCAGATCGCACTTGCGGCGCCCGATCCGGCAACGAGAAACGGCGCGCTACGCCAGATCCTGTCCTCGGTCGACCGCACCGCGCGCCTCGTACGGCAATTGCTCGCGCTTGCGAAACTCGACGCAAGCGCTTCGAGCGAACCGCAGGCGCAGGCGACCCTCGGCGAAATCATCGACGAGATCGTCGCGGCCACAGACCCGGCCACCCCTTGCCGGGTCATCGTCGATCCGACGCTTCGCGATGTCCGCACGACCGCCGATCGGGAGATCCTCGCGACAGCCCTGCGCAACCTCCACGAGAACGCCGTGCAGCATTGCCCAGCAGCCGGCGCGGTGACGTGGCGTCCGTCACCGGACGGATGTGGCGTCGTGGTGGAGGATGAAGGTCCCGGCATTCCCGAGGACGAGTTGCCGCTCGTTCGCCAGCGCTTCTTCCGGGGCCGAAACAGGAGCCCGGTCGGCAGCGGCCTGGGCCTCGCCATCGTCGACGCGGCGGCCGCCAAGATCGGCTGGAGCCTCCACTTGGAGAACTGCGGAGAGCAGCACGGCTTGCGGGCGGAGCTTCGGCCGCTGCGGCGACCCGCGAGGCACGCCGATGGCGTCGATCAGAACGCAATTATCGACGCGGCGGAATGACATCGGGAAATTGCGGCCTCGTTCGGCGTCGCTCTCGACGCCGATCGGCGTTGTGAATGGTCGATCGCAAATTGAATGAAGAGGCTTCAGTTCACCGCCCTACCGATCTTCTCGGTGAGCGCTCGGCGCAGAACCTTGCCGATGGCCGACTTGGGCAATTCGTCCCAAAACTCCACGTGCCGCGGGATTTTATATCCGGTCAGATGCTTGCGGCAGTGAGAGATCACGTCCTGAGCGGTCAAATCCGGATTCCTTTTGACGACGGCGACCTTGACCGCTTGGCCGGACTCCGAATCCGGCACGCCGAAGGCCGCCGCTTCGAGCACGCCCGGACACATCGCCATGACTTCTTCGAGTTCGTTGGGGTAGACGTTGAAGCCAGAGACGATGATCAGGTCCTTCTTGCGATCGACAATTCGTACGAACCCCGCCTCGTCGATGGTGGCGAGATCGCCGGTGCGCAGGAACCCGTCGGCCGTCATCACCTTGGCGGTCTCGTCGGGCTGGTTCCAGTAGCCTTTCATCACCTGGGGGCCGCGCACGCAAAGCTCCCCCACCTCGCCAATGGAAAGATCGCGCTCGTCGTCGCTACGGATCGCAATCTCGGTGGACGGGATCGGCAAGCCGATCGAGCCGTTGTAATCGGCCAGATCGAGCGGGTTCATCGTGACGCCCGGCGACGCCTCCGTGAGGCCATAGGCCTCGATCAACGCCTTGCCGGTCGTTTGCTTCCACTTTTCGGCGACCGCTTTCTGGACAGCCATGCCGCCCCCCACCGAGACGCGCAGCGGCGTGAAATCAAGCTTGGTGAAATCGGGGTTGTTCAGAAGCGCTTTGAATAGGGTGTTTACGCCAGTGATGACCGAGAACCGGTAACGGGCGAGCTCTTTGACGAAGCCCGGGATGTCGCGGGGATTCGTGATCAGCACGTCGGTCGCGCCGATCTTCAGGAACGTCAGGCAGTTCGCCGTCAAGGCGAAGATATGATACAGCGGCAGCGCCGTAATGACGACCTCGCGCCCTTCCTCGAGCACGGGCCGAAGCCAGGCATGCGCCTGCTGTATGTTGGCGACGATGTTGCCGTGAGTGAGCATCGCGCCCTTGGGCCTTCCGGTCGTTCCGCCGGTGTACTGCAGGAATGCAAGGTCGTCCGGGCCGACCTCGACAGGATCGAACGGCGCCTTTGCGCCGAGCTGCAAGGCGGTCTTGAAAGGAATAGCTCGCGGGATACGCCATGCGGGCACGAGCTTCTTGACTCGCCTGACGACGAAATTGACGATCAAGCCTTTGGGAAAGGCGAGCACGTCGCCCAAGCCGGTGACGATGACGTGCTCGACCTTGGTTGCGGCGATCACCTGCTCCACGACCGCGGCGAAGTTTTCCACCACCACGACGACTTCCGCTCCGGAGTCCTCGAGCTGATGTTTCAACTCTCTTGGAGTGTAAAGCGGGTTGCAGTTCACCACCGTATAGCCGGCCCGCAAAGCGCCGAACAGCGCAATCGGATATTGCAAGACGTTCGGCATCATCAGCGCGATGCGTGCGCCTCTCGGCAGTTTCAGCACGCCTTGCAGATAGGCCGCGAAGTCGCGAGCCAAGCGCTCCATCTTGGCGTAGCTGATCGCGGTTCCCATGTTGACGAACGCGGCGCGCGACCCGAATTTCGCCGCGCTCATCTCAAATATCGCGCCAATGCTGCGATAAGCCGCGACATCGACGTCGGCAGGAACCCCTTGCGGATATCTTCGAAGCCAAATGCGCTCCATAGACGTTTCCCCAAGACGCACTCCGCACGTTCATTGTTTTGTAATATAGCCGCAAAATCGGGTGCGACGTTGACATGAGTCACACCGCGCCGAGCCGACCGCCGTATGTCTCAAAAGCAGTTACGGCGTGTATATATTACTTAATTGCATCGCAGCGCAGCGCATCGAGAACTCTTGGTGCGCCGCGGGCGGGAAGGCGCCGCCATGATATCCCGTCGCACCCGTAGCGTCATCGTTGTCGAAGCCATTTTGCTGCTGATCGCAGTCGTGGCCGTGCAACGTGGCGCCTTGACTTTGGGGTCCACGCTGGCGGCCTGCGCGGCGCTCGTCATGCTCAACTTGTGCGCTGTCGCCGCAGTCTACGGGATTCTGCGGCTCTACGCATCGAAGCCGCCACGGGCCGTTTCGGCGCGCGGCGCGCACCCATGGGTTTGCGCCTTCACGGAGATACTGGCGTTGTTCGCCGTCTTCGTGATCATTCAACCCTTCGAACGTTGGTGGATGGGCGCCGATACGGTGGGAAAGCTCGTCCCTGGGCGCATCCCTGTCTTGCTGGTTCACGGCTACCTGTGCAATCGCGGCCTATGGTGGTGGCTGCGGCGACGCCTTCGCGCTCGCCAATTCGCCGTGGCGACGCTCAATCTGGAGCCTCCTCTCGCCGGCCTCGATCGACTTGCAGCCCAGCTCGGCGAACGCATCGACGCGCTGCTGGCGGAGACCGGGGCCGAGAAAGTCGTGCTCGTCACCCACAGCATGGGCGGCTTGGCGTCGCGCGCCTACCTACGCCAGCGCGGCGCTGCTCACGTGGCCGGTTTGGTGACGCTCGCCGCGCCTCACAACGGCACGCGGGTCGCCTGCCTCGGCCTCGGCCGCAACGCTCGCGAGATGCGGCCGAACAGCGAATGGCTACGAAGCCTGAACGCCGAGCCGCCGCCGCCGATCCCGATCACGAGCCTATGGAGCCTCGATGACGAGATCATCGACCCGCCGGACGCCAGCCGGCTCACCAATGGCCGGGAGACGGCCCTCGAGGGCATCGGCCACATGGCGATGGCGTTCTCGCCGACGGTTCTGGCGTGCATTGACGCCGAACTCGCGCGTCGCTGAAAGGGAGCGAGCGATCGCCGCCGCCCCGCGTCAGCCGCGAGCGACATCGGCGCGCGTTACAAATGGATGCCCCGCAGCAATTGGGCGAACGCAACCTGATCGGCGGTGGTCCGCTCCGTTCCTGGCGTCTCGCCACGAGCCGCAGCGGAATCCGGGAACATCCGGAAACTGGTGTTCATGACGATCTGGCCAATGCGCGGCGCGATCGCATGCACGACCTCACCGAAAAGGCCGAGACGCGTCGCAATGCGCGCGGGCCGGCGGACGACGGCGTCGACGACCAATTCCGCGGCCTCCTCCGGGCTGAGCGCCGGCACCTGTTCGTAAAGCTTCGTCGGGGCGATCATCGCGGTGCGGACCAGCGGCATGTTGATCGTCGTGAACTCGACGCCGCGGTCGAGGAACTCGGACGCCGCGCAGCGGGTCCAGGCTTCGAACGCGGCCTTCGATGCGAGATAAGCCGAGAACCGCGGCGCGTTGGTGAGCGTGCCGATCGAGGACATGTTGATCACATGGCCGTTTTGCTTCTTGATCATCCCGGGCAACACAGCCAGGGTGATCCGGAGCGCGCCGAAATAGTTGATCTGCATCGTGCGCTCGAAATCGTGAAGGCGATCGAACGAGCTTTCGATCCCGCGTCGAATCGACCGGCCCGCATTGTTGATTAGAATGTCGACGCCGCCATGCTCCGCCTCGACCCACTTGACGAGCGCATCGCACTGCGACGGGTCGGTAATGTCCGCGCTTCGGGCGACGAGCGAAAGGCCGCGGCGAACGGCTTCCTGTTGAGCGGCTTCGAGTTTCGCGGGATCGCGCGCGGCGATGACGGTGACGGCGCCGGCCGCCGCAAGCTTCAACGCCGCGGCGAGGCCGATGCCCGAAGAGCCGCCTGTAATCAGCACGACGCGGCCTGCGACGCGGCCGCGCAACGTGCGATCGACGAAGAGATCGGGATCGAGACGGCGCTCCCAGTAGTCCCACAGACGCCAAGCATAGTCCTCGAGCGGCGGCACGACGATCCCGGCGGGCTTGAGAAGGCGTTCCGCGTCGCGGCAATCAAATCGCGTGGGATAGTTGATGAACGAGAGGATATCGTCCGGCAGCGCGAGGTCGCTCATGATCGCCTTGCGAATGCGCTGAACCGGGGTGAGCGCCATGAGGCTGCGCACAATGCCGCGCGGAACGAGATTGAGGAGCGCAGCGTTGATGCGGATCGTCGTGCTCGGCGCATGAGCGGCGCGGGCGAAAATATTGAGAATATCGCCGACGCGGCGTGGGTGCGGATCGGTAAGGTGGAAACAGCAACCGTCCTGCCCCTCCAGATGAGCCAGATGGTCGAGCGCGCTCGCGACGAAATCGACCGGAACCAAATTGATCCGCCCGCCCTCCAGCCCGACGCTCGGCGCCCACGGCGGCAGCAGCCGGCGCATCTTCTGGATCAACTTGAAGAAGTAGTAGGGCCCGTCGATCTTATCCATCTCGCCGTCGCGGGAGTCCCCGACCACGATGCCGGGCCGATAGACGCGCCACGGCAGCTTGCACTCGTCGCGGACCACCTTCTCGGATTCATGCTTGCTGGCGAAATAGGGGTGATCCAGATTCTCGGCTTCCTCGAACATGTCCTCGCGGAACACGCCTTCGTAAAGCCCGGCGGCCGCGATCGAACTGACATGGTGAAAGCGCTTGGCGTGGATTTGCTCCGCGAAGCGCACCGCATTGCGAGTGCCTTCGATGTTGGTGGTCATCTCCATTTCGGGGTCGGCGTCGATCGCATAGATCGCTCCGAGATGGAACACGTGGTCCACGACGCCGCCGAGCGCCTGCAAATCCTCGCCCGCGACGGAAAGTCCAGGCTTGAGCAGGTCGCCGGCGACCGGGATCGCGCGCCGCGCATCCGTCCCCCAAAAGCGCAGCAGGGCTTCCACGCGATCCGCCGATCTATTGCGCATGAGAAAGTAGATCGTGGCGTCGGGTCGCGCCAACAGCGTCCTCACCAGCCGCTTGCCGATAAACCCGCTGGCGCCGGTGACAAAGTAGATCATGTTCGGCGCTCCAGAATCGATGTGTCGCGGCAAATTTTCTCTGGCGCACAGCGGGGCCGAGATACAGGCCCCCTCGATCATTTGGCACAAAGCATACGATTGTTTCCTTGAGCTTCTTTGACGCCGATCAAGGCAAAAGAGCGCACCGCGTCCGATAATTTTCATCGCAAAAATAAAATGTCCGACTAGAGACAGGAGAATTAAGATGACCGGGAAACTCAAGGAATTGGCGCACGACAGTGGCGAAAACAGCCAGTTGATCGCGGGGATTCGGGACTCGGCGAGCCAGATCTGGCTCGCTGGGCTGGGAGCCTTCGCCAAGGCCCAAAAGGAAGGGACGAAGTTCTTCAACGGACTCGTCGAGGAAGGTGAGGGCGTTCAGAAGCAGGCGAAGAAGGCTGCCGGCGACGCCTACGACGAAGTGAAGACCAGAGCCTCCAAGTCGTGGGACCAACTGTCTTGGACTCAAATCGAACGCGTATTCGAGGACCGCGTGGCCAAAGTTCTGCACACGCTCAGCGTGCCGACGCGAAAGGATCTCGATACGCTTTCGCATCGCGTCGCCGAGTTGACCGCGGTGACGAAGAGGCTCTCGGAAACGATGGAGGAGCCGGGAGCGGCGCGCAAGGCGCGTACGCATGAGGCAAGCAAGCATTCCTGAAACACGGCGCCGAGATAGCGGCCCGGCCGCCGGCCGGCCGCACTCGGATGTGCAATGGGATTGAGTCGGGTTGGAACTCGAGCCCGAGAGGGGACAGAGGTGGCGAGCCATCCAGTTCGAGGGATCGCTCTGGCGGGCGGCGGACCGCTGGGCGCCATTTATGAGATCGGCGCACTGCTAGCGCTGGGAGAAACGCTCCAAGGTCTCGATCTGGTCGATTGCGACGTTTACGTGGGCGTGAATTCGGGCAGCTTCATCGCTGCGGGTCTGGCGAACGGATTGTCCCCGAAGTCGATGCACCGGATGTTTATCGAGAGCGACGCCGCCGACGATCCGTTCGAGCCCGGCCTGTTGCTGCGCCCTGCCCTAAGCGAATACGCGGGCCGGCTCGCCTCGCTCCCCAAATTGCTGGCCTCCGCCGCGCGCCAGTATCTGGAGCCTGGCGGGTCGGCCGGTTTTTTTGAGTCCTTCGGCCGGCTCGCGCGGGCGCTTCCGACAGGCGTCTTCGACAATACAGGCGTCGGCGACTATCTCACGCAGCTGCTGTCGGGTCCGAGGCGGGTCAATGATTTTCGTGAGCTCAAGCACAAGCTGTTCCTGGTGGCGACCGACATCGACACCGGGGCGTCGGTGCCGTTTGGCGCTCCCGGCTGGGACGACGTGCCGATTGCGCGCGCGGTCCAGGCGAGTTCGGCCTTGCCGGGACTCTTCCCGCCAGTCGAAATCGACGGCCGTTTCTATGTCGACGGCGCGTTGACCAAGACGCTTCACGCATCGGTGGCGCTGCGGGAAGGCGCGAAGTTGTTGCTCTGCGTGAATCCGCTCGTGCCTTTCGACGCCCGACTGGCCGCGGAGCGGACGGGCCGGAAGGAAGTCTCCGTCATCCACGGCGGGCTGCCTTCGATCATGTCGCAGACGTTCCGCACCCTGATCCATTCGCGGATGGGCGTTGGGATGGGGCGTTATCGCCGGGAGTATCCGGACGCCGACGTCCTGCTTTTCGAGCCAGAACGCGACGACGTCGAGATGTTCTTCACCAACGTGTTCAGCTATTCCGACCGACGCCGATTGTGCGAACACGCTTATCAGAGAACCCGCGAGGATCTGCGGCGTCGCCGCGCCGAGCTCGGTGAATCGCTTAGCCGTCATGGCGTCACGATCGACGACAAAGCGCTCGCCGACGAACATCGAACCCTGTTGGTTCCAGGCCATAGGAAAAATCGCCGCCGGACCGACCTGCTCGCGCAGACCGCCGCCAAGCTCGATCAGACGCTCGACCGTCTCGAACGCCTTTTGACGACACGCGCGGGCCCGGCGCGGGACCGGCAGGCCAATTGAGGGCTCAGCAATGCCGAAGACGCGCTGGAAGCCATTCCCATATGCGGACAAGGCCTACGATTACGCGGGGACGCGCCTGAAGGAGCAATGGCCGCGGCTGCATAACGGCGATCGTGAGCGCTATCCGACGCTCGGCGACTTGACGAAGCTGGTCGAGAAGCACGAGGAGTTCGCGCCCTCAGGCTCGCTCGAACAAGCGGCCGCCAAGCTTCAGGACGCATGGCGCGCCTACCATCGCGGCGACTTCGGCCAGGCGGTCGAACTCGGTCTTTCTGTCGGGCCGCTCGGTTATAATGTCGCGAACAAGGCGGCAAACATTTACGCCACCTATCTCGAGACCAGCGAATCGGCCAGACTGACGCTGCTGCTCGAATCGGTCGAGCGAGCCGAGTTTGTCTTCGCCCGCGACAAGTCCATCGCCAACGCCTGGTATTTCCATGCGCAGGCGCTCGGCCGATACAGCCAAGGGATTTCGGTCGTCAAAGCGTTGGCGCAGGGCCTGGGCGGCAAAGTCAGGAGCAGCTTGGAGCAAGCGGTCAGGCTCGAGCCGCGCCACGCCGACGCGCATATCGCGTTTGGGGCTTATCACGCTGAAATCATCAGTAAGGTCGGCGCCTTGCTCGGCGGGTTGACCTACGGCGCGAGCCAGGATGAAGCGGTCAAGCATTTCGAGACCGCGCTCAAGCTCAATCCTCATTCGGCGATCGCCCGCATCGAATACGCCAATGGGCTCGCCATGATGTTCGGCAAGGCGGAGCTCGCCCGCGCAACGAACCTGTACAAGGAAGCGGCGAAATGCCCCGCCGCCGACGCCATGGAGCGGCTCGACGCCGAGTTGGCGAAAGCCGAACTCGAAGACTGATCAAGCGGGCGTTCGCAGACGTTTGGCGGGGTGAGGCTTTCGCTTTGCCCGAGTTCTTTGGCTCGGAGCGATAGGCTCTGCTTCGGCATCCGGCTCATGGACCTCGCCCCACGCTCCCATCAGCACGAAATACAGCAAGCGTTCGAATTCCGGCGCGAACCGCGCGATGATCGCCTCCGGATCGGGCACGAGGGCGGCGTCGGTGATGAGGCCGAAATGAACCTCGCCGTTGAAGGAGAGAATCGACACGCCCATGCCGATGTTGCCGGACTGCGGCACCCAGAACATCATCTGCTTCAATTCCGAGCCCGCGAGGTAGAGCGGCTGCTGGGGTCCGGGCACGTTCGTCATCACTGCGGTTGCGCGACTGAGTAGGAGATCGAACAATTTGTCCTGGACGATCTGCGGCGCATAGCCGAGGCCGGCGAACAATCCCAAGGTCACCTTTGGCTCATACGACGTCTTCAGGGCCTCCATGCGGCGTCGGACCTCGTAGAGACGCTCGAGCGGGCTCGCGAATCCGACCGGCAATTCGACGGCGATGATGCCGAACCGGTTTCCCAGCTCTTCGCCGCTCCCGGGCGGACGAAGATTGATCGGCACCAACGCCCTCACCTCGACGCCTTCGGTGGCGTCGCCTTTCTCCTCCAAATATCCCCTGAGGGCGCCGGCGATCGCCGCGAGCAGCATGTCGTTCACTGAACAGCCCAGCGCCCGGCTCACCGCCTTGACCTCGGGGAGAGGAATGGGATCGGGCCAGGCGACCCGCTTGTCGCCGAGCGGCACGCCCTTGAGCCGGGTCGGGGTGTCGGTGGGCATGAACAGCAGATAAGCGAGTTCGGCCGCCACGCCCGAGCCATGGCGAAGATAGTCGGCCGCCCGGGTCGGATGCGCGACGATCTCGAGCGCCGCCTTCAAGGCTTCGTCGGATGCGCGCAATCCGCCGCCGACCAGTCGCCCCGCCACTCCGAAAGCGTCTTCCAACGCGAAGCCGGCCCGCGTTCCCTTGTGAATGTCGCGCTTGCGCCTCTCCATCGGCGCATCGGGGCGATCGTCGGTCAGCGACAACAGGACTTTGACGAGCGCGATGCCGTCGCCGATGGCGTGATGGATTCGCATCACGACAGCCGCGCCGCCGTCGTAGTCCTCGACGATATGGTATTCCCAGAGCGGGTGCGCGCGGTCGAGTTGCCGCCCCGCTAGTTCGGCCACGAAGCGCTGCAGCTCGGCTTTGCCGGCCCCCCCGGGAAGGCGCGATCGCTTGATGTGGTGCGCGATATCGAAATGCGGGTCGTCACACCAATACAAACCGTCCGTGCGGGTCTCGATTCGCTTCGAGAAGCGGGGATAGCCGAGAATTCGGCTGGCGAGCGTCGCCTCGAGCCGCTTGACGTCCACCGGCGCAGCGAGGATCAGCACGCCGACAATGATCATCAGGTTGGCTGGCCGATCCATGCGCAGCCACGTGACGTCGACCGAATCCATGCGTTCGCTGCGCGCCATCTTCCTCGCTCGAGAGGACCGCGATCCGATTCAACATAGTGGTTACAATGCGCGTGGAAAGTCAAAGGGCGACCGAAGGGCGCCGCGCAATATCGGGCGGCTTGCCTGGCGGCGAACCTCGCCTGCGCAGGGGGCGGCGCGACACTGCGATTGCCGCGCTGGACAATCGGCGGATTTCGGGTGATTTGATGGCGTCCGCGGTCGAATTCGGCGTGTCGGCTCGCCCCTTGGATCGAACACGCGGGCTCGGCGTCCGGGGATGGATGGTGTGTTTGGCGCAGGCAAGCGTTCATGAATGAGCCAGAGGACGTCATACAGCGGCTGACGCGCCACCTCGATCGCGTTGCGGCCCTGCGGGAGGCCGCAATCAACGACCCCAAACTCGACGCGGCGCGGCAGCGCCTGCGCGCTTGGCAAGCCGTACGGCTCGCGCGCACTCACGCCGACCTGCTCACAAACCCGCGGATGGGGCTCGCCGCCGCTTTTTTTCTGACCGACGTCTATGGCGCCGAGGACCTCAGCAAGCTCGACGCGAACGTCAGGCGGGTCGTGCCGACAATGAAACGAGTTCTGCCCGCCGCCGGCCTCGAGATCGTGGCGGAGGCCATCGAGTTGGAGGCCCTGTCCGAAGATCTCGATTTCGCCATGGCGACCGCACTGGGGGCAAAGGCCAACAAGCTCTCGGCGGCGACCTACGGGGCCGCGTATCGCAAGATCGATTGTCGCGCCGAACGCGAGCGGCAGATCGATCTGATCGAGAATCTCGGTCAGTCGCTCGATCGCCTCGTCCACAAACCCTTCGTCGGGACCACGTTGTCGCTGATGCACAAGCCGGCGCAATTGGCGGGCCTCGGCGAACTTCAGGACTTTCTGCAGCGGGGTTACCAAGCCTTTATAAAAATGGGCGACGCCCACGAATTCCTCAACTTGGTCGTCGGTCGGGAGCGCAAGCTGCTCGAAGCGCTGTTCGCCGGCGACGACAGCCTGCTCGGCGAGTGACGAGGCGCCTCAAGCGGCGCCGACGGCGTTGACTCCTTGCGGGCCGCTCACGACGTTCGACCGATGCGAAACACGCCGAGGGACGGTATCGTCTTTCGAAGAGCGAATGTTGCAAACCAAGCGTCGCTATCGCAAATTCGGCTAAGCGCAGCCGACATTCTTGATCAACGCGCCCGCCGCTCCGGCCAACAGCAGACCGGCCGCCATCGCGACTTGGAAGGCGGGACGCATCGCGCCGCAATGCCCCTTGCAAGAAATCGACAGCGGACCGCGTCAAGGCGATCCGCCGATCGAGCGGTGAATCAGCAACGATAAGAGTTGGGAAAGCGGCGGAAGTAGGCGGCGATCGCGTCGTCCGAAACGCCGAGGTCACGGAATACTTCAATCGACATCAACGGCGCACGCCGTTTGAGCGGCAACGCCGTCCGTCCTCCGCCAATTTCGCGCCCGCAGCTTCGCGCGGCGCCGACTTCGAGAATCGTGGAATCGTTCCTTTCCATCCTCTCGGTCCTTTCCGATCTCGCACGCCCGCGCCCGTGCGCGGCGCAAGAAAGTCAGCCTCCTCAGAGACTTTGCGACGCGGACGCCGTCCGTCCGTCGTCGCGAGGGGGAATATCAGGCTGGTGTGGCCGAAATGGCGAAAGGCGAGGTCGGAAACTGGGCTTGAAACTTAAAATTCCGTAATGAACGAAATTCGGCGAGTCGCTCGACATCGCCGTTCGAGCGGCGCGCGTCATGCGCCGTGCGGCGACCCGGTTGCGTCGCGCGGGACTTCGTGGCTGACGATTGTCCGGCGGGCGAGTTCGGCAGGCCGGAGCCTCTCCAGCCTGCCGCCCTCCTCGAGGCGATGCATGGCGCGATGTTCGCGCCTTTGGCTTGCGTCGCATCGCTCGCGCGTCAGGCTTTCGGGAGTTCGAACGCCACGAAGCGCGAGCCATCCGCCGTCTTGATCCTCATCAGCACCGCCTTCCGGCTTTCGCGCTGAGCGGCCGCGATGTCGTCCTTCACGTCGCTCGGCCGGGACACCGCTTTGCCGGAGACTTCGAGAATGACGTCGCCGACCGTGAGACCCTTGCTCGCCGCCGCCCCGTTGGGATCGACGTTGACGATCGCCACCCCCTCGTCGCCAGCGCCCGCGACCTCCTTGGCCGGGGCCAACTGAACGCCGAGCAAGGCCGGCGCGCTCTCGCCCTGCGAGCTTTCGGCGCTGGCGGTGTGCTCGTTCTTCTGGGCGGCGAGAGTCAGGCTGACGGTCTTCTCCTCGCCGTCGCGCAGGAACGACAGTTCCGCCTTGTCGCCGGGCTTCAGCGCCGCGACGCGGCGGGTGAGGTCCGCGGCGTCCTTGATCGACTGGCCGTTCAACTCGGTGATGACGTCGCCGGATTTCAGACCGGCCGCCGCGGCCGGCGTTCCGGGCTCGGTCTTGTCGACCAAGGCGCCGTTGGCCGCCTTGAGCCCGAGCCCGTCGGCAATGTCCTGGCTGATCGGCTGAATCAAAACGCCGAGGTATCCTCGCGAGACGACGCCGTCATGTTCAAGCGAGCCGACCACGCTGTCGACGGTGCTCGCGGGAATCGCGAAGCCGATGCCGACGCTGCCGCCCGAAGGCGAGTAGATCGCCGTGTTCACGCCGACGACCTGGCCCTGCAAGTTGAACGCCGGACCGCCGGAATTGCCCTTGTTGATCGGGGCGTCGATCTGCAGGAAGCTGTCGTACGGCCCATCGCCGATGTCGCGGCCCTCGGCCGAGATGATGCCCGCGGTCACGGTGCCGCCGAGGCCATAGGGATTGCCGATGGCGACCACCCAGTCGCCGACCCGCGGCGTCTCCTTGGCGAAGGAGACGAACGGGTAATCGCCCTTCTCGGTGACCTTCAGCAGCGCCAGGTCGGTCTTGGGATCCGTGCCGATCACCTCGGCGTCCAGGGTCTTGCCGTCGTTGGTCGTCACCGTGACGGTCTTGGCGTTGGCGACGACATGGTTGTTGGTGACGACATAGCCGTCAGCGGAGATGAAGAACCCGGAGCCGAGGGCGACGGTGTGCCGGGGCTCCATTTGCCGCGGCGCCATGCCGTTCTGATCGCCGAACCGCTTTAAGAACTGCTGGATCTGCGGCGGTAGGTTATCCATCTGACCCGACAAATCGTCGGAGAGAGCCGCGGCGTCCTCGATTTTCACTTTTACCGACACCACCGCCGGCTTCACGCGCTCGACGACCGTGGCGAAGGACGGCAACGACTGAGCTTGCAAATCAGAGGTCACGACGGCGGCGGCGCCCGCGGGCGCGGACATAACGATCCCGCCGACCGCGCCGGATGCGATCAGCGCCACGACCGCGGCGGAGGCCAGCATCCGGCGGCGGCGAGGGTTGCTATCGTTCAAATTGAATAACGACATGGTGTTTCTCCGTGGCGGGAAAAATCGCTTTCCGCGCTCCATGGCGACACCATGCGCTTGCCTGCCTGCTGAGGAGGTGACCGGTGCGTTAATTCTTCTTAATCGCAACAGGAAGGAGCGCCATCGGACGGACACCTGGTCGCCACATGACGTCGGACTTCACCTTCCGGCGCAAGGGCCCGCGAGGACTGCGCGCCGACAGCCAACTCGGTTTTTCTCGCGTGGCTCCAGTCACGCGCTTTGCGAGCGTCACGAGCTTCGTTCTTGATTGCAGCCGTCAGTCGAGGCCGGTGAGGCGCAATATGAGTTGAATGATAGCGTCGGCGGGGCGGGTCACCACCTGAGCGAACACATCGACATTGACGCCCAACTGCGCCTCGAACGTCGGCAGAAGAAAAAAGACGCCGATCACGATCAACATGCCGTAGGGCTCGAGCGCCGCGAGGGGCGCCGCGAGCGCATTCGGCAGTAGGCCGACGGCGACCCGGCCGCCGTCCAGCGGCGGCAGCGGGATCATGTTGAAAACGGCGAGAATGACGTTGATGTCGATGGCGTTGACGAGATTCGACAGGACCCATTGGCCGGCGCCGGCGGGCAGAAAAATGACGGCGTGGACGAGCAGCGCCGCCGCGGTCGCCAATGCCAGGTTCATGCCCGGCCCCGCCGCGGCCACCCAGATCATGTCGCGCCGCGGATTGCGCAGGCGACGAAAGTTGACCGGCACCGGCTTGGCGTAGCCGAAGAGGAAGGGCGCGTGAAACAACAACAGCATCGCCGGCAGCAATACGGTGCCGAACGGGTCGACGTGGCGCAAGGGATTGAACGAGACGCGCCCCAGCCGCCAGGCGGTGTCGTCGCCGAAGACACGCGCGACGTAGCCGTGCGCCGCTTCGTGCAGCGTTATCGCGAGCAGCAGCGGGATCACCCAGGTGGTGGCGGTGTAGATCGTGAGGTCGAATTGCGGACTCATCGTTCACTCCCGCGTCCATTTCGCGCCGAGACGCCACGGCGAGCTCTCCATCCAGCACGGCGAATTGCCGCTCGGCGGACAAATTGAGTAGACTGTCGCGGCCAGGCGGCCGGGTGCGGCGGCGACATTTTCTCGAAGCCCATGTTCTCGACGCCGAGGACGTTCTACGATTGGATTTCGCCAATCCGCAATGGCGACGCTCCGGCGCCGGCGATGGTTCGGCGGGCGACGAAACGATCTTTCAATCGCTTGAGATATGGAGATCGCGAGATGGACCGGAAAGCGCAGATCCACATCTGGTACGTGCTCGTCGCGGTCTCGATTTTTCTCGCCCTGCAGGCCTTCTATCTGCAGAGCAAGCAATTCACCGCGATCCCCTACAGCCGGTTCGAGCAGCTGCTGAACGAGGACAAGATCGATAAACTCTGGGTCGCCCAGAATGTGATCGAGGGCGAGCTGAAAACGAAGCAGGACGACGGCCTCGACAAATTCGTGACGACGCGCGTCGAACCCGAATTCGCCGCCGAGCTCGACAAACACAACGTCACCTATTCCGGGACAGTGCAAGACACGTGGCTCAGCGACATCTTGTCGTGGGTCGTGCCGACGCTGCTGTTTTTCGCCCTGTGGATGTTCGTCATCCGTCGCTTCGCCAACCAGCAGAGCATAGGGGGCGGCTTGCTCTCGATCGGCAAGAGCCGCGCCAAGGTCTACGTCGAGACCGACACCAAAGTGACATTCGCGGACGTCGCCGGAGTCGACGAGGCGAAGGAGGAACTCGAGGAGGTCGTCGAATTCCTGCGCACGCCGAAGGAATATGGGCGTCTGGGCGCGCGAATCCCCAAAGGCGTCTTGCTCGTCGGACCGCCCGGAACAGGCAAGACGCTGCTGGCGCGCGCCGTCGCCGGCGAGGCGGGCGTCAAGTTCTTCTCGATCTCGGGGTCGGAGTTCGTCGAGATGTTCGTCGGAGTCGGCGCCGCGCGGGTTCGCGATCTCTTCGAAGAGGCGCGCAAGGCGGCGCCGGCGATCATCTTCATCGACGAACTCGACGCCCTCGGGCGGGCGCGCGGGGCCTTTCCGATGGGCGGCAACGACGAGAAGGAACAGACGCTCAATCAACTCCTGGTGGAACTCGACGGCTTCGATCCGTCCATCGGGTTGATCCTGCTGGCGGCGACCAATCGGCCCGAGATTCTCGATCCCGCGCTGCTGCGCGCCGGCCGTTTCGATCGCCAGGTTCTCGTCGACCGGCCGGACAAGCGCGGCCGGGTCGACATTCTCAAAGTGCATTTCAAGAAGGCCGTGCTCGCGAGCGACGTCGATCCCGAGCAGATCGCCGCGCTGACCACCGGATTCACCGGCGCCGATCTCGCCAATCTGATCAATGAAGCCGCGCTGTTGGCGACGCGGCGCGGGGCCGACCGCGTCCATCTCGAGGACTTCACCGCGGCGATCGAACGCATCGTCGCGGGGCTGGAAAAGAGAAATCGCATTCTCAATCCTTTCGAGCACCGCGTCGTCGCCTATCACGAACTCGGTCATGCGATCGTCGCGATGGCGCTTCCCAATCAGGACCCCGTGCACAAGGTGTCGATCATTCCGCGCGGCGTCGGCGCGCTCGGCTACACCATCCAAAGGCCGACCGAGGACCGATTCCTCATGACTCAGGACGAGTTGGAGAACCGCATGGCCGTGTTGCTCGGCGGGCGCGCCGCCGAGGCGGTGGTGTTTCATCACTTGTCGACGGGCGCCGCGGACGATCTGGCCAAAGCGACCGATATCGCCCGCTCCATGGTCATGCGCTACGGCATGGACAAGCAGCTCGGGCACGTGACTTACGCGCGCGAGAAACAGACCATGCTCGGCATGCCGACGATGCCGGGCGCGCAAGACGAGGCCTATAGCGAGGAAACCGAGCGCAGCATCGATCACGCCTTGCACGATCTCATGCAGCGCGCTTTCGATCGTGCGACGTCCGTTCTGACGCGCAATCGCGACGTGCTGGAAAAAACCGCGCAGATCCTGTTGGAGAAGGAAACGCTCGAAAAGGGCGAACTGGACACCCTGCGCGCGCAGATCCGCCCCGAAGCGCGTAGCGAAACCTGCGAAGACGCGCCGACTCCAGCCATCGGCGCAAGGTAAAATCCCTGCGCTCTCGAGACTGTCGCACGAATTGCGGATTGCCGAATGGCAATTATGCGAAAGCCCCTTAAAGTCGCCCCTCGTTCAGCGGATTCATCGAAAATCCGGCAAGTCTTTGTCCGCTACGGCGCCCCGGCCGGCGCCGCGGGCGAAGGGGCGCGCCTGCAACAGCGAGAACGAGGCGCCGGGCGCATCGTCGAGCGCAGGTTCGGCAAACGGATCGCGCGGGTCTACTGACGCGGCGTCGCTCGGCGATTGCGCGTTCACTCGCCGTCGAACGACACGACGCGCATTTCGCGACCCGCGAGGATGCTGCGCGCGAACCCGCTGCAAGCGGGACATGCGTCGACCGGAGTTTCCCGCGGGTCGTTGCACGGTCACGCGCGCTCGGCGGCCGAGTGATATTTGCGCCGTATCTCGGCGATGTCCACGCGGGTCGGCGGCAGCTTCAGCCCCATCTCGTCCATCGTGTCGGCGACGATCTGCGACACCGCGAGGTTGCGGAACCATTTGTGGTTGGAGGGGATGACGTACCACGGCGCGCGCTGGGTGCTCGTCAGCGCCAGCGCGTCCTCGTAGGCTTCGACATATTGCGGCCACAGCTCGCGCTCGGAATAGTCGCTCTCGCTGATCTTCCACCGGCGCGCCGGATCGTCGAGCCGTTGTTTGAAGCGCTCGAGCTGCTCGTCCGGGCTGATGTGAAGATAGAACTTGAGAATGCGCGTGCCGCTCCGTTCCAGCAGCTTCTCGAAATCGTTGATCGAGTCATAATATTTCGACCAGACGGAGCGCGGCGCCAGTTTGTGGACGCGCACCACGAGGACGTCCTCGTAGTGCGATCGATTGAAGATGACGACTTGGCCTTTGCTGGGGGCCGGCGGGTGCGCGCGCCACAGAAAATCGTGGGCGAGTTCGATCGGGGTGGGCTGCTTGAACGCCGCCACCGCGGTCCCCTGCGGATTCATGCCGCTGAACAAATGGCGGATCACGCCGTCTTTGCCGGCGGCGTCGATCGCCTGAAGCACGATGAGCACCGATTGGTTGGCGTCCGCGTAGAGAAGATATTGCAGCCTATCCATGCGCTCGACGTGCTTGAGGATTTCGGGCGTCGCCTTTTCGTGCGACTCGTGCTCGCCGGTGAAGGACGGGTCGATTTTCGCCAGGCGGACCTTGGCGCCGGGTTCGACGACGAATTTTCGGCGATAGTCCATGCTCAGGGCCCTCTCCTGGGAGGCGGCGGCGCCTGTCGGCGCTTTCCGACGCCGGTCGGCGCGGCTGGGGATGACTTCTTCCAACGAGCGCCGCGGCCCGGCGTCCTTTAGCCGATCGGCAAATCTACCGCGCGGCGATCCACAGCGCGATCGGCCGATGTTGCGGCCTGCAAGCAGAAATGCGATCGCGCTATCCCATCGTCGCGAACATCTTATCCGCGCGCCGCCCGGTATTGCGTCATCAGCGGTGCGCCCATCCCCAACGCCACTTTATTATGTCGGCGTCGCGAGCCCGCGCCAAGCGAATTGCGTTCCGGCGCCGAGATTATGGCTGAGCGCAGCGGATGCAGCGAAAAGCATGAGGCTGTCGCCGCGGGGCGGCGCAGCGTCAGACTATGAATCCGCTGGGGCGCCGGCGTCGATCGGCGCGGAGACTTTGTGACGCGTGTGAAGCCATTGCGGTCGACCTTCGGGCCGATTTCGATTTATCCGACCAGTTCGATGACGCCAGTCAGGAGTTCGACCGAATCGGCGCTTTGTCCGACGTGAACCTCAAATCGCCCCGGCTCCAGCACGCGATCGCAATTCGGTCCGATGAACGCCAGGGTCTCGACGGGCAGCAGCCACATCGCTTGCCCGCGCTCCTCCGCCGGCAGGACGATCTTGCGCACGCCCTTCAGCTCCAAGACGGGGCGCGCGATGCTGGCCACCAAATCGCGCACAAACAGGAAGAGCGTCGCCTCGCCGTCGACGCCGCCGACGTTAGCGACGCTTACGGATATCTCGACGCTTTCGCCGGCCTTCACGCGGCTCGGGCTGCATCGCAGATCGTGGAGCGTAAACCGGCTGTAGGACAGACCGTGGCCAAACGGAAATTGCGGCGCGGCGGGCAGATCGAGATAGGAACTGGTGTAGCGGTCGCCGGCCTTGGTCGGCCGGCCGGAAGGGCGCTGGCCATAAAAGATCGGCGCTTGGCCGACGTGGCGCGGCCACGTCACCGGCAACTTTCCCGTTGGATTGAATTTCCCGGTGAGAACATCGGCGACGGCGTGGCCGGCCTCACTGCCGAGAAACCACGCAGCGAGGACGGCGCCCGCGCGCTCGAAAAGCCAGGGCACGGCGAGCGGGCGGCCGGAAGAGAGGAGCGCCACGACAGGCTTGCCGAGATCGAGAACCGCCTCGGCGAGAACGCGCTGGCGTCCCGGCAGGCCGAGATCGGCGCGACTTGCCGCCTCTCCGCTCATCGAGGCGGCCTCGCCGAGGCAGAGCACGACTGCGTCGGCGTCGCGGCAAAGATCGAGCGCGGCGGCAATCCCGCGCGTGTCGTCTCCAGCGATATCGACGCCCGCGGCGTTGTCGATGCGGCAGTCGGGCAGCGCGGCCGCGAGGCCTTCCAAGATGGAAACGGCCTCCTCGCCGCGGCCCGCCGAAGGCCATGGGCCCAGCATTTCGTCGCGCGCCGCGGCGAGCGGGCCGACGAGCGCGATGCGTCGTACGTCGGGAGAAAGGGGCAAAACGCCCCGCGCGCAGGTCAGCAGCACGATCGCTCGCCGTGCGATCTCGCGCGCCAGGGTACGCCGGCGCGCCGCCTCGCCCGCCGTCGCGCGAGGGCCAGCCGCGCCGCGCCGATAGGGATCGTCGAAGAGGCCGAGACGCTCTTTGAGCGCGAGCACGCGCCGCACGCTGGCGTCGATCGCGGCCACGCCGACCAGACCGCGTCGCAGCGCTTCCGGTAGGCCATTCGCGTACGCCCCACTCATCATGTCGATGTCGACGCCGGCCTTGAGCGCCAGCGCGGCGGCCTCGGCGATGTCCCCCGCCACGCCGTGATCGAGCAACTCCGCAATGGCGTTGTAGTCGCTCACCAGCACGCCGTCGAAACCAACGCGGCCGCGCAGCCAGCCTTGCAGCAACGCCGCGTTGGCGGTCGTCGGCGCGCCCGCGATGTCGTTGAAGGCGGGCATGATCGCCGCCGTCCCCGCCGCGACGGCCGCCGCGAACGGCGGTAGATAGATCTCGTGCAGCGTTCTCTCGGAAAGATCAGCCGAGGCGTATTCGCGCCCGGCGGTTACGGCGCCATAGGCGCCCAAATGCTTGGCCGTGGCGGCAAGGCTGTCGGCGGCGCCGAGGTCGTGGCCCTGGAAGCCGCGCGTTTTCGCCGCGGCGAACTCCGATGCGACCCACGGGTCTTCGCCGGGCCCTTCGACGATGCGCCCCCAGCGGGGATCGCGCGCGACGTCGAGCATCGGCGCGAAGGTCATTGCGACCCCGTCCATCGTCGCCTCCTCGGCCGCCGCGCGCGCCGTCTTCTCCCATAGGGCGGGATCGAACAGGCAGGCTTCCGCCAGCGGAACCGGGAAAATCGTATGGTGGCCATGAAGGACGTCCAGGCCAAGCAGCAGGGGAATGCCGAGGCGAGATTCCTCGACAGCGAGGCGTTGGACGGCGCGCGTTTCCTCGGCGCCCCAAAGGTTCAGCAAGGCGCCGACACGCCCGGCGCGGACACCCTCGGTCACGTCGCGCCGCTCGCCTGGGCCGGTGATCGCCCGAAACGACGCCGCCATGGTGAGCTGCCCGATTTTCTCCTCGAGGGTCATCGCCGCCAGCAATGTGTCGATGCGTCCCATGCTGTTGCCTTGTCGCATGTTGCGAGGGGATGGTTTCAGTCCGCTATTTCCATTAAATCATGAAATCGGCTGCGCCGGGACCGCCGAGCGCCCTCCTCATGCCGCCGTGAACCGTATGGCTCCCGAATATCCACGGCGAACGCTCCGGCCGGATGTTTCGAACGAGCGCGGCGGGAACGGGACAGATCGATGGCGGAACAATCGAGCAAGCGGTCGTATGGCGGCGCGAGCGCGGACGTCCTGGCCGACGATAGCCTGTCATCCGAGATCACGCGGATGGCCTCGGCCTTCTGGGCGTCACGCCAGCGCAACAAGTTGTTGTTGCTCGCCGCTGCGCTCGTCGCGGTCGTAGGGGCGACGGCGTATGAGCAGATCAACCTCAACGCCTGGAACCGGCCCTTCTACAATGCGCTGACGCGCAAGGACATGCCTGCGTTCATCGCGCAGCTCGGCGTCTTCGCCGAGGTGGCCGGCATATTGCTCGTCCTCAACGTGGCGCAGACGTGGCTCAATCAGACCTCCAAGGTGATCCTGCGCGAGGGCTTGGTGCATGACCTCTTGAACGAGTGGCTAAAGCCCCTGCGCGCTTTTCGCCTGTCGAATTCGGGCGCGATGGGCGCAAATCCCGACCAGCGCCTCCATGCGGACGCCCAACACCTCACGGATCTTACGACCGACCTCGGCATCGGCCTTTTGCAATCGACGCTTCTCCTGCTGTGCTTCATCGGCGTGCTTTGGGTGCTGTCGCGAGGCATGTTTCTGTCGTTCGCCGGCCACACGTTTTCGCCGCCCGGCTATATGGTGTGGTGCGCGCTTCTCTACGCGGGCGCCGCGTCGTTCTTGAGTTGGCGCGTCGGCCGACCGCTGATCGCCCTCGACGCCGAGCACTACGCGCGGGAGGCCGAGCTGCGCTTTGCGCTAGTGCGCGTCAACGAAGAGGTCGAAGGCATAGCGCTGTACGGCGGCGAAGCCGACGAGAAGGACCTCATCGACGCGGTTTTCGAAACCGTCCTCGAAGTCTCACGGCAAATCGTCGGCGCCGTGACGCGACTGACCTGGATTACCGCCGGCTATGGCTGGTTCACGATCGTCGCGCCGATCCTGGTCGCGGCGCCCGGCTATTTCTCCGGCCAAATGACCTTCGGAGAGCTGATGATGGTGGTCGGCGCCTTCAATCAGGTGCAGCAGTCGCTTCGCTGGTTCGTCGACAATTTCTCCAGCATCGCGGACTGGCGCGCCACGCTGCTGCGCGTGGCGAGCTTCCGAAAGACGATCTTGACCATGGACAGGCTCGGCTTGACCGCCCACCGCATCGCGGTGGACGAGGCGGACAGTCCGTCGATCCGCATCGACGACCTTCACGTCGCTGCGCCGGCAGGCTGCATCATGCTGAGCGAGACGCGTCTGGACCTGAAGCCCGGCGAACATGTCCTCATCGTCGGCGAACACGGCGCCGGAAAGACCCTGCTTTTTCGCGCTATCGTCGGGCTTTGGCCTTGGGGAAGCGGGCGGATCACGCGCCCATCTCGCCAATCCATCGTCTTCATCCCGACCCGCCCCTATGTCCCGCCCGGCGTTCTACGCAACTCGATCACCTATCCGCATTCTGCTGGCGTCTACGGGGATGGAGCGATCGCCAAGGCGCTTGCCGATGTTGGTCTGGAGCGCCTTCAGCCCGCTCTCGATCATGTGGACCGATGGGATCGGCAGTTGAGCGACGACGAGAAGCAACGCCTAACCTTTGCCCGCGTCATCCTGCAAAGGCCGCGATGGGTGGTGATCGACGACGCGCTCGACCTCGTCGATCCCCCCTCGCGCAGGCGGATCGAGGCGATCTTCACGGACCAGTTGGTCGATGTCGGCGTCATCGCTATCGGCAATGACGAGAACGAAAGCGGCTTCTTTACCCGCACGCTGCATCTCGTGACCGATCCGAACGGGCCGACCTTCAAGCCGGTTGGCCCCGACGGAACGCTTGACCAGATCGATGCCGCGAGCGAAGCCCTTTCCTCCCAGTAGGCAGCTCACCCATGCCGCATCCCGCCAAATCCGATCTGCAGGCCAAAGCCGCCACGCGCGGCAAGAAACTCTCCGACGAGAGCCTGCTCGACCTCGTTCAGCGTCAGACGTTCCGCTATTTCTGGGAGGGCGCGCATCCGATCAGCGGGTTGGCGCGCGATCGCCGCCATCGGCTCGCCGATTCAACGGATGACGCCGTCGCCGTCGGCGGCTCAGGTTTCGGCGCGATGGCCATCCTCGTGGCGTGCGAGCGCGGGTGGGTGACGCGCAGCAAGGCGCTGGCCCGCTTCATGGCGATGCTGGACTGCCTGGAGAAGGCCACTTGCTATCACGGCATGTATCCGCACTTCATGCACGGCGATACGGGCGCGACGATTCCCTTCAGCCGCAAAGACGACGGCGCCGACCTCGTGGAAACGTCCTACCTGTTCCAGGGATTGTTGTGCGTGCGCGCCTACTTCGATCGCGACGCGCCGGAGGAGGTCCGGCTGCGCCAGCGCATCACGGACCTATGGCGTGAGGCGGAATGGGATTGGTTCACCCAGGGAGGCCGCAAGGCGCTGACCTGGCACTGGAGTCCCACCAACGGCTTCGCGCTGAACCACGAAATCCGCGGCTGGAACGAATGCCTTATCGCTTATGTGCTGGCGACCTCTGCGCCGCGCTACGCCGTTGCGCCCGAAGCCTATCACGAAGGCTGGGCCGCGGGCCGCGAGTTCCTCAATCGGCGCAGCTACGAAGGCGTCGAACTTCCGCTCGGGCCGGACGGCGGCGGGCCGCTGTTCCTCGCGCATTTCTCGTTCTGCGGCGTCGATCCGCGCGGGTTGAGCGACGCTTACGCCGACTACTGGCGCCAGAATGTGAATCACACCGCCATCAACTACGCCTACTGTCTGCGCAATCCCAACGGCTACAAAGGATACGGGCCGAATTGCTGGGGTCTGAGCGCTGGCGAAACTTTCGCGGGCTATGCGGCGAACGCGCCTGCCGCCGACCGGGGGGTCATAAGTCCCTCCGCAGCGTTGTCGAGTTTTCCTTACGCGCCGGAAAAGGCGATGGCCGCGTTGCGCCATTTCTATGAGGATCTCGGCGACCGGATCTGGGGGCGGTTCGGTTTCGTCGACGGCTTCAGCGAGCAGCGCGACTGGTATGCCGACACGTTCCTTGCGATCAGCCAAGGGCCGATCGTCGTCATGATCGAGAATTATCGCAGCGGTCTGCTTTGGCGGCTGTTCATGAGCGTCCCCGAGATTCAGGCGGGAATGAAGACGCTCGGCTTTCGCAGCCCTCAATGGGCGTCGACGGGATCATGATCGGGCTCGACGCGTGGATCGCGCAAGAAGCGCGTTTCGCGGCGAGCGCGATGTCGGGCGCGATCTCCGCCACCCATCTCGTCAAGGAGCGCCCGGGCTTCGGGCAGAGCATCGTCCCGCGACCCGGATCGGTGCTCGCCTCCCCGGTCCTCGCGGCCTACGATCCCGACCCCGACTACTTCTTTCACTGGTTCCGCGATTCGGCGATCGTCATCGACGCATTGCGCGTCGCGCTGGCGGAAGGATTCGCGGACGGCGCGGCCGTCGTCCGCTTCGAGGAGTTCGTCGAGTTCAGCCTTTCCTTGCGCTCGCTGGACGGCCGAGAGTTCCTCCGGCAAGGCGATTTCAGGCACCGCGTACAGCCCTCGTTCCTGCGCTATGTGCGCCCCGACACCGAGATCGCCGCGGTGTTCGCAGAGGCGGCGCTGGCGGAGGCCCGCGTCAATCCCGATGGCGCGCTCGACTTCATCCGTTGGGCGCGCCCGCAGGCGGATGGGCCTGCGCTGCGAATCCTCGCGCTGCTGCGTTGGCGCCGTCAAATGCCGGACCTGGGCGCGCCGGTCCGCTCGGCCGTCGACGAACTCGTCGCGGGCGATCTGGCGTTCACGCTGGCGCACGCGCAAGACCCCTCTTTCGACATCTGGGAAGAGGAGAGCGGGCGTCACTACTACACCCGGCTCGTGCAGGCGGAGGCGCTCGCGCAAGGCGCCGAGTGGCTCGCGGAGATAGGGCGGGACAACCAGGCCCGCGCCTGCGCCGCCGCGGCGGCAGAAATCGTCCCCCGTCTCGATGCGCTGTGGGACGGCGCGGCGGGTTTCTACCGCTCGCGCGCCGGCGTGGCGGGCGGCGATTCGGGCAAGGCGCTCGATATCGCCGTCATCCTTGCCGTGCTTCACGCGGCGCGCGCAAGCGGCGCCCACAGCGTGCTCGACCCTCGAGCCCAGGCGACCTTGACCGTCCTGGAAGAACTCTTCGAGGCGGAATACCCGATCAACCGAAACCGCCCGCCAGAGCGAGGCCCCGCGATGGGACGCTACGCGAACGACGTCTATTACAGCGGCGGCGCCTATTTCTTCGCGACCCTCGGCGCGGCGGAATTCTATTTCAGGCTGGCGGCGGCGCTTCTGTCCGGCGCCGAGATGCCTGTGACGGACGCCAACAAGCGCTTTCGTCGGCGCCTCGTCGCGGCCGAGGGAGAGGCGAAAAGCCGCTCGCTCGCGACCGCCGCCATCGAGCGCGGCGATGGGTTCATGCGGACCGTGCGGGCCTTCACGCCCGCCGCCGGCGACCTCTCCGAACAATTCGACCGCACCACCGGCGCGCAGACATCCGCCAAACATCTCGCCTGGAGCTACGCCGCCTTCATCACCGCCGCCGCGAGCCGCGCGCAAGCGTTGCGAGCGTCAGGCCCTAGCGCGAGGCCGGCAGGCTCGGCTTGACGATCCGCCGGCCAAGACGCGCCGTCACATCGTGACGCCCGCCCGCGCCGGCGAGCCGTTCTGCGCGGCGCCCGCCGTCGACAGGCTTCACCGCCCGGTGACGGACTGACGCCGGATGCGGCGGTCGATGATCGTCTGCAGCACCACCGAAACGACGATCACCAACCCGAAGACAAGCTGGGTGTAGAAGGCGTTGACGCCGGCCGAGACGATGCCGGCATTGATCGCGCCGATGATGAACGACGCGACGAAGGTGCCGACCACCGAGCCGGTTCCGCCGAACACCGACGTGCCGCCGAGGAACACCGAGGCGATGGTGTTGAGCAGCGATCCCGCGCCGGTCGTCGGCCAGAAATAATAGCCGTAGATCGAGCTCATGAGGCCGCAGAACACCGCGGTGACGCCGACCAGGACGAAGGCCTTGATCTTGACCCGCGAAGTGTTGACGCCGGTCAGCCGGGCGCTGATCTGGTTGTCGCCGGTGAGGAACACGTGCGCGCCGAACTTAGTGCGATTGAGCAGGATCCATTCGATGATCAAGATCGCGACCATCCACAGCGTCTGCACCGGAAAGCCCCACACCTCGCCGCGCAGCAACGCGTGCATCTGCGGATACTGGTCGGCGCCCAGCGGCACGCCGGTGCCGCCCATCAGCACGAGCTCGAGCCCGCGATAGAGGAACGAGGTGCCGATGGTGATGACAAGCGAGGGGATGTTGAGGATGGCGACCAGTAGGCCGTTGACGAGTCCGCAGGCGACGCCGGTCGCCAGCGCGGCGATCAGGCCGATCCACCACGGCGCGCCGCCGTAGGCGGTGGCGAGGCAGAAAGCCGCCGTTCCCAGCGCCATGACGTCGGGAAACGAAATGTCGATCTCGCCGGTGACGACGACGAAGGTCAGCGATAGCGCAGCGATGCCGAATTGCGGCGTCGTTTCGGCGAAGGCGCGATAGATGTCGACATCGGTGAACACCCGCGGCGCGGCGACGACGAAGGCGAGCCACATCGCCAAGCCGACGCCGATGATGCCCATCTGGCTACCGTAGCGCAGCAGCAGCGACGGCGGCGCGCCACGATTGTCGCGCGCTTTGCGGGCGGGAAGAGCGTCTTCGGCCATGGTTCTACTCGAGCGTTCCGGTGCGGGCGACGTGATAGAGGCGCTCGATCAGCTGATCCATCGAGATTTCGCTGCGGTTGTAAACCCCGGCGACCTTGCCGCGGTCGAGCACGTAGAGGCGGTCGACGACCGGATAGACGTTGAAGATGTTATGGTCGATGAAGATCGCCGACTTGCCCGCCGCCTTGATGCTGCGCACGAAATCGAGCGTCTTCTTCGTCTCGCTGAGCGAGAGCCCCATCGTCGGCTCGTCGAGGATGACCAGCTCGGCCTCGAAATAGAGCGCGCGGGTGATCGCCACGCCCTGCTTCTCGCCGCCCGACATCGTCGCGACGATGTTGTTGGGGTGGACGGCGGCCGAGGTGAATCCCATATGCTCGCTCATCAGCCGCGCGCATTCGCCGCGCATGCGAGCGACGTCGAGCAGGCCGAAGCGCGTGCGCAGCTCGCGGCCCATGAACATGTTGCGCCAGATCGGCTGCTTCTCGCACAGCGCGCGCTCCTGGTAGACGGTCTCGATGCCCAGGCTGCGCGCCTTCGCGACCGACCAATTGTCTTCGCGCTGGCCGTGGAACCACACCTCGCCGCCGGCGTCGGGCGCGTAATAGCCCATCACCAGCTTGACGAGAGTCGACTTGCCCGAGCCGTTGTCGCCGAGCAGTCCGACGATCTCTTTCCGCCTGACGGCGAAGTCGACGCCTTGCAGCGCCCTCACCTCGCCGAAGGTCTTGGAGACGCTGCGCAACTCGATGACCGGCGGCGCTTGGGCCCCCGCAGTCTCAGAACTCGGCCAATCGACCCTCCCGGCCGTCTCGACTCGAACGAGGCGCCGCCTCGGCGGCGCCTCGAGCAGCCACATCATCATTACACTACCGGATTTCCTTCGCCGCAAGCGGCGCGACGGCGTCGACGTTCTTGGGGTCGACGAACGCGCCGGCCGTGTTGATGTCGAGGCCGGAGAAGCCGTACTTCTTGGTCAGGCAGATGTTGAGGATCGGCAGGTAGCCCTGCAGATAGGGCTGCTGGTCGATCACCAGCTCCTGGTAGCCTTCCTTGACCGCCTTGGCGGTGGCCGGCGACATGTCGAAGCCGGCGAAGAACACTTCGCCCGGCTTCAACGACGCCGCGCGCGCATAGACGCCGACGTTCGCAGTCAGCGCGCCATGGTCGGTGACAACGAGCTTGATGCCCGGATTGGCCTTCATCACGCCGACGAAGATCGGGGTGCCGGCGTTTGGATCGGCGTCGGTCGCCTTGTCGATCTCCTGGTAGATCACCTTGGCGCCGGTCTTCTCGATCGCCTCGATCACGCCGACCGTGCGCGAGCCGCGGTCGCCGCCCTGACCCTTGAGGCCCCATACGAAGGCGAGATCGCCCGCCTTCAGCCCGGCCCGCTTGGCCGCTTCCGCGCCGAGCGCGAATCCGGCGGCGTGGTTGGGCGCGCCGACGTAGCCCATGCCGTCAGGCCCATACTTCGCCTGCGCGATGGGCAGCGCGGTGTTCGCCGTGGTGAAGATGATGCCCTGGGCGAACGCCTTGTCGATCTGCGGATCGGAGGCCGCGTCGCCTGGGTGGCCCATGAAGGCGATGCCGTCGACCTTGGTGGCGATGGCCTGCTGCAACTGGGTGATCATCAGGTTCGGATCCCAGTTGGAGAAGTAGTAGGTGACGGCCGGCCCGAGATCGAGTTCGGCCTGTCGATAGCCGTTATAGACGTTGTTGGCGAACACGCCGCCCTGCGGACCGCCGGGGAACGCGGCGATCTTGACGCCCGCACACCATTTGGGCGTCGGGTCCGTCGCATGAGCCGTCTGAACCGCGCCGACAGCGAGCGCCAGCGCCGCCGAAATCATAAGAACGCGCCGCGTTTGTGCCTTGACCATGACATCCTCCGTTAGACTGCCCGCCCGCAACCACCTCTGCGCCCGAAAGGACACAAAGCCATGAGCCCCGCCTTCGCCGCTTTCCGTGTGAACGCGTCCCCGAAGTCGCCGACGGAATTCTGAATCCGAACTCTCGTCTTTTCGACGTCCGATCATTAACGATGATTTCTTTCTCCTGGACGCAGCGGGGCCTTGCGCGAAAATCGCAAGTAAAAATCGAGATTAGGTCGCGACGCCTTCGTCGCCTTGATTTTGATCAACGCGAGATCGCGAATTGTGGCGGAGCAGGCGGCGGCTTAGCCGGCCGCCCGCGCGTCAGGGGCGGGCGCCGCCGCGATCCACGTCCCGTTCGAGGTAGTGCGCCGCCGACTGCTCGCGCAGCCGCTGCGCGGCGCTCTCGGGCGTGATGTCGCGCTGCGGCGAGCCGAGCAACTCGAAGCCGACCATGAACTTGCGCACCGTCGCCGAGCGCAGCAGAGGCGGATAGAAATGGCCGTGGAAATGCCATTCCGGATGCTCCGCCCCATCGGTCGGCGACTGGTGGAAGCCCATCGAATAGGGAAACGGAATCTCGAACAGATTGTCGTAGCGGATCGTCAGGGCGCGCAGGATGTCGGCGAGGCCCCTCGTCTCCGCGGCGCTCAGTTCGTCCATCGCGCCGAAATGCCGACGCGGCAGCACGAGCGTCTCGAACGGCCACACCGCCCAGAACGGCGTCAACGCGACGAAATGCTCGTTCTCGCAGACCACGCGCTCGCCGGACGCGAGTTCGAGCGCGAGATAGTCGCACAGCAGGCAGCCGCGGCGCTCGAGGCGGTATGCGGACTGCGAAGCGAGCTCCTTGGCGGCCTCGTTGGGCAGGCTCCGGGTGGCCCAGACCTGGCAATGCGGGTGTGGGTTGCTGGCGCCCATCATGGCGCCGCGGTTCTCGAAGATCTGCACCCAGTTGATCGCCTCGATGGCGCCGAGTTCGCGATACTGCTCGGCCCACACCCGCACCACCGGCTCGATCTCTTCCACGCTCATGCGCGCGAGCGTCAGGTCGTGGCGCGGCGAGAAGCAGATCACTCGGCAGACGCCGCTCTCGGGCTCGGCGACGATCAGGCCGCCACGATCGACGGCGCCGCGCCCAGCATCGATGCGCAGGGCGGGGAAGTCGTTGTCGAACACGAGCGTGCTGGGATAATCGGGGTTGACGTCGCCGTGCGCGCGCCGGTTGCCGGGGCAGAGATAACATTCAGGATCGTAAGCGACGACGGCGGGCTGCGCCGGCCGCTCGATCTGCCCTTGCCACGGCCGCTGCGTGCGGTGCGGCGAAACCAGCACCCATTCGCGCGTCAGCGCGTTGAAGCGGCGGTGCGAGGTGTCCTGAAATAGCGTCATGGCCGCGCCTCGGCCCGCGTGATCGTCTGCATGGCGGCGTCGCCCTCTCCTCTAGTCCGTGACGACGCCGACGCCGTCGCCCGGCGAACAGACCAAGATCTCCGGCGTGATCCCGGTCGCCGCGAAGTAGCCCGCGGCGACGCTCGCGCGGAACCGCTCGACTGCGTCGGCGCGCACCATGCTCACCGTGCAGCCGCCGAAGCCGCCGCCGGTCATGCGCGAGCCGAGCACGCCCTCGACGTCCCAGGCGAGTTCGACCAGAATGTCGAGTTCGCGGCAGCTGATTTCGTAGTCGTCGCGCATGCTGACGTGCGAAGCGTTCATCAGTCGCCCGAATTCCTCGACCCGCCCGGCGTCGAGCGCGGCGCCGGCGCGCAGCACGCGGTCGTTCTCGGTGACGATGTGGCGGCAGCGGCGGAAAGTCAGTTCGGGCAGCGCCGTGGCGTGCGCCATGAGCTCGGCCATGCTGACATCGCGCAACGCGCGCACGCCCGGCATCGAGGGCGCGAGCAGCGCCACGCCGCGCTCGCACTCCGCGCGGCGCAGATTGTATTCGCCGGCCGCCAGTTCGTGACGCACCATCGAGTTGCTGATCACCAGCCGGACCGAGGGCGTGATCGGCGCCAGCCGGAACGTCAGGCTGCGGCAGTCCAGCAGCAAGGCATGACCCGCGGCGCCATGGCAGGAGACGAACTGGTCCATGATGCCGCAGCGCATGCCGACGAACTCGTTCTCGGCGCGCTGGCAGGCGAGCGCGAGCCGAGTGCGGTCCACCGCGACGCTGGCGAGATCGAGCAGCGCGTAGCCGGTCGAGACCTCCAGTGCCGCCGAGGAGCTGAGGCCGGAACCGATCGGCACTTCGCTGTCGATCAGCAGGTTCGTCCCGACCAGCCGATGGCCCGCCTGGGCCAGCATCACCGCGACGCCGCGGACGTAATCGCTCCAGTCGCGCCGCGGGCTGGGGGCGGGGTCGTCGAGATCGAACTCGATCGCCGCGCCGAGACGCAGCGATTGAATGCGCAGCCGCCGGTCGGGCCGCGCCGCCGCCGCGACCCAAGTGCATAGCTCGAGCGCCGCCGGCAGCACGAAGCCGTCGTTGTAGTCGGTGTGTTCGCCGATCAGATTGACGCGCCCCGGGGCGCGGTACAGCCGCGGCTCGCCGGCGAATTCCTGCCGAAACCTGTCCTTGAGCTCGGCTGGGCCGCCCATCGCTCGCACCTTCAATTCCCGGCCGAACGCCAGCACGGACCGGCCCCCGTTGGCCGACCGAATCGTATTACTAATGTATGGCAGGCCTCGGCGCCAGCGCCGGCGCCGGCCGTTCATGGCGACGAAAGGCCGCCGGCGGTTTCCCGCCGGCGAAATGATTGACTCAAGCAAGACGCGCTCAGCGGATGCCCTTGTCGATCAGATCGACCAGACCGCCGATCGTCTTCGGGGTGACGACGCCTGCGGCGGTGTTGAGGTACAATCCCGGCATCTTGTACTTGGCGGTCAGCACGCACTGCAGCACGGGGAAATAGCCCTGCATGTAGAGGAGCTGGTCGAGCGTGGCGCTGATGTATCCCGACTTCAGACCGTCGATCGTCGCCGGGGCGAGGTCGATGCCGCCGACGATGATCTCGCCGGGCTTCTTGCCCGCCTTCTGCAGAGCCTGAGGCATAACGCCGGTCACGCCGCCGTGCTGCAGGCCGATGGCCTTCAGATTCGGATGAGACTGAATATAGGCGGCGAACTGCGGGATGCCGATCGACGGGTCGCTGTTGACGTCCTGCGGGATGTCGAGCCGGTCGACCTTGAGGCCGGCCTTCTCCAGCGTGTCGGCGAGGGACTTCTCCGAAATGCCGCGCTCGGCCTGGCTGAAGATGCCCCAGACCACCGCCTCGTCGCCCGCCTTCAGGCCCTGCGCGATCATCGCGTTGGCGGTCAGGGCGCCGCCTATGGCGAGATCGACGCCAGCATAGCCGAAGCCCTTAGCCCCGAACTCGTTCAGCAAGGGCGTCAGGGGGGCGTTGCCGCTTGTAACCTCGATGCCCTGGTCGAAGGCTTGCTTGACGAGATCGTGAAACGCGACCGCGCCAGGATGGCCCATGATCTCGATGCAGTCCGGCTTGGCGGCCATCGCCTCCTTGAACTGGGCGATCATCGTCTCCGGCGCCCAGGCGGAGAATTGCGCCTTGAGCGTGACGCCCAGCGCGGCGGCGGCCTCGGTCGCGCCGGTCTGGCGCGCAAGGGTGGTGCCGTCGCCGGCGTTGCCGCCCATTTGCATATACATCACCAGGCCTTTGCCGATCGGATCGGCCGAGGCGGGTCCGGCGACCAGGGCCAACGCGGCCACGGCGACGCCAACGAGAAGTTGTGTCGAAAGACGCATGTTCGTTGCTCCCTTTCATGTCCCCAGCCTTCACGGGGAGTGAAGCGGGGACCACTACTCGGAGGCGCGCGTCTGCGAAGGGGGCGCGCCGCCGAATCCGGTAAACGACCGCAAGCGGGCGAATACGGCGAGCCAACGCTGCGGTTCGTCGGCGTATAGGTAGAAGATGATGGCCGCGAGGAAGACCAGCCCCTGGACCGTGCGCACCCAGGCGCCGGTCAGGCCAGTGGCGACGAGTTCGGCTTCGATCATGCCGATGATGAAGCAGCCGAACACGGTGCCGATGATCGTCGCCCGGCCGCCAAAAATCGACGTGCCGCCGATCAGCACCGACGCGATCGCGGTGAGCAGATAGCCCTGCCCCTGGTTGCCGAAGAAGTTCTTGTTCTCCAGCGTCAGCATGATCGCCGCGCAGGCCGCCAGCGCCCCCATCAGCGTGAAGATCTTGATCTTCTCGCGATCGACGTCGATGCCGACCACGCGCGAGACGTCGTTGGAGTCGCCGATGAACAGGGTGTGCTCGCCGAAACGGTGGCGGGTGAGGATGACCCAGAGAAAGCCGACGATCAGCGCCGTCCACACCGCCTGGATCGAGAACTCCTGGAGCCAACCGACGCTCGTCATCGTCGCGAAGGGACGCCCTACGATCCATTGCCACACCGAGCTCTCTTCAGCGCCGCGCAACGCATAGGACTTGCCGCCGGAGAGCACCGTCGCCATGCCGGCCCAGAAGAACTGCGTCCCCAGAGTCGTCATGAACGAGGGAATGCCGACCTTGGCGATGATCCAGCCGTTGACGAAGCCGACGAGGACGCCGGAGGCGACGCCGGCGACGACCGCGATCCAGCCGAGGTTGTACTCCTTGAACAACACCGCGAAGACGAAACCGGAGAAGGAGATGATCGCCGGGAAGCACAGATCGATCTCGCCCGCCCCGATCACGAAGGTGAGGCCGATCGCGAGCAAGATCAGAGGCGGCCACGACGAAAGGAAGATCATGTAGATGTCGGGCCTGAGGAACACCTCCGGCGCTTCGACCATGAACAACGTCAACAGCAGCGCGAAGACGATGATGATCGGCATCGCCTCGAAGCGCCGAAAGAATGTTGCGCCGGACGGCTGCGCCATTGCTTGTCGCTCCCCCTTAACTCTTGTGCTGAAGCGCAATGAGATATTCGGTCAGCTCGGTGACCGACATGTCCTTCGGGCTCAGTTCGGAAACGATCCGCCCGCGATCGAGCACGACCAACCGGTCGGCGACTTCGTGGACGTGGGCGAGGTTGTGCTCAATGTAGATGCAGGCGCGCCCCAAGTCCTTGATGCGCCGCACGAAGTCGATGACCTTGCGCACTTCGGCGACGCCCAGCGCGGCGGTCGGCTCGTCGAGGACGATGAGGTCGGCGTTGTAGTGCATGGCGCGGCCGATGGCGATGCCCTGGCGCTCGCCGCCCGAGAGATTGCCGATGGTCGAGTTGACGGTGATGCCGACGCTGCGGAAGCCGATGACGTCGAGCAGGATTTGGTTGGCGATCTCTTTCTCGCGCTTGATGTCGATGAAGCCGAAGCGGTTGGTGATCTGCCGGCCGACGAAGAAGTTGCGCCACAGCGGCTGCTTCTCGGCGAGCGACTTGTCCTGATAGACGGTCTCGATGGAGAGATTGTGCGCCCGGCGCACCGAATAGTCGGAGAGGTCGACGGGCTGGTCGCGCACGAAGATGCGGCCGGCGGTCGGCCGGATCACGCCGGTCATGATCTTGATGATCGTCGACTTGCCGGCGCCGTTGTCGCCGATCAGGCCGACGATTTCGTTCCTGCCGATGCTCAAATTGATGTCGTGAAGCGCTTGCACGGCGCCGAAATACTTCTGCACGCCTTCGAGCCGGATGATCGACTGAAAGGCCGGAGTTTCGGGGCTCGTCGCTATAGCGCTCATGCCGCCGGCTCGATTTGCTTGGCAGGCTCGACCCAGCTCGACAAAAGCGCAGGCGCGCCTCCCCCGGCGCATTTAGCGCGTCGCGCGGGGAACGCCGCTGGCGCCCACATGCCTTGCGTGGGTTTCCTTTATCGCGCCGGCGGCGCCCGTCCCGTCTTGACGCACATCAAACATCCCGGCCGCGGCATGGAAATCTGCGGCGGGCGGCGATGGGAGTCACCTCCACTTGCCGAGCTTCGCCATCATCCTCGCCGACAGCCGGTCGACTTGGCCCTGCCCCAGCCGCTCGGCTCGATAGATCGACAGCATGTCGAATTTGCACGTGGGGGCGCAGGCGCCCAAGATTGCCGTCTTCAGCACGCGCCGCACCGGCCGCCGCATCACGAGCCGATCGACCCACCAGGGCGCGCCGAGCGAGGTCGCCGCCAGAGCGTGGCGCAGATTGCGCAATCGCCCCCTGATCGGGCCGAAATCGTCGGCATGGTCGTAAGTCGCGCCGGGCGCCCATACACGGTCGAACCAGCCCTTGAGGATGGCGGGAAAGCCGAACCACCAGGTCGGAAAGCACAGGACCAGACCTTCGGCGGCGACGAGGCGATCGATGTGAGACTGCACCGCGCTTGCGTCATAACGGCCGTAATAGCTCGCGCGCTCCGCCTCGGTCAGCGCGGCGGCGAATGCGTCGCGGTAGAGGTCCTCGAGCCAAACCTCGTGCCCGGCCGCGCGCAACGCCTCGGCGGCGCTCGCGGCCAGCGCGCAGCAGAGGCTTTCGCGCAAAGGGTGCGCGACGACGACGAGGCATTTCATGACGGGCGAGCGTACGACGGCGCGCGGCGGAAGTCTCGGGATAAGGAGCGCGGCGACGGGCACAGGCGGGGATTTCAGCCGACGGCCCGGCGTTTTGCATTGAGGCCGCGACATTGGGCTGCTTTCCGCAGTTGACATCGCTAACGTCACGCGTTAGTTTACAGCGTAAACTTTGCGTCGAAAGCACGGCGGCGGCAGCCTCCTCGCTGGAGAAATGCCGGCGCCGGGCGCCTGCACGCCAAACGGAGTCAGGGATGCCGAGCTCGGCCAATGCTTTGGCGGAACGGCGCAAAGTGGGAATGCTGATTCCGCCGCCACTCCTCCTCCTGGCGCTGATCGCGTCGTGCCTCGGCGCGCAAGCCGTGTGGCTCGGCGGGTTCACGTTCTCGCCGACGCGCGGCGTCCTGGGCGCCTTGATGCTGCTCGCCTCCGTGGCGCTCGTCGCCTCCTGCGGCCGGCTCTTCAGGAAGGCCGGCACGCCGTTCCGGCCGACCTCGCCGGCGACGACCACCGTCTCGGAGGGGCCGTACCGCTTCAGCCGAAACCCGATGTACCTCGGCATGGCCGGCCTGCTGGCGGGTCTCGGCGTGCTGCTCGGCGGCGTCTCATTCGCCGCCGCCGTGATCGTTTTCTTAGGCGTCGTCCATTTCGGCGTCGTGCTTCCCGAAGAGCGCTATCTCGAATCCCTGCTCGGCGAGAGCTATCGACAGTACAAACGGCAGGTTCGGCGGTGGGTGTAAGGACGGCGTTGCGAGGCCGATTGATCCGGTCGGGCGCCCTGGACAGCGGCGCCTCGCCAGGATCGGCGGAAATGCGTTTCGCCCGCTGAAAAACGCGCCGACCGTCGCGGCGTTCGCGCGCGCGACGAATTCTTTCGGATAATCGGAATCAGTGCTATCCTGCTTATTCGGTCATCCTGCAAGCCCGTCGCCGAGGAGGTTGCAACGGCGGGAAAATTCGCCAAACCAGGATTTCGCCCTTGACGCGACATAAGGTATTGATATCACACGAATTATCTAAGGAATTCCTTGACGACGCTTGACATGGCTTGACGAGACTTGACGAAATTTGACGAACGCCTTGACGGCGAGAGAGGACGCGGGGCACCGGCCGCGCTCGGCGAGCGCCGCTACAGAGCCGCGAGCCTCACGCCGTCCAGGCCGGCTCCGGCTTCGTGGCGGCCGCTTCTTGCTCGCGTCCGGCGTCGATCGCGGCGAGGACCGCGCGTAGCGCCTCCTTCACGCCGCGGCCCGCGACCGCCGAGAGCTCCAGCGGCGCGGCGCGCTTGGCGCCGGGCGCGATCGGCGGGCCGTATGTGCGCATCGCGCGCTTCAGGCGCTCGCGCTGCGTCTTGAGCGTCTCCTCGTCGACCGCGTCGACCTTGGAGAGAGCGACGATCTCGGCCTTTTCCGCGACCCCGCCGCCGTAAGCGGCCAGTTCGCCGCGGATGGTGCGATAGGCGGCGCCGGCGTGTTCGCCCGTCGCGTCGACCAAGTGCACCAGCGCGCCGCAGCGCTCGACGTGGCCGAGAAAGCGGTCGCCGAGGCCGACGCCCTCATGGGCGCCCTCGATCAGCCCGGGAATGTCGGCGAGCACGAAGTCGCGCTCGTCGATGCGCACCACGCCGAGGCCGGGATGCAGCGTGGTGAAGGGGTAATCGGCGATCTTGGGCCGCGCCGCGGAGACGGCGGCGAGAAACGTCGATTTGCCGGCGTTGGGCAGACCGACGAGGCCGGCGTCGGCGATCAGCTTCAGGCGCAGATAGAGCGTGCGCTCGATCCCCGGCTGGCCGGGATTGGCGCGGCGCGGCGCGCGATTGGTCGAGGTGGTGAAATGGGCGTTGCCGAAGCCGCCGTTGCCGCCCTTGGCGATGACGACGCGCTCGCCAGGCGTCTTGAGATCGGCGAGCAGGGTCTCGCCGTCTTCGTCGAACACCTGGGTGCCTTCCGGCACTTTCAACACGACGTCGGCGCCGCGTCCGCCGGCGCGGTTCTTGCCCATGCCGTGCATGCCGGTCTTGGCCTTGAAATGCTGCTGATAGCGAAAGTCAATCAGGGTGTTGAGGCCGCCCGCGCATTCGACGACAACGTCGCCGCCGCGCCCGCCATCGCCCCCGTCCGGGCCGCCGAACTCGATGAATTTCTCGCGCCGGAACGAAACGCAGCCCGCGCCGCCGTCGCCCGAGCGCACGAACACCCGCGCCTGATCAAGGAATTTCATGGAGGCCTTCCGGATTGATCGGCGCGGCGTGCGCGCCATGGGCCGCGCGGTGGGCGGTCCAGGCCGTGCGGGTCAGCGCGAAGCGATCGCACGGCACCAAGCCGCCGCGCGCCGGCGCGCCCTCCAGCCCCGTGCCGATGAATTGAAATCCCGCCTTCTCGAGAACGCGGCGCGAGGGCGCGTTCTCGACCCGCGAGCTGGCGTCGAGTTCGACCGCGTCGGTCAGCGAGAAGGCGGCCTCGACCATCGCCTCGACCGCTTCGCTCGCTAGGCCCTTGCCCCAGGTTTCCGGCGCCAGCGCGTAGCCGAGGGTGAGGCGATCCTGGCCTCTCCCTTCGAGGCTGACGGCGCCGATAGCTTCGCGCTTGTCGCGGATCGGGGTCATGACCAGCGTCAGGTCGCGGCCCGAGGCGTTGCCTTCGCGCGCGGCGAAGATGAACCGCTCGGCGGTGCCCAGCGGATAGGGATGGGGAATGCGGGCGGTGAACTGCGCGACTTCCCAGCGGCTGCAATAGCGATGGATCGCCGGCGCGTCGGAGGCCCGCGGCCAGCGCAGCCACAGCCTCGCCGTCTCCAGGCGGAAGACATCGTCTCGGGCAAGATCGGGAAACATTTCCACTCCGGACCAGCGAGGGGCTCGGCGACGCGCGGCCCCAAAACGACGAAGGAGATGCGGCGACCGCATCCCCTTCATAAGCGCTTCGGCTTACCGGACATTTTGGAAGGGCTTTCGCCTTCCTGTTCTCGGGGGATCCTCGAGACCGTCCGCGGGGGCTGTCGCCGCGGCGGGGCTCGTCGCATCCCCGCCGTTCATTCGGCCGCTTTTTGCGCGACCACCGTTACGTATTGGCGACCAGCGCCTTTACATTCGAACGCTACTTCGCCGGCGACGGTGGCGAACAACGTATGATCGGTTCCCATGCCGACATTGCGGCCAGGATGGAATTTCGTGCCGCGCTGACGCACCAGAATCATGCCGCTGACGACCTGTTCGCCACCGAATTTCTTGACGCCGAGACGGCGCCCGTCCGAATCGCGCCCGTTGCGCGACGAACCGCCTGCCTTCTTATGAGCCATATCACCCGCTCCAAATTCACCGCGGCGCGCTCACGAAGCGCTGATTTGCCGCGAATATAGTTCAAACGTCCCGCCGAGGAAACCTTTATCCCTCGTGATCGTCATGGTGGTGGCCGGTCTTGGGAACCGGCGCCTTGCCGGCCATGAGATCGGCCGCTTGGCTCTTCCACTGGTCGCGCTTGGCGCGGCCGGAAAAGCCGACTTCGTGTTCGACGGCCGCGATGTCGTCGTCCGTGAGCGCCGCGACCTGCCAGAAATGGAACACACCGGCCCCGTGCAGCTTCTTGGCGATGCCAGGGCCGACGCCGTGAATCCATGTCAGATCGTCGGGTTGGCCGAACGCCTTGTCGAGCTTCTGGAACTTCGAAGTGTCGAGACCGGCGGCCTTGGCGGCTTCGGCCGCGGCGTGATGCGTGCCGGCCGCGAGCTGCGCGGCTTCGGTTTGCGCCGGCGCGGCGGCTGACTTCGCCGGCGCCGCTTTGGCGCCGCTGGCCAGGATCTGCGTGATCCGGACGATCGTCAGATCCTGCTTGTGGCCATGCTTGCGGCGCGAATTCTTGCGGCGGCGCTTTTTGAACGCGATGACCTTGGGGCCGCGCGTCTGCTCGACGATTTCGCCAAGCACGCGCGCGCCGACGACGTGCGGCGCGCCGATCTGGCTCTTCTCGCCGTCGAACAGCGCGAGAACTTCGTCGAAGGTCACTTGCGCCCCGGCATCGCCTTCGAGCGCCATGACGGTGATCTCGTTGTCGGCGGCGACCTTATACTGCTTGCCGCCGGTCTTGATGACTGCGAACATCGTTTTCTCCGTGTTCAACCTGGCTCTGCGCGGGAGCCCGCGCGGCCAGCTTCTTTGCAGTGGAAACCTGCTGGTTTTCGCCCGCCTCGCCGCCAGAGGCGGAAAAGCAAAAGCGCGGCCGAAAGCCGCGCGTGAGCGGCGTGTCCTATAGTCGGCGCGGCGCGCGAAGTCAAACGAATTGCAGCGCGTAAATGCCGCGCGTCCGCAAACGTCTTGTCACGGCACCTTCGCTGCGCCGCGGCGACCCGCCTATGGCTTGGGATCGCCGTAGACGACGACGGGCCAGGGACCGCGCCGGGCCGGTTGGCCGCCGATCTCGATGATCCGAGGTCCCGACGACCACGCCGCGGCGGCCCCGAGCGCGGGAACCGGCGGGCAATAGACGGCGGCTTGCGGCGCCGCCTCCTCTTCTGCAGCAGGCGCTTCGCCTTCGTCCGCGCCGACGACGCCGAATAGATCGAGCCGACCTCTGCGATCGCCATCAACGCGGCGCTGGCGCTGCTCGACCGCGTGGCGCTCGCCGCCCCGCCAGACTGAAACGGCCGAGGGCGCCGGCACGGGCGCATGCAACCCCGGCGCCCCGGCAGACGCGGCGAAGGCCGCCGAGCCGGCAGCCACGATCAAGCTTGCCGCGACCAAAAACGTGCGTGAAGCTTTCATTATCGCTTCCTTTTCGAGGTCGGCCTCCTCGTCCGCAACTTTAGGACTCTTTTTACCAACGCGGAAGCGCGCGGCGCCCCTCGCGTTGACAGGCGGCTGATAAGTGATAAAAATGAAATGTCATCATTTCTCATACATCACCGCCGCCATGAACATCGCCGCACGCCGCACGCCAGAGGAAACCCGCGCCGAAATCCTCGCTGCCGCCTGGGATCTGTTTCGCGAGCTCGGCGCGCGCGCCACCATCGCCGACATCGCGGGCAGGCTCGGCATGTCCAGCGCCAATGTCTACCGCTTCTTCCCCTCTAAACAGGCGCTCACCGGCGCGATCTGCGCCAACCAGCTGGGCGCGCTGACTGACGCTGCGCGCGCCGCGAGCGAAGGCCCCGGTTCCGCCGCCGCGCGCATTCGCGCGATGCTGGCGACGCTGCACCACGGTATGCGCGATCAGATGCTCAATCAGTCGCGCGTGCACGAAATCGTCGACGTCGCGTTGAACGAGCAGTGGCCGGCGATCGACGAATTCCATCAGCGCTGCACCGAAATCGTCGCCCAACTCGTCGCCGAAGGTCAGACGCGCGGCGAATTCGGCCCCGGCGATCCCGCGATGCTGGGCATGCAGACGCTGGTCGCCTGCGCCGCGATCTATCATCCGACGCTGATCGCCCAGTGTCCCGAGTCGGCCCCGGGGATGCGGCCCGAGGACGTCGTGGATTTTGCGCTGCGCGCGCTCGCCAATCCGAAGCCGGACCGCACGCCGTCCTCGCCGGGCGCGGAGACGGCGCCGTGAGGGCGCTCGCGACCGCTCTCGGCGTCCTCAGCGCGCTCGCGCTCGCCGCCTGCGACGCGCCCAAGCAGGCGAACAAGGAGACGCCGCCGCGGCCGGTGCTGGTCGCGCAAATTCACTATGCCCCACGCGAGCGCGCGCAGGTCCTGCCGGGCGTCGTCAAGGCGCGCATCGAAAGCGATCTTGCTTTTCGCGTCGCGGGCCAGATGGCGCAGCGCCTCGTCGATGCGGGCGCGCCGGTCAAACAGGGCGATCCCCTCGCCCGCCTCGACGAAACGGACTTCCAGCTGCAACTCGAACAGGCCGAAGCCGAGCGCAGCTCCGCCCACGCGGCGCTCGACCAGGCCGAGGCCGAGGAGCGGCGCATCACGACGCTGACACGCCAGGGCTGGGCGGCCAACGCCGATTTCGACAAGATTCATTCGGCCGCCGAGCAAGCGCGCGGCGCCGTGGTGAAGGCCGAACGCGCGCTTACGCTGGCGCGCAACGCGCTCGATTATGCGACGCTCAAAGCCGACGCCGACGGCGTCGTCAGTCTGGTGGCCGCCGAGCCCGGCCAGGTCGTGGCCGCTGGCGCGCCGATCGTCCGCCTCGCACATACCGGCGAGCGCGAAGCGGCGGTTTCGGTTCCCGAAACCCTCGTCGATCGCGTGCGGACGAACCGGGCGGGCGTCGAGTTCTGGGCGCTGCCGGGCGTGTCGGTCGAGGCGCGTCTACGCGAACTTTCGCCCAACGCCGACGCTGCGACGCGCACCTATCCCGCGCGTTTCACTCTCGTCGACGCGCCGGACTCCGTGCGGCTGGGCATGAGTTTGACGGTTACGCTGACGGCGGACGGCGCTGAGGTCGCCCGCGTTCCCGCCGGAGCGATTTTCGACGCAGGCCAGGGTCCGAACGTATGGACCGTCGATCCCGCCACCGAAACCTTGACCGCGACGCCGGTGACCGTCGCCGGCTACGACTCGGATTCGGCTTTCGTGACCGCCGGCGTCGCCGAGGGCGCCGAAATCGTCGCGCTCGGCGTCCATAAGCTCGACCCCAAAGAGAAGGTGCGCGTCGTCGACAATCTCGCGGGGCTGTAATGGGCAAGTTCAATCTTTCGCATTGGGCGATCCGCCATCCCCAATTGATCGCCTTCCTGATTCTCGCCATCGGCCTGGGCGGCGCCTTCGCCTATCAGCGGCTCGGGCGCGCCGAGGATCCCGCTTTCACCATCAAAGTCGCCGTCATCAGCGCGGTCTGGCCAGGCGCGACGAGCGAGGAAATGCAGGACCAGGTCGCCGACCGCATCGAGAAGAAGCTGCAGGAACTGCCCTGGGTCGACAAGATCGACACCTATTCCAAGCCCGGCTTCAGCGCGATCACCTTCTCGTTCCGCGATGCGACGCCGCCGCGCGAGGTGCCGATGCTGTTCTTGCAATTGCGCAAGAAGATGAGCGACCTGCGCGCCGACCTGCCCGGCGACGTCGTGGGGCCGACGGTGAACGACGAATTCGGCGACGTCGATTCGGTGCTCTATACGATCGTCGGCGACGGCGCCTCCTACGCGCAACTCAAAGAGGTCGCCGAAGCTCTGCGCAAACGCTTGCAGCGCGTGCCCGACGTGACGAAGGTCGATCTCTACGGCGACCAGGCGGAGCGGATATTCGTTGAATCGAGCTACGCCAAGCTCGCCACCCTCGGCGTGCCGCTGCAAGCGATGTTCAATTCGCTCTCCAAGCAGAACGCGCTGGCGCCGGCCGGCGAATTTCAGACCGACGCCCAGCGCGTGCCCGTGCGGGTCACCGGCGCGTTGCAAGGCGTCGCGGCGGTGGCGGAGACGCCGGTCTTCGCCAACGGCCAGACTTTCCGCCTCGGCGACATCGCCGACGTTTCGCACGGCTACGAAGACCCGCCCTCCTATCTCGTTCGCGCCCAGGGCCAGCCGGCGGTCGAAATCGGCGTCGTCATGCAGAAGGGCGGCAATATTCTCGCGCTCGGCAAGAACCTCGACGCGGCGCTCGCCGAATTCGAGGCCGACCTGCCGCGCGGCATCGTGATTTCGCGCATCGCCGATCAGCCCAAAGTGGTCGATGCGGCGGTGTCCGAATTCACGCGCTCGTTTCTCGAAGCGCTGGCGATCGTCCTCGGCGTGAGCTTTTTGAGTCTCGGCTGGCGATCGGGCATCGTCGTCGCGACCTCCGTGCCGCTGGTGCTCGCGATCGTCTTCGTCGTCATGGCCCTCATCGGCCTCGATCTCCAGCGCGTCACCCTGGGCGCGCTGATCATCGCGCTGGGCCTGCTCGTCGACGACGCAATCATCGCGGTCGAGATGATCGTCGTCAAACTGGAGCAGGGATGGGATCGCGAGCGCGCGGCGTCGTTCGCCTGGACCTCCACCGCGTTTCCTATGCTGACGGGAACGCTGGTCACGGCTGCCGGCTTCATGCCGATCGGCCTGGCCAATTCCGCGGTCGGCGAATACACCGGCGGCATCTTCTGGGTGGTGGGCATCGCGCTGGTCGCCTCGTGGTTCGTCGCGGTGCTGTTCACGCCGTTCCTCGGCTTCAAGCTTCTGCCCAAGCGCGTCGAGGGCGGCCACTTGCGCACCGAGGGCGCGATCTATTCGACGCCCTTCTACCGCGCGTTTCGCCGCGCGCTCGAATTCTGCGTCGCCCACCCGCTCGTCGTCATCGCCGGCGCCGTGCTGCTGCTCGGCCTCGGCCTCAGCCAGTTCAGCAAAGTTCAGCAGCAGTTCTTTCCGCTGTCCGAAAGGCCGGAACTGTTCTTCGAGATGCGCCTAGCCGAGGGAAGCGCGATTCAGGCGACGCAGAAGGTCGCCGCCGAAGCAGAGCGCCTGCTTGTCGGGGATCCGGACATCGCGTCCTACACGACCTATATCGGCAAGAGCTCGCCGCGCTTTTGGCTCGGCCTGCTGCCGGTGCAGCCCAACGAGTCCTTCGCTCAGATCGTCGTCGTCGCCAAGGACGTCGAGGCGCGCGAGCGCGTCAAGGCCCGAATCGAGGCCGCGGTCGCGGCGGGCGCCTTGAGCGCGGCGCGGGTGCGCGTCGATCGCTTCAATTTCGGCCCACCGGTCGGCTTCCCCGTGCAGTTTCGCGTCATTGGGCCGGACGCGGAACAAGTGCGCGAAATCGCCGCGCGCGTTCTCGACGTCATGCGCGAGGACCCGCGCGTCGTCGACCCTCACCTCAACTGGGGCGAGAAAATGCCGTCCTTGCGGCTCGATGTCGATCAGGCGCGCGCCCGCGCCCTGGGGCTGACGCCGCAAGACATCGCGCAGACCCTGCAGACGCTGGTCGGCGGCGTGACAGTGACGACGATCCGCGCCGGCGAGGAGCGCGTCGACGTCGTCGCGCGCGCCGCGCCCAGCGAGCGCGCCGCGCTCGATCGGATCGACGATCTCACCATCGTCGTGCGGGGCGGCCTCGCGGTTCCCGTCGGCCAGGTCGCGCATGTCGTGCGAACGACAGAGGAGCCGATCATCTGGCGCAAGGACCGCGAACTCGTCATGACGGCGCTGGCAGACGTCGCCAACGGCGCCCAGCCGCCCGACGTTTCGGTCGCGATCTGGTCCAAGCTCGCCTCGATCCGCGAGAACCTGTCTCCGGGAACGCGCATCGAGATGGGCGGCGCCATCGAAGAGTCGCAAAAGGGCAACAGCTCCATCTTCGCTCTATTTCCCCTGATGGTCATCGCAATGCTGACCCTGCTGATGCTGCAGTTGCAGAGCTTTTCGCGACTAGCGATCGTCTTCTTCACCGCTCCGCTCGGCATCGTAGGCGCTTCGATCGCACTCAACCTCGCGCATCGTCCGTTCGGCTTCGTCGCTTTGCTCGGCCTCATCGCGCTCGCTGGCATGGACATGCGCAACACCGTCATACTCGTCGATCAGATCGAGACCGACGTGCGCGAACGCGGGCTCTCCCGCCGCAAAGCGATCGTGTTTTCGACGATGCGCCGCGCCCGGCCGGTCGTCCTGACCGCTCTTGCCGCGATCCTGGCGATGATCCCGCTGTCGGAGAGCGCCTTTTGGGGGCCGATGGCCTATACGATCATGGGCGGGCTCTCCCTCGCGACCTTCATCACGCTGTTCCTGTTGCCCTCGATCTACGCACTGTGGTTCCGCAAGGCGCTGGATTTCGAGACATCGGAGAACGGCGGCGCGCGGAGCCGGGCGGATGGCGATGCGCTCGACCTGCCTGCGCCGCCGGAATGGAAGTCAGCCTGGGGACTTCGATCGTGCTGCTCGATTGCGCGCTGGCCAGCGTTCATGATCTGGCGATCCTGACGCTTGCCGGGATCCCGGCGTTCGAATTGGCTTTGACCATCGGCGAGATGCGCGCGCCGACGATCGCCCGCATCGACGCATGGTGGGGCGCCATGGCGGCCCTCGTTCTCGCCGCAGGCGTCGCGTGCGTCGTTTACGACCTAAAGGGCCCGAAGATTATACGGCCGACATCTTCTTCTGGGCGAAGACGGCGCTGTTCGCGATCGTCACGACGATCTCGGCGGCGCCGAAGCTGCGCTGCATCGTCTGGCGGCGCGCCGTGCGCCTCGCGCTATAGGCCGAAGCCGCGCTGTTCGCCGCAATGCCGCGCGCGGCCGCCGCGATGCCGCGCGGATTCGGGATGCAACGGCGAAGATCGCCAGCTTTCTTCGACGACTTCAGGCGCCGCCCTCGGCTACCCGGCGGAAACGAAACGTGCTGAACTGGAAGCGCTGTTTCGCGCCGCGAGGAGTCTCGTGCTCGTACGGCCGAGCGTCGATCAGAATGAAATCGGAGCCGAGAAGCGCGCCGAGGGTCGAAGCGTCAAAGCGAGCGACCGGCAGGCCGCTGCACATCTGCGGGCCGTCGAGCGCGAACGTCCCGATTATGGCGTGCCCTCCGCGTCGCAGCGCGCGTCGCAAGCGGTCGAGATAAGCGGCTTGGTCGGCTGGGTCGGTGAGGAAGTGAAACGCCGCGCGGTCGTGCCAGACGTCATAAGCGCGCGACGGCTCCCATGTCGTAACGTCAGCGGCGATCCATTGGATCCGATCCGCCTTGCCCGCGAGGCGCGCCTTGGCGGCCGCGAGCGCCGACGACGACAAGTCGAGGACTGTAATGTCCTCATAGTCGCGCGAAACGAGGCTATCGACGAGGCGCGAGGCGCCGCCTCCGATGTCGATGACCGCGGACCGGCGGGTCGCCCCGATCAGCGCCATGAGTTCCAGCGTCGGGGCCGGCGTCTCCTGGAACCAGCTCACTTCCTTTTCGCCCTTGGTCGTATATACGTTTTCCCAGTGCCCTTGGCGGTCGGTGGCGCTCATGACTCGACGTCCCCATTCACGCGCGTCGCTGCCCGTCGGTCGCGGCGCTCGAGTTTCGGTAAGCGCATATCGCATAATATATTACCGCGGGACACGGCCGCTTGTCGCTGTCGCAATCCGACGATTGAAACGCGAGTGGGTCAATGGACGGCGCTGAGCGGCGTTTCCTGAGAGCGGCGGCGCCGAAGCCTTGAGCGCCGACATGAAACTCTCGCGCGACGCCGAGGCTGGGCCTCGGCCGGGCCCGCTGAGCGAAATCTTCCTCGCCTTCCTCAAGCTCGGCCTCACCTCCTTCGGCGGGCCGATCGCTCATCTCGGTTATTATCGCGCGGAATTCGTCGAGCGCCGGCGCTGGCTGAACGAGCGCGCCTATGTCGATATCGTCGCGCTTGCGCAGTTTCTGCCCGGTCCGGCGTCGAGCCAAACCGGCTTCGCGATCGGGCTGATGCGGGGCGGCCGGCTCGGCGGTCTGGCCGCCTGGGCGGGCTTTACCCTGCCGTCCGCGGTTCTCATGCTGCTGTTCGCCTATGGCGCGGGAGGTCTCGCGGGGTCGTGGTGGGGCGCGGGCCTGCTGCATGGGCTGAAACTCGTCGCGGTCGCCATCGTCGCCCAGGCGGTCCTGGGGATGGCGCGCTCTCTTTGTCCCGACAGGCCGCGGGCCTCGATCGCGACCGCCGCGCTCGCCCTGCTGCTGTTCGCCCCCGGTTCGCTCAGCCAAATCGGCGCGATCGCGCTCGGCGGCGCGGCGGGGCTCGCGCTCTGCCGCGGCCGCGGCGAAGAAATCGCCGACGATCTCGCCATCCCGGTGTCGCGGCGCCTGGGATTGGCTTGCCTCGGCGCGTTCTTCGCACTGCTGGCGCTGTCCTTCGTCTCCGTCCAGGGCGGCTTGCCCGCGCTGTTCGCCGCGTTCTACCGCTCCGGCGCCCTGGTGTTCGGCGGCGGCCATGTCGTGTTGCCGTTGCTGCGCGACGCCGTCGTGGCGCCGGGATGGGTTTCCGACAACGCTTTTCTCGCAGGCTACGGCGCGGCTCAGGCGTTGCCGGGACCGTTGTTCACCTTCGCCGCCTATCTGGGCGCGGTCACTGGCGCACCGCCGGCCGGCGTCGCGGGCGCCCTCGTCGCCCTCGTCGCGATCTTTCTGCCGGGCATGCTGGCGATGGCGGGCGCGTTGCCGTTCTGGCATGAGCTGCGCGCGCTCGCCCCGGCCCAAGCCGCGATGCGTGGCGTCAACGCCGCCGTCGTCGGGCTGCTGGGCGCCGCTCTCTACAATCCGGTATGGACGAGCGCGGTCCAGGCGCCGGCGGACTTGGCGGTCGCCGCGACTGGTTTCGTCCTGTTGATCGTCTGGCGCGCGCCGCCGCTCGTCGTCGCGCTCATGTCCGCCGCCGCAGGGATCGGCCTGGCGATGAGTCGCTGAGGGGCGCGCGGGGTCAGTCCGCGCCCTTGAGTTCCTTGAGCTTGCCGAACACCGAATCGACGTCGATCTTCTCTTCGCTGGGCTTCGGCTTGGCCGAAGGCGCGCCGAAGACGTCAGCCTGCGTGACCGGCGCCGGCTTGGCCGTCGTCACTTCGGCCGAGACCAGCGTCTGGGTGCGGTCCTCCTCGACCTTCGGGCGATCCTTGGCGGCGCGATTGACTTCGAAGTCGAGATCGATCTGTGAGGACAGGCCGAGCGTCACCGGATCCATCGGCTGGAGGTTGGCGGAATTCCAATGGCTGCGCTCGCGAATCGATTCGAGCGTGTGCTTGGTGGTGCCGACCAGGCGCATGATCTGCGCATCCTTCAACTCGGGATGATTGCGCAGCAGCCAGAGAATGGCGTTCGGCCGGTCCTGCCGGCGCGACAGTGGGGTGTAGCGCGCCCCGCGCGGCTTCTTGAATTCCGGCACGCGCACCTTTGAAGTCGCCAGTTGCAGGCGGCGCGACGAATCCTTCTCGGCGGCGGCGATTTCCTCGCGGGTCAATTGTCCCGTAGAGATCGGGTCGTAGCCTTTGATGCCGGTGGCGACCTCGCCGTCGGCGATGCCTTTGACCTCGAGCGGATGCAATTTACAGAATTCGGCGATCTGGTCGAACGTCAGCGACGTGTTTTCGACCAACCAAACGGCGGTGGCCTTGGGCATCAGCGGCGCTTCGGACATGACGGGCGGACTCCTTGGACTTGGGCGGCGCGCGCCGCCGCCCTTTGCGCGGGGCGAGGCGCAGCCTCAAATCGACAATCTTGAGGGAATTATCCCCTTATAGGCGCCACGGCGCCAAAATGCAATGAGCGCCGAGTGCCGCGAAAGCGCGGCTCGCAGGCGATCGCGGCGAAACATTCGCCGGGGAAAAACTTGGCGCGGCGCTCCAAATCCTGCTAACGGCTCCGCTCCCAAATTCGCCGAAAGGATATCGTCATGAAGTCCAGCCTGAAATTCGGCCTCGGCGCCGCTTTGGCCATTGCGCTCGCTCCGGCGATTTTCATCGCGCCCGCGCAAGCCAAAGGATGCCTCAAGGGCGCGCTGGTCGGCGGCATTGCCGGTCACTACGCCGGCCATCACGCTGTGGCCGGCGCGGTCGGCGGCTGCATCGTCGGCCATCACATGGCGAAGGTCGCGGAGCAGAAGAAGAAAGACGAAGCCGCCAGTAGGACGCAGCCGCCCGTTGCGGCTCCGCAATAACGCCGACTCGCTCCCGCCCTCACGCCTTGCCGTTTAACGATCGCTCGACCTTCGGATCGAGCGGCCAGCGCGGGCGGGCGGGCGTTGCGAGATCGTCGACCAGACCGCGTCGCAGACGCTCGATTCCCGCCCAGGCGATCATCGCGCCGTTGTCGGTGCACAGCTTGTGCGGCGGCGCCACCAGCGGCAGGCCGGCCTGCCCGCAAAAGCGCGTCATCGCTTCGCGGATCGCGCTGTTGGCGGCGACCCCGCCGGCGATGACGACGCCCTGCGCGACGCCGACGCGCTGGCGAAACAACCTGAGCCCGACGCGCATGCGATCCTCGATGACGTCGACGACCGCGGCCTGGAACGAAGCGCAGAGATCGGCGACGTCGCGCGGGCGCAGCGGCGCGACCGCTTGGGCGGCGAGGCGCGTCGCAGTCTTCAGGCCGGAGAGCGAGAAATCGGCGCTCGGCCGTCCGAACATCGGGCGCGGCAGCGCGAATCGCGCGGGATCGCCGTCGCGAGCGGCCACTTCGACGGCGGGCCCGCCGGGATAGGGCAGGCCGAGCATCTTGGCGGTCTTGTCGAAAGCCTCGCCGATCGCGTCGTCCATCGTCGTGCCGAGACGGTCGTAGTCGCCTACGCCCTTGACCGCGAGGATCTGCGTGTGCCCGCCCGAGGCGAGCAGCAACAGATAGGGAAACGCCAGATGGCCCGAGAGCCGCGCCACCAGGGCGTGCGCCTCGAGGTGATTGACGGCGACGAACGGCTTGCCCGCAGCCAGGGCGACGCCCTTGCCGGTCATCAGGCCGACCAGCACGCCGCCGATCAGACCGGGCCCCGCGGCGGCGGCGACGCCGTCGAGATCGCGCGGGCGCACGTCGGCGCTGCGCAGCGCGCGCGCGACCAGGCCGTCGATGATCTCGACGTGTGCGCGCGCGGCGATCTCCGGGACGACCCCGCCATAAGGCGCGTGGGCGGCGATCTGGCTCATCACTTCGTCGGCGAGGATTTCGCCCGAGCCGTCGGGCCGCAGGCGCACCACCGCCGCCGCGGTCTCGTCGCAGGTCGTTTCGATTCCCAATACGCGCATCGTCGATTCGATTTCCACAAATCCCTGGCGCGAAAGGGTCGCGCAGCCGGGGCCGTCTCTATACGCTTGGCGCGAGACTGCACAGCGCATAATGGAAAGAAGGCGAGGCTGCTGCCACCCGAGCGAGGAGCGTCTTGACGACGATGACGAGGCGTTGACGAGAAGCATCGCTCTGATGCGCGCGCGCGACGACGCGGCGCGCAGCGCGGCGCGCCTGAGCGCGCGCGGCTTTAACGCGACGTTCGCGCCGGTGATCGAAATCCGCGTGACCGGCGCCTTGCCGCCGTCCGGCCCGTTCGACGCAGTCGTAGCGACCAGCGCCAAAGCGATCGCGCTCATCGCTCCAGCGGCGCAGGCGGCAATCGCCAGTCTGCCGCTCTACGTCGTGGGAGAGCAGACCGCCAAGGCCGCATGGAAGGCCGGGATGGCCGTCGCGGCCGATCCAGCGCCGGACGTCGCCGCGCTCATTGCGACGCTGCTCCGGCGGCTCCCGCCGCACTCACGCCTGCTGTATCTGGCGGGACGCGAGCGCAAGAGCGCGCTGGAGACGGCTCTAAGCGAAGGCGGCCATCTGACGACGCCTGTGGAAGTCTATGCCGCCGAGGCGCGCGCCGCCTGGAGCGCCGACGAGGCGCGCGCGGTGGCCGGATCTGCCGCGGCGTTGCATTATTCGCGCCGCGCCGCCGCGCTGGCGGTGGAATTGGCGCAGGGCGCCGGCCTTGCCGAGCCGTTTCGCGCACTTCTCCATGTCTGCCTTTCCCCGGACGCCGCGTCGCCGCTGCGCGCTTGGGGCGCGCCGCGCGTCGTCTGCGCCGCCGAGCCGATCGAAGCGCAGCTCATCGACGCGCTCGAACGCGCGCTCGCCGCATCGAACGGCAATCGAGCCGCCGACCCCTGATTTGAGTCGACGACGCGGCTCGCCTATAGGAAACCGAGCAACGAGAGCGACTGCCCATGGCCGACGACGCAAGCCCAAAATCCGAACCCGAAATCGTCGCGCCTCCTACCGCCCCACCGAGCCGCGAGCCGCGCCATGATCCGGGCGTGATCGAGGGCGAGGCGACGGAGATTCACGAGACTGCGCCGCCGGAGCCGCCGGCCGCCGAAGCGGCGGTCGATGAGCCCGCGCACGTGCAAGCCGCCAACGAGGAGCCCGCGGCCGTCGAGCCGCCCGCCGCCTCGCCTAGCCGCGAGGCGCGCTCGATCGGTTTCCCCTTCCTCGCCGGGGCGCTCGGCGCTCTCGTCGGCGCGGCGCTCGCGCTCGGCTCGGCATGGCTCATCGATCCGCGCGCCGCCGTCCTCGACGCGGCGACTTCGCGTCTGACCACGCTCGAACGCGGCGACCAAGCCCAGTTGCAGACCAATGCCGATTTCGACAAGCGCCTCGGCGCGCTGGAGGGGAGCGAGGCGGGGGGCGCCAAGGCCGCTGTCGAGGCGCTCGGGCGGCGCATCGCGGCGCTCGAGAGCGCGGCGGGCAAAGACGAGGCCGCTCAAACGGCGTTGGCGGAAGCGCGCGCGGCGCGCGCCGACGCGGACAAGGCGCTGGCGCTCGCGACCGCAGCCGGCCAGACGGCGCCGGCGCCGACTCAAAGCGGCGCGCCCGTCCCGTTCGACGCCAGCGCGTTGCAAGCTCGCCTCGGCGCCGTAGAGAGCGATTTGGCGGCCTTGAAGTCCCGCGAGGCCGATCTCGGCGCGCTCGACCAACGCGTCGCCAAGATCGAAAGCGCGCTTGCCGCGCCCAAGAGCGAGGCCCGCATCGCCGCAGCAGAGGTTGCCGTCAGTCGCGGCGGGGCGGCCGAGGCAATCCTCGCCATTTCGTTGAATGAGCGCCTGAACGCCGGAGCGCCGTTCGAACAGGAATGGGCGGCGCTGACCCGCCTGGGGGCCGACGGCGCCAAATTGGCCGCGCTGAAACCCTTCGCCGATGCGGGCGCCCCGACGGTTGCCGCGCTCGCCGCATCCTTCGCCAAGATCGAGCCCAGCGTCGTCGCGGCGGCCGCCCCGCCGGGCGGCGGCGGCGTGATGGATCGGCTATTCGACCACATGAGCAAACTGGTGCGCGTGCACAAAGTGGGTGAGGCCACAGGTGGAGACGACGGGCCGCCGCCCTCGCGCATTGCGGCGGCGCTCGCGCGCGGCGATCTCTCGGCCAGCGCTCGAAGCCTATAAAGCTCTGCCCGACGCCGCGCGTCAGACTGGCCAGGACTGGGCCAAAGCGGCCGAGGCGCGCCAAGCGGCGGGCGCGGCGGCGCGCGGCCTGCGCGCGGACGCGATCGAACGCCTCGCGGCGACTAAGAACTAGCCGCGCCAGAGGGGATTTTTCATCTTTGGCGCGTTAGGGATTATCCTGACGCGCTGGGACGCGTGAAGCGGAGACCCCATGATTCGCCTGTTGCTGTTCCTCGCCGCGCTCGCCTTGGCCGCCTACGGCCTGACTTGGCTCGCCGAGAACCCGGGCCAAGTCGCGCTGACCTGGCGCGGCGTCGAATACGACGTTTCGCTGATGTTGGCGCTAGGCGTCGTTGTGGGGCTGGCGATTCTGCTGGCGCTCGCCTGGGGCGTCATCCGTTTCGTTTTCCGCCTGCCCTCGTTGGTTTCGCTTGCGACCAAGGCGCGCCGACGGGAAAAGGGCTACGCCGCGCTTTCGCGCGGCATGGTCGCGGTCGGCTCGGGCGACATGCGCGCGGCGAGCCGGCACGCCGCCGAGGCGCGCAAGCTTTTGGGCGACGAGCCGCTGGCCAAATTGCTGCGCGCGCAAGCGGCGCAGCTCGCCGGCGACCGCGCCGGCGCGGTCGCCGCGTTCCGCGAGATGCTCGATCATCCGCAAACCCATGCGCTGGGATTGCGCGGCCTGCATATCGAGGCGCGGCGCAGCGGCGATCGCGAGGCCGCGCTGGAGTTCGCGACCCGCGCGCACAAACATGCCGCGCTGCCTTGGGCGGCGCAGGCGGTGCTCGACGATCACGCCGCGCACGGCGACTGGGCGGGCGCCCTGGCGATCGTCGAGTCCAACGCGGCCGCGAAGCTCGTCGACAAGCCCACCGCCAATCGCTGGCGCGCAGTCCTCAAGACGGCGATGGCGCAGGAACTGGCGGACCGCGACGCCAAGAGCGCGCTGGCGCTTGCCCAAGACGCCTGCGTCCTGGCGCCGGGCCTCGTCCCGGCGGCCGCGCTTTGCGGTCGGCTGACCGCGGCGCAGGGCGATTATCGCCGCGCCTCCAAGGTCATCGAGACCGCGTATCGGCAGACGCCGCACCCCGATCTCGCGATCGCCTATCTGAGAATGCGGCACGGCGATTCGGCGGCGGACCGGCTGACGCGCGCGCGCGCGCTGGCGCGCCTTGCGCCTTTCGATCCGGAAAGCCAGATCACCATCGCCCGGGCCGCGCTCGAAGCGCGCGACCTCAATGCGGCGCGCGCCGCTCTCGCCCCGCTGCTGGCGCCGGGCGCTGCGGGCGGCCGCCCGACCGCGCGCGTATGCCTCTTGATAGCCGACATCGAGGCGGCGGCCGGCGCCGACGGGGCGGAACGCGAATGGCTCGGCCGCGCCGCGCGCGCGCCGCGCGACCGAGCCTGGGTCGCCGGCGGCGTGATCAGCGATCGCTGGGCCCCGGTGTCGCCTTCGGGCGCGCTCGACGCGTTCGTGTGGCGCACGCCCGAAGAGCGCCTGAGCGCCCCGGAGCCGTCTCCTCCGCCGGCGCCCGCTCCGGCCGAGCGCCCGACCCTCGTCGTCACGCCGCCCGTCGCGACGGCCGAGCCGCCGGCCCCCGAAGTCGCACCCGCGCCCAAACCGGAGCCGCCCAGGTCTGAGCGGAACAAGTCGGAGCCGCCACGCGGAGCCGCAACGATCGTCCTGCTGCCTTCCAGCGCGCCCGACGATCCTGGTCCGCACGAAGAGAACGAACGCAAACCGGGATTTCGCCTCTTTGCGCGCGAGTGAGTCTCCGCCGTCGAGCTCGTCGGCCGGCAAACAAACCCCTGCTCCCAGCGTCTTTCTCGCCGCACGCCGACGCAACCTTGCCAATTCCGGGCGACCTCGATATGAGACTGCCGACCGTAGGCGCCAAGCTCGTACCGCTTCGCCGCCGCGCGCGCCGCAATAGCTCAGCTGGTAGAGCACCTCATTCGTAATGAGGGGGTCGGGGGTTCGAATCCCTCTTGCGGCACCATTTAGAGCATTGCCCAGCGACGATGAATCGATTGTGATCGCGGGGTGGATTCCCTCGGCGGGCAAAATGTGAGTCGATCGTGCCTCTGATTCGGGAGGCTTCCATGGTCGGTCGGCCGTATTCCGAAGATTATCGCAGGCGCGTATTGGAGGAGGTGGCGGAGGGGAACTCGCGTCGCGGCGCGGCTCGTCGCTTCAAGGTGGGGGCGTCCTCGGCGATCCGCTGGAAGAAGCGGTTGGACGAGACGGGCAGCGCCGCCCCGGCGCCGCGGGTGGGCAAGAACCGCTCGCCTTTGGAGGCGCACGCGCCTTGGCTATTGGCGCTGATCGCCGGGGAGCCTGATCTGAGCCTGGCGGAGCTGACGCAGCGCGTCCAGGCGGAGCTGGGCCAAAAGACCTCCACCAGCTCGATGGATCGTTTTGTCCAGCGGCACGGGCTCAGCTTCAAAAAAAACTTTGCACGCCTCCGAGCAGGACAGGCCCGACGTGGCTCAGGCGCGTGAAGCCTGGAAGGCGAACCAAGCGGACCTCAATCCCGACAAGCTGGTGTTCATCGACGAGACGGGCGCTTCCACCAAAATGGTCCGCCTGCGCGGACGATGCCGACGCGGCCAGCGGCTGTTGGCCAAGGCGCCCTTCGGACACTGGAAGACCACCACCTTCACCGCCGGCCTGCGGCGCGAAGGGCTGGTCGCGCCCTTTGTTCTGGACGGACCCATGAACGGCGAGGCCTTCCTGGTCTATGTCGAAAAAATACTCGTCCCCGCCCTGCGACCCGACGAGATCGTCGTGATGGACAACCTGCCCGCCCACAAGGTCGCCGGCGTGCGCAAGCTGATCGCCGACGCCGGGGCCGAGATGCGCTTGCTGCCGGCCTACTCGCCCGATCTGAACCCGATCGAAATGGCCTTTTCACAACTCAAGTCGCACCTGCGAAAGGCCGCCGAGCGAACCGTGCCGGCCCTCTGGGACCGCATCGGCCAATGCCTCGACGAAATCACGCCGCAAGCCTGCGCCAACTATTTCGCCGAGGCCGGCTATGCGCCATCTTAAGCGGGCAGTGCTCTAGCTCAATGACTTTTCGCGAAAACAGGACCGCCAGCGCACGCCGCTGACCTCGGTTGCTCCAGTTGGGAACGCACGCCCCTGACGCGCCGCAGGCTTCCGCCTCGCCGCCCGCGATTAGCCATGCCAGGCCGCCACCGTCTTCAGCGCCGAGAAGCCGTAGAGCGCCTCGAAGCCCTTCTCGCGGCCGTGGCCAGACTTCCCGACGCCGCCGAACGGCAATTCGACGCCGCCGCCCGCGCCGTAATTGTTGACGAACACTTGGCCGGCGCGCAGCGCCTTGGCAAGCCGCATCTGGCGACCGCCGTCCGCCGTCCACACGCCCGCCACCAACCCGTACGGCGTGCCGTTGGCGATGGCGACCGCCTCGGCCTCGTCCTCGAAGGGGATCGCCACCTGCACGGGTCCGAAGATTTCCTCCTGCGCCAAGCGGTGCGTCCCCGGCGCCTCGGCGAGCAAGGTCGGCGCGACGTAATGGCCGCCCCGCGGCGCGTCGGCGACGATCGCGCCGCGGCCGGCGAACTTGAGATCGGCGGCCATCGCGAGATAGCCCGAGACGATCTCCTTCTGTCGCGCCGAGATCAGCGGCCCGACGTCGAGGTCCGCCTCCGCCGGGCCGACGCGCAACGCGTCGTAGCGCGCCGCCATGCGTTCGACGACTTCCGCGTAGCGCGAGCGCTCGACGAGGATGCGCGAGGCCGCCGAGCAGGTCTGGCCGGCGTTCTGCACGCCCGCGTTGACGAGGAACGGCAGCGCGCGTTCGAGATCCGCGTCGGCGAACACGAGCTGCGGCGACTTGCCGCCGAGCTCCAGCGTCACCGGCACGACGTTGCGCGCCGCCGCCGCCTGAACCACCGCGCCGACGCCGACCGAGCCGGTGAACGAGAGGTGGCGCACGCCGGGATGCGCGGTCAGCGCCGCGCCCGCCTCTTCGCCGAGACCCGGCACGACATTCAGCGCGCCGGCGGGAAAGCCTGCTTCCTGCGCGAGCGCGGCGAGCGCGAGCGTCGTCACGCAGGCCTCTTCCGCCGGCTTCAGCACACAGGCGTTGCCCATCGCCAGCGCGCCGCCGATCGAGCGGCCGGCGATCTGCATCGGATAGTTCCACGGCACGATGTGGCCGGTAACGCCGTGCGGCTCGCGCAACGTGTAGACGGTGTAGCCGTCGAGATAGGGAATCGTCTCGCCCATCACCTTGTCGGCGGCGCCGCCGTAGAATTCCATGTAGCGCGCCATTGCGAGCGCGTCGGCGCGCGCCTGCTTGAGCGGCTTGCCGACGTCGATCGCCTCGATGCGGGCGAGATCGTCGGCGCGGGCGCGAATGAGCTCGCCGAGCTTGCTCAGCAGGCGGCCGCGCTCTGTCGCAGTGAGGCGTCCCCAGGGGCCGGCGAGCGCGCGCTCGGCCGCCGCGACCGCTGCGTCGATGTCCGCCGGTCCGCCGCGCGCGATCGCGCCGATCTCGACGCCGCGAGAGGGATCCTCGATCGGCAGCGAACTTCCGGTCGCCGGCGCGGCCCACCGGCCGCCGATGAAGCATTTGTCGACGTCGAACCAGACTGGCATGGATGACATGAGGCGCTCCGCTGCGCCGGCGTAAGCGATCGACCGCGCCGGCCTTTGCCTTACCTTGTCGCCAACGAGGCGCGAATCTGTCAATTCGCGGATCACGACGCCCGCCCACGGGCGGCTCTATGCCGTCCGCGCAGAAGGAGTATTGTCTCTTTTCGCCATCGCGCGTCTGCGAAACCCACTTCGTCCGAGGAACGCCAAGTCATGCGCCTGCAAGGAAAATCCGCTCTCGTCACCGGCGCCGCGTCCGGCTTCGGCGCCGAGATCGCCCGCGTCTTCGCTCGCGAGGGCGCCAAGGTCGTCATCATGGACCTCAACGGCGACGGGGCGAACAAAGTCGCCGACGAAGCGGGCGCGGCGGCGATCGCCGTCAAAGGCGACGTGACGCGCCGCGCGGACGTCGACGCCGCAGTCGCGGCGGCCGTTCGCCACGGCGGCCGGCTCGACATCGTCGTCAACAACGCCGGCTGGACGCACCGCAACAAGCCGCTGCTCGAAGTCACCGAGGACGAATTCGACCGCGTCTATGCGATCAACGTCAAATCGATCTTCCACATGACCTCGGCGGTCGTGCCGCGGATGATCGAACAGGGCGGCGGCGTGGTGATCAACATCGGCTCGACCGCCGGCATTCGTCCCCGCCCCGGCCTCACCTGGTACAATTCCACCAAGGGCGCGGTGAACCTGCTGACGCGCTCGCTCGCGGTCGAACTCGCTCCGCAAAAGATTCGCATCAATTGCGTCGCCCCGGTGATGGGGGCGACCGGGCTGCTCGAGTCGTTCATGGGCGTGCCCGACACGCCGGAGAATCGCGCGCGCTTCATCGCGACAATTCCGCTCGGCCGTCTTTCCGATCCCAAGGATATCGCCGGCGCTTGCCTTTATCTCGCCTCGGACGAAGCCGAGTTCGTCACCGGCGTCGTGCTCGAAGTCGACGGCGGCCGCACGATCTGACGCGTATCGCTAGGTCTGGCGCGAACCTTCGGGAAGAAGGTCGAGAAAGCTGCGCACCAACGGCATGCGCCGACGCTCTTCGAGACAGACGACGTATTCGGCGACGGCGAAATCCGCGCCGACGAGCGCAAGCTTGGCGAAGCCCGCGTCGGACGCGATCTCGCTGTCGAACACGACGCCGACGCCGAAGCCCGCCGCGACAGCCTCGCGCACCGCTTCGCGCGTCTGAACCTCGAACAGCGCGCCGGGGCGCACTTCGTTTTCGGCGAGGCGCCCTTCGAAGACTTCGCGGGTGATCGAGCCGCGCTCGCGGATGACGACGTCCTGGCCCGCGAATTCGCGCAACGCGACCTCGCGACGGCGCGCCCAGGGATGGCCGTCCGGCGCGAAGGCCACTAGGCGATCCGCGCGCAGGCGCACGCTGTGGATCTTCGGGTCCGAAGTGCGCTTGGCGGCGACCGCGACGTCGACCGAACAGTCGAGAAGCCGCTGCAGCACTTCGGACGAATTGCCGATCTCGAGCGAAAAGGTGAGGCCGGCGTGGCGCCGCTTCAGGCGCGCGAGCAGCGGCATGACGTGCGCGGCGTTGTCGGCGGCGACGCGCAAATGGCCGCGGGTAAGCACGCGGGAGCCCGAAAGCAGCGCCGCCGCCTCGTCCTCGGCCGCGAATAGGCGCGTCGTCACCGCGAGCAGACTTTGCCCGAGCGGCGTCAACGCGATCGTGCGGCCGCGCCGATCGAACACTTGGGCGCCGTTGGCGAGTTCGAGCGCGCGAACCTGGGCCGAAAGAGTCGGCTGGCTCAGTCGCAGCGCACGGGCGGCCTTGGTGAAACTGCCGGCCTGCGCAACGGCGTGAAAGGCGCGAAGTCCGGTGACGGTCATGGCGGGTCGCAGTCCTATAGAGCGTTTCTATGGATGTTATAATAACATCGTATTGGACGAATAGAAGCGGCGAACATAGAGAATGCGAACCCATAGCGAACCGAAAGACGTCCGATGCCTTCCGTTCCCGCCCGCTCCGAGACCGGCGATCCCTTGCTGCTGACCCCCGGTCCGTTGACGACTTCCAAGACGGTCAAGCAGGCGATGGTCCATGATTGGGGCTCGCGCGACGCGGCGTTCATCGCCCTCAACCGCACGGTGCTGGAGCGCCTGCCGGAGATCGTCCATGGCGAAGGGCGCTATGTCGCCGTGCCCATGCAGGGCTCGGGCACTTTTGCGGTCGAGGCGATGCTGACCACCTTCGTGCCGAAGAGCGGCAAGGCGCTCCTGCTGATCAACGGTGCCTATGGCCAGCGCGCCAAGCGAATTCTCGAGATCGCCGGACGCGAAGTCGAGACCTACGAGACGCCGGAGGACACGCCGCCCGACCTCGGCGCCGTCGAACGAATCCTCGAAAACTCGCCTGACGTTACGCATGTCTTCGCTGTCCACTGCGAGACCACCAGCGGCATCCTCAATCCGATCGAGGCGATCGCGGCGCTCGCCGCCCGCCATGGCAAGCGGCTGCTGATCGACGCGATGAGCGCGTTCGGGGCTCTGCCGCTCGACTCCCGCGCCGTGGCGTTCGACGCCGTCGCGGCGTCCGCCAACAAGTGTCTCGAAGGCGTGCCCGGGCTCGCCTTCGTCGTCTGCCGAGGCGAGGCCCTGGCCGAAACCAAAGGCAATGCGACGACCCTGACGCTCGACCTATTCGATCAGCGACAAAATCTCGACAAGACCGGCCAGTATCGCTTCACGCCGCCGATTCACGTCATCGTCGCGTTCCACCAGGCGCTGGAAGAATTCTGGGCCGAGGGCGGCGTCGCGGGCCGTGGCGGACGCTACGCGGAAAACGGCCACATCCTGATCGAGGGCATGCGCGCGCTCGGCTTCAAGACGCTGCTCCCCGACGCGTTGCAGGTGCCGATCATCGCCACCTTCCACATGCCGATCGATCCCAATTTCGTCTTCCAGCGCTTCTACGACGCGCTGAAAGAACGCGGCTACGTCATCTATCCCGGCAAGCTCACCGTCGCCGATTCCTTCCGCATCGGCTGCATCGGCCGCCTCTATCCCGAGGACATGCGCGGCGCGCTCGCCGCCGTGCGCGAAGTCCTCGACGAAATGGGCGTCGCGCTCGCCGTGGCGCTCACCGCTTGAGGAGAAGGCGATGAACACGCAGGGCAGAAGCGGCGCGCGCGTCGCCGTCAACGGACGAGACTACCGCTGGCCGGCGTCGCCGACCGTCGTCATTTGCCTCGACGGATCGGAGCCCGGCTATATCGAGCGAGCGATCGAGCGCGGGCTCGCCCCCAACCTCGATCGCCTGATGTGGACCGGCGCCAACCTTATCGCGTCTTCGGTCATCCCCAGCTTCACCAATCCCAACAACATCTCGATCGTCACCGGCGCGCCACCGCAGGTTCACGGCATCGCCGGCAATTACTTTCTCGATTCCGAAACCGGCGAGGAAGTCATGATGAACGAAGCGCGCTTCATGCGCGCCGACACGATACTGAAGGCCTTTTGCGACGCCGGCGCCAAGGTCGCCGCAGTGACCGCCAAAGATAAGCTGCGCGCGCTGCTCGCCAAGGGGCTCGACTTCGCCTCGGGGCGGGCGATCGCGTTCTCGGCCGAGAAGGCCGGCCAGGCGACGCTCGCCGACAACGGCCTCGCGAACGCGCTCGAATTCGTCGGCATGCCGCTGCCCGGCGTCTACTCGGCGGCGCTGTCGGAATTCGTTTTCGCCGCCGGCGTCAGGATCGTGAAAGCGTTCCGGCCCGACGTGATGTACCTTTCGACCACCGATTACGTGCAACACAAGGCCGCGCCCGGCTCCGAGGTCGCCAACGCGTTCTACGCTATGGTCGACCGCTACGTCGGCGCGCTCGACGAGGCCGGCTGCGTCGTCGCGCTGACCGCCGATCACGGCATGAACGACAAGCATCTGGCGAGCGGCGAGCCGGACGTGATCTATCTGCAGGACGTGCTCGATCGCCTGCTCGGCGCAGGCGCGGCGCGCGTCATCCTGCCGATCACCGACCCCTACGTCGCCCATCACGGCGCGCTCGGCTCTTTCGCCACCGTCTACCTGCCCAAAGACGCCGATCGCCGACGCGTCATCGAAGCGCTGAAGAGCCTGCCGGGCGTCGACGATGCGATGGACAACCCCGAGGCGTGCGCCCGCTTCGAGCTGCCCGCCGACCGGATCGGCGACATCGTCGCCGTCTCGGGACGCAACAAGGTTTTGGGCGCGACCCGCGCCAAGCACGATCTTTCCGGTCTCACCGAACCGCTGCGGTCGCACGGCGGCCTCTTTGAGCAGAAGGTGCCGTTGATCGTCAATCGACGCGTCGCCGCGCCAGCCGGAACGGCGCTGCGCAACTTCGATGTCTTCCACGTCGCCCTCAATCTGGCAGGCTAGACAATGAACGCACCTACGAAACCCGCCTTCCGCCGCGAGGCGATGCGCATCGCCGGCAAGCTCGTGGAAACCGGCGAGACCATCGAAGTGCGCAATCCCTATAGTGGCGACGTCGTCGGCACGGTTCCGGCGGCGCGCCCCGGGCACGTGCGCGACGCCTTCGCCAAGGCCAAGGCGTTCAAGGCCAAGCTGACGCGCTACGAGCGCCAGCGCATTCTCCAGCGCGCGGCGGAGCTGCTGCGCGACCGCAAGCAAGATTTCGCGCGCCTCATCACCGCCGAATCCGGCTTGTGCTGGAAGGATTCGCTCTATGAAGCGAGCCGCGCCTACGACGTCTGGTCGTTCGCCGCGCAGCTCGTCATCAAGGACGACGGCGAAATCTATTCCTGCGACATCAGCCCGAACGGCAAGAGCCGCAAGATCTACACCATGCGTACGCCGCTGCTCGGCGTCATTTCGGCGATCACCCCGTTCAACCATCCCCTCAACATGGTCAGCCACAAGCTCGCGCCGGCGATCGCCACCAATAACCGCACGGTGCTGAAGCCGACCGAACTGACGCCGCTGACCGCGCTCGCGCTCGCCGACGTGCTCTACGAAGCGGGGCTGCCGCCGGAAATGCTCTCGGTCGTCACCGGCAATCCCACGACGATGGGCGACGCGATGATCGCCGACCCCGACGCCGACCTCGTCACCTTCACCGGCTCGGTCCGGGTCGGCAAATACATCGCGGAGAAAGCCGGCTACCGGCGGCTGGTGTTGGAGCTCGGCGGCAACGATCCGCTCATCGTCATGGAGGACGCCGATCTCGACCGCGCCGCCGATCTCGCCGTGCAAGGCGCGACCAAGAATTCCGGCCAGCGCTGCACCGCGGTCAAGCGCATCCTGGTCGTCGAAAGCGTCGCCGACCGCTTCGTCGAAAAGGCGCTCGCGCGCGCGAGGGCGCTCAAATGCGGCGATCCGATGGATCCCGAAACCGACGTCGGCACGGTGATCAACGAGCGCTCGGCGACGCTGTTCGAGGCGCGCGTGAGCGACGCGGTCGCCAAGGGCGCGAACCTGCTGCACGGCGGCGAACGCCGCGGCGCGCTGTTTCCGCCCTGCGTCGTCGACCGCGTGCCTTACGATTGCGAACTGGTGCGCGAGGAGACCTTCGGCCCGGTGATTCCGATCATCCGCTGCCCCGACGAAATCGCGCGCGTGATCGCGATCTCCAATTCGACCGCGTTCGGCTTGTCGTCCGGCGTCTGCACCGATCGGTTGGACTACATCACGCGCTTCGTCAACGAACTCGAAGTCGGCACGGTCAACGTCTGGGAGGCGCCGGGCTATCGCATCGAAATGTCGCCCTTCGGCGGGATCAAGGATTCCGGCCTCGGCTACAAGGAGGGCGTGGTCGAAGCGATGAAGAGCTTCACCAACGTGCGCACCTATTCGTTGCCGTGGTCGGCCTGACGCGCAGAGCGGGACAAGGGAGCGGGCGATGAAGGGCGACGATCTGCCGCCGAGCGAGGGCGACGTCAACCGCTCGTCCGCCCGCGCCGAATGGCGGGCGTCTTTGAGCGAGGCGGCGCGCGCGGCGCTCGACGAGGACGAACGCTATTTCCTGCGTCAATCGCTGTCGACGCCCTGCCTGACCGAGATCGTGCGCGCCGAGGGCGCGGTTCTGACCGACATCGACGGGCGGCGCATTTTCGACTTCCACGGCAACAGCGTCCATCAGCTCGGCCATGGCCATCCCAAGGTCGTCGCCGCGATCAAGGCGGCTGTCGACGGGCTGCCGTTCTGTCCGCGCCGCTACGCCAACGCCAACGCGACCGCGCTCGCGCGCCGCCTCGTCCAGACCGCGCCCGAAGGCCTCGAAAAGGTCCTGTTGGCGCCCAGCGGCGCCGCGGCGGTCAGCATGGCGCTGAAGCTCGCTCGCTACGCCACCGGCCGCCACAAGACGCTGTCGCTGTGGGACTCGTTCCACGGCGCCAACCTGGATACGATCGGCGTCGGCGGCGAAGCCTTGTTCCGCCGTGGCCTCGGGCCGATGACGCCGGGCGCCGAACATCTGCCGCCGCTCAATCTCGCGCGCCGCTTCTTCGGCGACGATGCTCCGTTCGAGCGCTTCGCCGACTACATCGATTACGCGCTCGAAGTGCAGGGCGACGTCGGCGCGCTGATCGCCGAGCCGATGCGCTGGACCACCGTCGATGCGCCGCCGCCCGAGTTCTGGCCGCGCGTCCGCGACTCCTGCAGGCGCCACGGCGCGCTGCTGATCTTCGACGAAATCCCGAGTTGTCTCGCACGCACCGGCGCCCTCTACGCTTGCCAACGCGCAGGCGCAACGCCCGACATCCTGGTGATCGGCAAGGGGCTCGGCGGCGGCGTTATGCCGCTCGCGGCGATCCTCGCCGCCGCGCCGCTCGATTGCGCGCCTGAGGCCGCGCTCGGCCATTACACCCACGAGAAAAGCCCCGTCGCCTGCGCCGCCGCGCTGGCGACGCTTGACGTCATCGATGAGGAGCGGCTGATCGATCGCGCAAGCGACCTCGGCTGCCGTGGCCTCGAACGACTGGAAGCGATGAAGAGACGCTGCCCGGCGATCCGCGAAGTGCGCGGCCTCGGCTGCTATTTCGGCGTCGAAATCGGCGGGCGAGACGCGCCCGCGCTCGCCGACCGGCTGATGTATCGCTGTCTCGCCAAGGGGCTCAGTTTCAAGCTCGGCGGCGGGGTCGTGATCACGCTCTGCCCGCCGCTGACGATCCCCCTCGAGGAGTTCGACGCGGCCTTGGCGATCCTCGACGAGGCGCTTGCGGAAGACGCTGTTCGACAGTGAAATTCAGATCGTCCACGCGCATGCGCGTGACGTCACATGAGTGTCATGTCCACGGCCTACGCGATCTCATGGCTCCTTTCGAGTCCATGAGGATACGTCCATGAAATCGCTGTTGAGCGCTCTGCTCATTTCCGCTGCGTTCGCGGCGCCCGCGTTCGCGGCGTCCGATGTCGTCACGATCTATTCCGCCGACGGTCTGCACGACGGCAAGGGCAGCTGGTTCGAAACCCAATTCGACGCCTTCACCAAGGCGACAGGCGTCAAGGTTCAGTACGTCGAGGCTGGCTCGGGCGGCGTCGTCGAACGCGTCGCCAAGGAAAAGTCGAACCCGCAGGCCGACGTGCTCGTCACGCTGCCGCCGTTCATCCAGCGCGCCGAAGCCGATGGCCTGCTGCAGAAGTTCACACCGACCGCCGCGGCTGAAATCTCCGGCGGCGACGGCAGCTACCAGCCGCTCGTCAACAACTATCAGAACTTCATCTACGACTCGGCCGTTCTCAAGGAAGCGCCCAGCACCTATGCCGATCTGCTCGATCCCAAGTTCAAGGGCAAGATCCAGTATTCGACCCCGGGACAGGCCGGCGACGGCACCGCGGTGATGCTGCAGGTCATCCATTCCTTCGGCGGCAAGGATGCCGCCTTCGACTATCTCAAGAAGCTGCAGGACAACAACGTCGGCCCGTCGTCTTCGACTGGCAAGCTGACGGCGCTCGTCAACAAGGGCGAGCTCTTCGTCGCCAACGGCGACCTGCAGATGAACCTGTCGCAGACCGTCGACAATCCGAACATCCGCGTGTTCTGGCCCGCCGGCCCGAACGGCGAACGTTCGGCGATGCCGCTGCCGTATTACGTCGGCCTCGTCGCTGGCGCGCCCGACGCCGAAAACGGCAAGAAGCTCATCGAGTTCCTGCTGAGCAAAGAGGCGCAGGCGACGGTTTCCTCGATCGCCATCGGCGAACCCGTCCGCAAGGACGTCACGCCGACCGACGCTAACTACGTCAAGTTGCACGAGGCGATGAAGGGCGTGACGATCTGGAACCCCGACTGGGCGCAGGTGCTCAAGGATCTGCCGGCCGACGTCGCGCGCTGGCGGCAGACGACGGGAAGCTGAGTTGTCGCTTCCCGCCCGCGCGGCGGCAAGTTTCGCGAGCGTCGCGTCACCGCGCGGCGCTCCGTCGACCGTCTCGTTCGACAAAGTCAGCGTCGCCTATCGCGGCGCTGTCGTCTTGAAGCCGCTCACCCTCGATGTCGCGGCGGGCGAAATCCTCGCCCTGATTGGGCCGTCCGGCTCCGGCAAGACCACGGCGCTGCGCGCCGTCGCCGGCTTCGTGCGGCCGGCGCAAGGGCGCATCCACATCGGCGGAACCGACGTCACCGACCTGCCGCCCTACGAACGCGGCCTGGCGATGGTGGTGCAAAACTACGCGCTGTTTCCGCACATGCGGGTCGGCGAAAACGTCGCCTTCGGCCTCAAGGCGCGAGGCGCGCCAAAGGCGCTGATCGCCGAGCGCGTCGCCGAGGCGCTGCGGGTCGTCGGCATGCCGCAATTCGCGCGCCGGCTGCCGCGTGAATTGTCGGGGGGCCAGCAGCAGCGCGTCGCCATCGCGCGCGCGCTCGCGGTGCGCCCGCGGGTCCTGCTGCTCGACGAACCGCTGTCTGCGCTCGACGCGCAAATCCGCCGCTCGATGGTCGAGGAGATCGCCAGGCTGCACGCCGATCTTCCGGAGCTTACGATCCTTTACGTTACGCACGACCAGAGCGAAGCGCTGACGCTCGCCGACCGCATCGCCATTCTGCGCGACGGCGAACTCAGCGCGATCGGGCGAACCGGGGAACTCTACCGGCGCCCGCCCAATCGATTCTCGGCAGAGTTCCTCGGCCGCGCCAATCTGCTGCCGGTCATCGTCGAAGCGGACCGCGCCGGCGCCGGCCTCGTCGCGGTGCGCGCGGGCGCGGCGAGGCTCGTCGTCTCGGGAAACGGCGAACCGGCGGGCGCGCGACGGCTCCTCTGCGTGCGGCCGCAGAACGTCACGCTTGTCGACCCTTCGGAGCGCGCGAACCGCATCGCCGGCGTCTTGCGCGATGTCCATTGGCAGGGCGAACTGACGCATCTCGTCGCCGAGGTCGGGGAGACCGTTTTGCGCGTCGTCGCCACGCGACTGCCCAGCCTGCCCGCTCGCGGCGACCGACTCGACTTCTTCTTCGCGCCCGTCGATGCGAGCCTCATCGCGGACGACGCCGGTGTCTGAGGCGGTCGGCGGCGCGCCGCGCGCGGCCAAGCTCGATCCCGGCGCGCTGTGGGTCGCGCCGCCGCTGATCGTCCTCGCGCTGCTGTTCCTCTATCCGCTCGTCTTGATCGCCCATGCCGCGCTCGTCGACGACGCCGGGGTGCTAAACCTACAAGCCGCGTTGGCGACGTTGCAATCGCGCGCCTTTGGCGCCGCCCTGTTCAACACCGCGGAGATCGCGATCGCCTCGACCGCCGGTTGCCTCGCGCTCGGCCTCGCGCTCGCACTCATCCTCGCGTTCGCGCCTTTCCCCGGCGCCGGCTTGGTCGCGCGGCTGATCGACACGTTCATCGCCTTGCCGACGTTTCTCGTCACGCTCGCCTTCACCTTCCTCTACGGCTCGGCGGGCGTGCTCAACGGGGCGCTGACGGCGGGCCTCGGCCTCGAGCGCCCGCCGGTCGATTTCCTCTACACCTCCTGGGGCGTCATCCTCGCCGAGGTCACGGTCTATTCGCCATTCGTGCTGCGGCCCCTGCTCGCCGCCTTTTCGCTGGTCGATCGCGGCCAAATCGAAGTCGCCGGACTGCTCGGCGCGCGACCGTGGCGCATAGTGCGCAAGATCATCCTTCCCGCCGCGCTGCCGGCGCTGATCGCCGGCGGCAGCCTGTGCCTGCTGCTCACCGTGAACGAGTTCGGCATCGTGTTGTTCATCGGCGCCAAGGGCGTCATCACCTTGCCGCTGCTGATCTACGACAAGGCGATCCAGGAATCCGACTATCAGGCGGCCTGCGTCATCGCGATGGTCAACGTCGTCGTGTCGCTCGGCCTGTTCAGCCTCTATCGCATCGCCGCGCGACGGCTCGGAGGCTAGGCATGCTGATCTGGTCGCGGTCGGGCCGATTGGCCGTGTGGAGCGTCGCCGCGCTGCTGATCGGCGTCATTTTCCTCGCGCCGCTTGCGATCATCCTGGTGGCGAGCCTCGCCGTCCAATGGAACGGCGTGCTGCCGAGCGGCTTCACCTTCGAGCATTACCTCCAGGCGCGCAGCGGCGCTTCGGGCGAGGCGGTGCTCGCGAGTCTCGTCACCGGGCTCGTCGCCAGCCTGTTCGCGCTTCTCAGCGGCGCCTGGGCGGCGCTCGCGCTGCGCGCCCAAGGCGAAGCCTGGAGCCGGTCGCTGGGCTTGCTGTTCTTCGTCCCGAGCGCGGTGCCTTCCGTCTCGGTCGGGCTCGGCCTGCTCGTCGCCTTCAGCCAACGGCCGTTGCTGCTCAACGGCACGACCGCGATCGTCGTCGTCGCGCATTTCGTGCTGATCTCGGCGTTCTCGTTCGGCAACGTCTCGGCTGGCCTCGCGCGCTTGCCGCCCGACTACGAAGAGGTCGCCTCAAGCCTCGGCGCGCGCCCCGCGTATCGGCTGCGCCATGTCACCTTGCCGCTGATCGCCCCCTATCTCATCGCCGCCTTCGGCCTCAGCTTCGCGCTGTCGATGGGCGAACTCGGCGCGACGGTGATGGTTTATCCGCCGGGATGGGTGACGCTGCCGGTCGCCATCTTCGGCCTCACCGACCGCGGCGACATTTTTTCCGGCGCCGCGCTGACGATGATCCTGGTCGCGGCGACGCTCACGCTGCTGATCGGCCTCGAGCGCGCCGCGCTCGTTTCGGCGGGCCGGCGCGGCGCCTAGCGGCCAAAACGAACCGCCGGCCACATTTCCTTGACAGGCTCGCCGCCGCCTTCCTATATGCGACCCGCCCGACCGGGCGAGCCTCATTGTCGGGGCGTGGCGGGGTAGCTCAGCTGGTTAGAGCAGCGGAATCATAATCCGGAGGTCGCCGGTTCGAATCCGGCCCCCGCTACCAATATCTTAACAACCTAGCAAATTCCCGCGGCGCGCCGGCCCTACGCCGCTATTCAGGTGCGCGCAGCGTCAGCGAGACGCCGTTCCATTGCGCAACGAGGTCCGACAGCATCGGCACGTAGTCCTCGCCGTGGCCGGTCCCGACCGCGAGCGCGTAACTGTTGCGGACCGCGGCGCCGATCGGATTGGCGACCCCGAGAGCCTGCGCAAAGCCCGCGAGGTAGGTGACGTCCTTGTGGGCGTTCGCGATGGTGAAGCGATGCGCATCGCGGTCCCGTTCGAGGACGTACTTGAAGAAGGTCTGATAGAACAGACAATCCATCCGGCCGCCGCGGATGACGCTGTCGAAGACTTGCGGCGACAGTCCAGCTTTGGCGCCGATCATCAGCGCCTCGGAATAGAGCGCGGCGTAGCCCATCGACAGGAAATTGTTGAGCAGCTTCATCGTATGGCCGGTGCCCACCGGCCCGGTGGCGACGATCCGGCCGGCGAAGGCTTCCAGAATCGGCCTCGCCCGCTCGACGACCTCAGGTTCGCCGCCCACCATGACGTCGAGCGTGCCCTCCCAGGCGTCCTTCGGCGTCCGGCTCAAAGGCGCGTCGATGAGCGTGACGGCCTTGGGCGCGAGCGCAGCCGCAAGGCGCGTCGTAACCGCCGGCTCCGAGGTCGAACAGTCGATGATCAGCAGCGGCTTTCCCGCCGCCGCCAAGCCATCCTCGCCTTGAACGACCGCCTCCACTTGCGGCGAACCCGTCACGCAAATCACGACGACATCGCAGCCGAGCGCGAGCTCGCGCGGCGAAGACGCCTCAAGGGCGCCGCGCGACTTGAGATCTTCGACCGCTTCGCGTTTGCGATGGCCGAGAACCGTCAGCGGCCAGCCTTTTTCCACGATGTTCTTCGCCATGCCGTGACCCATGAGGCCGACGCCGATGAAGCCGACTCTTTCTTTCATCGCTCCCTACCTCCCGGGTGGCGTCGTCAGACGCGACAAGGCGTCGGACTCCTCGCGTTCGAGCCTCGCAAATTTCCTTTCCGGGCGCAAACCGCGCCTTTGCCGCGCGACGCGCCCGCCCCCGCCGCCTCGCGAAGTCCGTGCTATCAATCCGCGTAAGGCCCAAGCAAGCTTTTGGTGGTGTGTTTCGCGCCACCAAGACCGCGCTCCCCACGCGGACCGAACAGGTCCTCGATTCGAGATCGCTTCTGAAGAGTCGATCGGCAAAGGCGTTCGGGCGCCCTCTCCCATCGACTTTCGCGGCAGATTGGAAAGAGGATGACGGACGATCAATTCTTGATTGACGCGTTGCGCATCCGGCTTCGCGACGATCGCGACAGTTCGGACCTTCTTGAACTGTTCAACGAGGAGCGATTTCTGCACTACGCCTCCGCCAGAGGGCCGTTCGCCTCGATCGACGAGCTCCAGCACTGGCTCGCCAATATCGCCTGTTCCAACAAATTCGAAATCGTCGGCGTCATTGCGGGCAAGACCATCGGGTTTGGCGGCCTCTATGTGATGGGCGACGGCCTCAATCATTCCGCATGGATTCTCTTGGGGGTGCGCGAGTCGTTTCAGGCGCGCGGAATCGGCGCCCGACTGCTACGGATGTTGATGGCCACCGCCAGCACAATGATGGGATTACGCCGGGTTCAATTGACGGTCTTCGGCGACAACGACCCGGCGATCAAACTCTATCGCCGATTCGGCTTCGAGGTCGAGGGGCGCCACCGGGATTTCGTGCGTCGCGGCGGAGGGTTCGTAGACGCTCTGACGATGGCGAAACTCTACGACGAGCGCAACGGCGCGATGGCGAACCTCGAGGCGCTGCAGCGGATGGGCGAGGCGCGGGCCCTGCGCTAATTTGTCGCGCCCGCAAGGCTGCGGTCCGATTCATCCTTGGGCAAGCATTCGACATTATTGGTATTACGTGCGCCGCAAGGCAAAAGTGGGCTGGCGACGACGTCGCATGTCGCCGCTCTCGGCTCCAAGCGGGCGTCGCAATCAGCTCGGCGCGTTCTCGGCGCCGCGCAGGGAGCGATTTCCGGCAGAGAACGCGTCATACGAAATTCAGCAAGCGAACCAAAAGACGATCGTCATGTCGAACGACAACAGAAGCGCCCAGAGAACACGATGTTTGCGAGAAGGGCATTGTGTATTCAACAAGGGATATTCGAGTCTTGACGTGACCGTTCGCAATATTTCTGCGACCGGGGCAAGATTGTCAGGCAATGAATTGATCTGCTTGCCGGAAGAGTTCGAGTTGCAAATTCATGATGGATTTGGCGCCTTTGCCTCGCATCGGGTGAAGCGGGTGTGGTCGCGCGCGGACTCGATCGGCGTCGCGTTCATCGATTCCGTTCACGGCCGATCGGCGGATTGCGAGCCTGCGCAGCCTCGAACCGCCGTCTTGGCGCGCCCTCTCGGCCGCGCCGGATAGCCTGAAATCGACGCCGGCTCGCCGGCCAGACTGGACCGCGCCGCCAACCGCCATCGATGATGCAGCGCTAACTCAGACTTCTCTCGCAGCGCCCGCGCATACGCCGCGAGAATTCCGCCACAGCGGAGCGAATTGGCCGAGGCGGACGATCGTCACAAACGCTGTTTGGCTTGCGCGCTGGTGAGAAAGGTCAATTCCTGAATCCCCACGTCGACGACGACGTTGGCGTTCAAGCGCGCATTGACGTTCTTCATCACGGCTTTGGTCATCTTGCTTATGTCGAACGTGTCCAGATGATCGAAGTCGATCGCCTTGTCGTCGTAGATGTAGCGAAACGCCTCGTCGACGAGGAAAGGGTCCGGGGGAACCGGACTCTTCTTGAGCGCGGCCGGATCGACGACATAGGAGAGCTGCGCGACGATATACCCCTTCACGACCCCGTCCCGGATCTTTGGAACATTGATCTCTCTTGTCTTCTTGGCTTCTTGCGTCGTGTCGGAGACGACGACCTGCGGTTTCGTCGTGGCCTCGCGCAGGTGGCTCACGGCGTAACCCGCCGCGAGCGTGGTCAAGCATGCCCAAAAGCCGACGAGAATGATTCTGATCATTCGTCGTCGTCCAACCAGGGATGGGCCGAATAGGTGCCGTCGGACTGGCTGTCGCGGATCGCTCGCGCGATGATGTTGGAGACCGCTTGGGCCGCCAGCAACTGCGTGCGCAGCAGGCGACGGTTGGTCTCCAGCTTGGCGTGAAGATCGGCGAGCGCGGCGCGAAGAACGGGGCCGATCTGATGATTGGCGAACGCCGGCGCGAGACGATTCAGCTCCAGCAATCCCTGGCTCTTGCGCAGGTTGTAAGCATGGTAGTCGACCGGGCCGCGCCGCGCGATGTCTTCGTTTTCCTCCTCGAGCGTTTGGCGAAGGCGATCGACGACCGGAAGAATCATGGCGACCGGGCTCTGAGAACGGCCCGAATTGGCGGCGAGGTTAGGGTGACGAAAAACTGCGACGCTCATGAGCGTTTCCGGCCAGAAAAGAGGAAGGCTCCGTCGACGTAGGCGCCGCCGCTCGGCATCGATAAGGCGTTGGCGCTCATTTGCGCGACGTCATGCCCGCCCACGGAGTCGAGTTCGGCTCGCCTTCTCCAGCGATTCGCTCGCCGGCGGCGGATGCGCAGCGAACAGCCGTCGGGCGATTCCCAGCGCGCCGGACTTCGCGATTTGCCGCGACACCTGGTCGGCGAGCATGGATTTCCACATGTCGCCCGCCAAGCCTTGGCCAAAGACAGCCGAATCGTCCTTCGGCAGCATCTCGTTGACGAACCCGTTGAGCACCATGGCCTCGAAGTCGACTTGCGCTTTGGCCGCTTTGTCGCTCGCGCCGAACGCCGCGTCGACGAATCGCGATCGGGCGTCCGCCGCTCCTGCGACTTGCGCCGAAGCGGGTGACGCGGTCCGCGCCGTCTGCGCGAGCGTCTCGGAGAAGTCCCCGGTTTCCGACGCCCCCGCGCCGGCGAGCGCGTTGAGTCGTTGCGTCGCCGCAGCCGCGCGGGCCGGATCGGCCGCCTTGAGTACTTCGAGCACGACGTCCGAGGAAGGATCGATGGCCATGGAACCCGTCTGAAGCGTTAATCGCTTGCGAGCTTCCTCCCCAAGCCTTACGCCGAGCTTGACTTCGGATTTTGCAGCGAGCGTTCGACGAGTTCGGCGAGTTCCTTGCGCTGCTCTTGATCGCGATAGCGCGCGTCGACGCTTTCGCGCGCCCGATCCGCGAGTTTAGCGCGCGTTCCCTGATCGAGCGCCCGTCGCGTCTGCGCTTCATACTCGGCGGCGGCCACGGCAATCTCCCTTTCCAACGCACGAATGCGGCGCATGGCGGCCGCAGCGGGCGCCCCGTAAGCGGCGACGCCGTTCTGCGTCGCGTCCAACATTGCGAGGTGGTTCTCGGTAAGATCGTCACGCTCGCGCGCAAGCGCGGTCAGCCGCCAAACCGCGAGCTCATGCATTTGCCTTTGCACCCGCTCGATTTTTTCGAGGGACTCGAGTCGCTTCTTCATCGCCTATCCCGAAATGAGCCAGGCCTCGAAACCCGACATGAACTCGCCAAGGAGCGGTTTGATCGAAAAGTACAGCAGCAGCAGCGCGCCAGCGATAATGAAAGGCGTCGCTGTGTAGAAGATCGCGATCTGCGGAGTCAGGCGGTTGATGACGCTCATCGCCAGATTGACGATGATCGAATAAATGAAGAAGGGCGAGCACACCCGAAGCGCGATGCGAAAGGTCTCGCCGAGCGTCGTGGCCACCTGATGCAGGGAAAATCCCGGATTGAACTCGGCTCCGATCGGTATCGCGCGATACGAAGCCGCCAGGCCGCGCAGGACTTCCCAATGGGCGTCGGCGATGAAGATCAGCGCCGTCGCCGACAACGACACCAAACTCGCGAGCGGCGGCAGCACTTGATTCGGCTCGACGTCGATGCCAAACGGATTGGCCATGCCGAGCATCGTCGACGCTCCCACCAACAGCGTCTCCAGGGCGAGAAAGAATAACCGCCCGAGAAAGCCGATCAGTCCGCCGATCAATGACTCGACGACGATCAGCCGCAGCACCGGGATCGGGTCGGCGCTGAGCGATCGCAACGGCGCCTGATCGAGAAGCAGGGGCGTCAGCGAAAGCGTCACCGCCACGGCAATGAACAATCGAATCTGCACCGGTATCTGCCCGCTCGATATTCCCGGCATCAGCATCAGGCAGCCGCCGATGCGGCAAAAGAGAATGAACGTCGCCAACGTGACGTTGGGATTGAGGATCGCGCCGGCGCCCGCGAATATGTCGTCGCCCGCATTCACTAGGATATTACGCCGAGCGACTTCACCTCGAACCCGCGCGCGATCTCGAGTTGCGACAAGACCGGCAACGTCGGGAACATCCGTTCGATGATCATGCGCACATAGGGCCGCGTCTCGGCGGTGGTGACGAGGGCGAAGAGATGCTTTTCCTCCATGCGTTTGCGGATCGCCGCGGACGCTTCGGCGGCGAATTGCTCCATCAACCTGGGATCGATGTCGAATTCGCTCACCTCGCCCTTGGCGTCGCGCTTGAGGCTTTGGTGAAAGACGAGATCCCAGCGATTGCCGAGCCGCAGCACTCGGAGCGCGCCTTGGTCCTGAATGTCGCCGCAGATCTGTTGCGCCATGCGAACTCGCACATGCTCCACGATCTGTTCGGGACGGCGCACGTGCGGAGCGATCTCGGCGATGGCCTCCAGGATCAGGTTCAGGTTGCGGATGGAGACGCGTTCGGCAAGCAGCATTTTGAGCACCGCCTGCAGTCCCGAATAGGAAATCTGCGACGGGCAGAGATCGTCGATGAGTTTCTTGTATTCCGGCTCCAGCCTGTCGAGCAGCCCGCGCATATCCCGATAGGACAGAAGTTGCGCCAGATTGTTGTGGATCACTTCGCTCAAGTGCGTCAGCAGCACCGACACCGCATCGATCGGCTTGAACCCCTCTCGTTTGACGTCCTTGATGTAGGCTTGCGAAATTGAAATCGCCTTCATACCGAAAGCCGGCTCGCGTATTTCGTCGCCGGGGACGTTCGGACGTTTGCCGTCGCCGACGATCACCAGGAATTCGCTGACGCGCAATTCCTGCGTCGCGACGACCGTGCCGTGGATGCGGATTTGATAGCACTTGGCCGGGGTCTTGATGTCGTCGCTCAGCTTGATCTCCGGCACGACGAAGCCGTATTGCCGGGCGAACTTCCGACGCATCTTGGCGACGCGCGAAGCAATCTCGTCGTGCGCGGCCAATAGCGTCGCCGTCAGTTCTTTGCTGAAGCAAAGTTCGATCTCTGCGGACCTCAATTGCTCCTTGATCGAGGAGCGCGCCTCAGCGCGGAGCTTTTCCTCGCGGCCGGCCTTTTCGGCCGCCGCAATCGCACGATCCTTGGCCTGTCGCTGGGGAATGGCGATACCGACAAAGGCCATCAGGCCGCCGAGAAGCGCGAAGGGAAAAAAGGGAAGACCCGGGATCACGCCGAGCACGAACATCAGAAGCGCCGCCATGAACAGCGCATTGGGATAATTGGAGAGCTGGTCGAGCACCGCCTTGTCGGCGGAGCCGCGCGTGCCGCCCTTGGCGACGAGCATGCCCGCGGCGAGGGAAATGATCAGCGCCGGGATTTGCGACACCAAGCCGTCGCCGACCGAAAGCTTGGTGAAGATGTCCGCCGCGGTGGATAATCCCAGCCCGTGCCGGGTGACGCCGATGACGATGCCGCCGAAGATGTTGACCGCGAGAATGATGAGGCCGGCGATCGCGTCGCCGCGCACGAATTTCGACGCGCCGTCCATCGAACCGAAGAACGCGCTTTCTTCCTCGAGTTCGCGACGGCGCTGCTGGGCGACCTTCTCGTCGATGAGGCCAGCCGACAGGTCGGCGTCGATCGCCATCTGCTTGCCGGGAATGGCGTCGAGCGTAAACCTCGCGCCGACTTCCGCGATGCGGGTCGCACCCTTGGTGATGACCAAGAAGTTGATGATTACGAGGATGAGAAAGACGATGATGCCGATGACGAAGTCGCCGCCCATCACCAGGCTGGCGAATCCGCCGATGATGTAGCCGGCGGCGGTCGTCCCTTGAGCCCCGTGCGCCAAAATGAGCCGCGTCGTCGAGATGTTGAGCGCGAGCCTAAGGATGGTCGCTACAAGCAGAACGGTGGGAAAGGCGGAAAATTCGAGCGGCTTATGGATCCACAACGCGACCATCAAGATCAACACGGAGAGCGCGATCGACAGCGCGAGGCCGAGATCGATCATCATCGCCGGCACCGGCAGGAAGAACAGGCACAGGATCAGCACGATGGCGGCCGCAAAGCCGACGTCCTTGCCGCCGCGACCGATTGCCGGCTCCAACGCCGCCGTCGTCAATGACATTGCGGTTTTTCTCCCATGCGCCGCGGCGACAATGACGGCCAAACCTTGCGCGGGTCTCGCCAATCGCGCACGGCGCCGTCGACAGGGGTCGCCAACGACGCGAACGTTCGCAGCGGCGAGCGCTCGCCGGCGGACGCGCGCACGCGCGCCTAGTCGGCGGCGTCGCGCGCGGCGCGGCCGACTTAGCCTCGGTTACTGGCCGAATCCGTGCTCGATATGCGAGTAGATATTTTCCGTGAAGACGTAGAATTGTCCGCCGATGAACGACGCGGTGAGACTGACGACGGCAAACACCGCCACAATCTTCGGCACGAAGGTCAGGGTCATTTCCTGGATCTGCGTCAGCGCCTGCAGAAGCGCGATCACGATGCCGACGACCATCGCGGCGCCGATCGCCGGGCCGGCGCCGACGATGATCATCCAGATCGCCGACTGAATGACGTCGAGCGCATCGCCCTGATTCATTGCACGTTCGCGCCGTTGGCGAACGGGATCGTGTTTCCGTCGGTGAGAGTTGCGGTGGCGGCCCCGGCGGAGGTGACGTCGACCGACTGCACCTGACCCGACGTCGACCCGTCCGACGAAGTCATCGTGGACCCGACAGCCAGTTCCGCTTGGGTCAACGAGCTAGAGGTCAACAGGGAGGCGAGAGTCGTGTTGGTCTGGACGGCCTGTCCGACCTGGGAGATCGTCGCCAATTGGCTGACCATCGCCGTTGGGTCCATCGGTTGCGTCGGATCCTGGTTCTTCAGTTCCGCCATGAGAAGGGTGAGAAACGAATTGTAGCTCAGCGAGGGCGTCGCGGACGCCGTCGACGTCGTCGACGATGACGATGTTGTGGCGCTCGAGACGCCGGAGGTGGCGGAGACGGCGGTCATGGTCGGTCCTTTCAGGCTGCGTGCGACTTGGCGGGCGCCGCGGCGGGAAACATTTCCCGCTCTTCGAGCGGAAACAGAGCCCGCAACGCTTTCAACGCTTCAAAATTGCGCGAACGGTCGATTTGTTCGGAGATCGCCTTGAGGCCGGCGATGATCGCGGGATTCTCGAACGCCATCAACGCCGAGCCGATGAGTCTGCGCGACAGGCCGGTCGCCGCCGTCGTGGCCCCGGGATCCATCAGCATGACCTGGACGGCGAAATAGATCTGGCGAAGCGGCGTCGTCGCCTGATCCGCCTGCATGACATGGTTCTCCAGCAGGAAGGTCACATCGTTCAGCAACTCGATCGTCGCCTTGCGGTCGACTCGGATGACGGCGCCGTTGATGTAGAGCTTTTCGCCAGCACGCAGCGTGATGTTCATAAAGTCCTCATTTCAAGCCGTCGCGAATGATCTCGTTGATTTCGATCATGGGGGTCAGATCGTTGGTTTGGCCGGTGCGTACGCGATCGATCTCCTTGTTCATCCAGACGCCGATCGAAACGAGCGCGGCCCGCAATTGCCCGGGCAATTCGTTTTCGGGGTTTCGCAGGTCGTCCAGAAAGATCGCCCATAGGCTGCGCAGATAGAACAGCGCCTCGACGACTTCGCGCGTGCCGGGCCCGCGGTCGCGGGCGGCGCACAAGAGAGCGATGACCCGATCCATGGCCCGACGCTCGTGCGCGCGCATGACTTGCGGCGATTCCTCGATAACCTCGTTGTAGGAAAATTCGTACATCGGCGATCCCAACGGCTAGGTAGGAATATATTGGGCGAGGCTCAACTTCTGCAGTTGCGCCGTAAGTTGGTAAGCGGTCTGCAGTTGCGTCGACAGCGTATTGAGCTTCGTGGCGATAGTGGCAGAATTGACGTTGTCGAGATTGCCGATCTGGGTTTCCAGAATCGTCATCTGCGAGGACATGGAGCTGTTGGCGTCGGTGACGCGCTGCAGCGATGCGCCGACGCCGGCTTCGGTCTCCGTTATCGAGGTCATCCCTTGCGTGATCATCGAGTTCGCGCTGGAGGCGACCGCCTGCTGCGCGGCGGAACTCAGTTGCGAGCCTCCGAACTCGGCGAGCATCGCGTAGCCCTGCGCAAGTTGCTGGAACCCAGTCTGGTTGGCGTTCGTCGAGGTGTCGATGGTCTCGCCGGGCGCAATCTGCGCGCTTGTGTTGACGCTCGAGGCCGACGACCAGTTGCTTGTCCAGTTCGCGCCGCTGAATTGGTCGGCGAACGCGCCGCTCAGAAAACTCTGCATTTGCGAGGCCGTAATCGTCGAGGCGGCCGCGTCGGTCGGCAGACAGCCAAACGCCGTCTGAAACGCCGCATCGATCGCGGTCTTGGCGGCCGACGTCGTCGAGGAGAAATAGTCGGCCATTGGCGCGACGCTGGAGTTTATGCCGCCGAAGACATATTGACCGTTCGACGTCGCGTTGGTCATGGCGGTCAGCGATTGCAACGCGTTGGCTCCGAGACTTTGCAACGTCGCCCCCGAATTGACTTCGGTCGAGGTCCACGACGTCAAGCTCTGCACCACGCTTTGCGCGCCGGAGCGAATCGAGTCGAGGGCGGCCTGCGATGTCTTCAGGCTCGTCGTGACGAGACCGTTGCCGCTGGTCAGCGTCTGCAGGAGTTCGTTCTGGTTCTTGAGCGATAATTCGTAGCCCGACTGGTCTCCCAGTTGCAGTCCGAGGTCAGCGTATTGGCCGGTCGACGATTCCACTTCGAGGGCAGTGAGCTGCGATTGCGTCTGCGCAATCGAAGGCAGCAGCGCGGTCCCGAGATAGCTTGTCGATACGAATGCTGTGGTCATGGTCGTCAGACCGCGTTGAGGAGCGCGGTGAACATCGCGTTGACCGTCGTCAGCAATTTAGCGGTCGTGGTGTACGAATTCTCGATGTTCAACATGTTCGTCATTTCCGTGTCGAGATTCACCCCAGTCGCATTGGAAAGCGCCGAGGTCGCTTGCGCGGCCACCGAGTTTTGATAATCGACCTGATTGCTCGCTTGCTGGTTTTGGGCCTGCAGCCAGCTCACTGACGCGTTGGCGTAGTCGCTGAGGCTGTCGGACGAGCCTAAGCCGGCGCCAGGGTCGAACGACTGCGTCGCCGTCGTCGCCCCGATCATCTGTTGGATTCGGCCGGTGTAGCTCGCTGCGCCGGTGGTGTTGTAACTGTAGTTGGAGCCGTTGATCCCGCCGTTCTGCAGCAAAGAGACGTCGCCGCCTTGCGTAGGGTCGACGGCTGGATTGACCTCGATGGAGGCCGCCAGGCCCGTCATGGCGGTTGTCGTGGGCAGGCCGGTCGCGCCGGAATAGGTGAACAATCCGGGCAGCGAGGGCAGGCCCGACCCCGACTGATCGGTTTCGGCGAAAGCATTGACGAGACCGCCGGCGATTTGATCGAGCTGCGCCTGGTATTCCGGCGCGACCGTGTCGCGCAGATTCGCCAAGCCGGCGAGCGCCCCGGACTGAATTGGCATCGGCGACGAGGCGCCGGTGATCGGCACGCCGTCGACGGTCACGGCGTTGCCGGTCGTGCTCGCGGTGTAGGTCGTCGTCGGGGTGAAGGACACTGTTTGCGTTGTGACGTTGAACAACGTCACGCCGCTGTCGGTGTAAATCGACGTCGAGCCGTTTGGGTTGGCGACGGTCGTGATGCCGATCTGCTGGGAAAGCTGGGTCAGAATCGAATCGCGGCTGTCCTCGGCGCTACTGACGTTGGCGCCCGTCGCCAAGCCGCTGACGATCGTCGAATTGACCTGCGAGAATTGACCGAGCAGCGAATTGATGGTGGCGACGGACGAAGCCATGTCCGAGTTGGCCTGCTCGCGCACCTGCTGAACCGCCGTAGAGCCGGCGTTCAGCGACGAAGCGAGGTTGGAGGCGGCGGTGACGACGGCCTGGCCGACCACGGCATTGGTCGGCGAGGCCTCGTACGTCGTCAGCGCGTCCTGCAAATTCGCCAGCATCGCCGAGGGCGAATTCCCGTTCTGCGTCGCCCCGGAGGCGGAGGTGCTGGAGGCGCTGTCGCTGACCGTCTGCGCCAGCGTCGCCAACCCATTGGCCAACGCTTGCTCGCTCGCCGCCTGCGAGGTCGATGTGTTGACCTGTTCCAGCAGCGCGGCGTTGGCCTCGCGCGTGACCGAGGCGACGTCCGAGCCGCCGTAGGAATTTGTGAGGACGTTGGCGATTTCGCGCGAATAGCCGGGCGTGCTGGCGTTCGAGATATTGCTCGAGATGACCGCCGACTGCCCCGCGGTCGAAAGGAACGCGGAGTTGATGATGTTGTACGCTGCGGACAAGCTCATCGCGCGATCCTGGAAGGACGTTGGATTGGGTTACGCTTTCAAGCCGTTGAGAATCTGCAGGAGGTCCGCGCCGGTTTGGAACACCTTGGAATTGGCCTGATAGGCGCTCTGAGCCTCGATCATCTGCGTCAGCTCGGTGGCCAGATCCACAGTCGAGTTTTCGAGAGAAGAGGAGACGATCGTGCCGAGGCCGCCTGTTCCAGCGGTTCCGTACACGATCGAGCCGGAGTCCTGGTTGGCCTGATAGACGTTGCCATTGAGCGAGGTCAGATTGTCCGGGCTCGCCACGTTGGCCAACGGAATGTCGTAGGCGGCATTGGAAGCGCCGTCGCTGTACTGGAAATCGAGCGTGCCGTTTGAGCTGATCGTCACCCCCTTCAAGCTGCTCGGCGCATTGCCGTTGGTCGTGTTGGTGTTGACGCTGAAACTCGACGCCAGCTGGGTCGTCCCGCTGACGTCGAGGGCCAACGTTTGGCCATTGGGAATCGGAATGTTGAAAGGCGAGCCGCTCGTCAAAGTTCCCGATGTCGGGCTGAAATACAGCGTTTCCGTCGCCAAGGGCGTGGCGGCCGTAGCCGTCGCCGTGTAAGGGAAGCCGCCGCCCGCAGCCGCAGTGGAGGCGTCGTAAGCGGTGACTTGCCAGCTGTCCTGGCCCGCATTCGGCTGGCCCGCGGGCACTACACCGGTATTCGTCAAATACACGTTGATCGTGTGGGCGCCGCCCAAGTTATCGTAGGCGGTGACCGAGGTCTCGTCGGTGTAGCTCACAAGCGCCGCGGAGGGGTTGGCCGAGGGCAGATCGGCCGCGGTGGCGACCGCTGTCGCCGTCGAGGGCAGGTTCACCGACAGCGTGCCGGCGGTCGTCGCCGTCGGCAAGTCGCCCGATGCGGTGACATTGACTTTTTCGGTGGGAACCGCATCCGCTTGGCCGCTGGCGGCGGTGTTGCCCATCAAGTAGTAGCCGGCCGAATTGACGAGATTGCCCTCCGCGTCGGGCACGAACGAGCCGTTCCGGGTGAGATAGAGCGCGCCGCTCGAATCGGAGACGACGAAGTAGCCGTTGCCTTGAATCGCGAGGTCCGTCGTGGTCGAAGTGCCGACGACCGAGCCTTGCAGCGAATTGAGCGAGCGCAGGGTCGTCGTGACGCCGGCGAGGCTGTCGGCGCCGCCGCCAGTCTGATCGACCAACGTCGAAAACTCCGTTTCGGCGTTCTTGTAGCCAGTGGTGTTGGCGTTGGAGACGTTCTGCGAAATGCTCGAAAGCCAGTTCGTGTTCGCCAACATGCCGGAAACGGCGGTGCCCATCATACTCATCGATCGGTCCCCTCGGGGTTTATCCGTTCCAATTTGCGATCGTTCCCTTGCGCGAAGCTGATTGCGCCGAACGATGCCGTTAATTGACCGATCGCACCAGGCTGCCGATCAGCAGATTCCAGCCGTCGACCAGCACAAAGAACAAGAGCTTCACGGGCAACGAGATGACCGACGGCGGCAACATCATCATGCCCATCGACATCGTGAGCGCGGCGACGATCATGTCGATGACCAAGAACGGCAAGACGATCAGGAACCCGATCTCGAAACCCCGACGCAGCTCGGAAATCATGAAAGCAGGGATGAGAATCCGCAGGTCGATCGTCGAGCGATCCTTGATTTGGAAATTGCCTTTCGACAGATCTTCGAACAGCGCGATATCCTTCTCGCGAACCTGAGCGAGCATGAACTCGCGAAACGGCTGGGTGATCGCGCCGTAAGCCTCCTGCTGGCTGATCGTGTTGTCCATCAGCGGCTTGAGGCCGTTCTGCCATGCCTTGTCGAACGTCGGCGCCATGACGAAGAACGTCATGAACAGCGACAGGCTGATCAGCACGAGATTGGCCGGCGTGCTCTGCAATCCCAATCCCGACCTTAGAAAAGAGAGCGCGACGGTGAACCGGGTAAAACTCGTGACCATGATCAGCAGACCGGGCGCCACCGACAGAACGGTCAGGATCGCGACCATTTGAATGATGCGCGCGGTCGTCGACGCGCCGCCGCTCGGAATCAGCGCGCCGAGATCGACGGTCTGGGCGCTGGCGGCCGAAGCGGTGAGGACGAGCGCTAGCGCGGCGACCGTTGCGCGTCTCATTGCACGACCAGGGTTCGGATGATCAGTTCGCTCACCTTGCCGCCGGAGCGGATCACGGCGCGCTCGTTGAGATCCTGTCTGACATTCTGCAATCCGACCGGGCCCTCGATCTGCGACAAAGTGGCGGTGTGCAAATAGGCGAGTTCGTCGCCAGCGATCTCTGCGGCCACGGCCTCGGGATGGGGCAGAGCCGCGGCGTCGTAAACGATCGTCGCTTCAAGGCGAATCCAGGTGTCCTGAGGCGACCCGAGGTTGGTGACGATCGGCGGCATCTCGAACAGACCGGCGCTCGGCGGCACGACGCCGCCGGGCGCCGAATCGCTTTTTTCGACCGGCGCAGCCGGCGTGGGCGGGATTGCGAACAGGGCGCCCATCGCCGCCGCGATCACGGTGACGACGAGCGTTGCGAGGATCGTTTGCTTGAGCGATGACGGCGGCGCCGGCGCCGGCGCCGGCGCCGGCTCGGGCGCAGGCGTCTCCGACAGGTCGGCGAGGTCGTTGAGGTCTATAGCTACGGCGGCCATCGAGCGATCGTCCCTGATGTTTCAGAACGGCTTCACGAAATCGTAAATCTCCTGGCCCCACGAAGGCTGCTGGACTTCGCTCAATCGGCCCCGCCCGCCATACGAGATGCGCGCTTCGGCGAACTCGATCGTAGGCGACCGTGTTGTTGCGGGCGATGTCCGACGGACGCACGATGCCGGCGACAGTGAGTTGCCGCAATTCGTAGTTCACTCGCACCTCCTGCGAGCCGTCGATGACGAGGTTGCCGTTGGGCAAGACTTCAGTGACCACCGCGGCGATCGACACTTGGATCTGTTCCTGACGATCGATGTTGCCCTGGCCTTGCGTCGACGACGTCGACGTGGTGCCCAGAGTCAATTTCGAAGGCTGGGACGACGAGGAGCTTGAGCCGCCCTGCGTGTAACCCCAGTCGGCGTCGAACTCCGTAGTCGCCGACTTTGAACGATCCGTGGCGTTGTCGAACGTGGCCTTGTCGTTGATGGAGATGATCACCGTAACGATGTCTCCGACCTTGGTGACGGTTTGATCCGTATACAAGTTGATCGGCGGCGACCCGGCGCCAGGGGCTCGCTTGAGGTCGAGAGCGCCGGCGACCTCTTCGTCGTTGGCCCGCGCGCTCGCCGCCGCCAGCCCGCTGCCGACCGGCGAAAGCTTGGGCATGAAGTCCGCAGGTCCCGCGGCGCAGCCGGCCAGATTGGACGCGAGCAGCGCGATCAGAAGAACTCTTCGCCTGGGTGCGCGCATCACGACTTCTTTTCGTCGGCGCCGGACAGGATGCCAGTCAATTTGCCCGCCTTCTCCGCGTCCATTTCATTGAGGATCGCGCTCGCCGTGTTCGGTTTGAGTTTGCCCAGAATCGAGACGGCGGTCGCGTCGTCCATCAACGCCAACTGTCCGGCGGCGGCTTCTGGCTCCATCTTGCTGTAGATCGCGACGACGTCGTCGCTCGCCGCGTTCATCAGGGTTTCGCGTTTGGTCACCCATTCGCGCGCTTCCGCCTCCTTCTTGTCGAGTTCGGCGATGCGTTGTTTGAGCTGCGCTTCCAACTCCGTCAAACGCTTCGCCTCCAGCGCGATGCGCGCTTCGGCGGCAATCGGCGCGACATTGGCGCAATAGCGCTCGACGCCGCCGTCGGCGCTCTTCTCGAGCGCGGCGGTGTTGAACTTTTGCTTCCCGTCGTTCTGGGCGAGGGCATGGCTTGCGAAAGCGGCGGTCAACGCGAGCGCGCCGATGGCGAAGAAGCGGTTGGCGGCTGTGGGCATGGCGACGGCGCTAACGTAGAGGAACTCGATGCGGGCAACTTGCCGCGCACGCCTTGCGCCGGGCTGACCCGGCTATTCCACGATGAGTTCGGCCTGCAATGCTCCCGCCGTCTTGATCGCCTGGAGAATGGCGATGATGCCGCTCGGCTTGACCCCGATTCGATTGAGACCGTTCACCAGCGTGCGCAGGCTCGCGCCTCCGACGATCGCCACTTGGCCACCCTGCTGTTCGACGTCGATCTGCGTGCGCGGTGTGACGACTGTCTGGCCTTGCGAGCGCGGCGCCGGCTGGGAGACCGTTGGGGTCTCCGTGACTCGCACCGAAAGGGTTCCGTGCGTAACCGCAACCGTCGAAATTTGCACGTCCTGACCGATCACTACGGTGCCGGTTCTCGCGTCGAGCACGACGCGCGCCGCGGTGTCGGGCTCGACCGCCAGTTCACCGATCTCCGCCATGTAACGGGTTACGCTGATTTCCGGCGGGCGGAAAAGTTCGACGGCCCGACTGCCCATCTCGAACGCCGAGCGGCGGCGGAATCGTCGTTGCGAATAGGTGTTGACCGCGTCGACGATCCGCACGGCGGTGTTGTAGTCGGGATTTTTCAATTCCAGGATCAACCGCAATTCGTCGGGCGGCGCAGGCACGGCTTTATCGATGATCGCGCCATTCGAGATTCGCCCGGCCGTCGGCACCCCTTGCGACAAGGTTTGCGCCTGACCGGCGACGTCGAAGCCCGTGACCGAAACCGCGCCTTGCGCGCTCGCGTAGACCTCGCCGTCGGTCCCCGACAATTGCGTCAGCAACAACGTGCCGCCCATAAGCGAGGGAGCGTCGCCGAGCGCCGAAACAGTCACGTCGAGACGCGAGCCGATGTCCATACCGGCCGGAAGGTCCGCGGTCACGATCACCGCGGCCACGTTACGATTGCGCAACGCGGTGCCGCGCACGTTGACGCCCATGCGATCGAGCATCGCCTGAATCGCCTGCTCGGTGAACGGCACGTTGCGCAACGTGTCGCCGGTGCCTTGCAGACCGACCACCAGTCCGTAGCCGATGAGCTGATCGTCGCGCGCGCCGCGCAACGACGTGATGTCCTTGATGCGGACCGCCGCCAGCGCCTGGCCCGCGAATGCGCAAAGAATCAGGGTGAGGATCAAGCGTCTCATCACCCGCCGCTCACGCGCACTGTGCCGTCTGGTTGGACCGCCCCCGACACCGTCACGCCGCTGTCGCTGTTGCGCACCTTTATGACTTCGCCGGCCACGCCGTCCTGCAAGGCCGCGCCCGTGGTGACGATCGTCAGTCCGCCTTCCGTATAGACGAGGTTGACTTCGGCGCCGTTGGCGACGAGGCGCGGATTGCTGATGCCGTCGAGCGGAATCGCGGCGCCGGGCAATAGGGTTCGCCGCGCTACCTTGCCGACCAAGGCGAACCGCGTCTCGGCGAACGGACCAAGTCCTGTCGCTGTCTCAGCCGGGTGGTCCGCGAGCATATCGTCGCGGATGATGTCGCCGGGATAGATGACGACGCTGGGGGTCGGCAAGGCTACGTCTTGCGCCAACGCGCCAAGGTCGGGCACAAGCCACAACCCCAACGAGGCCAGCAGGGCGGCGATCCGGTTCACGCGCATGACGCGGTCTCCTTAGCTCCTCATATTCGATATCGTTCCCGACATCTGATCGGCGGCCTGAATCACCTTCGAATTCATTTCGTAGGCGCGCTGCGCGGCGATCAGGTTGGTGATTTCCGACACCGGGTCGACATTCGAAGCTTCCAGATATCCCTGCTGAACGATGCCGAACGCCGTATCTCCGGGAACGCCGACCGTCGGCTGACCCGACGCCTCCGTTTGTTGAAAGAGATTGCTCCCCAGCGCCTGAAGCCCCGCTTCGTTGATGAAATTGGCGATCGTCATCTGGCCGAGCTGTTGGGGCGCCGTTTGCCCGGCGACCGTCGCGGTCACCAGGCCCGTTTGGCTCACGGTGACGCTCGTCGCGTTGGCCGGGATCAGAATCGCCGGGGTCACGGTATAGCCGTCGGAGGTCACCAATTGTCCCGTCGCGTTGGTGTTGAAGGCGCCGTCGCGGGTATAGACGGTGTCGCCCGCAGGGGTCGTGACTTGGAACCAGCCGCGGCCATTGATCGCGAGGTCGAGCGAATTGCCGGTATTTGTCAGCGCGCCTTGGATTTGCAAGCTGCGGATCGCCGCCGTGCGCACGCCCAGTCCCACTTGCGCGCCTTCGGGCACCGTGGCGTCGCGACCGCGGCTGCTGACGCCCATCACGCGTTCGGTCTGATAGATCAGATCGGTGAATTCGGCGCGCGAACGCTTGAACCCGGTGGTGTTCAGGTTGGAGATGTTGTTGGCGATGACCTCGAGATTTTGCTCTTGGGCGTTCATGCCCGTCGCCGCTATCGCAAGCGCTCTCATGCTTCGATCTCTCTGTTATGCGGATGCGTCAGATCGCCATCCGCGAGATTTCCTGATAGGCGGAAACGGCCTTGTCGCGGATCGCGAGCGTCTGTTGCAGCGTGCGTTGCGCGCCCATGATCGCCTCGACGACCTTGAACGGCTGCATGGTCCCTTGCAGGCCCTGAATGGCCGCCGCCTCGCCCGATTGCATCGAGCCGATCGCGTCGTTGGCGACCTGGCCCAGCGCCTGCGTGAAACTCGTTCCGGAACTCGCCGTCGAGGCGGCGCCCGCCGCGCTGTGCGAAGCGCCCGCTTCGAGTCGTGTCCCGACCGCGCCGAGCGCGGATACGCCTTCAATCGCCATTTTGTTTCCACGCGCCAACCCCGGCATGGATGCCGAAGTCCAGCGCGTCTCCCTTGCTCGAATGATGTACCACGTCGATTTCTTGCGGTGGGGCTTCGCGGCGCCGATCGCCGAATTGCGCGGCCGGGCCGTGTCGGGCGCAATCCGGGAACACCATGGAGCCTCCAATGAAGACAAGCTGACCAGAGGCTCGCGCCCCGTTGAATGCGTCGGATCGGCCGGCCGTCCGTCTCAAACGTCCTTGAGCAAGTTGACGGTCATGCCCAGCAGGTCCGCCGATTGCTTGGCGACCTGCAAGTTGGCCTCGTAGGTTCGGTTGGCCTCGCGCATGTCGGCCAGTTCGGTCAGCACATCGACGTTCGGCATTTTCACAAATCCGCTTTCGTCGGCCGCGGGGCTGCCGGGATCGTGCTCGATCTTGAACGGGCTGTCGTCGAGGCCGATGCTCTTGACGCGCACCAGGGACAGCCCCGCCGCCCGATCCATCTCGTTGTCGAACGAAACCGTCTGGCGCGTGTATGGATCGGCGCCCGGCGTGGTCCCGGTCGATTGCGAGTTCGCGATGTTCTCCGAAATGATGCGCAGTCGCACCGACTGCGCCTCCAGACCGGCGCCGGCGATTTTCAGCGAAGATTGTAGGGGATCGGCCATCGTCGTTCACTTCAACGCCGACATCATCATTTGATGGATGGCGCGCTTGACGTTCGTGGCCATCGAGTAGTCGCGATTCACGTCGCCGAGCTTGATCATCTCCTGCTCAAGGTTGACCGAGTTGCCGGACAAGGTTTCGTCCGTAGGGTCGCTTTCCACGACGCGCGCCGCGTCGAAATCATCCTGCGTCGGCGTCATGTGCCCTGGATTCGTCGAAACCATCGTGACTTGCGTGCTGTCGAGCACCGCCGAAAACGGTTGCAGATCGACCGCATGATAACCCGGCGTGTTGGCGTTGGCGACGTTGCTCGCGATGAGCAATTCACGCGCCGACAGCCACTGGGTGCGCTGCGAGGCAAGCTGAAGAACATAGGGTTGAGACACGCGTCAAATCCCATCCATCGGATCGTGCCTCGAGGTTACGCGTTCGGCCTTGCTCCAGGCTTGCGCCACGGCCGCGCGCCGCCCGACGCGGCCGCGGCGCCGGCGCTCTTGCTCAACCCGCGACGCGGTCGCAGCCGCGCACTGGCGATCGCGGCGGAAAGGCGCTGGTCCATCGCCGATCCGTCGAGATCCTGGTCGTCGAAGAGGACTTCGACGACATCTACCGCGGCGCGCTTGCGGCCGATCATCAAACGAAAGAACGCGCAGACCGCGGCGTGACGGAATTCCATGTCCAATCGGATGGTCGGCGTGGAATCCCACTGCACGTCGCACCCGGCGGACAGCGCGTATCGCAACGTGCCGCTCTTGAAGAACAGCTCGCTGGACGAATTGACCAGGTCGGCGATGTTGGCCGCTTGCTCGCCACGGATCATCAGAATCAGTTCGGACGGGTCGGCGAGACGCAATTCGGTCGCGACGTCGACCATCGCTTTGGCGATGATTTCTTCGTGAACCAGGCGTCGAGGTTCGGCGCGTCGATCGGTCATGGCGTCATCTATTCCTTCTCAACGGCCAGGAGCCCTTCTTTTCCTGAATCAAGTGCACGATCTCGGCGACGGCTCGGTAGAATTCCGGAGGAATCGCGCTGTCCACCGCCACGGCGTCGTATAACGAGCGCGCGAGCGGCTTGTCCTCGACGATCGGGATCGAGTTTTGCTCGGCAATTTCACGGATCTTCAGCGCGATGAGGTCCACGCCTTTGGCGAGCACGATCGGCGCGCCCCCTTCCGCGCGAACGTATCGCATCGCGACGGCGTAATGCGTCGGATTGACGACCACCATCGTCGCCTTCGGCACGGCCGAGAGCATTCGTTTGCGCGAACGATCGAGCCGAAGCGAGCGAAGGCGCGCTTTCACCATCCGGTCGCCTTCTGTCTGCTTGAGCTCTTCCTTGAGTTCGTAGCGGCTCATGCGTTGATCGCGGCGCCAATGAATGCGCGCCCAAACAAGGTCGGCCGAGGCGACGACGAGGGTCGCCGCCAGCACCGCCGCAACGACGTCGACGCAGATTTTGAGAATGCGCTGGGGCAAATCGCCGACGTCGAGAAACATCGCGGTCGTCAGAACGAATCGTTCCCCCTCGAGAACGATCGCGACGACGACGACGACGATGACGATTTTCACCACGCTCTTGAGGAATTCGGTCCAGCCTTTCGGACCGAACACCCGCGACAGGCCGGCGTGGAGCGAAATTCGCGACAGATCGGGAATGATCCGATCCGGTACGATGCGCGGGGGGTTTTGCGCGACCGACGCCACTACGCCGAAGACCATCAGCAGAATCACGGTTGGCGCCAGGAACTGCGCCGCAGCGATCGTCATGACTTCGCCGAGCGCGATCACGTCGCTCGCGCGCTCGAGCCTCCACCCCGCGGGGTCGTCGAGAAAGTGGACAAGCGTCCCGACGAACTGTTCCGTGCGCGGCGGCAGCACGAACACCATGACGATCAGGATGGCGGCGAGCGAGGCGAGAATCGAGACCTCGCGGGAAACCGGCACGACTCCGCGCTCAAGCGCGTCGTGAAGCTTCTTGTCGGTCGCTTCCTCGGTCTTGCTGTCGGCGTCCCGATCGTCGCTCATGGCTGCGTCCGAGTGGGGTTACGCCGTTTCGGCGCCTTCGGGCGGGGCGATCTCGATTTCGTTCCTTTGCGCCATCTTGAGCACGAGATCGACGATCTGCTTGCGCGCCTTGGCGATTTCGCGCTGCGGCGGCGCAAACGGGGTGGCGAGCTCGGCCTCGACGAGGCGGCGCGCGCGCGAAGCCATCGAGGAAAGCGCGACGTCGCGGAATTCTGCGTCGGTGCCGCGTAGCGCGAGCACGACTACCTCGGTCGGCAGCTTGTCGAACAGCGTGGCGCGCGCGCGTGGCGACAGGCGCGGCAAGTCGTCGAACGAGAACAGCATCTTCATGACGATCTTCGCTTCCTTCGGTCGCGCCGCGGCGAGCGATTGCATGACGTCGCGCGCTTCCAGAGGTTCGAGATTGTTGATGATCTCGGCGATGCGCGAGTGGTTGTCGAGGCCGGAGGCGCGTGCCGAAAGCGTCGTCAGATCCTCCCGCACCGCGTCTTCGATGGCGCGTTGCGCCTCTTCGGAGAGCATCGGGCGCGAAATCATGGCGCACAAGACCTCATTGCGCGCTTCACGCGGCAAATGCGAGACGATTTGCGCCGCCAAGGCCGGGTTCAACTTGGAGAGAATGTAGGTCGCCGTCAGCGGATGTTCGTTCGCCAGGTACGCCGAGAGCACGGCTTCGGGAACGCTGCCCAGCGCCGTCCAGACATTTCTCTCGGCGGCGGCGAGCACATCCGACATGATGTCGGCGACCTGATCGGGCGGCACCGCGTCGGCCAACATTTCCCGCGCCTGCCCGACGTCGCCGAGAAGGTTGGCGCCGACCGAGAACTCCGACGTGAATTCCTCGACCAGCGATTCCAGGGTGGCCATCGATACGGCGCCGAGCTGCGCCGCCGCGCGCGTGACCTCCCGAAGTTCTTGCGGTTCGAAGTGTTTCAACAAGCGCGTCGCGGGCGGCTTGCCCATCGCGAGCAGGATCGCGGCGGCTTTCTGGGCGCCGGCGAATATGCGCGCGTCGTCGGACAATTCGGCGCCTGGATCCGTGTTCATCGCCTTTGGCCTCGCTTAAGCGGCGCGATCGTCGCGCGAAGAGGCGACGATCTCGATCAGGGAAACGCCATACCGAGCGCTTTCCTCGTCGACGACCACCACTTCGCCGCGCGCCACGATCCTGCCGTTGACCACAATGTTGACGGGGTCGCCGACTTTCTGGTCGAGCGAAATCACCGCCCCGCGACCGAGCTTCATGAGGCTCGCGACGGGCATCGTCGTCGCCCCGAGCACGACCTGCACGGTCACGGGAATCGAAAGGATCGCGTCGTATTTCGGCGGAGGCGACGACGCCGCGACGGTCGCGGAGTCCGGTTCTCCGGGCGCGCTCTGCGATTGAAGATTGTCATCCATGGCCCAACGTGTCTTTCCTCGGTTGCTCGTTGCGTTTTGCCAACGCAACCCGGTTAGTGGACGAACGCTCCCTCGAGCGGGTCGCGGTCCAGCTCGATCGGCTCCTCGATTTCCAGGGAGTAGCGGCCTTCGCCCTGGCCGAGTGTGCACCAGAACATTTCGCGCCCGCCGCATTCGAGCCGAACGCGCCCCATGCCGGCGCCATGCAGGCTCAACACCTGCCCGACGGCGAGATCGGCGATGTCGCCCAACGTCATCTCCAACTCGTCCAGCACTGCCGTGACCGCGATGCGCGTCTTCGTCACGCCGTTTTCCATTTGTCGCGTCCAGCGCGGGTCGGAGGCCGGCGTTTCGCTTTCCGGATCGAAGGAAAGATTCTTGCGTATCGGCGCGAGCAGTGTCTGCGGCATGAGAATCGTGAGGACGATGGGGCCCCCCGACGTTTCGACGGTCAATCTCCCGGCGACCGCCGGCATGTCCCGGCGTCCAAGCGCGTAAACGTCGACAAGCGTCTCCAGACGTTCGAACGCCAAACCGAGGCTCGCGACCTGAGCGAATCCCTTGTCCAGCGCCTTTCCCAGGCGCCGCGCCAGCTCGGCCACAAGGCGCGACTCGATGCTGGTGAGCGAACGATTCGGCCGCGACGGCGCGGCCGGCGCGCCCTCCGGCGTCGCGTCGCCGCCAAAGACCGCAGTGACGACCGTGTCGACGATGCGCCGATCGAAAATCAGCAGCAGGCGCGCGTCGAGTTGCTCAGAGTGCAGCACCGCCGCGGTCAGCCCTTCGCAGCCGCCGATGAATTCGAAAAGCCTGGTCGGCCTCATCTCGTCGATCGTTCCGGACGAATGCGCCTTGAAGAGGGGGGAAACCGCCTCCGGCGCGTTCAAAGCGAATTGTTCGAGGGCAAAGCCGAGCCCAGGCGATTTCTCGATCGAAAGACCGTGATGCTCGGGCTGCTGCATGTGCAGCCAAGACGACGTCGCCGCGCTATCGCGTTCTTCGAGCGCCATGGGCTAGGCCGCTTCCTTGATCGCCGCGTCGGGAGCGGGGGGCGGACCGGCGATGGTTTCGTTCTCGACGGTGTCGATCGTCGGGCGCTCTTTCGAGGGGATGGTCTTGCGTCCGAACTCGACCGCCACCTGTGGCATCGCGCCGTTCATGAAAGCCAGAAGGCTCTGCTTGACCAGGGTGAAGAGGCGAAGCTGCTTTTGGCGAACCGTCTTGATTTTCAACGCGACCGGGCCGACGACGGCGTAAGAGAGAAAGATGCCGGAAAACGTGCCTACGAGCGCGGCGCCGATCAGTCCGCCAAGAACGTCCGGCGATTGATCCAGCGCGCCCATCGCGTGGACGATGCCGAGCACGGCCGCGACGATGCCGAGCGCGGGGAGGCCGTCGGCGACCGCCTGGAGCGCGTGAACCGGCTTATAGCGATCGTTGGCGAGCGTCTCGATCTCTTCGTCCATCAAGGCTTCGATTTCATGCGTCTTGGCGTTGCCGATGATGATGAGTCGACCGTAGTCGCAAATGAAGGTGAGAAGGTCGCCATTGGCGAGCAGGCGCGGAAACCCCTTGAAGATTTCGGACTCCGCGGGATTATCGAAATGCCCTTCGACCTCGCCGCGGGACTTGCCGCGCAATTCGCGCATGAGCGCGTGCATCGCGCTCAGGACGTCGAGGAAGTCGCGTGGCTTGGGCACTTTGTCGGTCACCGCCTCGACGACGGCCGTGCCGCAATCCTTGATGGTCGCAAACGGGTTGGCGACGATGAAAATGCCGAGCGCGGCGCCGCAGATGATGAGGAATTCGAACGGCTGCACCAGCACTTCGAGGTGGCCGCCGAGCGCCCCGTAGCCGCCGAGAATGCTGCCTACGGCGATAATCAGTCCGATAACGAAATTCACTGCGCTCTCCAGTCGCCCGGCCGCCTGGACCGTGCAGCCGGAAACTTACGCCAGGCTGTTTTTCCGAGGTCAGCTTCATGCAAGGCGTAGGGTTAATGTTCATCGGCGGGCCGGCGACGATGCGGCGTGCGGCGTGCGGCGGTTGCGGGTCTCGGCATGCAGAATGGTCTTTACGTCTCCCTATCGGCGCAGGTTGCTCTGGAACGGCGGTTGGAGACGATCGCCAACAACGTCGCGAACATGAACACGGTCGGCTATCGCGCGGAAGGCGTGTCCTTCGCGACCGAAGTCGCCAACGCCGGCGGCAACCGCATCGACTATGTTTCCGGCGGATCGCCGTTCATATCCCGACAGACCGGCGCCATGATCAAGACCGGGAATCCGCTCGACGTCGCCGTGCAGGGCCAGGGCTGGTTTGCGATCAACACCGCCGACGGCGTCGCCTACACCCGCGACGGCCGCATGCGCATTTCTGCGACCGGCGCCCTCGAGACGCTGAACGGCAACGGCGTTCTCGATGCGGGCGGCGCGCCGATCTTGCTAAATCCGGCGGCCGGCCCGCCGACGATTGCCGGCGACGGCATGATCGCTCAAGACGGCAAACAAATCGGCGCGGTCGGTCTCTTCGCGATCGACGACGACGCCAAACTGACGCGCGCCGAAAATTCCGGAGTCATTCCCGACAAGCCGGCGACGCCGATTCTCGACTTCACGAAAAACGGCATCGTTCAGGGGTTTGTTGAAGGCGCCAACGTCAATCCGATCGAGGAAATGACGAAACTGATCACGGTGACGAGGACGTTTGACGGCGTCAACCAGCAAGTGACCCAAACAGAATCGTCGCTGCAGGACGCCATCAAGACGCTCGGCGCTTCCGGCTAGGCCATGCGTGCAACCAAAATCGACATTGAGCTCGGCGCATGAGCGAGGACAGCGAACCCACCCTCCGGAGCCCCAACGCGCTCGAGCGACTGGAGAGCAAATTGGCCTGGGGCGCCAAGGCGTTGCCGCGAACTAGCGTCAGCGGCGTCGTGACGGAAATCGCAATGTCGCACTATCGAGTGGCCGGGCTGTCACGCTTTCTCAGACTCGGAGAATGCGTCAGCGTCGACGTCGGCGATCGCGTCCAACTCGGCGAGGTCGTCAGAATCGAAGACGCCGCCGTTACACTGAAGCCGTTCGATTCGCGATGCGACGCCGCCATCGGCGCGCGCGCCTATCGGGCCGAGATGCTTTCGCTCACGCCGCATCCCGATTGGAAAGGTCGCGTGATCGATGCCCTCGGACGCCCGATCGACGGCGCCGGGGAACTCACGCCGGGAGAGCGCGCGATGCCGCTCGACGGCGAGCCGCCGCCCGCTCTGCAACGCTCGCGCGTCAAGAAACCGATCAAGTCGGGAATTCGCGTGATCGACTTTTTCACGCCGCTTTGCGCCGGCCAGCGCATCGGCGTTTTTGCCGGTTCGGGAGTCGGCAAATCGACGCTGCTCTCGATGCTTGCGCGCGCGCCCGATTTCGACACGGTGGTGATAGCGCTCGTCGGCGAGCGCGGCCGCGAAGTGCGCGAATTCCTCGACGACACGCTCGCCGCGAACCGGCATACCGCGATCGCCGTAGTCTCCACCGGCGACGAGAGCCCGATGATGCGGCGCTTGGCGCCCAGGACCGCGATGGCGGTGGCCGAATATTTCCGCGATCGCGGCGACTCTGTGCTGTTGATCGTCGATTCGGTGACGCGCTTTGCTCACGCCGCGCGCGACGTCGCGTTAGCCGCCGGCGAGCCCGCGGTCGCGCGCGGCTATGCGCCGAGCGTGTTCAGCGATCTGCCGCGATTGCTGGAGCGCGCCGGCCCCGGCGTCGAGGGCACCGGGTCGATCACCGGCGTGTTTTCGGTTCTGGTGGACGGCGACGACCACAACGACCCGGTTGCGGACAGCATCCGCGGGACGCTCGACGGCCACATCGTGCTCGATCGCGCAATCGCCGATCAAGGGCGTTTTCCCGCGGTCAATATCCTCTCTTCGGTTTCCCGCCTCGCCCATCCGAGTTGGACGCCCGAGCAAAGCAAGCTGGTGTCGAAACTGCGCTCGCTTATCGCCCGCTACGAGGAAACGCGGGATCTTCGCCTCATGGGCGGCTTCACGCCCGGCGCCGACCCACTGCTCGATCAAGCGGTCAAATCCGTGCCGCGCATATACGAAGCGATGACCCAGACGCTGTCCTCGCCGCCCTGCCAGGATCCGTTCATCGAACTCGCCGCGGCCCTCCGAAGCGACGCCAAGCCCGGCGATCCGGCCGGTCAGTTGGTCGGCTGACGCCGGCTTGCCCGGGTTTACGAAAGCAGATCGCATGAAGTTGTTCGATTTGGCCGCCCTTCGCCGCAACATTTCCTACGCATCCAGAACTCCCACGGCGCGTCATGATGAAGACGATCGGCGATATCGCGCTCGTCGGCGCCGGCGTGGCGATGGCGGTCGGTTCGATCGTCTTCGCCGCCGCCATGCTCGGCCAAGGCGATCACCCACCCCGAATTAACGGAATGCAATATCTCGCGATTTTCGCCAAGCCGCGAGGATCGGCGCAGCCGCGCCTCGCCCAATCGCCCGTCGTGGCGGCAACAGCCCCCCGGGTCGTCGGCGCCACTCTCGACATGACGCCGACCGGGGCGGTCGCCCGCGACGCGGTCGACATGGCGCCGACCGGTTCGATCCCCCGCGGCGCGGCCGGCGAATCGAACGCCCCGGAGACTTACCGGATCATTGCGATCGAACCGGACATGGCGTGGTTGAGCAACGGCGCGGAGATTCGGGTCGTCAGGCCCGGCGATGTCGCCCCGGGTCTCGGACGCATCGCGTCGATTATGCAACGTGACGGGCGCTGGGCGCTGATCGGCGAATCAGGCGCCACGCTGCTGACGAGCGACAAGCCGGACCCGCAAGAAGCCGGTAAAGGGGACGGGCCGTTCGCGCGAAGGATGATATTCGGCGTCGGTAATTGACCTTGCCGACCGGCGCCCGCCGCCCGATCCGCAGGCGCCGTTACGGCGTCCGGCGGCGCGCCGCAAGCGCTTTTTGCGCGCGGTCGACCAGCATATTCGCGATCGCCACGCGTCGGTTGGCGAGTTCGCGCGGCACATCGGGCCGACGGTCCGGATGGTTGTTCCACATGAATCGACGCCGCGCCCGGTTGAGCGCGTCATGCGTGAGCGCGCTCGTCAGAGCGAGTTCCGCGGCGATCGAATCGAGGTCGTCGCTCGGCGCGCTGGTCATTTTGATCGCGCCCGCAGCGTCTTGCGGCTCAGCGATCCAATCGAGCGCTTGATTCCAACGCTCGATCGGGTCGTATTCCCGGTTCCCTTCGGGCTCTATCGGCGGGGCGAGCGTCGCGAATGGATAGGCGATGGTTTTGTCGACCCGCCCGAATGGCGGCTCCGAATCCTCGGAACGCACAACCTCGTCCAACACTTGGCCGAAGGTGGAGTCGCTCCGCCGCCCCACGGATTGCGATCCGGCAAGGCCGCTTTTCAACATTCGACCTCTTGTTCGGTCTCGCCGGCGACGTCGACCAAAACGCGGTTCCTTCCGCTCGCTTTCGCTTCGTAGAGCTTGGCGTCGGCGCGCCGGACCAAGTCCTCCGCGGACTCGCGGGGGTTCAATCGCGCAACGCCGAACGATACGGTAATGGCGCCGATGCGCTCGCCGCTCGCGGCGACGACCCATTGTTTGCTTTCGAGCTGCTTTCGAATCTGGGTGACTGTCGCGCTTGCGTCCGCGAGCCGGGTGTCCGGAAAGAGGATCGCAAACTCCTCGCCGCCGAATCGCGCCACCTTGTCTTGGCTCTTGATGTTCGTCGTCAAGAGTTCGGCGAACAATTTCAGCACCATGTCGCCGGCGACATGGCCGAATTTGTCATTGATCTTCTTGAAATGATCGAGGTCTGCGAGCGCAATGCACAAGTCACCGCCGAAATCGCGGGCTTTTGTGACTTCCTCCGCCAGCGCGTTGTCGAAGAAGCGGCGATTGCCGAGCGCCGTCAACCCGTCGCGATTGCCTATTTCTTCGGCTTTGGTAAGGCTCGAGCGCAGGCGTATGATTTGGAATCGCGAGTGCTCGAGTTTTTCCGATAGCACGTTCACCTTGTTTTGCATCGCGCGATTGTCGTTGATCAGCGTGAGCACGATCTCGTGGATCGCGTCATACGAATCGCTTCGTGAAAGTTTCCGATCGGCGCCAGCCAAAGACTCTTGGAACTTGGCGCCCTCCGCAAAGTGATCTTGAATCAGCTTGAGAACGTGTGTGAGCGTCGCGTCGACGCTCTGCTCAAAGTCAAGGCGCTTCTTTGCGGCGGCGCGATCGACACTCTGATCGGACTGTGGGCCTCGCGCCAATGCCGCTGCGCCGACCGCAAGGCCGATCGTGCTGACGCATATCAAGCCGAGCACGTAAGCTTCAGCAAGGGCATCGGTTCGCGCTTGCGCGGCGCTGAGCGCGCTGAGGACGATAAAGGCAAGCGCGCCGCCCGCCTGAAACAACCGCTTGGCGTCGAACGCGAGGTTCATTTCGCGCTCGCAACGAAACAATGCGACAGCCCGCGCATCTGCCCCGCGCGCCCAGTGGCGCGCGAGCGCGCGCCGCGGAGGGAGCCCGCAATCCCGCGGAAGGTCAATGCCGGCATGAGGACGCAACCCTTCGCTCTTGCGCTGAGGCGGCCATGATGGCCGCAATGGCGAATCGCGTCGCGATTGCGCGCCGATGCGATTGAAACAATCCGATTCATTCGGACCGAAGAAAGCTGCCGCAAATTACTTACTTTTTTGTTATTCAACGTTATCGTGATGTATGATTCGCGACCGAGCAGCGCGCTTTCGAACGTTCCAGCGAGGGGAGCGACGCGATTCTGTGCGCGACAATTTGCCGCGTCCTCCGGCGTCGCGGCGACGACCCCGAACGGTTCGACGCGCCCGGACGTCGAAACGCGCGGGCCGCGGCGGACGAGGGCGCGATTCTCACTTGCAGAATTCGCGCGCATTCGGCGTCCACTGTCCCAAGCCGCTCGCGACCATGTTTCCGATGACCGTGCAGACATAGGTCTTCTGTGCTCTTGGATTGTCGGGGCCGGCGTTGTAACGCGCAACCGCGAGGGTCCAGTTGCCTTCTTGCGCTTTGAGTTCCTTCAAGTAGCTCGCAGCGTAATCGACATTATGGGCGGGATCGAACATTTCGCTGAGGGAACTGAAATGCGCGGCGTGCCAATGGTGATTGATCTGCATGCAGCCCACGTCGATGAGCTTGGCGCCCCGCGCGCGTTCCAGTGCGAACCTCGCCAAGGCCTCATTCAGACTGGCCGAATGAACGGCGCGCCCGTCGACGTTCATGTCATAGGGATTGAGTGCGCCTCTTTGGCCCGTTTCGGTGAGTCCGACGGAATAGAGAATGTTCAGGGGTATGCCGTTCTCGCGAGCGGCGCGCGCCATCTCATGTTCGCACAGCTCCGTCGTCGCGCCCCGCGCGATGGTGGCGCTACACAAGCAGATCGCCAAAACTGCGGCGAGACGGCGACGGTTGCGCCGCGGCTTGACGGTTCCACCGGCCCGACGCGTTTTCGCGGCGAGAGGGCTGTTGCTCATTGCCCTGAGACGCTCGGTTCGAGTCGCTTTGCGCGTTCTCCTGGCTTCCCGGTTTCTGATCTGACGCATTGTTGCTCTCGGCGCTTGACTGGTTCGTTGTGGTCGGCTTGCCGATCACGATCTCGAGCGATTGAGCGCTCAACCCCAGTCGATCGGTGATCGCGTCGCGCTCGCTCTCTATGGACTTCAGGGTGCTCGACTTGGCGACTTCCATCACGACCGACAGCTGACCTTGCGCCATTCGCATCGTCACTGACACGGCGCCGAGATCGGCCGGATTGAGTTCGATCTGGAGTTCTTTGACGGCTTGAGCCTTCACGCCGCCGGTCGCTGACGTCGCCTCGGCGGCCGCCGGCTGCGACGTCAAATCGCTCGCTTCCGCGGCGAGGCGGTCCGCAAGTTGATCGCAAGCGACCGGGCCGGCGCCCATCATGGCGGGATTGACCTGAGCGTTGACGACGCCAGACGAAGCGTTAGCGCCCACAGCGGCCGCCGCAGGGACGGAAGATTGGTCCGGCTGCACGGCGCCGTGTGTCTTGCCATGGTCAGAAGCGGGCTCTTTCTCAGACGACGTCTCGTTCCGCGTGGACGCGGCGGCCGCGGTGTCGGCGCCAACAGTCCCCGCCGTGTCCGACGGGGCTGGGGCGGCTGCCGCGGAGCGCGACGCCAGTTTGCCTGCTTCGCCTCGCGCAGCGTTGTCGACGCCGAGATACGTGCGCGATTGCAGGACGCGGGCGCCGAGAGAGGAGTCGCCGTTCGTCGCCATTTGCATCGTCAGCGGCGCATCGGCGACGCCGGCGAGCCCGAAGTTGCTCGCCACGTCGCTTCCTGCCGTGGTCGCAAGCGACGCGGCGAGCGGGCCGGTCGCCTGGTCGGAATTCGTGGCCGATCCGCCTCCCGCCGCGGCGAGCGACGACACGCCGCCGGCGACCCGAGGAACAAATTGACCGGACGCCGCGGCCACTGGAGAAGCGAACGCGCCAAAGACGAGCCCGGCAAGCATGACGTTCGCGTCCGCCCCGTTGGCGGTCGGCGCAGGCGTCGCCGCGGCGGCGCCGACGGTCGCGGTGTCGGAGTTCGCGGCCGCGCCGCCCGTCCTGCCGGCGTCCCGCGAAAAGAATTGACTTGGCTTCGCGGCGGCCGAAGCATCAGTCGCCGCGTTGGCGCTCACGGCGGCGCTGCGGTCGGCCAAGGCGCGCCACAACGAGCCGCCGGAGGTCGAACCAGAGGCGTTTTGCTGCGTCACGCTTTGCTTGCCGGCGCCCGGCGGAGCGATTTGACCCGGCGTCGCATCGGCAGTCGAACCGAGCGCCCCAGAGAGGAGCCCCGCAAGTCCCGCGTCGATCGACGGCGATTCGTTTGACATTGCCGCGCTTTCGCTCGGCGATACGCTATCTTGACCGCCCGCGGCCGCCGCGGCGCCGGCGGCGCGCGCGTTCGGTTGGGGATCTTCGCCGGCGAGCGCGCTCATGATCGCGGCGAACTTCGAGCCGTCGGCCGATTTGCCGCCGAGATCGCGGGGGTGCTCGGCGAGCGGCGGCGCGCCAGCGATCGAAGCATTCAACGCCGAAAGGCTCATAGCGTTCCTTTCTCGGCGACGCCGACCAAGGCGGCGGTGCGGCTCATCGCGGCCTCCGCAAGGGCGATCGTCGCCGCCGCTTCGTCGTTCGGGTCCGGCGGCGCCGGCGCCGCTCGCTCGCGTGCCAAATCGATCTCAGCGGGCGGTTCGCGCAAATAGGAGGCGACGCTGCGAACGGCTCCCAACAGAGCTTGGTCGGCCCGATCCAACTTCGATTGGGCGACGCTTTGCAATTCCGCGACGCCGTCGTCGTATTCGGGGCTCATGATTCGCGCGGCCGCTTGGTAAAGCTTGGCGCGCGCCTCTTCTGCGCTGTCGCTCGGAGAGTCCCGCAACGCGTCGGCCGAGGCGGCGCCGGCGACGGCGAACTTGCCGTTCAGCGCCTCGGCGCGCGCGATCGTCAACAAGAAGCCGCGCCGAACCTCGGGCGCCAGCGCGGAAATAAAGGGGGTGAACTTTTGATAATTCGGAAGACTTTCAGCAACGCCCGACTGCACGATGGCCGCCGCCAGGCTTTGCAGAAAACCATCTGCATAGACGGAGCGTCCGAAGCGATTCGCATATTGTCGGGAAAGCAAAGCGACGCGATCGGCGTCGTGCTCGCCGTTGAGGAGCAGGATCTCGCGTCGCAAAGCAGCTTCCTCGACTAGGCAGCCGGGGGCCAACAGACGCGCGAGATCGAGTAGAGCGATCGCCTTTTTCTCATCGCGCGAGGTCTGAAGTACGGATTGCGCAAACGCGACTTGACCGGCGAGCCTGAGATCGAGCCTGCGCGGATCGAGGCCCCCCAGAAGCTTTTCCGCGTCCGCTTCATTGCCCAGGATATAGGCGACCGCGCCGCGCATGAACGGCGTCTCGCTCTCCGGCACAGCGCCGCTCTGCAGCAGTTGCACGACATCGCGAGGTTGGCCGCCGCTCAGCAAGTAAATGATCACGGCGTCGGCTTCGTCCTTGGATTTCCAGACCTCCGGCTTCGCGGCGCCGATCGCGGCGCCGATCGCATTCAATCGCTCTTGTTGAGCCGCGTAGGCCGATTTGTCGCCGGCCGCGATTTGAACTTGCAGCCTTTGCAGATCGGCGGCCATCGCCGAAATCGATTGCGCGCTCGCCGGCGCCGAGGCGCCGATCGTGAGCGTCAGAACAACCAGCGCATTGGCGAGGCGTCCGGCATTCACGGGTTCGATTCCTTCAGCAGGATTTCGATGCGTCGATTTTCGGCGGCGAAGGGATGGCTCGGGTCCCTCAAGCGGCGGTCGGCGTAGCCTTCGATCCGCTCGAAGCGGCTCTCGGGAAGCCCGGCTCGGGTGAGCATGTAGTAGGCCATCTGCGCGCGCGCCGACGACAGCCGCCAGTTGTCGTAAGTCGGCGACCGGTAAGGGTGGGCGTCGGTGTGTCCGCGCACGATGATTAGGCCCGGGCGATCCTTCAGGATGCGGGCGACCGCGTCGATCGCCCGCACCACCTGGGGCTGAGGCTCCGCCGAACCGATCGCAAACATGGCGAAGTTCAGGCGATCGGTCAGGCTGATGAGCAACCCTTCGTCGGTCGCTTTCACGTCGATCGCAGGGCCGACGCGCGACGTTCCGAGCGCGCCGACCTGCAGCTCCAACTCCTTCTGCAAACGCGCGGCCGTCGCCGCAGCAGGCGGTTGCGCCTCGGTGGGCGGCTGCGCCTCAGAGGCGGTCGGGCCGCTCGACGGCGGCGCGGCGATCGCCGGTTTGGACTCCTCGCCCGGCTGCGGTTTGACCGCCCTGGCGTTGGGCGCCTCCGTTGCCGCTTCGCGTCCAATCGGCCGGAACGGATCGCGAAAAGCTTCAGGGTCCGCCGATCCCGCCTCGTTCTCGTCCTTCATCCTTTCGCTCTGCGCGATGGCGTGCACGTTCGGCGACGACGGGCCGGCGATGGCGTCAAGGCTGCGATAGGGGTCGGCGAACAGAACGCCTTCGGACATCGTGGGCTTGGGGTTCGCCGGATCCGCCGCGGTGGCCGCAGCGCCGTTGCCCTGGCGCTCGGACTTGTCGGCGCCCTTGTTCTCCGGACCGTCGCCGCTGTTGGCCGCGGTGGCCTGGTCGTCGTTGGTTTTCTTGCTGTCCTGCGGTCCAGGGGCGCCGGACGCGCCTTTGTTCTTCGCATCTGAAACATCGACAGGGGCCAATGTGACGTCGTCGCCGTGGATGTTCTTGGGCGCTCTCGCGGACTCCTCCAATTTCACCGGATTGAAGTATCGCGCGATAATTGTTTTGGTGTTCTTGTCGGTCGCGTTGATGATCCAAAGCACGAGGAAGAACGCCATCATCGCCGTCATGAAATCGGCGAACGCGATCTTCCAGGCGCCGCCGTGGTGCTCTTCCTCATGATTCGCGCGGCGCTTGATGATGATGACTTGCGGATGAGCCGAATCGTCCATCGCGGGCCTCAGACGGCCAGCGACGCGATGAGGTCGGCCCAGGGTTGAAGCTCCGACCTAATCATCGTGTGCTGCGCCTCGATCGTCGCTTCGACGTTGTCTTCGACGATGAACTCGACATCGACGGGAAGGGCGGAAACGCGCTCGCGCAATTTCTCGAGCAGGCGTTCGGGGCCGCGAATCTTGATCAACCCCGGCGATCCGCCGGCGCGAAGGCGCGCGATATTGGCGCACAATTGGTCGACGATCTGCTTGGTCAGCTCGCTGGTGAGGAACGGCGCGAGAATGCGCGACACGGTCGCAGCGATTTGTTGTTCGATCTCGACGAGCCCAGTTGCGATCACGTCGGCGAGCGCAGCGTATTCGTTCACTTGAAAGTCGAGGCGCTCCATCAGCGCCCGTTCTTGCTGGCGGGCCAGCAGTCGGGCCTGAGTCTCGGCCTCATCGGCGCGCGCGGCAGCCGCCCCCTCGCGCAGGCCGCGCTCATACGCTTCGGCGATGCGCGCCTCGATTTCGGGATCGGGCGCTGTTTCGCACGGCTGCGAGGGCGCGGCGGCGCGGCTCGACGATCGCCAGTCGGGATCGGCGCGCTCGTGCTCGTCTCCGAACGCGCGCGTATGCGCGGCTGTCGCGGCGTCCCGCAACGCCCGGTTGAAAACGAGCGCCCCGCGCGGCTCTGGATCCTGAACCATGCGGACGGCGCGCGGCTTGAACGGCGCGAACTCCCGGCGCGGCGATTGCGGATCGGTTTGCGCCGCCCGCCCGATATGGTCCAAATATTGCGCGATGGGCACCGGTTTCATGTGTTCGCTCCCTGGCGAATCCACTGCCGCAGGATCGCCGCCGCGACGGCTTCATCGAAGTCGACCAACTTCTGAAGGTGACGCTGTGGACTCTTGTCTTTGCGTGCGAGCAGGGTTTCGAGAAATTCGTCGCGCTCGTCTTTCGCTTCGATCAAGAAATTCTGATCGGCCGGAGCTGCGCCGTCGAGCGCCGTGAGCGGCGCCGGCAATTCGCTGAGCGGCATCCCCATGGCTTCTTGCGATTGCCCGGACGGCAATGCGAGAAGCGCCTTCGTCGCCGGCCTGAGGCCGAACCACAGCAACATCGCCGCGACCAGCACGACGGCGCCGGCGCTGACGTAGGCGCCGGATTGGCGAAGCGCGAGCTCCATGAACGAGGGCGGTTCGACCGGAGCGAGGTCACGCCCAGCGTCGGCGAAATCGACAACGGCCACCTTGACCGTGTCGCCCCGATCCTTGCGCAAGCCGCCCGCCGTGGCCACGAGCTGCTCGATTTCCTTGACCTGCTTGTCCATGGCGTCGGGCGTCGCCTTGTCGCCGAGCGAAGCGGCGAGCGCCGAACGGTTGACGAGAACCGCCACCGACAGCCCGTCGATCACAAAGCCGGAGCTCGTCGTGGTGATCGACTTCGAGGAAACCTCGTAGTTCGTCAGTTCCTCTTTCTTGTCGGTCGCGTCGTTCGATTGCTTCGTTTCGGGCGGCTGGGTCTTCCCCTTGGGCATGTTCGCGTCGACTCCGACGGGCGCTTCGCCGGCGGCGTTCTGAGAATTCTGATGCTCCTTGACCACCCGCACCGAGCGCTCGGCGCGCGAATCGGGGTTGTAGATCGTCTCGTTGGTTTGCGTCTTGTCGGCGTTGAGCCGCGCCGCGACGCTGACCTGGAAGTTGTGCAGACTCAAATAGGGCGCTAGCGTCGTGGTGATTTTTTCGCGGATCTCCTGCGAGACGTCCTTTTCCAACCCCAGCAGGTTGTCGGGGGATTTCTCGATCGAATCGGGGCCGCTGGCGAGCAACCGACCGTCGACGTTGAGCACCGTCACTTCGTCGGTCTTCATGTCCGGGATCGCGGCGGCCACGAGATGGCGGATCGCTTGGCCGGCCAAGCCATCGTCCCGGCCGTCGGTGCGGATGATCACCGAGGCGGACGGCGCCTGCGGCTCGCGACGAAACGAACCTTCGTCGCCCATGACGACATGAACCCGCGCGGCCTTGATGCCGCGCATCATCTGGATCGTGCGCGCCAGTTCGCCCTCCATCGCGCGCACGCGCGTGACTTGCTGCATGAACGAGGTGAGGCCGAGCGAGCCGAGCTTGTCATAGAGCTCGTCGCCGACGCTGCCGCTGTGCGGCAGCCCCTTCTCCGCCAGGGTCATGCGCGCGAGCGAAGCCTGCCCGACCGGAACGACGACAGTGGCGCCGTCCGCCGACACGTCGAAGGGGATCCCCGCTTCCTTGAGCGTCGATCCGATGCTGACCACGTCGTCCCGATCCAGCCCGGTATAAAGCGTCTCCGTGGATGGGCGGCTGAGATAGTAGCCGGCAAATCCGGTCGCCGCGAACACGGTCACTCCGATCATGGCGAGCGTCGCCAGGCGCTTTCCGCCCAACGCAAGGAGATTCGCCCAAAGTCGCTCGGCTTGCGCCAATGCGTTGTTCATTTCACTCGCGCCCGCGCTCCGCCAAGAAATCCGCGGCGGACCTTCCTCGCCATGTTCGAAGAATCCGCCCTATGCCCGGTGCCACTGTTGACTCCGGAGCTTGCGTGGACATTGCGTTGGCGCGCCGCCGGTATCGCTCCCAGGGCGGATTTGGGGCGGGGCAAGGTCTGCGCCGACCTATTCGCCACCAATTCCGTTAATTCCTCACATGTTACGTCAAACTTTACTCTTTCTTAAGAGCTCTAGGGCAGGCTGCGCTCGACAAGGCTGTTTGCGACCGCGTTTCGCAGTTGCCGGTCTTGGCGTTACACGGCGATTAAGCTCGGCGAATCGGGCTTAAAGGCATAAGGCCGCTTCGTCGTCTCGGTGCAAATCCGAAATGTCACACGGTTTCGTGATCAAACGGACAGGAGCACCCTCATGAGTTCGATTCTTACCAATGCCAACGCGCTCAGCGCGCTGCAGGCGTTGCAGATGACGCAACAGGAAATGGCGCAGACCCAGAACCAGGTTTCGACCGGTTTGGCGGTCGCCACCGCGGCCGACAACGCGGCCTATTGGTCGATCGGGACGCAGCTCAGTTCGGACAGCGGCGTCGTCACCGCCGCCAATTCGGCGCTGACGCAGAGCCAGTCCGTCCTCGACACCGCCTCGTCGGCGATCAGCTCGATCGTGACCACTATCAAGGCGATCTCGAACGCGCTGACCGAGGCGACCAACCCCGGCGCCGACATCGGCAACATCCAGACGACGCTCACTTCGCTCGGCCAGCAACTGACCGACGCGGTCAACGGCGCTTCGTTCAACGGCCTCAACGTCCTCGACGGTTCGCAGGCGGCGGCGCCGTTGGCGTTCGTTTCCGGCTTCAACGCGACCGCCACCGGCGGCACGATCAACACCATCAGTCTGACCACGCAGGCGCTGACCAAGGCGGGCGCTGGCCTCCTGGACGGCGGCGGGGCCGCGGACCTCCTCACCTTGGGCACGACGGTAACGAACGCGACCAGCGCCAACACCGCGCTCGGCAACGTCGCGACGGTGTTGAACACAGTGACCAATTACGCCGCGACGATCGGCGCGACCCAGGACCGGATGACCGCCGCGGCGACCTTCAACACCGCGCTGTCGACCGACTACGCCAACGGCGTCAGCGGCCTCGTCGATGCCAACATGAACACCGCTTCCACGCGCTTGCAGGCCTTGCAGACGCAGGAGCAGCTCGGCATTCAGTCGCTGTCGATCGCCAACCAGAACGCTCAGCTCATCCTCAAGCTATTCCCGTGAACTAAGAAGCGAGCGGCGCCGGCGGAAAGCCGGCGACGCCGCGGTTTGTCCGTTCCGCGGCGTTCGCGCGAGCATTGCTTTCCTACGGCGAGTGGCTCGCCGAAATCGAGAAATCAGGGCGACGAAGCGATTCGTCGCCCTGTTTCATTTCTTGCGGGCGGCCGGCGCCGAGCGCGCGCCTCGACGAACGCGCCGCCCTTCGCGAGATTGGCGATCCCCAGCGCTCGCGGCTTTGTTGGGCGCCGACCCGCGAAAGCCCCGCGTCGAGACTTTTCGACCCATTCTACGCAGCGCGCCATGGCGTCGCGAGGCGATGATCGTCGAAGACTCGTGGACTGCGAATCAGAGTGCGGCGGTGAGCGCGGCTCGGCGCACGTTCGCCCGATCGGCGGGAGCGACGACGCCCGGCAAGCGCAGCGGCGCGCCTCCGCGGTTCGGCCTGGCCCGCGCGCGGCTTGAGAACGACGCGGCGCGCGCCCCGATTCGCCCCGGCGAGCCGAGAACGGATCAGCGCTTTTCGATGCAATAGCCGAGATAGCGCTTCGAATCGATCGGATCGAAGCCGAGACGGTATTTGAGCTTCTTGCGCAGCTTGCTGATGTGGCTTTCGACGACGTTCTCGTCGACGTTCTCGTCGAACAGGCCGTAGACCGCGTTGAAGATTTGCGTCTTCGTCACCCGCCGGCCGCGATTGCGCACGAGATATTCCAAGATGCGGCACTCGCGCCGCGGCAAGGGCAGCGGCACGCCCTTCACTTCCGGCTCGCGCCCGTCGAGATACGCGCAAAGATCGCCGATCATGACGCGGCCCTTCTCTCCCATCGTCCGGCGATGAATGGCGCCGACGCGGGCGAGAATTTCGCGCACGTGAACGGGCTTGCGCAGCACATCGTCGACGCCCGCGGCGAAGAGCTCCAGCGTCTCGTCGAGCGATTGTCGATCGTTGAGGCAGAGCACCGGAGCGCTGGAGCGCTCGCGAATGAGTTTAGGGAACAATTCACGATTGGTGCAGTCGCCGATGAGGAAAGCTTCAACGGCGCGAACGTCGACATCGCTGACTTTGCCGATCCATTCCTGGAATTCAGTCGGGTCGATCCCTGCAGTAGAGACGCCTTCTCGATCAAATCCGGACGCGTAACCACCCGCAACGAGATTGCGTTCATCTACAATTATGTACATGATTATGCCCCGATAGATATATAGTTATATCCGCGTCGACCTATTAGTAACTATGTTGTCCGCTACCTGCGCGAGTGCAAAAGTATAATGCTTCGCCTAAAGACGGCAAATACTTGTCACGGATAACCCCCACAGCGCTTTTTATTTGTAGATGTTACTTTTATTACGCGCACTCCGATTGTTTGCTATGATTCAATTGATTCCGAATCATAATTTTCAACCGCGATTCCTGTTCCGAAAAGGTACACAGGCTATGGTTAACAACTCGTTAATGTTCTTGGCCAAAATTTAGGACAACATTAACCATCGCCTTTGCGGCAATTGACGTAGAGTTGACCCCGCAGCGCGTCCCGCATCCGCTTCAATCGGACGTTCGAGAGCGTGACGCGGCAACGGTTTGGCAACTCCTGGCGGCTAACGTTGCCAAGGGCGCGTCCCGCCGATCGGTCGGCCGCGAACGCTCGGGGCAGCCCCTTTCGAGGGCCATGACGCGGCGGACGCATGACAGACACGCTTGACGGCGTTCGCGGGCAAGGTCGGCGCGACGATCGCAGATACGCGCGCGCGCTCGCGCAGCGCGGCCTAGTCGCCTATTTCGTCGTCGAACCGGCGCGAGATGAAAAACCCGGAAATGCAAGCCGTCGCGACCATCGCGCCGCCGGACGAAAGCGCACTCGGCTTCGCTCGGCCAAAATTCTCGATTCGGCTAACAAGTTCGTGTGCGAATGCCTCATTCACGACCGCTCGGCCAGTGGCCTTCGTCTCACGCTGGCGCAAAACTTGGGGTTGCCCGCCCGCTTCCGCGTGCACGACGACGAATCGGGCGAAGTGGATGTCGTCGAGACGGTGTGGCGGCGCGGCGCCGTGCTCGGCGTGCGCTATAGCCAAGCCTTCGGGCTGGTGTCTGTCAAGCCGAGCGACCGAGCGGCGCTTCGTGGACAGTTCTACGCTATCCCCGATTGAGGGCGCGCGGCCCGCCTTTGCTCAGGCGTAGCCCTTCTCCTCGACGATCGCCGAATTGAACAAGCAGTCGATTTCGCGCTTGAGCGCGGCGCGGCGATCGTTGATGGCGTAGACGGAGCGGGCGAGTGCGACGAAGCGTTCGCCGAACTCGCCGTTCTCTTCGCACAGGCGGATTTCGTCCTCGACGTCCCAGAGGCGCTCGTTGACGGCGGCGAGGTCGGCCTTCAGCGCGCCGAGACCGGAATGGTCGAGCCCCGCGCGCCTCAGGCTGTCTTCGAGCAGCCCGAGCTCCCGGCTCACGTTGCGGGCCTTGCGGTCGTCGACGATGCGGCGCAACTTGATTTCGAGAATGGTGATCTTGTCGATCAGTTCGCCGACCGCGCCGGGAATGGCGATCAGCCGTTCGGCGCCGCGGTTCTCGGCGGGCGAGCCGAGGCGCGCCGCCATCTCGGCGAAGACGCCGCTCCAGTCGCCGTGCTGCTTCTGGCGAAAGAGACGCATCGTCGGATACCAGGGCGAATCGTCGCGATCGCGCAACCACCGCCATTCCGCGTCCTTTTTCAGCGCGACCCACACCGACCGGCCGAGCGCGCCCGCCAAGTGCGCGATCGAGGTGTCGCAGGTGACGATGAGGTCGAGGTCCATCATCGCGGCCGCGGCGTCGACGAAGGCGTCCGGGCCAGCGTCGAAGTCTTCGCCCAGCGATTCGACGCGCATGCCGGCCGGCAGATCGGCGAGTTGCTCGACGCCGAAGCCCTTTTGCAGGGATATCAGGCGCGCGCCCGGCGCTGCGGCGAGCGGCGCAAAGGCGGTGAGCGGCATCGAGCGGGCCATGTCGGCTTCCGGATTGGGATTGCCTTGCCAGACGACGCCGATCTTGAAACCCGCCGGACCGATGCGCGCGGCCCACTTCGCCGTCACTTCCGGTTCTGCCCGCAAATAGGGAACGGGCGCCGGGACGCTATCGAGGCGCGTCGCAAACGCGCGCGGCAGACTGCTGATCGCGATCTGCGCATCGAACAATTCGCCTTCGGGCGCCTTCGCGACGAGCCTGACGCCGCCGAGCGAGGACAGCAACCGATGCAATTTCGGCGGGCACAAAAGCGTCGGCTCGGCGTCGGCGGAGATCATCATCGGCAGATAGCGAGCGAACTGGATCGTGTCGCCGAGGCCGTGATCGTTGAGCACCAGCACCCGTTCGCCGGCACGGCCCGGTCCGAGCCACTTGGGGAAGCGCACGCCCAGCGCCTCGTCGAGCGACTTTCCCGCAATCCAACGCGATTCGTAACCTTCCCAGCCGCGTTCGAAATCGCCGAGCGTGAGGTCGAGGCAGCCTTTGCCGCTGATCGCCTCGACGTTGCCAAGCCGTTCGGCGCGTTCGAACGCGTCGCGCGCTTCCCCAAAACGGTCCAGACTGCACAGCGCCAGCGCTTGGCCGCACAGCGCAGCGGAAAACTCGGGCTTGATCGAGCTCGCCAGCCGATAGGCCTCAAGCGCCTCCGCGACCCGATCGAGCTTCAGCAGCACGTTGCCGAGATTGAGCGCCGCTTCGGCAAAATTCGGCCGCAGGCGTAGCGCCTCGCGGGCCGCCTCGGCCGATTCGTCCAAGCGGCCGAGTTGGCGCAGCGCCCCCGCGCGGCTGTTCCACAGGTCGGCGTCGCCGGGCCGCAGGGCGAGCGCCCCTTCGAACGCGTCGAACGCCTCGGCGTACCGCCCCTGTTCAAAGAGCAGCTTTCCCATATTCGACCACGCGGCCGGCAAGTCGAGCTTGAGGCCGATCGCGCGTCGGTAGAACTGCAGCGCTGCTGCGCTCTTGCCTGATTCGCCGAGGATGTAGCCGCCCATGCACAGAGCCTCGGGAAAGTTTGGGTTCTTGCGCAATGCCGCATCCAGGAGAGCGATCGCCTCCTGCCGACGCCCGCCCTGCCATAGCGCGACGCCGCGCGCGTAGAGCGCCTCCGGCGTCGCGCCGACAGGCGCGCCGTGAGGCCGAGCCGTCGGCGCGCGCGAGAAAGACGAGGGAACGGATTCAGCCTGCGGTTTTTGTTTCAAGGCGATGCGTCCGGGGCGCGACGGCCAGTTCCGCGGCGCGTACCGCCCGGCAGCAAAGCGCGCGATGCTTGCCCGAGACTTGCCGCCTTCGCGGAAGCGCCGGTTTGTGACGCGATCGCCAGCCTCTTATCCGCCGAGGGTGAGGCCCTGCAGACTGGTAATCATGGCGTCGCTGAACGCCGCAGCGGCGGAAGAGAGAGCGCCGCTGGTCGCGTTGTTCGAGCTGATCAGGTTGCCCAGGATCGTCGTCGCCGCCGAAACAGGCGCCGAAGAGGCGCCGTCCGAATTGACGGTGAGCGGGGTCGACGCGTCGGCGCCTCCCGCTCCGTAGTTCAAGTCGTACATTGCGGTGAAGCGCTCGGTCAGTTGCTGCAGCTTGCTCGAGTCCTGAAGGTCGGACATCGGCATGAGCTGGGTGATTTCCTGCGCCTCGGTGTCGATGTCGGTGCCCGTTGTCTCCGGCGGCAAGCCAAATATCGTTTGAACGACGTCGAGGAGGTTCGTGTCTCCCATGATGCCTAGGCCGGTGGTCACCGAGGGCGCAACACGCTGAAAATAGAGAGCGAGCTCGACGCCCTGGTCTTGCTGGCCCTGGTCGGTTTCCAGCGTTTGCTCGACGTAATCGCTGGTCGTGGTCGCGATCGCGCTCGACGACGTGATTGAAGAGACTCCCTGACCGACGAAGTCGAACGCCGCGGCGAACTTCGCCCAGTTCGGATTGCTCAAGGTGTTGGCGAGGCTGTTGGAGCTGCTGACGCCCCCCTCCAGCACTTGCGTCACTAGCGCCGTCGAGTTGACCTCGTTGCCGAGCCCATAAGCGCTCAACGCATAAGAGAGCAGCCGGTAATTGCCGACGAAATCCTGGATCGAGGTGACGTTGCCGATATTGGCGGCGTAATACTCGCTCGCGGTCTTGACGGCCGGCTTATCGGCCGTCATCGTCTGATAGCGAGTCAGATTGTTCGAGATCGCCAGATAGGTCGAGGTTGTCGTCGTCACCGGGGAGCCTCGTCGCGCCCGTTCGCACGCGCTGCATTGGCGCCGCGAGCCGAGCGCGCGGCGCATTTCGAAATCGTCCAATCCATCGATGGCGCGAATTGGTTACAAAAGTGTTAACGCGCCGCCGCGGCCAGACCGAACGGCCTATTTGGCGAAGATCGAGGCGCCCTCTTCGGCGCGGCCCACCGCGGCGCGGAAGGCGCCGAACAGTTCCCGGCCGACGCCGAAACGCGCGGCGCTCAGATCCTGCGTCGCCGGCGCGCGCGCTGCCCATTCCGCGGCCTCGACCAGCACCTCGAGCCGGCCGTTCCGCGCGTCGAGGCGAATCAGATCGCCGTCGCGGATCTTGGCGATCGGCCCGCCGCCTTCCGCCTCCGGCGTCACGTGGATGGCGGCGGGAACCTTGCCCGAAGCGCCGGAGAGTCGTCCGTCGGTGACGAGGGCGACACGATGGCCGCGGTCCTGCGCGACGCCGAGCGGCGGCATCAATTTGTGCAGTTCGGGCATGCCGATCGCCTGCGGCCCCTGAAAGCGCACCACCGTGACGACGTCGCGGAACAATTCGCCGGCGCGGAACGCGGCGTGCAGTTCCTCCTGGCTGTGGAACACCCGCGCGGGCGCTTCGATCACATGCCGGTCGGGCGCGACCGCCGAGGTCTTGATGACGGCGCGGCCCAGCGGCCCCTCGAGCACGCGCAGGCCGCCGGTGGCCTGAAACGGGTTGTCCGCGCCGCGCAAAACTGTTTCGTCGCCGCTCTTCGCCGCCGCCGCGCGCCAAGCGACGGCGCCGTCCGGCGCCAGCATCGGCTCGACCACGTAGTCGGCGAGACCCTTGCCCCAGACCGTGCGTGCGTCGGCGTGCAGCAGCCCCTCCTCCAGGAGAGCGCGAATCAGCAGCGGCACGCCGCCCGCCGCCTGGAAATGATTCACGTCGGCCTTGCCGTTGGGATAGATGCGCGCGAGCAGCGGCGTGACTTCGGCGAGATCGGAAAAATCGTCCCAGGTCAGATGGATTCCCGCCGCCGCCGCCATCGCGATCAGGTGGATCGTCAGATTGGTCGAGCCGCCCGTCGCGTGCAGGCCGACGACGCCGTTGACGATCGCGCGCTCGTCGATCACGTGGCCGACCGGCGTGAAGGCGTTCCCCAACGCCGTCATTTCCAAGGCGCGCTTGGCGCCGAGCGCCGTCAGCGCGTCGCGCAGCGGCGTATTGGGATTGACGAAGGAGGCGCCGGGCAGATGCAGGCCCATGATTTCCATAAGCATCTGATTGGTGTTGGCGGTGCCGTAGAAGGTGCAGGTGCCGGGCGCGTGATAGGCCTCGGCCTCCGACAGCAGCAGTTGCTCCCGCGTGGCCTTGCCCTCGGCGTAGAGCTGGCGGATTTTCGACTTCTCGTCGTTGGCCAGCCCCGAGGTCATCGGCCCCGCCGGCAGGAACACCGCCGGCAGATGGCCGAAGCTGAGCGCGCCGATCAGAAGGCCCGGCACGATCTTGTCGCAGACGCCGAGGTAGACCGCGGCGTCGAACATTTGATGCGAAAGCGCCACCGCCGTCGACAGCGCGATGACGTCGCGCGAGAACAGCGAAAGCTCCATCCCCGTTTCGCCCTGGGTGACGCCGTCGCACATCGCCGGCACGCCGCCCGCCACCTGCGCCGACCCGCCCGCTTCGCGCGCCGCGCGCTTGATGAGCTCGGGAAAGCGCTCGAACGGCTGATGCGCGGAGAGCATGTCGTTGTAGGCGGTGACGATCGCCAGATTGGGCCCGACTCCGTCGCGCAACGCTTGCTTGTCCGAGGCGCCGCAGGCGGCGAAGCCATGAGCGAAATTGGCGCAGCCGAGCTTCTTGCGCGCCGGCCCTTGCGAAACTGCGTGATCGATGCGGTCGAGATACCGCCGACGCGCGTCGCGGCTGCGCTCGCCGATGCGCTGCGTGATTTCGCCGACGCGGGCGTGAAGGGTCGGGGACATGGGGCGAACCTTTCGGACGGCGAGAAAGCCCACGTCTTAGGGCGATCAAGCGACGAAAGGAAGGCGCGAGAAAGCGGGCCTTGGCGCGCCCTGCCGCTCAAGGCCGCTCATAAACTCCCACCAGCTTGCCGCGTGCAAGGACCGCGCCGCGCATCGCCGCGAGAACCCCGGGCAGAGCGGAGCTTTGGCCGGCCTCGATCGGGCGCGACAGCGCGAACAGTTGGAACACATAGCGATGCGCACCGTGCCCACGAACGGGCCGAGGCCCCATGTAGCCGACCCGTCCGAACGAACCCCGCCCGAACGCGATGGCGGCGCCGCTCGCGGGCGACAACGCGCCCTCGGCCAGAGCCCCGCATTCGGCCGGAATGCCGATGGCGAGAAGATGAACGATCGGCCGAAACATCGGCGCGTCGGGGTCCTGCACAATCAGCGCGAACGCCGCCGTTCCAAGGGGCACGCCTGGCCAATTGAGCGGCGGTGAAATGTCTTGGCCGACGCCGGCGCCCGCGTAGCGCGTCGGCATCGCGCCGCCATCGGCAAAGGCCGCGCTGGTCAGTAGCAGGCTTTCCGGCGCGTCGGCGAAGCGCGGATCGTTCCACGCCAGATGGCGGTCTCCGGCGTGAACAGACCGCAGCAAGCGTCCAATTGCCCGTTCCACCGCGTCATTCATGCCGCGCCTCTCACCCCAGCGCCACCCGATACGCCGCCTCGGTCTTGGCGGCGATTTCCTCCAGGGTCACGCCGGGCGCGAGTTCGATCAGCGCCATGCCGCGGAAGCCGTGTTTGTCGATGTGGAAGACGCCGAGATCGGTGATGACGAGATCGACGACGCGGCGGCCCGTCAGCGGCAAGGTGCAATGATGCAGCAGCTTGGCGCCGTCCTTGGCCGCGTGCTCCATCACCACCGCGATGCGCTTGACGCCGGCGACGAGGTCCATCGCGCCGCCCATGCCCTTGACCATCTTGCCGGGAATCATCCAGTTGGCGAGGTCGCCTTCTTCGGAGACCTGCATCGCGCCCAGGATCGCCAGATCGATGTGGCCGCCGCGGATCATGGCGAAGGATTCGGCGCTGGAAAAGTAACTAGTGGTCGGCAATTGCGTGACCGTCTGCTTGCCGGCGTTGATGAGATCGGCGTCCTCCTCGCCCTCGAAGGGGAACGGCCCCATGCCGAGCATGCCGTTCTCGCTCTGCAACTGAACGCGCATGCCCTGGGGGATGTAGTTCGACACCAGCGTCGGGATGCCGATGCCGAGATTGACGTAATAGCCGTCTTGCAATTCCTTCGCGGCGCGCGCCGCCATCTCGTCGCGGGTCCAGGCCATGCGATTTCTCCTGACTTAGGCGGCGCTGCGCTTGCGCGTGGTGCGTTGCTCGATCCGCTTCGCCATGCCGGGGACATGGACGATGCGCTGGACGAAGACGCCGGGCGTAACGATATGGTCGGGGTCGACCTCGCCCGGTTCGACGAGATGCTCGACCTCTGCGATGGTCAGCTTGGCCGCGGTCGCCATCATCGGATTGAAGTTGCGCGCGGTCTTTCGGTAGACGAGGTTGCCCTCGCTATCGCCCTTCCAGGCGTGGACGAGCGCGATGTCGGCGGTGAGGCCCTCCTCCATCACGTATTCTTCGCCGTGAAAATCGCGGATTTCCTTGCCCTCGGCGACCACCGTGCCGACGCCGGTGCGGGTAAAGAAGGCGGGAATGCCGGCGCCGCCGGCGCGAATGCGCTCGGCCAGCGTGCCCTGCGGATTGAACTCCAGCTCCAATTGGCCGGAGAGATAGAGCTGGGCGAAGGTCTTGTTCTCGCCGACGTAGCTCGAAATCATCTTCTTGATCTGCCGCGTCTCTAAAAGCGCGCCGAGCCCGACGCCGTCGATTCCCGCATTGTTGGAGATGACGGTCAGATCCTTGGCCCCCGACTTGCGGACCGCCTCGATCAGAGCTTCGGGAATGCCGCACAAGCCGAAGCCGCCGGACATCAGCGTCATCCCATCCTTGATGACGCCGGCCAGGGCGTCGTCCGCATTGGCGAAGACTTTTTTCATCGTTGCTCCCCTCGAGGAAGGGTTTAAGTAGCCGCCGCGGCCGGCCTCAGCAAGAGCACGGAAGAAACGATTCAGGTGCGCGCGCCGCCGCCCTCGCGAGCCCACACCCAGATCAGCGCGCCGAGCAGCGCGGCGAGGCCGAGGAAGCCGGCGGCGAGCGGCGTCTGGGCGACGCCGATCAACTCGCTCGCCCCGGTGCGTTTGACGCCGATATAATCGGCGCCGGCGTAATCAGGCGATTCGTGCATGCTGACGAGCCTGGGAACCTCGATCGCATCGTCGGCCCGCTTGGCGAGCCGGCGCACACTGCCGCCGCTCGCCTCGGCAAGCGGGCGCAGCTTCTCCAGCGTCGAGACGACCTCCTGGAATTCGAGCGGGTTCTCCGGACCGACGACCACCAGCGCGACGTGCTCGCCGTCGCTCGCGCGATAGAGCCCGTCCTGATCGACCGCAAGGGTGGCGCGGGAAAGGCCGGGAGCGACGCTCGCGAGCTGGACGGTCGTGGTCTTGCCGTCCGGACCGGTCACGCTCGCTTGGGGGACGTCTCCCCTGACGCTTTGGCGCTCGATCGTCAGTTCGTGTCCGTTGGCGCGCGCGCGCAGAGCCTCTTCCTCGAGTTCCGGCTCTTTCATCAGCCAATGCGCGAGCCGGCGCAGCAATTCGAGATGTGGGCCCCCGCCGTCGTATCCGCGCGCCCACAGCCACATCTGGTCGCTCAGCAGCAGCGCGACGCGCCCCTTGTCGACGCGCGAGAGAACGAGCAGCGGGGCGTTGTCCACGCCTTGCAGCACCGCCGTGCCGCCGGTGACCTCGGCGCCGATCTGCCGGAACCAGCGGCCCCAGGTCGGGGGCGACGCCTCCCCGCCCGGCAGGCCGCGCGTCACCGGATGCTTGGCGCCGTCGGACGAGATCTCGGCGCGAAACGTCTGGTCGAACTCGTCGCCGGTCGGACGGGCGGGCGAAATCTCGCCGAGCGGCGTGTCGTAGAGACCTTCCGGCGTGCCGAAGGCCGGCCCCTCGGCCATCAACAGCGCGCCGCCGTCGCGAACGTATTTGACGATATTGTCGAGATAGAAGCGCGGCAGGATCGCCTGGCTGGAATAGCGATCGAAGATGATGAGATCGAAGTCCTTGATCTTTTTCCCGAACAGGTCCGCCACGGGAAACGCGATCAGCGACAGCTCGTTGATCGGCGTGCCGTCCGTCGCCTTCTCCGGCGGCCGCAGGATGGTGAAATGGACGAGATCGACGTTGGCGTCGGACTTGAGGAGGTTGCGCCACATGCGCTCGCCCGGATGCGGTTCGCCCGACACCAGCAGCACGCGCAGCTTGTCGCGAACGCCCTCGATGGTGACCACCGCCTTGCCGTTGCGCGTCGTCAACTCGTCCTTGACCGGAGCGACTTCCAGTTCGATCACGTTGGGGCCGGCGTGGTCGACCGGGACCTTGATCGAAAGCTTTTGGCCGACCTCGGCCGACAGCGTCGCAATCGTCTCGCCGTCGCGGCGCACGGTCAGCATCGCCGGCTCGCTCCTCTCGGCGGTGTCGAGCACGCGGGCGACGATCGTTTGGTCCTTGCCGACGATGCCGAAGCGCGGCGCCTCCACGAGTTCGATGCGGCGATTGCGCTCGCCTTCGTGGCCGGTGACCAGCACGTGCAGCGGCGCGTCGAAGCCGAGCGCGTCGAGCGAAGAGGGTATGTCGTGCGCGACGCCGTCGGTGACGAGGATCGCCGCGCCGACGCGCTCGGGCGGCGTGTCGCTCAGCGCCGAGCGCAGCGCCGCGAACAGACGCGTGCCCTGATTGTTGGGATCGCTTCGGCTGGCGTCGACGAAGCGGGCTTCGACGTTATCGAGCCCGGCGAGGCGCTTGGCCAATTCTGCGCGCGCCTCGGCGGTCTGGCGCGGCCGTTCGCCGATTTGGTTGGAAGCCGATTGATCGATGACGACCGCGACCACGTCCTTGAGCGGGCGCCGGTCCTCGCGCACCAGCGAAGGATCGAGCAGCGCCAGCCCCAGCAGGCCGAGCGCAATCGCGCGCAGCGCGGCGCCGCGCGGGCGCCGCCATAGCGTCAGCGCGATCAGAGCGAGCGCGAGCCCGGCCATCCCCTCGAGGACGGGAAGCGGCAGCAGCGGCGCGAAAGCGATCGACCACGCGTTCAATGCGAAAGCCTTTCCAAGAGGTCCTTGGCGTGGACTTGGTCGGCCTTGTAACTGCCGGTCAGCGTGTACATCACGAGATTGACGCCGCCGCGCAACGCCAGTTCGCGCTGACGCGCTCCCCCAGGGATGAGCGGATAGAGCGGTCGGCCGCTCGCGTCGACGGCCCAAGCCGCGGCGAGATCGTTGGAGGTGATGACGATCGGCGAGACGCTGTCTCCGGCGCGCGCCGGGCGAGGAGCGCGATCGTTCGGATCGGGCGGCGGCAAGGCTTCGACCCAAGTCTGGCCGCTTTCGGTGCGGCCGATGAAATTATCGATGAGATAAAAGGTCTTGGTGATGACGTGGTCGCGCGGGACCGGCTCGAGCTCGGGCACGTCGACGCCAGCGAGCAGGGTTTGCAGCCACAAGGCTTCAGGCGTCGGCGGTCCGCCGGGGCGCGCCGTCAAGGCGTCGCGCGTGTCGAACACCACCGTGCCGCCATTCTTCATGAAGGCGGCGATGCGCGCGACCGCGCTCGGCGCAGGTTGCGGCCGCCCGGCGACGACCGGCCAGTAGATCAGCGGATAGAAGCTCAATTCGTCGCGCGCGGGGTCGAGCGCGACCGGGTCGGCGATTTCCGCCGACGTGCGCTGGTTGAGCACGCGCGCGAGATTTTCGAGCCCGAGGCGCGAAGTCTCGTCGACCGTTGCGTCGCCGGTGACGACATAGGCGAGATGGGTCGCGCGGGCCGCCTCGGCGTCGCGATTGGGTATCGCCGCGTCGTCCGCCCACGCCCGGGCGCCCATCAGCGTCGCGCCGGCGAGCGCGACCGCCAGCAGCATCGCCGTCGCGACCGGGCCGACGAATCGCGGCGCGCGGCTGAGCCACAGGCTGGCGAGCCCGTCGACGAGAAAACCGACGAACGCCGCGAACAACAAGTAAGGCTTCAGATCGAGCGGCGCGGCGACGTCGAGCGCGCCGGAAGCGACGCTGAGGCCGGCGTAATCCGCCGCCGCCAAAGTCTGGCCTGGCGTCATTGCGTTGACCGCTTCGAGCGCTTCGGCGGGCCCATAGAACCCCGGCGGATGCGTGGCGTCTCCGGGGCCTTTGAAATTGTCGCCGACCGGCGCGGCGTTGGCCGGCGGGGCGCCGAGAACGCCGAAGCCGTCGAGGATGCGGTAGGGCGCGCGCGTCGCCTGATCGTCCGTCTTGGCGGCGAGGTCCGCCTCGGCGGGCGCGGCGCCGGCGCGCGCCACGATGCGCCGCAGCATGTCGACGAAAAGTCCCGAGATCGGCAGGTTCGACCACGTCGTGTCCGCCGTCACGTGGAACAGGACGATGAGGCCTTTGCCGCGCGGCGCGGCGGTCACCAGCGGCGTGCCGTCGGCCAGGCGCGCCCAAGTCTTGGCGGCGAGGCCCGGCTCCGGCTCGGCGAGCACTTGGCGCGACACGGTCACTTCGTCCGGAGCGGCGAGCCCGAGGAACGGGCTGTTCTTGTCGAAAGGCGCGATGTGCTTGGGCGTCTCCCACGACAGCGCGCCGCCGAGCGTGCGCCCGCCCCTTCTCAGCGCCGTCGGCGTCAGGTCGTCGTCGCCCGCCGCCAGGCGCGTGCCGGCGAAGCGCACCAGCACGCCGCCCGATTCGACGAAATCGACGAGTTTCTCGTGCGCCGGGCCAGGAGGGACGCTCATGTCGGCGAGCACGAGCACCGACGGCTTTTCCACCAGCAGCGACAGGATCGGATCGCTCGACGCGTCGCGCCATTGGCGGACTTCGGCGAAGGGCGCCAGCGCGCGCTTGAGGTAATACGTCGGCGACAGCAGCGGCTGGGCGACGTCGGCGCTGACGCCGGAAACAATCGCGACCCGCCGTCGCCGCGAGCGTTCGTCGACGAGCCAGACCGCGCCCGCCGATCCTTCGTCGGCGACGACGACCCGAGAAACTTGATTGCGCAACTCGACCGGCAAATCGAAGTTCGCATCGGCCGCCCGCGTCGCGCCGAAGTCGAACCGCGCTTCGCCGATCGAGCGCCCTTGAGCGTCGAGAGCGCGCACAACGCCGGTTTGCCGGGCGTTCGCGTCGGCGCGCGTCAGATGCGCTTCGAGCGCCCCGGCGAGATTGTCGACCCCGGCGACGCCGACCGGCGTCACGCGGTCGCTGACGACGGAAACAGTGTGGCCGCGGGCGGCCGCCGCCAAGCCGCGCGCGAAGGCGTCGGCGTCGCCGAGTTCGACGCCGTCGGCGATCCAGACAATCTCGGCCGTCGGATTGGCGGCGAGGAAGCGCTCGATCGCCGGCAGCGTCGCCTCGCGCGGCGGCGCATAGGGAACCGGCGCCAGCGCGCGCAGTTTTCCCTCGATGCGCGGGCCGTCGAGCGCTGTGACGTCGAGCCCTCCTTCAGACATCGGCAGCACGGCCGTGAGGCGTCCCGCGCGCGTCGCGCCGCGCAGAGCGTCGCGCGCGAACGCGATGCGCCGCTCCCAGGACGGCGCCGCCGGCCAGCCGTCGTCGATCAACAGCAGCAACGGGCCGGCGCCCACGCCGGCGGAGGGCGAGAGATTCCAGATCGGTCCCGCCATCGCCAGAATGACCGCCGCGGCGATCGCGATCCGCAGCGCCAGCAACGGCCACGGCGTCTTGGCCGGCGTCGCATCTTTGGGATTGAGGCCGCGGAGCAGACGCAGAGGCGGGAACACCGCCTGGCGCGGTCGCGGCGGCGTGACCTTGAGAAAGATATAGAGCGCCGCGAGCAGAGCGAGGGCGGCCAGAACGGTCGGGGCGGCGAAGGCGAGGGGCAGGCCGAACATCGTCAGGCGCTCCAGGCTTTCGTCGTCGGCTCGGGGCCAGCGAGACGCGCTCGCAGCGCGAGCAGCGCCTGCGCCGCTGACTGATCGGTTCGGTGGAGCGCGAAGCCCCAGCCGCGCGCGGCGCAGGCGGCGCGAATCGCCTCGCGATGCTCGGCCAAGCGCTTGAGATACGCTTCGCGCAGAGTCTGCGCCCGCGGCGCGCGCAACCGCGCCTCGCCGCCCGCCTCGAGGAATTCGGTGTGGCCGACAAAGGGAAACGTCTCCTCGATCGGGTCGGCGATCATGAGAACCTGCCCCTCGGCCCCTTGCGCCGAGAGAGCGCGAATGGTCTGCACGACGTCTTGCGCCTCGCTCAAGAAATCGCCGATCAGCACGGCCTTCGAGCGCGCCCTCAGGGGTTCGGGCGCCGGCAGGCCGGCGGCGGGAGCGCCACGCAACCGCTCGTCCGCGGCGATCGCCTCGGCGAAGCGCTCGATGACGCCGCGCGTCGCCAGCGGGCCCGTGAGGCCGATGAGGCCGGCGCGCTCGCCGCCGCGCACCGCCAAGTCCGCCAGGGCGAGCGCCAGGACGGCGGCGCGATCGACCTTGGCGCAAGACGCGAGGTCCGAGGCGAAGGCCATCGAAGCCGAGCGGTCGAACCAGATCCAGACCGCGTGAGAGGCTTCCCATTCGCGCTCGCGCACAAACGCGCGGTCCTCGCGCGCCGAGCGCCGCCAGTCGACGCGCGCCGCCGGCTCGCCGGAGACGAAGGGGCGAAATTGCCAGAAGGTTTCGCCCGGGCCCGCTTGGCGCCGTCCATGGACCCCGTGCATCAGCGAGTGCGCGACTTGCCGCGCGGCGACGACGAGGCTCGGCAGGCGCGCGGAGAGGGTCGTGGCTTCCTGACGAATTCGCCGGCCTGATGCGGGAGCCGCTGTCGCCATCGGGTCAGCGCAGGATCTTGGCGACGAGGCGCGCGACGACGGCAGAAATCGTCTCGCCCTCGGCGCGCGCGGCGTAGGTAAGCGCCATACGGTGCTTGAGCACGGGCTCGGCCAACGCGACGACGTCGTCGCGCGAGGGCGCGAAGCGACCGTCGACGAGCGCGCGGGCGCGGCTCGCCAGCATCAACGCCTGAGCCGCCCGCGGCCCCGGGCCCCAAGAGATCGCCTTGGTCAGCTCCGGGTCGCCCTCGCCCGGACGCGCCGCGCGCACGAGATCGAGAATCGCCTCGACCACGCTTTCGCCGATCGGCGCGCGTCGCACCAGGCGCTGCGCGGTCATCAGCTCGGCGGCGGTCATCGCCGGCTTGGGCGCCGCTTCGCTGTCGCCGGTCGTCTCGATGAGAATGCGCCGTTCGGCCGCCCGGTCAGGATAGCCGACATCGATCTGCATGAGGAAACGGTCGAGCTGCGCTTCGGGCAAAGGATAGGCGCCTTCCTGCTCCAGCGGATTTTGCGTCGCCAGCACATGGAAGGGAACCGGCAGATCGTGGCGCGCCCCCGCGACGGTGACGTGATGCTCCTGCATCGCCTGCAGAAGCGCCGACTGTGTGCGCGGGCTGGCGCGGTTGATTTCGTCGGCCATCAGCAATTGCGCGAAAATCGGCCCTTTGATGAAGCGGAAGCTTCGTGCGCGGTCCGGCCCTTCCTCCATCACCTCGGCGCCGAGGATGTCGGAAGGCATCAAGTCGGGGGTAAACTGCACCCGCAAGGCGTCGAGGCCCATGACGATGCCGAGCGTCTCCACCAGCTTGGTCTTGGCCAAGCCCGGCACGCCGATCAGCAGGCCGTGGCCGCCGGCGAGCAAAGTGACGAGCGTCTGCTCGACCACGGTCTCCTGGCCGAAGATCACCGCGCCGATCGCCTCACGGGCGGCCGCGATGCGGGCCAGGCTCGCCTCGGCGGCCTTCACGACGCTGGCGTCAAAATCGGCGACGGTCATGGAATCTCCTCATGGGCTTCGTGCGGCCCGAACTCCGATCGCCGTCGACGGCCGGGCGGGAAAGCGCGGCAAACGAATTCCCCTTCGACGAGTCTCGCACTAGATTGGGTTCTCGAGGCCTCTCAGCCGACGGGTAACACGAGGAAGGGACGTTTGCCCACAAACAAGCGCGAGATTATGGCGGAGCGAAGCGAAAGCGGCGGCGCTGGCCGCGCGCCGGAGGCGGCGCTCGGCGGTCTCCACGAGGCGGCGGCGGCGCAAAAGCGCGGTCCCGCGCCTGTCCATCTATGGAATCCGCCCTATTGCGGCGAGATCGACATGCGCATCGCCGCCGACGGAACGTGGCATTACTGCGGCTCGCCGATCGGCCGTGCGGCCCTCGTGCAGCTGTTCGCTTCTATCCTGCGCAAGGACGAGGATCGCTACGTCCTGGTCACGCCGGTCGAGCGCGTCGGCATCAATGTCGACGACGCGCCGTTCCTTTGCGTCGAGATGAGCGTGCAGGAGGCGAACGGCGAGCAAGCGCTGACTTTCCGCACCAACGTCGACGACGTCGTCACCGTCGACGCCGAGCATCCCCTGCGCTTCGAGCGCGGCGCGGCGGAGGGAATCAAGCCCTACGTGCGCGTGCGCGGCGGCCTCTGGGCGCTGGTCAAGCGCGCGCTCTACTACGACCTCGTCGCGCTCGGCAAAGTCGAGCGGTGGCACGGCGACGATTGGTTCGGCGTGCGCTCGTGCGCCTTGTTCTTCCCGATGACCCGCGCCAGCGAGATCGACGGCCTTTGAGCGTTTCCCCGCCCAGCGACTTTTCCGCCGACGACTTGCGCCGCCTCGCGCGCGAGCGTCTGGCGCCGCCCCTCGCCACGGACGCTTTGGCCGCAGACGCCGCGCCGCGGGTCGGCGACTATGCGCTCAACGGGCCATTGCCCGATTTGACGACGATCGCGCGCGCGCGTCCGGCCGCGGTGATCGCACCGGTCGTGGCGCGGCCCGAGGGCCTGAGCGTGCTGCTGACGCTGCGCGCGGCGCATTTGCGCACGCATTCCGGCCAAGTCGCCTTTCCCGGCGGCAAAATCGACCGTGGCGAAACGGCGCGCGAGACCGCGTTGCGTGAGGCGCACGAGGAAATCGGCCTCGAAGAGCGCTATGTCGACCCGCTCGGCTGGCTCGATCCCTATCTGACCGGGACGGGGTACCGCGTCGCACCGCTGGTGGCGCTGATCGATCCGGCCTTCACGCTTGCGATCAACCCGCATGAGGTGGCGGAGGTGTTCGAGACGCCGTTCGCGTTCCTGATGAACCCCGCCAATCACCGCCTCGAGGAGCGGGTATGGCGCGGCGCAACGAGAAAATTCTACGCGATGCCCTATGGCAAGCGCTATATCTGGGGCGCCACTGCCGGTATCTTGCGCAATCTCTATGAGAGGCTGTTTTCCTGATGTGGCGCGCCGTCGTCGAGTCCCTCTCCCTATTCCTCGCCCCGTTTGTGCTGTTCGCGATCTATTTGGTCGTGCGCTTGCGCTATCCGCTCGCCATCGAGCACTGGACGCGCAGCCGGGTGGCAACGCTGGTCCTGATCGGCTTGGCGGCGGCGCTGATCGGAATGATCACGCTGATCTCGGTCTCCCCGCGCAGTCAAGGCGTCTACGTGCCGGCCCAAGTCGAAAACGGCGTGCTGGTGCCAGGGCATTTCCAATGAGCCGGGTCCCCGCCATTCGCGACGGACGCCTTATCAATCGGCGCGTGCTCGATGAGGGACGGCTCGCGCGCGCGCTGCAGGCCCTCGACGGCCAAGGCGAGGAGACGCGCCTGGTCGGCGGGGCGGTGCGTGACCTCGCGCTGGGAGAGAAGCTGGGCGACTACGATCTGGCCACCACCGCCCTGCCGCAGGTCGTCATGAAGCGCGCCCACGCCGCCGGCTTCGGCGTTGCGCCGACGGGCCTAGCCCACGGTACGGTTACGTTGGTCGTCGAGGGCCAGCCGATCGAAGTGACGACGCTGCGCCGGGACGTCGCCACCGACGGGCGCCACGCGACGGTGGCGTTCGGCCGTGATTTTCACGCCGACGCGATGCGGCGCGACTTCACCATCAACGCCCTCTCCGTGGGGCGCGACGGAATCGTGCACGATTACGCCGGCGGACTCGCCGACCTCGCCGCCCGGCGGGTGCGCTTCATCGGCGATCCCACTCAGCGCATCCGCGAGGATTACTTGCGCATCCTGCGTTTCTTTCGCTTCTCGGCCCGCTACGGCGAGGGCGCGCTCGACGCCGCGGGCTTGAGCGCGGCGATCCGGGAGCGCGACGGCTTGGCGATCCTTTCGCGCGAGCGGGTGCGCGCCGAGCTGCTCAAGCTCCTGGCGGCGCCGCGCGCCGGCGAGGTCGTCACCGCCGTTTGCGAGGCCGGCTTGTTGAACCCGCTCGTGGCCGGGCAGACGGATTCGACGCGCCTCCGACGGCTCATCGCGATCGAGGCGCGCCGCGGCGGCGAGCCCGACGCGCTGCTGCGCCTGGCGGCGCTCTGCGTGCGAATCGAAGACGACGCCGAGCGCCTGCGCGAGCGCCTGCGCCTTTCCAACGCTGAATTCGAACGGCTCGCCATTCTCGGCCAGGCCCTGCCCGGCTTGCACGGACTGAGCGCGCCGCCGCCCTTCGGCGCGCTGCGCGTGCTGTTGTTCGAGCGCCGCCGACGCGGCGCGCTCGACGCCCTGACGCTCGCGCACGCCGATTCCGGCGCGCCGGCCGACGACTGGCGCTTCGAAGGCGCCTATCGCTTCCTCGCAGAAGCGCCCGAGCCGACGCTGCCGATCACCGGCGCCGACGTCCTCGCGCGCGGCGTGACGCACGGCCAGCGCGTCGGCGCGACGCTCAAGGCGCTGCAGGCCTTATGGATTCGCGCCGGGTTCCCGCGCGAGCCGGAAGTCCTGGCGCGCCTGCTCGACGAAGCGCTGAGGAATTGACGCGATAAGCGGCCGCGCGCCGCATGGGGGATCGGGGGACGATGATGTTGCCGACGAAAATCTGGGCGGAGATGTCGTGGCGCGATTTTTCTGACGCCGACATGAGCAAGGTCGTCGCCGTGCTGCCGGTGGCGGCGATCGAACAGCACGGGCCGCACCTGCCCGTCGGCGTCGACGCATTCATCGCCGAAGGCTATCTGAAACGCGCCGCCGCGCGCGTTCCCGCCGATCTGCCCGTCCTCTTCCTGCCTTTGCAGCAAATCGGCAAGTCGGACGAGCACGTTGAATTTCCCGGCACGCTGACGCTGTCGATGGAGACCCTGACCCGCGCCTGGATTGAAATCGGCGAGAGCGTCGCGCGGACGGGATGCCGCAAGCTGATCATCATGAATTCGCATGGCGGCAACTCGCCGGTCATCGACGTCGTCGCGCGCGAGCTGCGCATGCGCCGGCAGATGCTCGCGGTGCATGCCTCCTGGCGGCGCCTGGGCTATCCCGAAGGCCTATTCTCCGCGCGCGAGCGCGCGCACGGCATCCACGGCGGCGACGAGGAAACCTCGCTGATGCTCGCGTTCCGGCCGGAAACGGTGCGAATGGGCGACGCGCGCGATTTTTCCAGCGCGGCGATTTCGATGGAGCGCGAATTCAAGCATTTGCGCGCGACCCAGCCGATCGGCTTCGGCTGGATGACGAGCGACTTGAACCAATCGGGCGCGGTCGGCGACGCCGCGAACGCCACAGCGGCTAAAGGCGAAGCGTGCGCCGAGCACGGCGCGGACGCTTTCGTGGATCTGTTGCGGGACGTCGCGGCGTTCGACCTCGCGCGCCTCGTCGCCGGCCCGATCGGCTGACGATGGGCGCGCCCGACTTCGCTTTCGAGCGCGAGCTGATCGCGCGCGGCTGTTCCCTTGTCGCGGGCGTCGACGAGGTCGGCCGTGGGCCGCTCGCCGGGCCGGTCGGCGTGGCTGCGGTGATTCTGGACCCCGACGACATGCCCGAAGGCGTCGACGATTCGAAGGCGCTGAGCGCGGAGCGGCGCGAAGCGTTGAGCGAGCTCGTTTACGCGAAGGCGCGATGCGTCTCCATCGCGTTCGCCAGCGCCGAAGAGATCGACGCTCTCAACATTCGCGGCGCGACTCTCGTGGCCATGGCGCGCGCGGTCAACGCGCTGAGCCTTCGCCCGCATTTCGCGCTCGTCGACGGCCGTGACGTTCCCGAGGGTCTGTGCTGCCCGGCGCGCGCGATCATCGGCGGCGACGCGCGCTCGGCGTCGATCGCCGCGGCCTCGATCGTCGCCAAAGTCGCGCGCGACGCATTGATGACCCGGCTCGACGCCGTCTATCCCGGCTATGGCTTCGCGCGCCACGCCGGCTACCCCACGCCCGCGCATATCGAGGCTCTTTCACGCCTTGGTCCGACGCCGTTCCATCGGCGTTCGTTCAGTCCGAAGCGGCTTGCGGGCGGAAGCCCCAGCAATTGCCGCACGAAGGGCAAAAGTGTTTAGAAAACGTTGATTTCATGTCGATTCTCGCCTGCTTAAAATCGTACGAAAACGAGACATCGGCGCGACGCGAGGCCTAACGCGGCCTTTACCTAAAATGCGCAATATCCCAACCGTCAGCAGCGTTTGGCCTGACGTCCGCGTCGAGTGGTTGCGTTCATGCGTATTTCCCGTGCCGGGGCGACCGGCCTCCCTGTCCAGCTTCAGGTTTTGCGTACTGGAAGCGGCGAGGCGCGGCGCCCCGTCACGGTTTGCGCGCCGCCGCGCGATGCGATCATCGTCGGCGATTGCGTCGCCGAACTCGAGAAGCTGCCTGAGGCGAGCATCGACCTCGTCTTCGCCGATCCGCCTTACAACTTGCAGCTCGAGGGAGCGCTTTCGCGTCCCGATCAGAGCGTCGTCGACGCGGTCGACGACGATTGGGACAAGTTCGCCGATTTCGCCGCTTACGACGAATTCACCCGGGCCTGGCTCGGCGCGGCGCGGCGGGTGATGAAGCGCGACGCGACCATCGTCGTCATCGGCTCCTATCACAATATCTTCCGCGTCGGTTCGATCCTGCAGGACCTCGGCTTCTGGATTCTCAACGACATCGTCTGGCGCAAAGCCAATCCGATGCCCAACTTCCGCGGCCGCCGTTTCACCAACGCCCACGAGACGATGATCTGGGCGGCGCGCAGCGCCAACGCCAAGGCCTACACCTTCAACTACGAGGCGCTGAAGGCGGGCAACGAGGATTGCCAGGCCCGCTCCGACTGGTTCCTGCCGATTTGCACCGGCGCGGAACGCCTCAAAGACGCGGACGGGCGCAAGACCCATCCCACGCAAAAGCCCGAGGCGCTGCTGCAGCGCGTGCTGCTCGCGGCCTCCAACCCTGGCGACCTCGTGCTCGATCCCTTCTTCGGCTCGGGCACCACCGGCGCCGTCGCGCGCCGCCTGCGGCGCAGTTTCATCGGGCTGGAGCGCGACGCGACTTATGCCGCAGCGGCGCGCGCGCGCATCGACGCGGTCGTTCCGGTCGAGGCCGACGCCGTCGCTGCGATCCCCACCCGTCGCAGCGAGCCGCGCGTCGCCTTCGCCAGCGTGATCGAGGCCGGGTTGATCAAGCCGGGCGAACGGCTGGTCGATTCGAAAGGTCGCCACGGCGCCCTGGCGCGCGCCGACGGCGCGCTGACGCTCGGGCCGGCGGTCGGCTCGATCCACAAGATCGGCGCGCTCGTCCAAGGTTTGCCGGCATGCAATGGCTGGACCTTCTGGCACGTCGAGCGCGCGGGCGAGTTGGTCTCAATAGACGATTTTCGCGCCGCCATCCGCGCCTCGATGCGCGCTGCGGCGGAATAGCGGCGACCGGGGCGAAGGCCCTACCGCGCGCGGCGTGTCACGCCGGTCTGTTTCCGGGCGAACGAGACCTTCGACCGGCTCAGCTGCCCTAGCGGCAAACCCCTAGCGTCCCGCAGAGGACGCCGGCGACGCCCTCCTGCAACAAATGAAATCTGAAGACTCGATGCTCGCCGGGCAGAACAATCTTCGTGATCGGCTCGGCGAGAGCCATCCCGTCTTCGCTGTTGGTCAGGATGACGAGACCGTCCCCAGTGTTCGTCGATGCGATGGCGAAGGCTCTGTAGCCAGGATTATTGCCCCATTGAAAGATGAGTGTGCCGGTTTCGGTCTGCTCGATCCCCCAGCCGAGGCCCCAGCTAAGGCCAAGGCCCGCGTCGACCGGAACGGCGGAGGCCAATGTGGTCTTGACCAGCTTCTTATCGGAGACGACGCCTGCAATGAAACGACCGTAATCTGTTGCGCTCGTGTAGAGCGTCACTGGCGCGATCGGCTCGGAGAACGTCAAGGTCTCGCCTTGGCCATTGGCGCCGCGTTGAAAGCGGCCCTCGAAGTCGGCTCGCCAGAGATAGCTGCTGTCGCGCATGGAGAGCGGCCGCAGCGCGTAACCGTCCATCAACGCATCCAGACGCATCTGCGTGACCGCCTCCACCGCGCGCTGCAACAACACATAGCCCTCGCCGGAATATTGCCAACGACTGCCGGGGGCGAAGTCGAACTGCAGAGGGCCGTCGGTCCAATTTGGAAGGCCAGACGTGTGATTCAGGAGCATTCGCGCCGTTACGACGCTTAACTGCGGGTCGGTGACGGGGCTGGCTTTTCCGGCAGGGCTCGATAGGAATGGATAGGGCCGGTGAGAATACCCTTGCGGCAGGTACTTCATTACCGGGGCGTCAAGATCGATTTTTCCTTGTTCCGCCATTTTGAGAACGGCATAGGCGAATACCGGTTTGCTCAACGACGCGGCTTGAAAAATGCTTTCGGGGGTTACCAGTGAACCCGCGGGACAGCCCGAAGCGGTTTCTGTTCGCTCGAGTTTTCCAGCCCTGACGACCGCGACGGCGACACTGCAAATCTTGTGTTCTTCTGCGAGAGTTTTCAAGACTTCGCCAAGGCTCGCCGCAGGAGTCAATTCCGGAACCGAAAAGCAGGCCTGAAGCAGGCAAAGCGCGAATACGGCCAGTGCCGCGCGCGGGAACAGGCCGAGCGATCGTCGATAGGATGCGTGACCCAAAGGCGTTTGCTCCCCTGCTTTCTACAAGCAAGCGCTCATATCTGTGGCCGACTTGAGGCGAATTCTTTTCGCTGGGATTGAAGCCGCGCGCGCATGAAATTTCCATCGACGATGTCGCGGCTTCTCGCAATCAGCCGATACGGGGCAATTGCAAGATCGAATTCAATCGTACTGCGGCGGAAGCGCCGCGTTGGACTTCCTCAGCTGGGGTCGCGCTTCTCCCTGCGACGCGGCGCGGCGAGGTCGGCGGCGTGGACGAAGAACACCTCGCCTTCGCTTTCCTCGGTGTCGAGCCAGATCAGCGGCAGGCGCGGGAACTCGGCCTCCAGACGCTCGCGGCCGCGTCCGATTTCGCAGATGAGCGCGCCTTCGGGCGTCAGATGCGCGGGCGCCTCGGCGAGGATCCGCCGCACGATGTCCAATCCGTCGCGTCCGCCTTCGTGCGCGAGCCGCGGCTCGGCGGTGTATTCGGGCGGAAAGGCGGCGAACGAATCGGCGTCGACATAGGGCGGGTTGGCGAGAATCAGATCGTAGCGTCTGGCGCCGAGCGGGGCGAAGAGATCGCCCTGATGAAGCGCGATGCGCTTCGTGAGGTCGTGCTCCGCGACATTACGCCGCGCCACCTCGAGCGCGTCGGCGGAAAGATCGACCGCGTCGATCCGCGCGTTGGGGAATGTCTTGGCCGCGAGGATCGCCAGCGAGCCCCCGCCAGTGCACAGATCAAGCACGCCGTCGATCGAACCGGCTTCCTCGATCAACGATCCCTCGCCCACCAGGCCGCCGAACAGCAATTCGCCGATGAAGCTGCGCGGCACGATCACCCGCTCGTCGACATAGAACGGCACGCCCTGGATATAAGCGCGATTGAGGAGGTAGGCGGCGGGCTTGCGCGTCGCGACGCGGGCGTCGATCAGGTCGAGCAGACGCGCGCGCTCCTTGCGCGTCAGCGAGGCGTCGAGAAACGGATCGAGCGAGTCGATCGGCAGGCGTAGCGCTTCGAGCACGATGAACGCGGCTTCGTCGACGGCGTTGGTCGTGCCGTGACCGTAGGCGAGCCCGGCCGCGTTGAACCGGCTGACGGCGTAACGGAAGAAATCGCGCAGCGTCGCGAAGACCGCGAGGCGTTCGTCGTCGGCGCCATGGTCCAAAACCGCCTTCGCCATACCGTCCTCCGCTATGCGGGCGAGCGCACGATGAACAAAAATGGCCGGCGTCGCCGGCCATTTTCTCGAGCGTCTCTCGACCGGGTTTGGCGACCTTACTTGGCTTTCTTGCAGTCCTCGCGGAACTTCTTGCGCTCCTTGCCGTGCAGACCCTTGGCGTCGGCCTGCTTCGAGCATTCGGCGGACTTGGCGGCCTTCGCCGCGGCGTCGACGGTGGGGGAGGCGGCGGGAGCGGCCGCGTCGAGCGCGTAAGCGGCGCCCGAGACGAGAACGCCAAAAGCGATCGCGGAGATGAAAGTCGAGATGCGCATGATGTTGAGGTCTTTCTCGATTGGAGCAATTCGCGAGGCGCCCGCTTGGGGCCCAAAGCCCGAGACGACGCGACCCAGGTACGGCTTATAGTGTGGCTGAGGGCCGCAGCACAAGCGCCGGCGGGCTCCTGCGAACTCGACGCTCCTGGCTCAACTCGCCCCCAGCCCGCCCTTGTCGCGCAGGAACGCGATCACCGCCTCGACCCCTTCGCCGGTCTTCATGTTGGCCATGACGAACGGGCGGCTCTTGCGCATCAGCGCGGCGTCGCGCGCCATGACTTCGAGCGAGGCGCCGACGTAAGGGGCGAGGTCGATCTTGTTGATGACGAGCAGGTCAGAGCGGGTGACGCCCGGCCCCCCTTTACGCGGAATCTTTTCGCCGCCGGCGACGTCGATGACATAGATCGTGAGATCGGCGAGTTCGGGCGAAAACGTCGCGGCGAGATTGTCGCCGCCCGATTCGACGAGGATGAGGTCGAGCGTGGGAAAGCGGCGGCGCATCTCCTCGACCGCCGCGAGGTTGATCGAGGCGTCCTCGCGGATCGCCGTGTGCGGACAGCCGCCGGTTTCGACGCCCATGATGCGCTCGGCCGGCAACGCGCCGGCTTCGACCAGGATGCGTGCGTCCTCCTTGGTGTAGATGTCGTTGGTGATTGCGGCGATGTCGAATTCGCCGCTCAGGCGCTTGCACAAGCGCTCCATCAGCGCTGTCTTGCCGGAGCCGACGGGGCCGCCGACTCCGACGCGCAGGGGTTGTTGGGATCGGCTCATGAACGGAACAACCTCGAATATTGCGTTTCGTGCCGCATCGCGGCGATGTCCGAGCGGAACGCGCAAACGCCGAGATCGTCGAGCCTCGCGCCCGCCGCCTCGCGCGCCATTGCGGCGAGATCAGGCAAAATCCCTGCCAAGACCCGCTGCCCGTCGGTCTGGCCGACCACGCTCAGCCGAACCGCGGCCGAGACCAGATTGGCGAACAGGGCGACGACGAAGGCCTTGGCCGCGCGTCGGCGGTCCATGCCATGGCCCGCGGCGGCTGCGGCGACCGCGATCGGATAAGCGATCGGATCCACGGCGCGCTCTGGAACGCGCGCCAGCGCCTCGCAGTCCCATGCGGCGCGGGCGGCCAGAAGGAACGCGCCTCCTTGCGCGGTCGTCTCCAGCCGCCGCTCGGCCGAGCCGGCCAGCGCAACCGCCAATTCGTTGATTTCGTTCAGCGCGCTCCAATCCGCGACCTCGACCGTGCGGTGCGCGGCGGCGAACAGGATCGCGTCCATGCGCGGCGCGCCAAACGCGGCGAGGTCGGCCAGCCAACCGCGCAGCGAGGCCGCATCGACGACGTCGCCCGCCTCGACCGCCCACTCCAGGCCGTGCGAATAGGCGAAGGCACCCACCGGAAAAGCGGGCGAGAGCCAGAGAAACAGCGGCAGTTCGCGCCAGTCGCCCGGCTCAGCGCTCGGCGTGGCCATGATCGTGGTCATGACCGTGATGCGCGTGGTCGTGATGGTCGTGGTCGTCGCAGCCGCAGCCGGCGCCATGAGCATGCGGCTCGCCGCCGACGCTCTGGTGATCGCCATGACGATGATGCGCCTCGCCGTGCCGGCGCCCGTGCTCATGATCGTGGTCGTTATCATGGTTATGGCCGTGAACATGATCGGTCGCCGGCGCGCGCACATAGGCGCCGCCTTCCGGATTGAACGGCGCCTCGATCGCGACCAGGGCGCCGCCGAGGCCGCGCGCCATCTCCTCGATCACCGGATCGTTGCGGATGCGCAGGCTCTTCTTCATCAGTTCGGTCGGCAGGTGGCGATTGCCGAGGTGCCAGGCGATTCGCGTCAAGGCGGCCGGGTCGGCGGCGCGGATTTCGACGAGCGATTCCGGCGCGGCGACGACCTCGACGATGCGGCCGTCCTCCAGCCTGATCCCGTCGCCGGCGCGCAGCATCACCGCTTCCGGCAAATCGAGCAGGAAGCCGAGGCCGCGCACGCCGGTCATGGCGACACGGCGCCGATAGCGCTCGTCATAATCGAGCACCACCGTATCGACGGGCTCGCCCGACCAGGCGCCGGAGGGAACGACGGAATGAGCATGCAGCATTGTCTCGCCTTTCAAGGGCGCGAGCCCGCGCCCGCTAAGAAAGTCAGCCAGCCGGCCTGTAAGCCGGGTTCTGTATGGCCGGGAGCCGCGAGGCCCCCGACGTGACGGCCATTCCTCTGGGACGCCCGTCGCCGGGCGCCTCAAGCAACCAACCCGAGCGACAAGGCCCGCGGACTGGCCCCGCAGCGCCCGAAGACGCCGCGCATCGCTCCTATTCGGTCTTGCTCCCGGCGGGGCTTGCCGTGCCGCCGACGTTGCCGCCGACGCGGTGCGCTCTTACCGCACCCTTTCACCCTTACCGGCTCGGGCTTTCGCCCTGCGCCGGCGGTTTGCTTTCTGTGGCGCTGTCCCTGGGGTCGCCCCCGCCGGACGTTATCCGGCGCCGTGTCCGCGTGGAGCCCGGACTTTCCTCCGCCCGAAGGCGACGGCCGTCCGGCCGACTGGCTAAGACAAGGGCATAGGCTCGCCGAGCGACGCGGGTCAAGTGGCCGAGGCCGGCCGCGCCAGCCCGACCCGCAGCCGGCGGCCGACAAAGACCAGAACGACGACCAGAACCGCGCAAATCACGGTCTCCCCGTCGATGCGCTCGCCCAACAGCCAGGCGGCGAGCGCGAGGGTCAGGAACGGCTGCGCGAGTTGAACTTGGCTGACGCGCGCGACGCCGCCCAGCGCCAGCCCGGCGTTCCAGGCGAAGAAGCCGAGATACATGCTCATCGCCCCAAGATAGGCCAGGCAGGCCCAAGCGAGCGCCGGGACGCTCGCCGGATCGTGCGGGCGCCAGAGAACGGTCAGCGGCGCCGAGGCGGGAAGGGCGAGGACGACGATCCACGAAATGACTTCGCGCGCCGGCATGCGCCGCGACAGACGCGCGGACAATGTGTAACCCACAGCCGCGCTCGCGACGGCGGCGAGCAACAGCGCGTCGGCGCCTTGCAGAGCGGCGCCGCCGTGATGCAGCGCGAAGCCGACCACGAGCAGGGCGCCGAAAATCGCGCAGGCCCAGAACGCCGGCGAGGGCCGCTCACGGTCGATCAGCGCCGCGGCGGCCACAGTGGCGAGCGGCAGAGCGCCGATGACCACGCCCGCGTGCGCGGCGGGGAGCGCGCGCATCACGAAGCCGGAGAAACCGGGAAAGCCGACCGCGAGGCAGAGCGCGGATAGAATCAATAGCGGAAAGTCGCGCCACGGCGGCGCCTTGCCGCCGACCGCCAGCACCGGAATCGCGATCAGGCCGGCGATCGCTGCGCGGGCGGCGGCGAGGAATTGCGGGCTGACGCTCGCCACCGCGAGCCGCGTCAACGGCAGCGTCGCGGCGAAAATCGCCACCCCGATGAGCCCCAGCAGCAAGCCGACCGTCTCTTCGCGCCGCGGCATCACGAGCCGGTTCTCGCGAGCGCGGCGTCGTGCCGCCTGGTTGGACGCACTCGCGCGGCCGGCCGGCGCTCCAGCGTGGCGGTTCGCGCCTCGGCGGCGCGCGCGGCGAGGTTCAGCGTCGGATCGACGTCGAGGGCCAGCGCTGTCGCGTCGCGCAGATCTTGCCCAGTTAGGCCGATGTCGGCGAGTTCGCGCGCGTCCATCGCCGCCAATTGGCGAAAAGCGGCGCGCGCGGCGGTGACGCGCGCGGGCCAAAGCGCGATTCGCGCGCCCCATGCCAAAGCTGTCGCGGCGATGGCCTTCGGCTTCATCATGACCCACTCCTTTCCCCTCCTTCATCGCGGACGCGGGCTGGCGCTGCCAGAGACAATAAGGTACAGTTTGGCCGAACTGTACAAGTCAATGGGCAATACAGATGCTCGATAGCCCGCCGCCTGACGATCGCGCGCCGACACGGGTCGGCGCCGTCATGGCGTCCTTACGAAGCCGCATGGACAGCCGCGCGCTCGCGCCGGGCGCGCGCCTGCCTTCGGTGCGCGTCCTCGCGGCGAGTTTGGCGGTTTCAAAGTCGACGGTCGTCGAGGCCTACGATCGGCTGGTCGCCGAGGGCGCGGTGGTCGCGCGGCGCGGTTCCGGTTTTTTCGTCGGCGGGCCGACGCGGCCCTTGGTGCTCGCGCGGACGGTGGAGCGGCGCGAGCCGGTGGCCGACTGGCTGTGGTCGATCAGGGCCGCGCTCGAATCCGATCCCGACCTGGTGCAGCCGGGCTCCGGCTGGCTGCCCGAATCCTGGTTGCCGGAACTCGGGATGCAGCGGGCGCTACGCGACCTTGCGCGCGATCGCGCGTTCCGCAAGACGCAATACGATTCGCCGATCGGCTATGCGCCGCTGCGCCGCCAGCTCGCGGTGCGCCTCAGCGAGCGCGGCGTCGCGGCCTCGCCCGAGCAAATCGTGCTGACCGAATTGAGCACGCAGGGGGTCGACCTCGCCTTGCGCTTCCTGGTCCAGCCGGGCGACGCGGTCGTGGTCGACGATCCCAGCTATTTCAGGCTGCTGCCGCTGCTCAAGGCGCACCGCGTAAACGTCGTCGCCGTGACCCACACGCCCGAGGGGCCGGACGTCCAGGCGCTCGCCAACGTCTTTTCGACCCATGCGCCGCGTCTCTATCTGACCATCGCCGGGCTGCACAATCCGACCGGCGCCTCGCTGTCGGCGGCCGTCGCCCATCGCGTGCTCAAGCTCGCCGAGCGACACGACGTGGTCGTCGTCGAGGACGAGATCTTCGCCGATTTCGAATCCGGACCGCCGGCGGCGCGGCTGGCGGGGTTCGACGGGCTCGAGCGCGTCATCCAGGTCGGCAGCTTTTCCAAGACGATCTCGGCGGCGCTTCGTTGCGGCTACTTGGCGATCCGGCCCGACTGGGTCGACCCGATCGTCGACCTGAAACTCGCCACTTCGCTCAGCAGCGGCCATTTCGCCGCCGCCTTCCTCCACCGGATGCTGACCGAGGCGGGCTACCGGCGCCACTTGACCGCGCTGCGCGCGCGCCTGGCCGACGCGATGGGCAAGACATTAACCCGCCTCAGGGCCGGCGGCCTGACGCCGTGGATCGAGCCGCGCGGCGGGATTTTCCTCTGGGCGCGTCTGCCCGACGGGCTCGACGCGACGCAAATCGCCCAATTCGGCCTGCGCAACGGCGTTGCCTTCGCGCCAGGCCCCGTCTTCAGCGCTGCGGACGACGCGCGCGGGTTCCTGCGCTTCAACGCCGCGGCGAGCCTGAGCCCACGAGGCTTCGAAGTGCTGGACCAGGCGATGCACGCCGCGTCGGGCGAGCCCGCCGCGCCGTGAGCGGACGCTCGGGAAATTCACTTGGGGTTCACCAAATCTGTGCCACCGTCGGCGAACGTGCTAGGGGTGCGGGGGCTTAAGGGGTCGGGGCCCGCGGCGAGCGGCCAGACCGTAACGGAGACGTCGACGAGCGATTTTCGCGCGACGCATAGGAGACGGATGCGATGAGAAAACTCTTTTTCCTTTCGCTAGCCATGGCGACGGCCGTGTCGCTGGCGGGCTGCGACACGCCGCAGGGTCAGAACGCGGCGGGCGGCGCCATCATCGGCGGCGCGACCGGCGCGCTGATCGGCGGCGCGTTGACCAACCGCCCCGGCGGCGCACTGGCCGGCGCCGCCATCGGCGCGGCGAGCGGCGCGGCGATCGGCGCCTCGGCAACTCCGCCGGGCCCCGGCTATTATCCGCCCGGGCCGCCGCCCGGCCGCTGCGCCGAGTGGTATTACGATTATTACGGCAACCGCGTTTGCCGCTCTTACTATTGATCGGTTCCGCCCTCCCCCGCCTTCGCCGGCGGGGGACGGTTTCTTCGCAGCGTTGGCGCCCGGCGTCGACGCGTGAGCGCGCGGCATGACGGTTGAGCCGATTCCCGACAGTCCCGTCGCCGCCGCGTTCCTGCCCTCGCCCAACTTCGGCGAGCGTCGCGGCGCCGCGCGGCCTGACTGCATCATTCTGCATTACACCGGCATGCCGACCGCCGAGGGCGCGTTGGCGTTGCTGCGCGATCCGGCTTCGCAGGTCTCGGCGCATTACTTCGTCTGGGAGAACGGCGAAGTCGCGCAACTCGTCTGCGAGGACAAGCGCGCCTGGCACGCCGGCGCCGGCTTCTGGAGCGGCCAGAGCGATCTCAATACCGCTTCGATCGGCGTCGAGATCGTCAATGCCGGCCATGACGGCGCGTTGCCGCCTTTTCCGCGCCGGCAGATCGACGCCGTCATCGCGCTGTGCCGCGACATCGCGTCGCGGCGCTCCATTCGTCGCGAACGCGTTCTCGCCCATTCCGACGTCGCACCCGAGCGCAAGCGCGATCCCGGCGAGAAATTCCCCTGGGACGCGCTCGCGCGCGGCGGCGTCGGCCATTGGCGCGAGCCGGCGCCGATCGTCGGCGGCGCGCTGTTCGCCATGGGTGAGGAAGGGCCGCCGGTCCGGGCGTTGCAAGCGATGCTCGCGCTCTATGGCTACGGCGTCGAGCTCAGCGGCGTCTACGATCGGCGCACGCGAACCGTGGTGGCCGCCTTCCAGCGCCACTTCCGCCCCGAGCGCGTCGACGGCGAGGCGGATGCTTCGACCATCGCGACGCTGCGCGCGCTGATCGATTCCCTCGAGAGCAAGGACGCGGTTCGCGACTGACGCGTCCTGCGCCCGGCTGGCGGCCGTCAGCGGGCGAAGGCAAGCGCCGCGGTCATCAGCAGGCCGTGCGCCAGCGCCGCGGCGATCGTCGTCTTGATCGCCGGCGCGAGCGCCTGCGGACGGGCGGCGTTGGCCCACAGCGCGCGTATCGCGACCAAGCTCGCCGCCGCGGGCGCCAGCGAGATCAGCGCCAATTCGGGCAGGCGGCCCGAGGCGATCATCGCCAGCGTCCAGCCGTAGGCGAGGAGCGCGATCAGCGCATAGCCCCAGCGCGCGTCGGCCGCGCCGAGCCGCACCACCATGGTGCGCTTGCCCGCCGCCGCGTCGGCACGACGGTCGGGAAATTGCGCGACGTAGAGCACGTTGGCGAGCAGCAGCGCGAATCCGAGGCCGGCGGCGACGGGCGCGAAATCGAAGGTGCGGCGCTCGACGAAATCGGCGCCAACGACCACCAGCAGCAGACCGGCGACGATGGCGACCTCGCCCAGCCCGCGCGCCTGTAACGCGATCGGCGGCGCCGAATAGGCCCAGCCGATGAGGAGGCCGGCGAGCCCGATCGCGATCAGTCCGGGCGCGCTGTGGGCGGTCAGCCAAAGGCCGGCGGCGACAGTGGTCGCCAGCAGGACGTAGCCGAATCTCCCGACCGCGTTCAGGCTCAAGACGCCGTTCTGCACGAAACGGCTGCCTCCGGTGAACGGAAACAGGCGCTCGTCGTTGGCGTCGTCGCAGCCGCTGAGGCCGTCGTAGTAGTCGTTGAGCACATTGACGCCGGCGTGGGCGACGACGGCGAAGATCGCCGTCAGCGTCGCCAAGACCGGATCGAGTCGCACGGCCGAACCGGCGGCGGCGGCGAGCCCGACGACGACCGCCATCGCCGTCATTGAAAGAAAGGCCGGCCGCGTGGCGAGAAAATAGCGCACCACGGGATTCGGGAACGCGTCTAAAGTCGGCTCTTGCGATCGCGACATGGTCGGCTCCGGCGCCTTCGCATCAAGGCGCTGGGACATATTACGCCAACTCTCGACGAAGGCGACGGGAGAAGCGTCGGATCGCTGTCCCGAGCGGCGCCGTCGCCGCAAGCGCGCTTGCGCTGTCGAGCGACAAGTTCCATCGCGGCAATATTGCACAATAGGCGAACACAAGTGCATGGACATAAGCCGCGGGGACATGTCACATCGCTTCGGCACGGCAACAAAAGTTTCAGAATCTTTTGTCACGATGGCGGCGGCCAAATTCATGCCGTGACGCGGCGCGAATCACCAGGTTTGCTCGCCCGCCTCGCCGCCGTGCGAAAGGAATGGTTCGGCGCCCATCACAAACGGATTGCCAATGCCCCGACGCAATTCGACCCGACAAACAAACTCTTCCGGCCCTCGCCGCGGCGAAAGCAAAAAGAATTCTCGGACGACCCGCACGGCGCTCGAAGCGCGAATCGTTCAGTGTGGAACCGTGCTGGATCACATTGGCCAGGGGGTCTGCTACTTCGACCGCGATCGTCGGCTGATCCTGTCCAACCGTCGCTACGCGCAGATGTACGGCCTCGACCCCGACAGCATTCGCCCGGGGATGAGCCTGGAGGAAATCGCGGCGGGGCGTTTCGCCGGCGGCGCATTCCCGAGGGTGACGCAGCAGGAGTATCTCGCGTGGTGCGACAAGGTGAATGTCGGCTCCGAGCCGCGCACCTGGACGACGCAGCTCACGGATGGCCGAACGATCCGCGTCTACCATCAGCCGATGCCGGACGGCGGCTGGGTCGCCACCCACGAGGACGTCACGCAAAGCGTGCGCGCCGAAGGCGAACTTCGCGCGACGCAAGCGTCTCTGCTCGAAGAGCATGAGGCTCGGGCCGAATCCGAAGAGAAGCTTGCGCACTTGGCGAGCCACGACGCTCTCACCGGTCTGCCCAATCGCCCCGCGCTCGCCAAGCGCCTCGCCTCCGCTTTCGACAGAGCCGCGACCTCGGGCGAGCAATTCGCGGTGTTATGCTTCGACCTCGACTATTTCCAGGGCGTCAACGAGTTCTTCGGGCAGTCGATCGGCGACTCGCTGTTGCGCGCGGTCGTGGCGCGTTTCCGGGCGGTCACCGGCGGAGCGTTTCTCGCGCGTACGGGCGGCGACGAATTCATTCTGCTGTCGGAGGGGAAACAGCCCTCAGCCGCAGAATCGATCGCGGAGCAGCTTTTGGAGGCGCTGGCCGAAGATTTCGTGATCGCCGGTCAAAGGATGCGAGTCGGCCTCAGCGTCGGCGTCGCAGTCTACCCGGCCGACGGCGCCGACGAAATTACGCTGCTCGGCGCCGCCGACGCCGCCCTTCATCGCGCCAAAGCGGAAGGCCGCGGGACGTTCCGATTGTTTGAAACCGAGATGGACGTTCGCCAGCGCGAATGCGCGACGCTGCAGAGCGAACTGCGCTCGGTCGTCAAGGAAGGCGAGCTGGTTCTCCACTATCAACCCATGGCGCAAATCGGCGGCGAGATTTTCGGCTTCGAAGCTCTGGTGCGTTGGCGTCATCCGACGCGCGGTCTGCTGTTGCCGGGAGAGTTCATCGCCCTGGCTGAGGAGAGCAACCTGATCTGCGAACTCGGCGAGTGGGTGTTGCGGGAAGCATGCCGCGAAGCCATGTCGTGGAAGCGCCCTCTTCAGGTCGCCGTGAACATCTCTCCGCTTCAGCTCCGCGACCCGATTTCCTTGCCCGATCTCGTTCGCGCCGTTCTTTCCGAGACGGGCCTGGCGGCTGAGCGGCTTTCGCTGGAAATCACCGAGCGCGTCGTCATCGCCGACCCGCCTCGCGTGCTGTCGATCTTGCGCGAACTCAAGACGCTTGGCCTCAAGATCGCCATGGACGATTTCGGAACGGGCTATTCCTCGCTCTCCGCGCTGCGATCTTTCCCGTTCGACAAGATCAAGATCGACCGGGAATTCGTGTCGACGCTCGTCGGCGACGAACATTCCACCGCCGTCGTGCGCGCGCTCATCGGCCTCGGGCACAACCTGCGCATACCGGTGGTCGCCGAGGGCGTGGAAACGGAAGAGCAACTCTTGTTCCTGATGAAGGAAGGTTGCGAAGAAATTCAGGGCTACTTGATCGGACACCCGCTCACGATGGACGAATACGCCGAGATCGTCGGCTGACGATTCGCTCGGCGTCGAGTTGCTTCCACGATTCGCGACGCGGCGCCGCGCAATCCGACAAAGGCTCCGTCTCCGTTTGCGTCCCGTAACCAGCTTTGGTCGTCCCGCGTCGCCATCACGAATTTGCGTCGGATGACGAAAGCGGCGATATTGGTCGGCCATTGCCGTTCTATTGCCTACCGATACGCCTTGCCTCCGATGGTTCTCGCGCCGTTCGTCGCCTTGGGAGGGGCCTATGTACGCAGCAATTCGAGCCGCCGCAGCCTCGACGCGTCGGGGCGCTGAAATTCCGAATACCCGCTCCGCGCCGCGCACGCTCGTCGTGAAGGCCCTAAGCGCAAGGATCGCGCTTTTGGCCCTGTTGGGGGGCCTCGGCCTGACGACGCCGGCACTCGAACATCCCGCCGCGGCGCAATCGAGCGATCATGCGATCGTGACCGACGGCGAAGCGGTGGTCAGCGGCTTTTCCGGCGCGAGCGCGATGACGCCGACGCCGCAAGGAGTTGACCCGGTCGCGGTCACCTTCATCGATCCCAACGGCCTTTCGGCGCGCGTCATCGATTTGCGCGGCGCCGGCGGCCCGCCGCAGGCGCAGGTCCTGCCGGCGCCCAATCCGTTCAGCGTGACGGCGGCGCAGGTCGGCCAGGTTTTCGCCGTCGCGCTGGACAAGGCGGCGCCGCCCAACATCTATCTCGCCGCCAGTTCGGCCTACGGCCTGCCCATCGTTCTGCCGGCGACCGAGGCCGGCAAGCCGCCCCAACGCCTGGCCGACGGCGCGCCGGGCGCCGCGTTCATGCCGGGCCTGTTCGGTCCCGCCGCGATGCAGGGCGGGCCGGGCTCGATCTGGCGCGTCGACGGCGCCAACGGCGCCGTCTCGCTGTTCGCCAACGTGACGCTGGACGGGGCGCCCAATCCCGGACCCGCCCTCGGCGGCCTGGCGTTCGATCCGGCCTCCAGCAGCTTGTTCGCCGCCGATCGGGCGACCGGTTTGATTCATCGCTTCGGCCTCAACGGTGTCGAACTCGGCCGCTTCGATCATGGCGTCGACGGCCGCAAGGCGGCGGGCTTGCCGCCCGTCGCTTTCGATCCCGCCAACCGCCTCGACATCGCGAGCCCGAACTTTCATAGCCGCGACCCCGCAAGCTGGGGCTATGCCCCGCCTGAGCGGCGCATTTTCGGCTTGGCGGTCCACGCCGGCCGCCTCTATTACGCGGTCGCCGACGGCCTCAGCGTCTGGTCGGTCGCAATTTTGCCGAACGGCGCCTTCGGCGCCGATGCGCGCATCGAGCTGCAAGTCCCGCCCGGGGACGCCCCCAGCGAGATTTCCAAAATCGTCTTCGACGATCGCGGCGCGATGATCCTTTCCGAACGCGGCGCGCCGACCGGCGCTTTCGATTTCCAGGCGCTCGCGCAACCGGCGACGAGCCGGGCGTTGCGTTACCGTCTGCTACAACTCGACGCCGGCGCCCCCGCAACGTGGCAGGCCGAGCCCGACGAATATGCGATCGGCTTCGCCGCCGCGCTTCGCAACGCCAACGGCGGCGTCGCGATCGGCTCCGGCTATCGGCCGGACGGCAGTCTCGATTCAGGCGCCTGCGGCGTCTTCCTGTGGACGACGGGCGAGCAACTGCGCGTCGCCGACGACCCCGCTCTTGCCGCCGAACTCGCCGCGAGCGGACCGCTGCCGCTCAACGGCCTGCAAGGCAATGCGATCGAAAAGGTGCGGCCCGACAACGTTCCGCCGCTGCAAAGCTATTTCGCCAATTATTTCGACGATTCGGGCAATCCCGCATTTCACGGCCATCTCGGCGACATCGCGATCCCGCGCAGCTGCGCCCAGAGCGCGTTCGTCCTTCCCACGCCCGTGACCGCGATTGCGGGGTGGCCGGCGCCGTCCGCCTGTCCACCGGACTTCACGAGTTTCGACGGCCTGTGTCAGGCGCCGCGATGCCCGCCCGGCCACGGCGGCGGCGTTCAGTGCTGTCCGCAGGGGACGGCGCCGGGCGCCAATGGCGAATGCGAGCCGTTGCGCGGCGGCAATCTGGGCTGTCCGATCGGCGCAGCGGCGCTGCGCGGATCCGACGGTTCGATCCGATGCGCGTGGCTGGCCCGGTGTCCGGAGGGCGCTCAGGCCGACCTGCGCGGCGGCTGCGAGCGCGTTTGCCCGCCCGGCGAAACCGCCTGGCGGTCGCGCAAATGCTGCGGTTACGGCGAAGTCGGATTGCCCGATGGGCAATGCTGCCCGGAGCGGGACGTGCGCGACGGCAAGTGCGTGCAAGCCTGCCCCGAGGGCGCGGTTCGCATGCCCGATGGGCAATGCTGCCCGAGGCAGGACGTGCATGACGGCAAGTGCACGCAAGCCTGCCCCGAGGGCGCGGTTCGCATGCCCGATGGGCAATGCTGCCCGAGGCAGGACGTGCATGACGGCAAGTGCGTGCAGGCCTGCCCGGAGGGCGCGATCCGCCTGCCCAATGGAGAGTGCTGCACCAGGCAAGACGTGCGCGACGGCAAGTGCGTGCAAGCCTGCCCCGAGGGCGCGGTTCGCATGCCCGGCGGGGAGTGTTGCCCCAGGCAAGACGTGCGTGACGGCCATTGCGAGCACGCCTGCAATCCCGGTTATCACCCCGCGGACGGGCGTTGCGTGATCGATTGCCCGAGGGGCGAAGCGCCGGGGCCCGACAATCTCTGCCACCGCACGGGCGGCCCAATCCTTTGCACGCCGGGTCTGACTCGGGTCAACGGCGCCTGCGTCAACCTGCGCACGCCCCGAGCGTGCCAGCCAGGCGAGATCAGGCGCTATGACGGCCTGTGCGTTCCCAGGGTTCCGCGGCGTCCCGAATGGCGTCCGCGCCACCCCGTCGGCCCGTACGAGGGGCCGTATCGGCGCCCGCCAGGTTACCCCCCGCAGCGCGGCGCGAACCCGTGGTTGGCGCCGGGCCCTGGGTATCGGGAATACTAAGCCGATCGGCGGGGAAGGGTGGCGTTTCGCGTCCGAAGCGACGCGGCGAGACGTCTCGGCGGCGCTTCGCGTTTCGTCAGCATCGACGCCGCCGTGGCGCGCCGTCCATACGGGCCGGCGGCGCTGGCGCTTGCCTCCTCACTGCAGATCGACGGGCTGATAGTGCCCGGCTTCGTCGAGCTGCGTGCCCCACACCTTGTGAGAAGCCTGGTGGTCGTCCGGGCTGAAACTCAGCTGGGTTCCCAGCCCCATGTCGTAATCGCGCATCCGCTCGAGTTCGTCGACGAGTTTTTCCGTATTGATTTGGGGACCGACGCGCTTGACGGCTTCGGCGAGAATGCTCGCATCGATGTAACCCTCGAGCGAGACGTAATCGGGGGCTTCGCCGGGAAAATATTTGTCGAGGGCCGCTTTGTATTTCAATATAATTGAAGAGTAGCTGTTTATGGCCGGCACCACCTGGGTCACGATGACGCCGTTGGCGTATCGCGGCCCCAACAGCGTCAACTCGTCGGACAGCGCCGTGCTGCCGACGAAAGAGACGTTGGTGTAGATCAACGACGGGTAGAGATCGCGGGTCTTTTCGATGAACTTCGCGGCGGCCCGGTATGCGGCCACCATGACCACCGCCTTGATCTGCCCCTTGTAGGCGCGCAACTGGTTCACTGCATCCTGCACGTCGACCGTGTTGCGCTTGTAGCCGATGCGAACGATGTCGGGATTGTCGCCCGGCAACGAGCGCACCGCCTTCGCGACGCCGGCATAGCCGGAATCGCCGTACGAGTCCTGTTGCGCGAAGACCAGGATCTGACTGGGCAGGATCCGCCTCACTTTCACGAGATAGCGAACAACTGCGTCGGTCTCTTCGGCATAGCTCGCTCGATAATTGAAGACGTAGCGATCGGGGGGATCGCGTCGAAGAATACTGGCGCCGGTGAACGCCCCGAAGAACAGCGTTCGGCGATCGAGGGCGAACGGCAAGGCGACCGCCGCCGTGGGTGTTCCCACGTTGCCGATGAAGCCGAAGACTTGGTCCTTATCATAAAGCTCCTGCATGGCCTCGCCGGTGCGGGTCGGTTCATAGCCGTCGTCGGCGCTCACCACGCGCAACTGCCGTCCGTTCACGCCGCCCGCGTCGTTGATCTGGTCGAACGCGACATCGACGCCGATCTTCATTTGGCGGCCGAGTTCCCTCGCCGCCCCGCTGAACGGCGCCGCCATGCCAAACCGGATTTCCTTGTCGCTCACGCCGCGAACCACGCTTTCGCTGGCGACGGACGGCGTCGCAGTCGGCGCCGGCGCCGGCGCCGCGGCGTTCGCCGCGACGACCGAAGTCGCGTCTGCGGCGTCCGTCGAGCTTGGCGCCGCGTCTGCCGTCAAAGCGAGCGCCGGGGTCGCAAATTGCAACTGCGCGGCGCGGTCGGACCAACCCGTGGGGCCGGCCTCGGTTTCCTCGGCCGCCGCGAGCGGTCGATCGGCCAGCGCGGCTTGCGCTGAGGAAATCGCCGCCATCGCGCTATCGCGATCCTGCGCGTCACGGTTCGATGAGTCCGTTCCCATGGTCAGCGCAAATGCGACCGCGAGCGCCGAACCGACGACAAGCCAGCGTCTGCCGCGCCGCGACCTAATCTTCATGGACTGCTCCGCGGACGATGCGACGAAATCGGGAGGCGGCGAGCCGAAACCGTCGAGTCGCTGAAGATCGGCGCGCGCGGCGGCTTCGCCGTCGGCGCCCGATCCTCGCTCATATGACAGCGCGTCTGCGGGAAGGACGATCGGCTCGGAGGGCGCCTCGGGGGCTTCCTCGGCTGTGGCGCCGTCGCCCCATCCATACCCTTCCGGCAAGGAGGCTTTGGGAAGCGGCGGCGCGTTCTTCAGTTCGCCCAGCGCTTCCTGAAACTCGCGCAACGCTTCCCGGATCTCGCTGGGAGTCTCTTGCAAAGGAGGCGAAGAATTTGGAACTTCGGACGGGTTTCCCGGTATACTCGTCATGGGCAAGCTCTCACTCGTTACGCCTGAGCCAATCAAATTCGTCGCAATCCCTTTTGTCGTATTCTTCGTGGTAACGCTCTAAACTGTTTTAGACCGAACCCATTCGAGAACCGAGTTAAGGCGGGTTCAACAAGAGGCAGCAAATTAGGCGAATCGAAGCCCAAAAGTGGGCAATGTCGCGCATCCGAAATGACGGCTCGCGCAAAGAGATTGTCAGCGGCGCCGGCGAGAGTCAAACCACACGCTGATGACGGCGGCGGCGGCGCGTCGCCAGCGAAAATAAAATCACGGGCTGATGACGCCGGCGGCGGCAATGCCCATGTTTTCCTGGCGAATCCGGGCGCCGAACGAACGGACGAGGCGCCGCCGTCGCAGCCTCGACGGTCCTTGCGCGATCGTGACTCCGCCGATTTCGCAAACATCCAAATTCACGCGCTGTCACGCCTATCACGACGACGGCGAGGCGCGCTTCAGATCGAGGCGGTAACGCCGCCGTCGACGTAGAGAATGTGTCCGTTGACGAAGCTGGATGCGTCGGAAGCGAGAAAGATGGCGGCGCCGACGAGCTCGTCGACTTCGCCCCAGCGCCCAAGCGGCGTGCGCCCGGCGAGCCAGGAAGAAAACTTCTCGTCCTCGACCAGCGCCTCGTTGAGTTCGGTGCGGAAATAGCCGGGGCCCAGGCCATTGACGCGGATGCCGTATTTGCCCCAGTCGATCGCCATGCCCTTGGTGAGCATCTTCACCGCCCCTTTCGAGGCCGTGTAGGGCGCGATGCCGGGACGTCCCAGTTCGCTCTGCACCGAGCAGATGTTGACGATGCGGCCGCGCTTGCGGGCGATCATCGCGCGCGCCACGGTCTGGCCGACGAAGAACACGCTGTCGAGGTTGGCGCGCATCAGCTCCCGCCAAGTCTCTTCGGCGTAATCCTCCAGCGGCCCGCGGCGCTGCATGCCGGCGTTGTTGACGAGAATGTCGATCGGACCGATCTCCTGCTCGATCCGCGCGACGCCGGCGCGAACCTGCGCGCTGTCGGTGACGTCGAAGGCGACGCCATGGGCCTTGCCGCCTTCGGCGGCGATTGCGGCGACGACCGCCTCGATCCTTTCCGGCGAACGGCCGTTGACGACGACCCTCGCCCCGGCGCCGGCGAAGCCGCGAGCGATCGCGGCGCCGATCCCTGCCGAAGACCCCGTGACCAGCGCGAGCCGGCCCTCGAGGCCGAAAAGGCGTTCGATCAGACTCATCGGAGGTCTCGTCTCCCGTCTGGCGCGCCCGCTCGATGACCATGGCGCGAGCGGATCGCATGACGCCGCAACCGGGCGCGCGTTCCGCTATGAGGCCGAAGTCGGCCTGGGTCCAATTCTTTTCACTCGTGAGCGCGTGTCAACGCCAGTGCCGACGACCGCCCCCACGTGCGGCGCGTCCCAGCGCCTCGAATCGCTCTCGCCATTGACTTGGCCTCGCGCCTTTCTACTGTGCGCGGCTCACGCGGCCCTTGGCCGCGAAAGTCGGTTAAGGGAAGAATTTGATGTCGCAAGCTGCCCTGCGCGAGGCCGCCGAAGTCTCGAAGGCGTGGCCCTTCGAAGAAGCGCGCAAGCTGATCGCCCGCGTTGAGCGCACCGGGCAACGGCGCGTGCTGTTCGAGACCGGCTATGGCCCTTCCGGTCTGCCGCACATCGGCACGTTCGGCGAGGTGGCGCGCACGACCATGGTGCGTCACGCTTTTCGCGTGCTTACCAACGACGCCATCGAGACGCGACTGATCGCCTTTTCCGACGACATGGACGGCCTGCGTAAGACGCCCGACAATATTCCCAACCGCGCGATGGTCGAAAAGCATCTGGGCAAGCCGCTGACCGAGGTGCCCGACCCGTTCGGCGAATACGACAGCTTCGCCGCGCACAACAACGCGCGGCTGCGCCGCTTCCTCGACGGCTTCGGCTTCGACTACGAATTCGCCTCGTCGAGCGAATATTACAAGTCAGGTCGCTTCGACGCCGCGCTGCTACACATGCTGCGGCGCTTCGAAGCTGTGCAGGCGATCATGCTGCCGAGCCTGCGCGAGGAGCGCGCGGCGACTTATTCTCCGTTCCTGCCGATCCACCCACACACCCGCATCGTCATGCAGGTGCCGCTCCTCGGTTTCGACGCCGAGAAGGGGACGATCCGCTGGCGCGATCCTGAAACGAACGAGGAGTTCGAGACGCCGGTCACCGGCGGCTGCTGCAAGCTGCAATGGAAGCCGGATTGGGCGATGCGCTGGTACGCGCTCGGCGTCGACTACGAGATGGCGGGCAAGGACCTGATCGATTCGGTCAAGCTGTCATCGCAAATCGTGCGCGCGCTCGGCGCCGAGCCGCCCGCCGGCTTCAACTATGAATTGTTTCTCGACGAAAAGGGCCAGAAGATCTCGAAGTCGCGGGGCAACGGCCTGACCATCGACGAATGGTTGACCTACGCCAGCCCGGAGAGCCTGTCGCTGTTCATGTTCCAGAAGCCGACGGCGGCCAAGCGGCTCTATTTCGACGTCATCCCGCGCACCGTCGACGACTACCTCGGCTTTCTCGACGCCTACCCGCGCCAGGAATGGAAGGAGCGGCTCGGCAATCCCGTCTGGCACGTTCATTCGGGCTCGCCGCCGGCACCCGAGAAGCTCGCGCACGGAGGCGAGGCGCAGACCTCGGTCTCCTTCGCCATGCTGCTCAACCTCGCCGCCGTCGCCAACAGCGACAACCCGGCGGTGCTATGGGGCTTCCTGCGCCGTTATGCGCCGTCGGCGACGCCGGAAAACCATCCGCGGCTCGATAAGCTCGTCGGCTACGCGGTCGCCTATTTCCGGGATTTCGTGGCGCCAAAGAAGCGCTACCGCCTGGCCGACGAAGTCGAGCGCGGCGCGCTCGAAGCGGTGTCGGCCAAGCTCGCCGGGCTTTCCCCCGAGGCGAGCGCCGAGGACATCCAGCACGCGCTCTACGACATTGCGCGGCCGATCCCGCGCTACCAGGACATGAACGCGAAAGGGGCGACGCCCGAGCGCCCCGGCGTCTCGAACGAGTTCTTCAACATGATCTACGCGGTGCTGCTCGGCGAGGACCGCGGGCCGCGCCTGGGCTCGTTCATCGCGCTCTATGGGATCGAGGAGACGCGCGCGCTGATCGCCAAGGCGCTCGCGGGGGAATTCGTCGCGGCGGCGTGAGGGGACGGCGCCGCGCCGCAACGGCGCGAACGCCCCCGGGGCGAACGATTTGCCGTCGCCCGGGGGCGCCGGCGACGGGCCGCTGTGGCCGCCGGTCCGCCGCCGTCTCTCGAACGCCGCGGAGGCGTTTGCCCCCCGTCGCCGGCGCCCGCCCGCCTGCGGGTCGACGCGACTACGCGGTCGCCGCCGTGATGGTCGAGAGGAATCCTTCCAGCGTCATTGCGCCGCTAAAATTCTTGAGCGCCCGGGAGCCCGGGCGCGCCGTTCGCTGGCGCTGGAAGTCGTCGAGCGGGCGGCAAACTCGCCTCCGCCCCGCTGCGTTTGCGGCGAATGTCGGCCGAAGGCGCCGCTACGCCTTCTTGACCCAGAGCTTGCACCAGCCGTTCGGCGAGACCGTGCCCGTCACCGACTTGCAGGAACCCGGAGCGACGAAGAGATTGCACCCGGAGCAGTGCTTGTCTTCGTTTGGCGAGGCCCGATAGCCGACCGCCGATTGAGGCAGCCCGGCCGCGTTGGCGCCGGTCACGCCCAGCGCCAGCAGCGGCGCGGCGCCTGCCGCAGCGAGCAACAAAGTGCGACGATTGAGGCATTTCGAATTCAAAACGTTCACGACCTTCTCCTTTATGGCGCTTGAAGTCCCGATTCCCACGACGTTTGCACGTGGCGGGAGATTTGCGATTATGGAAACACGACCTCAGTTAACTCGCGTCCACTTGCGTTTTCGCACGCATCCCCATTCCGCGGATTTGAGCTAGATCAAAGTGCGAGCACGCGTCGTCAAAGTGCGACCATACGTCGCGACTCGGAGGCGCGGCGCCTCCGCGGACGAAGGAGAAATGCCGCCGGGGATCGGTGTATTGGAAGGCTACTTTCGGCTTGGACCTTTCGCCGGAGGCGTCCGCATGACTTGGCGACTTACACTGCAGTCACGTCAAATGCGCCAATTCACATAAGCGACCATCGATCGTCGCGGAAGAGGACTAAAGGAGTGCAGACGCCGCGAGTTGAGAACATTCTAGCCGGGACCTAATTCGTAATACGGTTGCAACCGCACTTTATCGATCGTTACTGTCAATTTACAGCCATCGTGGCAAGCACACATAACTACATGGCTTTGACATAAGTCGGCTGTCACGGCTTTTGTCACGTTCCGTTAACGTCATGTGCACGAACTTGACTGCATCTCACTCATGGTATCCGCACAACCAGCAGGTCGAACATGGGTGACTTCCTACTCGACGCCATTACCGGACATGTGACCTGGCGCACTCGACTGTTGACCGCAGTCGAGTGCGGCGAAGCGCCCGACCCCGGCGCCGTTCGATCCGATTGCAATTGTGCGCTGGGAAAATGGCTCTACGGGGACGGGAGGGCGCACGCCAATCGAAAAGAATACGGCGCCGTGCTCCGCGAACATAAGACGTTCCACGAAGTCGCCGCTTCCGTGGTCGAACTCATCATCCGCGGCAAGAGCAAAGAAGCCAACGCCGAGATCTTGAACGGAGCCTTCAGAAAGCAGTCCAAGGTCGTCGTCGTCGCCTTGGTGAACCTGCGCAGGGCGCTGCTCGGCCTGCGCCCATTCCGGACATTGGCGTTCAGCAAGCTGAAACTGAGGACGAAAGGACTGCTCGGCGGCGCGCTGGTGTTGGCGACCGCGATCGCGACCATGGCGCCGATCGTCTGGCTCGCCGCGAAGAGCGGCGCTCCTTCGGACGAATTGGCGCTGACCGCGCTCGCCAGCGCCGCGCTCGTCGCGGTTCCCATCGCAGGGTTTGGCCTTTGGATTTCGTCCAGCATCGTCAAGCCGATCTCCGGCCTCGCCCGCGCCGTCCTCGGCGTCGAAAGGAACGATTTCTCGGTCGAGGCGCCGGCATTGCACCGATGGGACGAGATCGGCGAAATGTCCGATGCGGTGCAAATCCTGATCGCGGCGGCGCAAGAGAAAGCGCGCGTGGAGAAAGAAGCCGGCGAAATCAGACGGCGGGCGGAAGAGGAACGTCGACAAAATATGCAGGCTACCGTCACAGCGGCGGAGCGCCAGACCGCCGTGGTCGATGCGCTCGCAGGCGGTTTGGATCGCCTTGCCGCGGCCGATTTGACTTGCCGCCTCGAGCGCGCCTTCCCCGATGAATACGAACGTTTGCGCACGAATTTCAACGCCGCCGTCGCTCAACTCGAGCAGGCCGTCGTTTCAGTGGCCAAAGCCGCTCACACGATGGAGCTCGGCGCCAAAGAGGTGACCCATGCCTCAGACGAGTTGGCGCGCAGAACGGAGCAGCAAGCCGCGTCGCTCGAGGAGGCGGCGGCGGCCGTGAATGAAATCACCGGAATCGTAAATCAGACGGCGGAGGGCGCCTCTCGCGCAGCGAGCATCGTTGCCGCCGCGCAATCGGACGCCTCCTTGTCCGGCAAAGTGGTGCAACAGGCCGAGGGCGCGATGAGCGCAATCGAAGGCTCCGCCAAGAAAATTGCGCAGATCATCGGCGCCATCGACGAGATCGCCTTCCAGACCAATCTGCTCGCCCTGAACGCCGGCGTTGAGGCCGCTCGGGCGGGCGACGCCGGGCGCGGCTTCGCGGTCGTCGCCTCCGAGGTCCGCGCCCTCGCGCAACGCTCAGCCGAAGCCGCCAAAGAGATCAAAGCGTTGATTTCCGAATCGTCTCGCCAAGTCGAGTTGGGAGTGAAGCTGGTCACGGAGTTGGGCCGTTTCCTCGAGGGCATCGCCGCCAAGGTCGGAGAAATCTCCGGCCCGGTGAGCGAAATCGCCGAATCCGCCTCGAAGCAGGCGACCAACCTCAACCTCGTCGACGAATCCGTGAGCCAGATCGATCAGGTCACTCAGAAGAACGCCGCGATGGCCGAAGAAGCGACGGCTGCGTGTCACGCGCTGGAGCAGGAAGCCGCCGACTTGCAAGACCTGGTCGCCCGCATCAAGACGAGCCAAAACCGGGCGGCTACCGTCGAGGCCGCCGGCGTTCGCGCCGCGGCGCCACGGAAAGTCGAGATTGACGGCCGTCGCGTGACCGTCGCAAATCTTGCCGTCAGGCTTCGCTGACGCATCTTTGCTGCTGACGGAGCGCTTTGCGCGGGCTCTTGCACCGCCGATTTATCGCGACTTTCGCAACCTCGACCATCCACGTTGATCCGTGTTCGGCAACGAAGCGGCAGGCTTGACAATTCGGTCTTTCCACATTTATCGTAGTATCGAATTGGGGCAGCCATGGACGCACCGAATCCCGACTCTGAACTCGTCCGCTTCGCCGACATGCTGGCGGCGCTAGGCACGGAGACGCGCCTACGCATCGTTCGCCTGCTGTTGTCCGCTCATCCCGAGGGGATGGTGGTCGGCGAGATCGGCGCAGAACTCGAGATCGCGCCTTCGACGCTGTCGCATCATCTCGAAAAGCTCAAGAACGAGGGCCTCGTGCTGGTGCGCCGCGAAAGCACGTTCCTGCGATACACCGCCAACACCAAGGTTCTGCAAGAAATCCTCGCCTTTCTTTTTGCCGAGTGCTGCACCCGCAACAAGGCGATTGCCCCGGAAGCGATCACCTGCTGTTAGGCAAAGCAGCCGCCCGACGGCCAATTCAGGATCGGAGAAAAGTCATGGAACGCGCCGCCATCCCGGAAGTCCGCAAGCGCGCCGAAGACTCGTTCGCCTCCGGACTGTTCTGCGCCGAGAGCGTCGTCATGGCGATCGCGGGCGCGGAGGGCGTCGAGTTCGGAACTGCTGCCGAGAGCCGCCACCGCCTTCTGCAGCGGCATGGCCCGCAGCGGCGGCGCGTGCGGAGCGCTCAGCGGCGCGATCATGGGCGTCGGCCTCGCGCTCGGCCGCTCCAGCGCGAAAGAGTTCGTCGAACCCGCGTACGTAGCGACCCGGCGCGTCATCGAGGATTTCGAGCATGAATTCGGCGCTCGTGATTGCCGCGCCCTGTTGGGCGGCTGCGACCTGAACACGCCCGAAGGCCAAGCCCTGTTCAAAGATCAGAATCTCGGCCGGCGCTGTCTGCAATTCACCAGCAGGGCCGCCGAAATCGCCGCTCGCGTCATTGTCGAGAGCCAGGGCTGACCGCTCCGCTCGAAAGGCGCGCGCCAAGGGTCAGATTTTCACAACGGGAAGAACGAAAATGAGCCAAGCAAGCATCAAGGACATCGTGCGCGACAAATACGCCGAGGCCGCGCGTCGCGTCGGCGCCGGCGGTTCGTGCTGCGGCGGGCAAGCGGCGCTGGGCGACAGCATAGGCGGCTCCTGTTGCGGAGCGCCGACCGAGCAGGTCGGCGCGAGCGCGATCACCTCCAATCTCTACGGCGAGGGCGAGACCAGCACGCTGCCGGAGGCCGCCGTGCTCGCCTCGCTCGGCTGCGGCAATCCGACTGCGCTCGCCGAGCTGAAGCCGGGCGAAACCGTACTCGATCTCGGCTCGGGCGGCGGCATCGACGTATTGCTTTCGGCGCGCCGCGTCGGACCGGAGGGCAAGGCCTACGGCCTCGACATGACCGACGAGATGCTCGCGCTTGCGCGCGACAATCAGCGCAAGGCCGGGGCGACCAACGTCGAGTTTCTCAAGGGCGAGATCGAGGCCATCCCGCTGCCCGACAATTCGGTCGACGTGATCATCTCGAATTGCGTCATCAATCTCTCCGCCGACAAGGACCGCGTGCTCCGCGAAGCTTTCCGCGTCCTCAAGCCGGGCGGGCGCTTCGCCGTCTCCGACGTGGTGACGCGAGGCGAAGTGCCCGAACAGGTGCGCGAGGACATGTTGCTGTGGGTCGGCTGCATCGCCGGCGCGCTCGAGGAAAGCGACTATCGCGCCAAGCTCGCCGCCGCCGGTTTCGAGAGAATCGGCATCGAGCCGACCCGCGTCTACCAGGTCGATGACGCGCGCGAGTTCCTCGCCGGCAAGGGGCTCGACGTCGACGCTCTCGCAAGCCAAGTCGACGGCAAGTTCATGAGCGCGTTCGTGCGGGCGACTAAGCCGCAGGCGGCGCCGACAAACTAAACCGCGCTATTCGCCAAATTTCTGGGAACCGGGCAAAATAAGAATGAATGCAATGCGCTACTGATGTCGGCGCGGCGGCGAGAAATGCCCCGGCCTCTTTGCCGCGACCCCCGTGCGTTCACAACGCCGCGGCGCGTTTAGGCGCCCTCGTGAATATGACGCCTTGTCGAACAGAGTCGCAAAACCGATCCGCCTAGAACATCGGCGTTGGGACGCGTCCCCAACCGGTGCCCGGGCCAAGGGCTTGGATGTCCACCACCGTCAGGTTGTGCATATCCACGTCTGCGAAGAACAGCGGCACGCGGGCCACCCCGATCCCGAACACCGCAGCTCTCGTGTTCAAAGGGCTCGGGAAATCGAGCCGCAGGAAGATGAGCCGGCGAATCATGCCGCCAGCGGCCAGGCTGGGCCCCGACGCGCCTCCCATGTCGTGGTGTGTCGTCATGGCGTCGCCCCGCAGGTGTCGGAAGGGATGGGCAATCCAGTCGGCGATCATCGCAAGCGTCTGATGATGCTCATAGAGACGCCACTGCTGACCGGTGTCTGCGATCATCCCTTGCATGACGTAGTTCTGTGGAACGGCGTAGACGAGGATGGAGTCCGGTGACTGGTCGAGCCGCGACCTCACCTCCGCAAGCTCCAGCACATCGGCCATCCTGTGCTCAAGCAAGACGGAGTCTTCCGGCAGGACGGCTATAGCCGTGACGCGCCCCTGCGACCAGAGCGGCAACTGGGCGACCGTATAGGCCCGAAGGGCGAACGCGCCCCCGACAGCGACGACCGCGACAAGAGCGAACCCAAGCAGTGATCGAAGCACCGAGTGTCTATGGAGCGGCGGCAGGCGGCCGCCGGTTCGCTCCACCGCTCGCGGGACGAACATGCCCGTCCGCGCCATATAGTCCCGGTACAGATCGCCGAACTCGTTCACCATCCGCCGCTCCTCGTCTCGCGCAAGGAGGACGTAAAGCCCGACCATGACGACCCACAGGACGATAGTGAGGAACCGCGGCCAAAGGATCGCCAACCCCAACCCGGCGGCCGCCAAGCCGAGATACTGAGGGTGCCGAATCCACCGGTAGAGCCCGCCCAGGGCCGGGCCGGGCCGGAAGAGCTTGTGGAAGTACACCTGCCCCGCGCAGATCAAGAAGACGATCGCCCCGGCCACGAAGAGGACCGAACCTGCGACCCGGACAACCTGGAGGAATACCCCGGGCGGCGTGACCATATGCGGCAGGAAGAACGCCGTGAGCCAGCGCGTGGCTGGCCACTCGGCGAAGAAGAGGAGAACGGGATTTAACGCCGCGTAGAAAACCGCCGCAAAGGGGCTGATCATGATCAGCACTTCGAGCGCAATGATGAAGTACAACACGATCACGCCACCGAAGAGGCCACGCAATCTATTCAGCCGCGATTTATCTAAGCTCGGCATGGTGCTTCTTCCGTTGCCCCCGGCCACTAGCCTGTCTTCACGACAGGCGCGATTCGTCGGTGGAGAGCGTGGCGTGATGCGTCGATATAAAGCTTGATTTGCTTGTCGCCACGGACCCTTGGCGCCATCGCGCCCACCACGCTCGCGATTGCCTACGATACGACCCTCCCGTTCTTGTCGCCAGCCGTATCAGGCCGGCAAGTGGCAGCCGCTTCGGACGCCGGACGCCTCACTTCTGATAGCGGCGTCATGGCGCCGGCCATAGCGGAGCGGCCGTCCGGGAGACAGCCGTCGACTCGCGCGCCAAGCGCGGTTGCAAATCACATTATATCTGCTATTCTGGATATATGGATAGTACCGAAATCATCGCCGCCCTGGCGGCGCTTGCCCAACCGACGCGGCTCGACACGTTCCGGCTGCTGGTGACGCGGGAGCCCGAGGGCGTTGCGGCCGGCGAGCTGGCGCGCCTGATCGAGGTTCCCCAGAACACCATGTCGGCGCATCTCGCCGTTCTGGCGCGCGCTCGCCTGATCGTCGGCGAGCGCCACAGCCGCTCCATCGTCTATCGCGCCAACCTCGAGCGCTTCCGCGAGGTCGCGCTTTATCTCCTCAAGGACTGCTGCGGCGGGCGTCCCGAGCTGTGCGCGCCGCTGATCGCCGATCTCACCCCTTGCTGCCCAACCAAGGAGGCCGCTCATGGCTGAGCGCATCTTCAATGTGTTGTTTCTGTGCACCGGCAACACCGCCCGTTCGATCCTTGCCGAATCGATCCTGCGTAAGGTCGGCGCGGGCCGCTTCAACGCCTTTTCGGCGGGAAGCCATCCCAAGGGCGTCGTCAATCCTTTCGCCATTAAGGTGCTGGAGCGACTGGAGTTCCCGGTCGACGGGCTGCGGTCGAAAAACTGGGAGGAATTCTCTGCCCCCGGCGCTCCGGCGATGGATTTCGTCTTCACCCTCTGCGACGACGCCGCGCGCGAGACTTGCCCGGTCTGGCCGGGCCAGCCGATGACCGCCCATTGGGGCATCGAAGACCCTGCCGCCGTCGTGGGAACGGACATTGAGAAGGAAGCCGCCTTCGTCGCCGCGGCGCGCTACGTCAGGAACCGGATTTCCGCCTTCGTCAACCTGCCGATCAAGAGCCTCGACAAATTGTCGTTGACCGCGAAGCTCAGCGAGATCGGCGGGCTCGAAGGCGCGAGCAAGCCCCGCTCCGAGGTCGCATGATCGACGATCGCGGGCGGCGCGTGACGACAGCATAGGAATTTCCAATGTCCCTGTTCGAACGCTATCTCACCTTGTGGGTCGCGCTGTGCATCGTCGCCGGCGTCGCGCTCGGCCATCTGGCGCCGGGCGCGTTTCACGCCATCGGCGCGGCGGAGATCGCCAAGGTTAACCTGCCGGTGGCGGCGCTGATCTGGCTGATGGTGATTCCCATGCTGATCAAGATCGACTTCGCCGCGCTGCGCGAAGTCGGTCAGCACTGGCGCGGCATCGGCGTGACCTTGTTCATCAACTGGGCCGTCAAACCCTTCTCGATGGCGGCGCTCGGCGCGTTCTTCATCGGCCATCTGTTCCGGCCTTATCTGCCCGCCGATCAGGTCAGCTCCTACATCGCCGGCTTGATCATCCTCGCCGCCGCCCCGTGCACGGCGATGGTGTTCGTGTGGTCGAACCTGACCCGAGGCGAGCCGCATTTCACGCTGACCCAGGTCGCGTTGAACGACACGATCATGGTGTTCGCGTTTGCGCCGATCGTCGGCCTGCTGCTCGGCCTCTCCGCGATTTCCGTTCCGTGGAGCACGCTTGTGCTCTCGGTCGTCCTCTACATCGTCGTGCCGGTGATCGCGGCGCAACTGCTGCGCCGCCGCGTGTTGACGACCGGCGGGCCGGCGTCGCTGTCGCGCCTGCTCGCGACGCTGCAACCCGCTTCGCTTGTCGCCTTGCTGGCGACCCTGGTGTTGCTCTTCGGCTTTCAGGGCGAGGAGATCATCGCCCAGCCGCTCATCATCCTGATGCTGGCGGCGCCGATCCTAATCCAGGTCTATTTCAACGCCGGCTTCGCCTACCTCTTGAACCGCCTGATGGGCGAACAGCATTGCGTCGCCGGCCCGTCGGCGCTGATCGGGGCCAGCAACTTTTTCGAGCTGGCGGTCGCCGCCGCCATCAGCCTGTTCGGCTTCAACTCGGGCGCGGCGCTCGCGACCGTCGTCGGCGTGCTGATCGAAGTGCCGGTGATGCTGTCGGTGGTTTGGATCGTCAATCGATCGAAGGGTTGGTACGAAAGCGGCGCGAAGACGGCCAAACGCGCCGCGGCGGCGCCCGCCCGCGGTCTATAGACGCCATCGCCTTCAATTGTTGTCGTGCGCCGGATCCTTGGCGCTCGCCGTCGGAGAGCGGCCGTGCAGGAGGTCGACCGCCGCGATCAACTGCGCATCCTTCGTCGGATCAGGGGGAACGTAAGCCTCCGATCCAGTCTTTTCCTCGGCGCCGTTCTTCAGGTGCCCGATCAGCGAGGCCTCGCCCTTGCTGTCGACCTTGCCCTTCAGATCGTCGGGAATGTTCTCTTTCACCTTGATGTCCGGCTCGATGCCCTTGGCTTGGATCGAGCGGCCGGACGGCGTGTAGTAGCGCGCGGTCGTCAGTTTCAAAGCGCCGTTGTCGCCCAGCGACAACACCGTCTGGACCGAGCCTTTGCCGAACGACCGTGTGCCGATCAACGTGGCGCGCTTGAGATCCTGCAAGGCCCCCGAAACGATCTCGGAAGCGGAAGCCGAGCCGCCGTTGATCAGCACCACCATGGGCTTGCCTTGTGACAAATCCACCCCGGCCCTGGCGACGTATTCCTGAGCCTGATCGGCGGTGCGGCCCCGCGTCGATACGATCTCGCCGTGGTCGACGAAAGCGTTGACGACTTCGATCGACTGGGTGAGCAATCCCCCGGGATTGTTGCGCAAGTCGAGGATGTAGCCCTTCAATTTGTCGGCCCCCGGGTCTTCGCGGAACCTGGCCATCGCCTTCTGCAACCCGTCGTAAGTCTCCTGGTTGAACTGGGTGATGCGGATATAGCCGATGTCGCCGCTCTCGACTCGCGAACGCACCGGCAGCACCTTGATGATTTCGCGAACGATCGTGAATTCCCTGATCTCTTTGTTCGCGCCCCGGCTCACTTTCAGACGGACCGACGTTTTCGCCGGTCCGCGCATCTTGTCGACCGCTTCTTTCAGCGTCATTCCCTGCACGGGCGCATCGTCGATGGCGGTGATGAGGTCCCCCGACATCATTCCCGCGCGGGCTGCGGGCGTATCGTCGATCGGGCTGACGACGCGCACCAGCCCGCCCTCCTGCATGACTTCGAGCCCGAGACCGCCGAATTCCTCGCCTTTCATCGTCGTTTGAAAGTCGGTCAGGGCCTTGGCGTCGAGATAGGTCGAATGCGGATCGAGCGAGGCGAGCATGCCGTTGATCGCCGCAACGACCATTTTGTTTTCGTCCGGCTTGTCGACGTAGTACTCGTTGACCTTGTCGACAACGCGGGAAAACAGCGCGACCTGATCCGTCCCGGTGGACGCCGAGCCGCCGGCCACATAGGAGGCGACCGCCGCGCCGAAGGCGACGCCAAACGCCAAGTAGGAAATCCCGCGCGGCATCCCGACGATATCCTTTGTCCCAATCAGTTCGGTTGCGCCGCGTCCGGCTTGCTCGGAGCTGGAGGCGTCGCCGGAACGTCCTTGGGCGCGTCGGACGGCGCAGGCGTCGGCGCCGCGCTAGGCGTCGGGATGACCGCGGCGTGCTTGACGCCGTGCAGCAGATCGACGGCCGCGATCAACTGTTTGTCGTCCTTAGGGTCGGGCGGCACGTAGGCTTGCGAGCCCGTCTTCTCATCGGCGCCGTTGGTGAGATGGCCCTTGAGCGAAGCTTCGCCCTTGGTGTCGTCCTTGCCCTTCAGATCGGCCGGAACGTCTTCCAGGATCTCGATGTCGGGCTCGATGCCCTTAGCCTGGATCGAGCGGCCGGACGGCGTGTAATAGCGCGCCGTGGTCAACCGGAGAGCGCCGTCTTGCCCGAGCGGCATGATGGTCTGCACCGATCCCTTGCCGAACGAGCGGGTGCCGATCAGCGTCGCGCGCTTGTGGTCCTGCAAGGCGCCCGCAACGATTTCCGAGGCCGACGCCGAGCCGCCGTTGATGAGCACGACCAGCGGCTTGCCGCCGGAGAGATCGCCGCCGGGCCGCGCGTTGAAGCGCTGCGCGTCGTCGGGATTGCGTCCGCGCGTCGATACGATCTCGCCCTTGTCGACGAACGTATTGACGACCTCGATCGACTGATCGAGCAGCCCGCCCGGATTGTTGCGCAGATCCAGGATGTACCCCTTGAGCTTGTCGGCGGGAAGATCGGCGTGGAATTTATCCATCGCGCTCTTGAGGCCATCGGCGGTCTGCTCGGTGAACTGCGTGATCCGGATGTAGCCGATGTCGCCGTCTTCGACGTGCGAGCGCACCGACTGAACCTTGATGATGTCGCGAACGATCTTGTATTCCTTGGGCTCCTTCGAGGCGCCGCGCAGGATCTTAAGGCGCACGGTCGAATTCACCGCGCCGCGCATCTTGTCGACCGCCTGGTCGAGCGTCAGGCCTTGCGTCGGCTCGTCGTCGATTCCGACGATGACGTCGCCCGAGAGAATGCCGGCCTTGGCCGCAGGCGTCTCGTCGATCGGGCTGACGACTTTGATCAAGCCGTTTTCTTCCGTCACTTCGATGCCCAGGCCGCCGAATTCGCCCTTGGTCTGCACCTGCATTTCGCGATAGGCCTTGGCGTCCATGTAGCTCGAATGAGGATCGAGCGAACTCAACATGCCGTTGATTGCCGCCTCGATCAGCTTGGATTCGTCGGGCTTCTCCACATAATCGTTGCGGATCTTCTCGAACACGTCGCCGAACAGGTTGAGCTGGCGGTAAGTGTCGGCCGCGGCGGCATAGGCGCTCTGGCCGAACGCCGAAAGCGCTTGCGGCGCCACGCCGGCGCAAACGGCGCCGATTGCGATCCCCAACGCCAAATAGGAAACCTTGCGTATCATCCGCGCGCCTTTTCGATGTCTGACTTCGCCCACCACGGCCCCGGATCGATCGCCGCTCCGTCTTTCCTTAGCTCGATATAGAGAACCGGCTGCGTGGCGCCAATAGCGGCCGCCGCCGCCATCCTCGCCGATCCGTCGCCCATGACGGCGACGGGCTCGCCGGCAAGCACAAATTGGCCGACCGCCACGTTGATTCGATCCATGCCGGCCAACACGATATAGTAACCTCCGCCGGCATCGATGATCAAGAGTTGACCATAGGACCGATAGGGTCCGGAAAACACCACCGAGCCGTCGACCGGCGACGACACTGTCGCGCCCGAAGGCGCGGCGATCGACACTCCCTTTTCGGCCCCGCCGAACGCGTCGGGCGAGCCGAACGTCTTGAGGATGGCGCCCGCGACGGGCAGGGAAACAAGGCCCTTGGCGTCGGCGAAGGCGATCGCCGGCTTCAAACGCGCGGGGTCTGCGCCACGCGCCGCGGCGGCCTTGGCCGCGACGTCGGCTGCGAGCGCCTGATCGGCCGATTTCGCGGCGCCGATCTCGCTCTCCAGGCGCGCGATCAAATCTTTGAGATTGGATTCTTGGTCGGCGAGTTGCGCGTCGCGCTCGCGCTGAGCCGCCAGCGCCTGCTGCGCAGCGGACAAGGATTGCTGGCGCGCGTCGATGAGCGCGGTCAGGCGGGTCTTTTCGAGCGCCAGATTCGCCGAACGCCGGGAAAGACCGTCGCGCTCTTTGGCGATCGAGGCGCGAAGGTCCGCCAGTTGGTCGAGATCCTTGCCCAGCGCTTCCGTCTCGGCCTTGAGCGCGCCGACCGTGGAGCTCAACAGCGTCGCGGCGCGGATCGCCTCCGCCATGTCCTGCGGCCGGACCAGAATCGCCGGCGGTGGGTTGCGCCCCATGCGCTGCAACACCGCCAAGACGTCGGCGATGACGCCGCGGCGATTCTCGAGCGATTGGTTCAGGGCGTCGGCGCTGGCGTTGAGAGTCGCAAGCCGGTCGTTGGCCGCCACGATTTGCCGTTCGGCCTCCTGAACGTTCGCGGTCGTTTCGATCAGGGCGGCGCTGAGTCGCGCCCGGTCGGCGCGAAACGTCTCGATCTCGGCTTCGATGCGCCGACGTTGCTCGTCGGACGCACGCATCGTGTCTTCGACGCCGCGTAGCCGCGTCTCCTGAACGGCCTTTTCATCGATCTTCGCGCCGACCCCGCCGTCCGGGTCGGCACGAGCGGAAGTGGCGGCGGCGCAGAGGATCGCGATCGCCGTCCAAGCGCAAATGCGCCTTCGGCTCCTCCCTCGAAATGCGATTCGGCTCGTCATGTCCGGCACTATAGCCGCTCGCGTGGGGTAAGAGTGCGGCAAAACCGGCCCAACCTTGCGAAGCGTCCGCGAGGCCCGGCTGGTTTCACGCCAAGATATGGACCAGGATGATCGACGGCGCCAAGCAAATCGCCACGCCGTAAAAGAGATCGGCCCAAAAGATCGACGCGATCGACATGACATAAATCAGCGCGGCGAGCGGTCCGACGAGAATTTTCATCAAAATGCCGGACCGTGCGCCCGAAACCGAACTCCACATCGATTTGGCGTCGCCGCGGCTGGGAATGGCGTGCATGGCGACAGAAAGCCCCAGCCAAAAGACCACGGCATCGAGCGGATTCTGCGCGCCGAGCACGAAAACCTTCAAGGCCGCCGGAAAACTCAGAATTATGCCGAAGACGCTGTTGATGAGGAACGGCCCCATCGAAATCGCGACCGACTTCCACGGCGCGTCCGGCAATTGATGAACGACATAGCCGGCCGGATTGCCGAGGCGAAAAAAACACACGGCGACCACCGGCGTCTTCGTCCAACGGCAAAATAGATAATGGGCGAGCTCATGAATGACGACGCCAGGGAACGTTATCGCCGAGATCACAAAACCCGGAATGATAAACATGAGCGCCTAATGCGTTGAGGGTTGAACGGGCCTTCGGACCGATCTCGACCAATCGATCCATGCGTTGATCGTCTTTATCTCGCTGTCGCTCAGCTTTTGCGCGTCGAGCTCGTCCAAGACCCGTTGCGCAGGGGGGGAATCGCCGCTCAAGAGTTGCTCGGCGAGCAACTTGATCTTGATCTCCATGCTCGCCGGGAACTTTTTCTGCAACCGGCGTAACGACGCGATCGCGGCCGACGAAGACGCGCCGCGATCCAAGGATGCGCTGACCCGCATGAAGACGACGGCGTCGTCCAGCGTCGAAACGAAGGACGGCAAGTCGGCGATTGCGGCGGCAAGGCTGGCGAGCACAATCGCCGTTACCCAATGCGGACCGCGGCCCCCGGCGACGCTGAGCCCGAACCTTCCGATGCGGTGGGAGGGCTCAACTTTCGCGCTCCGATTTCGATTGCGACGAGAGACTCGCTTCCGGTCTTCGCCCGGTCCGGCTTCACCAATCTCAATCTGTTGTAACACTACGACGCCTGGTGAGCCCGCGGCAACACAGAACTCGCGCCGACGCCGTGAATTTGCGGCGCGGCCCGCAGTTGGCGAGCCCGCCCAACCGCCCATCGTATGGAGGAAGCGCCGCCGCGGGGTCGACGCGAGGCTAGGAACAAGCGCCGCAACGCCGCCTTGAAGCGTCACGCCCGATGATAGGGGCGTCCGCCCAGAATGGATAGCGCGCGGTAAAGCTGCTCGCTCGCCATCACCCGCACGAGCTGATGCGGCCAGGTCATCGCGCCGAAACTGAGGATGGTGCGCGCCTCGGCCCGCAGGGCGGGATCGAGCCCGTCGGGCCCGCCGATCACGACGGCGTAGGCAGGCGCGGCACCGTCGCGGGCCGTGCCGATCTCGGCCGCCCATTGCGCGCTGGTCATCGCCGCGCCGCGTTCGTCCAGCAGCGCAAGCCATGCCCCCTTGGGCGCGGCGGCGAGAATGGCGCGTGCCTCTTCGGCCTGGCGATCTTCGGCGCGCCGCGCGCGGCCCTCCTCGACTTCGCGAAAGTCGACCGCGGATATCCCCAGCGAGCGCGCCAGATCCCCGACCCGCTTGAAATAGCGCTCGAACAATTCCCGTTCGGGGCCGGACTTCAATCGGCCGACGCCGATCAGCGCCAAGCGCACCCGCGATTATCCCGACCTTGCCGACCGCGCTTCGCCGGGACGATCCGCGCTCCACATCTTTTCGAGATTGTAGAATTGGCGCACGTCGGGTTTGAAAATGTGGACGATGGCGTCGCCCGCGTCGAGCAGCACCCAATCGCAATTGGGGACGCCCTCGATCCGCGGAGCGGGATAGCCGGCCGCCTTGCAGGCCTTGACCACGTGGTCGGCGATCGCGCCGACATGCACGTTCGAACGCCCGCTGGCGATGATCATGATGTCGGCTAAAGTCGTTTTGCCCTCGAGATCGATGGCGACGATGTCCTCCGCCTTGGAGTTCTCCAGGCTGCCGAGGATCGTGCGGGGGAGGAGTTCCTCCTTGGGCGGGGTCCGGGGGGCGGCGGATTTACGGCGGCGCGGCGCCGCGGGGTTCTCGGACTGCAGGGTCAGTGTCGCGATCCTTTCGCTCGGCCGACTGATTCGTTGCGGCCGACAAGCAAAAGATGATCCCACCCTGCTAAGTTTTCAAGACGGTCGAGGGCGTTGAAATTACGGCCTGACGCAACGCCGTCGAAGAAAGACCCGAGCGCGGTCCGTGCAGGAACAGGAACGCCGGCGGAGGGAGGCGGGCGAACCGCGCCGCCTCGGATTCGGGGCGCCGGCGCCGCGCCAGGACGACGCCGGCGCGGCCGGCCAGCGCCCGCAAGGTCGATCCAGGGCGGTCGACGACCAGGATCGGCACGAGGTCGGCGATCGCGCGCCAATGCCGCCAAAGGTGAAATTGCCGCAAATTGTCGGCGCCCATGATCCAGACGAAATGCGCGCCCGGCGCACGGCGCTTGAGCCAGGCGATGGTGTCGTAGGTGTAGCGCGCCCCGATCTCCGCCTCGAAACCGGTGACGGCGATGCGCGGATCGCGCGTCAGCCTCCGCGCCGCTTCGATGCGCGAGCGCATCTCGGCCAGACCCGCCGAGGGCTTGAGCGGGTTGCCCGGCGTCGCCAGCCACCATAGGCGGTCGAGGCGCAGCCGCCGCAGCGCGATTTCGGAGATCAGCCGATGCCCTTCGTGCGGCGGGTTGAAGGAGCCGCCGAGCAGGCCGATCGTTTGTCCCGGCGCGAAGGGCGGCAAGCGCACGATCATCGCGTCGCCTGCTCGGCGAGCAGTTGCGCCTGCCGCTCGGCGGTCAGCGCGTCGATGACTTCGTCGAGCCCCTCGCCCTCCATCACCCGATCCAACGTGTAGAGCGTCAGATTGATGCGGTGGTCGGTCACGCGCCCCTGCGGAAAATTATAGGTCCGGATGCGCTGCGAGCGATCGCCGGAGCCGACCTGGGCGCGCCGTTCTTGCGCGCGTTCGTCGTTCGCGCGCTGGTTCTGGGCGTCGAGAAGGCGCGAGCGCAGAAGCGCCATCGCCTTGGCGCGATTGCGGTGCTGCGAGCGCTCCTCCTGCACGGCGACCACCACGCCGGTCGGCAAATGGGTGATGCGGATCGCCGATTCCGTCTTGTTGACGTGCTGTCCCCCGGCGCCGCTCGATCGCATGGTGTCGATCTTCAAATCCGCTTCGTTGATGACGAAGTCGATGTCCTGCGCTTCGGGAAGAACGGCGACCGTAGCGGCCGAGGTGTGGATACGCCCTTGCGTCTCCGTCGCGGGAACGCGCTGCACGCGGTGGACGCCGCTCTCGAACTTCAACCGCGCGAACGCGCCCCGCCCCGCGATTTCGGCGACAATCTCCTTGTAACCGCCCGCCGTTCCCTCGCTCATCGAAAGAACGTCGACCTTCCAGCCCTTGGATTCGGCGTATTTGAGGTACATGCGGAAGAGGTCGCCGGCGAACAGCGCCGCCTCGTCTCCGCCCGTTCCCGCGCGCACCTCCAGGATGACATTGCCCTCGTCCGCCGCGTCCTTGGGCAACAGGGCGATGCGAATCGCCTGGGCCATCGCCGCGACCTCCTCGGCGATCGAACCGAGCTCCGTCTGCGCCATCGCGCGCATGTCCGCATCGAGCGCCGGATCCCTCAGCAACGCCTCGAGGTCGGCGCGCTCCTTGTCCTTGGCGCGCCAGGCTTTGATCGCGCCGACGACCGGATCGAGTTCGGCGAGCTCGCGCGACAGCGTCGCATATTCGCCGCCGGCGACGCCCTCGCTCAGGCGCGCGCCGATCTCGTCGTGGCGACGCAGGATGATATCGAAATTGTCGTTGGCGGACATGGCTGGCGTTTTGGCGAAAGAGAGGAAAGGCGAGGGAACGGCGGCGAGAAGCCGCTATAAGCGAACGGCGAGACGATCGGCCAGCTCTTGCAACGGCTCGCGCAGCGAGTCCCTGTGGTCGGGCGCCGCCAGCATGGCGGCCAGCGCCTGCGTCGCCGCCCCGGCGTCGAGCGAAAGGACCATCGCTTTCATCGGGCCGATCGCCGTCGCCGCCATCGAGAAATGACGATAGCCGAGCGCGATCAGCGCCATCGTCTCGAGCGGGCGCCCGCCCATTTCGCCGCACACCGTCACCGGCTTGCGATGTCGCGCGCCCGCATCGGCGATCGCCTTCAGCGCGCGCAGGAATCCCGGCGAAAGCGGATCGAACCGGCCGGCGACGCGCTTGTTGTCGCGGTCGGCGGCGTAGAGATATTGCATGAGATCGTTCGAGCCGACCGAAAGAAAATCCGCCTCGGCGGCGATTTCGTCGATCTGCCAGAGCAGCGCCGGAACTTCGACCATCACGCCGAACTTGATGTCGCGCGGCCGCTCGCGCCCGCATCGATCGGAGAACGCCAGCTCCATCTGCAGCAGATTTCGCGCCGCGGCAAATTCGCCGACCGTCGAAACCATGGGGATCATGATGCGCAAATCGCGGCCTGCGGCGGCGCGAAGCATCGCGCGCAATTGCGTGCGCAGCAGCGCCGGACGATCGAGGCCGATGCGGATCGCGCGCCATCCGAGCGCGGGATTCTCCTCTTCCAGACCCCTCATGTAAGGCAGCACTTTGTCGCCGCCGATATCGAGCGTGCGAAAGGTGACGGGACGCTCGCCCGCCGCGTCGAGAACGGAGCGATAGACGGCCTCCTGCGCGCTCAGGCGCGGAAAGCGCGAGGCGAGCATGAATTGCAGTTCGGTGCGAAACAGCCCGATCGATTGGGCGCCGGTCTCGCTGAGGTGCGGCAAATCGATCAGCAGGCCGGCGTTCATGTGCAGGCCGATGCCGACGCCGTCCACCGTGACGCCGGGGACATCGCGCAGCGCGCGGTACTGATCCTGCCGGCGCGCGCGCAGGCGCGCCTTCTCGGAATAGGAGGCTTCCAGATCGGGCGGCGGGCGCAATTGCACTTCGCCAGTGAGGCCGTCGACGATGATCGCGTCGCCCTGTTCGACGATCTCGGAAATATTCGGGATGTCGCTGACCGCCGGAATGCCCAGCGCGCGCGCCACGATGGCGATATGGCTCGAAGCGCCGGCCTCCTCCAGCACCACGCCGCGCAGGCGGACGCGATCGTAATCGAGCAAAGCCGCCGGGCTCATCGAGCGCGCGACGAGAACCGCGTTTTCCGGCAGTTCGCTGGGCAGGAGCACGAGGCTCTGCCCCGCCAATTGATGCAGCAGCCGATTGGCGATGTCGGTCAAGTCGTGAAGGCGGTCGCGCAGATAGGGGTCGGTCTGACGCTGCAACTTGGCGCGCGCGTCGTTTTGCACGCGCTCGACCGCCGCTTCCGCGGTCAGGCCGCCGGCGACTGCTTCGCGCAGCCGGCGCAGCCAGCCGCGGTCGTGAGCGATCATTCGGAACGCCTCGAGCACCTCGCGATGTTCGCCGTTGACGCCGTCGTCGCTGCGGTCGATGAGGTCGTCGACCGAGGCGCGCATCGCGTCGATCGCCGTCTCCAAGCGATTGAGCTCGAGCGCGACGTCGTCGGCGACGATCTTGGCCACCACGATGCGCGGCTGATGCAGGACGACATGGCCGAGGCCTAGCCCCTCGGCGATCGGAGCGCCGGTCAGCGAAACCGGCCGACGCACCGCGATCGCCGCGCCTTGCCCCGCGATGGCCTGCAATTCGCCGGAGGCGATCATCTCCGCGAGCAGCATTGCGGTGGTCTGCAGCGCCTCGATTTCCTCCTCGGAATAGGTGCGGCGGGCGCGGTTCTGCACCACCAGCACGCCGAGCGTCGCGCCGCTGCGCAGCACCGGCACGCCGAGGAACGACTGATAAATCTCTTCGCCGGTTTCCGGCTTGTAGGAAAAGGCCGGATGGTTTTGCGCGTCCGACAGGGCGAGCGGTTCGGCCGTCGCGGCGATCAAGCCGACCAGGCCTTCGCCCGGCCGCATGGTCGTCAAATGCACGGCCTCGCGGTTGAGGCCTTCGGTGGCGAACAGCTCGAACGGTCCGTCGGCGCGCGCGACATAGAGCGAGCACACCTCGGCGACCATGTTCGAGGCGATGAGAACGACGATGCGGTCGAGGCGCGCCTGCGCGGTGACGGGCTCCGCCATGACCTCGCGGAGCCGTCGCAGCAATAGTCGCGGTCCGCCCGGCGCGCGCATCAAGGAATCCTTAGTGTCTTCTTCCTGCGAGACGCACGATTTTCGCGTCTCGCCGCCCACCGATGCGTTCCGTCTCGCGCCCCCCGAGTTAGACCCGCGCGCCGGCGTCCATCGGCCGCCTCTTTGAGGGGTATAGCCAATGACTTGGCTGCGCGGCAAGGGCGCCTGCGCGGCAGGGCGCGCCGGCGATTGCGTTTCCCACGCTGAGAGGCGGCTCCGCCTCAGGGCGCCAGCAGCAGCGCTGCAGTCGTCGCAGCCGCGGCGGCGCGTTTGGCGAGAACCTCGTCGAGCCAGTCCGGCCGCATCTCCGGCACCGAGGAGAGGAGGAGCTCGGTGTAGGGGTGATAGGGCGGCGCGAAGACCTCGGCCGTTTCGCCGCTCGCCACGACCTTGCCCTTGAGCATGACCGCGACCTTGTTGGCGATTCGCTTCACCGTGCCCAGATCGTGGGTGATGAAGAGATAGGCGACCCCCAATTCGTCCTGAAGCCTCTTCAATAGACGCAGGATTTCCTCGCCGACCAGCTGATCGAGCGCGGACGTCACTTCATCGCAGATGATCAGTTCGGGTTCGGCGGCGAGCGCCCGCGCGATCGAGACGCGCTGCTTCTGCCCGCCCGACAATTCGCTGGTCTTGCGGCTGATGTAGGACTCCGGCAAGTCCATCTGGCGCAGCAATTCCACGACGCGCGCGCGCACTTCCTCGCGCGAACGCTTGAAATAGAACGAGACCGGCCGGCCGATGGTCTCGAGCAAGGTGTGCTGCGGGTTCAGCGCGACGTCGGGCATCTGATAGATCATCTGGACACGGCGCAGTTGGTCCTTGGTGCGATCCTTCAGGCGCGGCGGCAGACTCGCGCCGTCGAAGCGCACGTCGCCGGCGCTGCGCGGCAGCAGCCCCATGACGACGCGCGCCAAGGTCGATTTGCCCGAGCCCGATTCGCCCACCACCGCCACCGTATCGCCCTTGCGGACTTCGAGGCTGACGTCGTCGATGACTCTGGGCTTGCCTGGATAATCGGCGCTGACCCGGTCGATGGCGAGGATCGGCGGCGCATCGCCGGCGGTGCCTTCGATGAACCTGTGGCCGGCGACGCGCTCGCTCACCAGGCGGCGCGTATATTCCTCCTTCGGCTGCTGCAGGATTTGCCGGGAGTCGCCGAACTCGACGATCTTGCCGCGCTTGAGCACCATGATGCGATCGGCGATCTGCGCGACGACCGCGAGGTCGTGGGTTATGTACAGCGCCGCCGTGCCGTGCTCGCGAATGAGTTTGCGAAACGCGGCGAGGCACTCGACCTGCGTCGTCACGTCGAGCGCGGTGGTCGGCTCGTCGAAGATCAGAATGTCGGGCTTGGCGACCATCGCCATCGCCGCCATCACGCGCTGCAACTGCCCGCCGGAGACCTGATGGGGATAGCGCGAGCCGATCGTCTCCGGGCTCGGCAGATCGAGCTGCCTGAAAAGGTTGACCGCCTCGGCGCGCGCCGCCTGCGGCGACAGCACGCCGTGGCGGATCGAGGCTTCGCACACCTGCTGCATCAGCGTGTGCGCAGGATTGAACGAGGCGGCGGCGCTCTGCGCGATATAGGCGATCTTGGGCCCGCGCAACGCGCGCCGCTCGTTGGCGCTGATCGCGCGGATGTCCTTGTCGCCGAAGATGATGGCGCCGCCAACGATATAGCAGTCGCGGCGGGTGTAGCCCATCGAGGCCAGGCCGATCGTCGACTTGCCGGCGCCCGATTCGCCGATCAGGCCGATCACCTCGCCGCGCTTCAGGGTCAGCGAAATGTCCTCGACCAGCACGGGGCCCTCGGCGGCGTCGGTCCGCACCGCGACACGCATCGAGCGAATGTCGAGAACGACCGAATTGTCACGAGAGCGAGACTGGTCTTGCACGCGCTGGCTCATGCGCCTTCTCCCTGGCCTCTCGAATGGATCGCCAGCATCCAATCGACGACGAAATTGACGCCGATGGTCAATGCGGCGATCGCCCCGGCGGGATAGAGCGGCGCCGCGGAGCCGAAATTGATCATGTCGCGGTAGTCCTTGACCATGCTGCCCCAGTCGGCGTCCGGCGGCTGCACGCCCAGCCCGAGGAAGCTGAGCGCGGCGATGAAGAGGAAGGTGAAGCAGAAGCGCAGGCCGAATTCCGCCGTCAGCGGAGGAACCGCGTTGGGCAGAATCTCCCGCGTCACGATCCACCACCAGCCTTCGCCGCGCAGGCGCGCCGCCTCGACGAATTCCAGGCTGACGATGTTCATCGCCACCGAACGGGCGAGGCGGAAGACCTTGGTCGAGTTGAGGATCGCGATGGTGAAGATCAGCACCGGCAGCGCCGAGCCGAGCACCGAAAGCACGACGAAGGCGAAGATCAGCGTCGGCATCGACAACAGGAGATCGACGAGGCGCGACAGCGCCTGATCGACCCAGCCCCCCGCGACCGAGGCGGCGAAGCCAGTGATGACGCCGATGAGAAAGGACAGCGCTGTGATGGTCAGCGACAGCCCGATGGACATTCGCGCACCGTAGATCAAGCGGCTGAGGATATCGCGCCCGACATTGTCGAGCCCGAGCCAATGCTGCGCGCTCGGATCGGCCCAGGCGTCGCCGACCGGCGTCGCCTGGCCGTACGGCGCGATGAGCGGCGCCAGCAACGCGACGGTGAGATTGATCGCGACGATGGCGAGGCCGATCTGAGCCGGGATGCTGACTTGATGACCCAACAAACGCATTGCGTGGTTTCTCGTGGCCCGCGGGATCGCGGCGTCAGCGCGGCTGGCGCAGCCGCGGATTGGACAGAATGGCGAGGATGTCGGCGATCATGTTCAACAGGATGAAGGTGGCGGCGAAAATCAGCCCGCACGCCTGAACGACCGGCACGTCGTGTTTCGACACTTCGTCGACCATCAGTTGGCCGAGACCGGGATAGACGAACACGGTCTCGACGACGACGACGCCAACGACGAGATAGGCCAGATTCAGCGCGACGAGGGCGATGATCGGCGCCAGGGCGTTCGGCAGGGCGTGGCGAATGACGATGCGGGACTTTGTCAGGCCCTTCAGGATCGCCATTTCGATATAGGGACTCGCCATCACCGAAAGCACGGAGGCGCGCGTCATGCGCATCATGTGGGCGACGATGACCAGCACCAGCGTCAGCATCGGCAGGAACGCATAGTAGAGACGATCGAGGAACGACATGTCGGGGGTCACGTCGGCGAGCGAGGGAAACCAGCCGAGATCGACCGCGACGTATTTGATGAGCAGATAGGCGAGGAAATATTCCGGCACCGAAATCGTCATCAGGGTGAAGAGATTGACCAGGCGATCGAATACGCCGCCCTGCCGGATCGCCGCCAGCAGCCCCAGGCCGATTGCCAGCGGCACGGCGACGATCGCCGCGTAGGCCGCGAGGAACATCGTGTTGGCGAAACGCGGCGCGATCTCCGTCAGCACGTCGCGGCCGTTGGCGAGCGAATGGCCGAAGTCGCCGCGCAACGCGCCGAACAGCCAGTCGAAGAACCTCAAGATGGCCGGCCGGTCGAGCCCAAGGTCGAGCCGCAGCTTGGCCAGATTCTCCGGCGTCGCGGAATTCTGCAGAATCGCCGAGGCGAGATCGCCGGGCAAGATCTCGGTGCCGACGAAGATCAGCACCGAGGCGGCGAACAGCGTCAGGACGCCCAGGCCGAGCCGATGGACAACGAGCTTCAGCACACCGTCCGTCCTCCCGCTCCGCCGCCGTGGGTCATGAGCGCGCTTCAACCCGGGGCGCGGTGGCCGAGACGCCCGCCCGACAGGCGGGCGTCTCCGCGCGGGTTACGCCTTGATCCAAGCCTTATCCAGGATCATGCCGTTGTCCATATCGAAGCCGCCGTGCGGCGTGTGGCCGCCGACCTTGTCGCTGTGCGCGTCGAGCCAGTCCTTGAACACGGGAATGATCGCGCCGCCGTCGTCATGCAGCATCTTCTGCATTTCCCAGATATAGGGCTTGCGCTTGGCCTCGTCGGTCTCGCTGCGGGCGTCGGCGAGCAGCTTCTCGAACTTGTCGTTGCTCCAATGCGTCTCGTTCCACGGCGCGCCGCGGCCGAAGGCGACCGCCAGCATCTGCGTGGCGGCGGCGCGGCCGCCCCAGTAGCTCTCGACGAAGGCACCCTTGAGCCAGACGTTGTCCCAGAAGCCGTCGGCCGGCTCCTTCTTGAGGTCGACCTTGATGCCGCACGCCGCGCAGCTCGCCTGGAACAACGCGCCTTCGTCGACCGCGCCGTTGTAGGCGGCGTCGGACGCCTGCAACAGGATCGTCGGGTTGGCCATTCCCGCTTTCTTGAAGTGAAATGCCGCGCGCTCGGGATCGTGCTTGCGCTGCGGCAGTTCGCTGTTGAAATAGGGATCGGTCGGCGGGATCGGGTGATCGTTGCCGAGCGTTCCGTAGCCGCTGAACAGCGCCTTGAGAATTTGCTCGCGGTCGGTGGCGTATTTCAGCGCCAGGCGAATGTCGGGGTTGTCGTAGGGCGGCTTGTCCATCTCCATCGCCAGCACCGAATGCCAGCCGCCGGCCGCGCGCACGATCTGGATCTTGGACGACTTGGACAGCATCGCCACCGCTTTGTGATCGACACGGTTGATGGCATCGATCTGACCCGAGATCAACGCGTTGATGCGCGCGGAACTGTCGTTGATGACGGTGACTTCCGCGGCGTCGAGATGGCCCCGCCCCGGTTTCCAGTATTCGCGGACCTTCTTGAGCGAAATGCGCACGCCGGGATCGAATTTCTCCAACTCGAACGCGCCGGTGCCGACCGGCTTGGCCCAATCCTTGAACCCGTCCGGGACCATCAAGATGTGATAATCGGTCAGCACATAGGGCAGATCGGCGTCGGGCGCGCCGAGCGAAATCTGGATCTGGTATTTGTCGAGCTTCTTGATGTCGGTGATCGGCTTCATCGCGGCCGCGCCGCCCGACTTGCTGTCGCCGCGATGCAGGTTGAGCGAGTAGATCGCGTCGTCGGCGGTGAATTCCTTGCCGTTCGAGAACGTGACGCCTTTGCGGAGCTTGAAAATCCAATCCTTCGCGCCGTTGGTCGGCTCGAAATTCTCGGCCAGCTCCGGTTTCGGCTTGCCGTCCTCGCCCCATTCGATGATGCCGTTGAACAGGCCGTGAGACACGTCGATCATCACGGAATCGTTGTAGGAGGTGATGTCGACGCTGTCCGTGGTGCTGCCGCCGCCCAACCCAAGCCGAAGCAGGCCGCCGCTCCTCGGCGTTTCCGCAGCGTACGCTTCGGCGCTCGCCAGCAGGCTCGCGATCGCCGCCGTCGAGGCGCCGAGCGCGGCGGCGCGGCCCATGAACTCGCGGCGCGAGACTCCGCCTTTTTGCAGTCTGGTCGTCAGCTCGTTGAGTTCGCTCATCGCCCATATCCTCCCGCATACGACCCGCGCCGGACAAAGGGCCGGCGAACCGCGCCGCAAGGCGCAAGACGCGCCAATTCCTTGGTGCAATATCTTCGGTTGAGATCGATCGCGATGTCAATGACGGCGGCGCGCGCGCAGCATGGCGCGGGCGTCGCCCCGCTTCGCTGGCGCGCCAGCCTCGCCGCGCGCGGATTCACACGGAGATCCGGGCTGTTGCGCACGCCGCCGCCCTGACCGCGTCCGCACGGCCGCATCCTTTGGCCGCCGCCGCATATCGAGACGGCATGAAGAGGCCGTTTTCACCGCGGCCGGCAGCGTCGATCGGGCTGCTATCCGCGCGCCGGCCGGCCGATCGGCGCGCGTTGACTCGGCCAATCCCGCCGATTAGGGGTTGCGGCCGCGACATCTCAACCGACGCCCAAACGCCAGGAGAGGGTTCTCGTCACCATGAAGATTCTCGTGCCCGTGAAGCGGGTGGTCGACTACAACGTGAAAATTCGCATCAAGTCGGACGGCTCGGGCGTCGAACTCGCGAATGTGAAGATGTCGATGAACCCGTTCGACGAAATCGCCGTCGAGGAGGCGCTTCGCCAAAAGGAAGCGGGCAAGGCGAGCGAGGTGATCGTCGTCTCCATCGGCCCCGTGCAGGCGGCGGAAACCTTGCGCACCGCGCTCGCGATGGGCGCCGATCGTGGCGTTCTCGTCAAGGTCGACGGGATCGTCGAACCGCTGGCGGTCGCCAAGCTGCTCAAGGCGATCGTCGCCGCCGAGCAGCCGGGTCTGATCATCATGGGCAAGCAGGCGATCGACGACGACTGCAACCAGACCGGCCAAATGCTCGCCGCGCTCACCGGCTGGGGTCAGGGAACCTTCGCCTCCAAGGTCGAAATCGGCGACGCCAAGGTCGACGTGACGCGCGAGGTCGACGGCGGCATGCAAACGGTCGCGCTGAAGCTTCCGGCGATCGTCACCACCGATTTGCGCCTCAACGAACCGCGCTACGCGTCGCTGCCCAACATCATGAAGGCCAAGAAGAAGCCGATCGACGAAAAGACGCCGGCCGATCTCGGGGTGGACGTCGCGCCGCGGCTGAAAGTGTTGAAGACCACCGAGCCGGGCGGCCGCAAGGCCGGGGTGAAGGTCAAGACGGTGGCGGAGCTCGTCGCCAAACTGCACGACGAAGCCGGGGTAATCTGACCATGACGACTCTTCTGCTCGCCGAAGTCGCGAACGGCCATTTGAGCGATCTGACCGCGCGCGCGCTCACCGCGGCGGCGCAACTCGGGGGCCCGGTCGACGTCCTCGTCGCCGGGAGCGACGTCGCCGGCGCGGCGGCCCAGGCGGCGAAGCTCGCGGGCGTCGCGCGCGTGCGCGTCGCCGACGCCTCCCCTTACCAACATGGCCTGGCCGAACCCCTCGCCGCGCTGATCGTCGCGCTGGCCCCCGGCTACGAGGCGATCCTGGCCGCCTCTAGCCCCTATTCGAAAAACGTGCTGCCGCGCGCGGCGGCGCTGCTCGACGTGATGCAGGTCTCCGACATCACTAAGGTCATCGGCCCCAAGACCTTCGAGCGGCCGATCTATGCCGGCAACGCGATCCAGACGGTCGAGGCGACCGACGCGAAGGTCATCGCCACGGTGCGCACCGCCTCGTTCGCGGCGACGGGCGAGGGCGGCGCGGCTCCGATCGAGCCGGTCGCCGCGGCCGCCGATCCCGGGGTCTCGACCTTCGTCGGAGAGGCGCTCGCCAAGTCGGATCGGCCGGAGCTGACCTCGGCCAAGATCATCATCTCGGGCGGCCGGGCGATGCAGAAGGCGGAGAATTTCAAGACCTACATCGAGCCGGTCGCCGACAAGCTCGGCGCCGCGATGGGCGCGTCGCGCGCCGCGGTCGACGCCGGCTATGCCCCCAATGATTGGCAGGTCGGCCAGACCGGCAAGGTGGTGGCGCCTGATCTCTATATCGCGGTCGGCATTTCCGGCGCGATCCAGCATCTGGCGGGCATGAAGGATTCCAAGATCATCGTCGCCATCAACAAGGACGAGGAGGCGCCGATCTTCCAGGTCGCCGACTACGGCCTGGTGGCGGATCTCTACACTGCGCTGCCCGAACTGGCGCAGGAATTGGCGAAGATCGGCCGGTGAAGTCTAAGCGGGGGCTCGGTCCGCTCTGGACCTGCCGCCGCGCTCGTCTATGATCGCGCGCATGGGCGCGGGCGATGGCGCTCTTGGATGGTGTAATGACACTCTCGATCAACAAAGTCGGCGTCATCGGCGCGGGACAGATGGGTTCCGGCATTGCGCTGGTGTGCGCGCAGGCCGGGATGGGCGTTCTCTTGAACGACGTCGCGGAAGAGCGGGTCAAGGCGGCGCTGGCGACGATCAACGGCTACCTGTCGCGCCAGATCGCCAAGGGGCAGCTCGACGAAGCGGGCCGGAAGACGGCGCTGGAAAGGATCGGCGTCGCCGGCGCCTACGACGAATTCGCCGACTGCGACCTGATCGTCGAAGCGGCGTCCGAGAACGAGGACGTCAAGCGCAAGATATTCACCGCGCTACGTTCGTTCGTGAAACCGGAAACCATCGTCGCCTCGAACACCTCGTCGATTTCGATTACCCGCCTGGCGTCCATCACCGCCAACCCCGAACGGTTCATCGGCATTCATTTCATGAACCCGGTGCCGCGCATGCAATTGGTCGAGTTGATCCGCGGCATCGCGACCAAGGACGACACCTTCGAGGCCGCCAAGGCGTTCGTCGCGCGGCTCGGCAAAACAGCGACGATGTCCGAGGATTTCCCCGCCTTCATCGTCAACCGCATTTTGCTGCCGATGATCAACGAAGCGATCTACACGCTCTACGAGGGCGTCGGCTCGGTCGAATCGATCGACACCGCGATGCGGCTGGGCGCCAACCACCCGATGGGGCCGCTGCAACTGGCCGATTTCATCGGCCTCGACACCTGCCTCTCGGTGATGCAGGTGCTGCACGAAGGCCTCGCCGATTCCAAGTATCGGCCGTGTCCGCTGCTGGTGAAATACGTCGAGGCGGGCTGGTTGGGGCGCAAGACGCAACGCGGCTTTTACGATTACCGCGGCGAGCATCCGGCGCCGACGCGCTGAGGCGCGCGGCGCCTGACCGCGGCTTTCCCGCCGTTATCCGCCCTTCGACCGATCCTCATGCGAAAGCAAGGCGCCGGCGATCTCCGGCCGTTGCAGCAGCGAGGCCGCGGATCGCAAGATCGCGGCGGGGTCGCGCGTCGGCGCGTTGGGCAGATCGGCGACGCATCGGGCCGGGCGAGGCGACAGGACGACGATGCGGCTCGCCAGACGCGCGGCTTCCGCGACGTCGTGGGTGACGAATAGCGCGGCGGTTCCCGCGCGCTCGACCTCGGCGCGCAGCAGGTCCTGAAGCTGGCGGCGCAAGCCGAGATCGAGCGCGGAGAACGGCTCGTCCATCAGGATCAGGTCGGGCTCGATCGCCATCGCGCGGGCGAGAGCGACGCGCTGGCGCATGCCGCCGGAAAGCGCCGGCGGGCGCTTGCTCAGGTCGGAGTCGCGAAGGCCGAGCCGCAAAAGCAGCTCCCGCGCCTTGGCGCGGCGCGGCGCCGCGGCCCAGCCGAGCGCTTTGAGGCCGAATGCGGCGTTGTCCAGCGCATCCGCCCAAGGCATCAGGCGCGGCTCCTGAAAGACCACGGCGACGCGGGCGAAACGATTGTCGACGCGGCCGGCGCTCGGCGCCAGGGAGCGCGCGGCGAGGCGGAGCAAGGTCGTCTTGCCGCAGCCCGAAGCGCCGAGCACGACGACGAATTCCCCGGCCGCCACCGTCAGGGTGAGGCCGTCGATCGCCGCCTGTCCGTCGAAGGCGACGTGGATTTGCGACAGCGACAGCACCGGGTCACGCGCTCGGAGGGACGAACGTCGCGCCGCCGGCGGCGACCGCCCAGCGGCGCAATGGCGCGAGCAGGGCGACGTCGCTCGCCAGAACCAGCAGCACGATGAGCAGAATCCAGGCCATCGCTTGCGTCAGGTCGAGATGCGCGCGCGCGAGCGCCAATTGGCCGCCGATGCCCGTGCCGCTGGTCATCACTTCGGCCATGACGCAGACCTTCCAGGCGAATCCGAGCGCGGCGGCGAGCGCGGGCGAGAGCTGTGCGAGCAGTTGCGGCGCGACAATGTCGGTGACGCGCAGCGCGAGCGGCGCCTGAAAGGCGTGCGCCATTTCGTCGAGGGCCGCGTCGCGCGCGGCCAGTCCCTGCAAGGCCGCCGCGAAGACGAGCGGCGCGACGGTGACCGCGACCGTGAACGCCGGCGTCGACCCTTCCGGCCCGAACCACAGCAGCGCCAAGACGATCCAGGCGACCGGCGGCACCCCGAGAAGCATAGTGGCGAGCGGGCGAAGAGACAGCGCGACCGGCGCCGCCCGATTGCCCGCGAAAGCGAGCGCCAGACCGACGCAGCCGCCGATCGTCCAGCCGGCGAGCGCTTGTCCCGCAGTCGAGGCGATCGCCGCGCCGGCCGCGCCCGAGGCGAACAGGCGCAGCAATTCCGCCGCGGCGGCGTCGGGGCGCGGCAACACGAACGGACCATAGACCGCGTGGCCGTAGGCCCAGGCGGCCGCGAGGGCGAGGAGGCCGAAGACGCGCCAGAACAGGCGGGCGAAAGGCGAGCGGGGCGTCAAAGGTCGAGGTAGAATTCGTCGGACGGCGTTCGCCCCGCCAAGGCGTCGGGCGAGACGTCGAGCAGGGCCTGATAGAACGCTTCGAGGTCCGCCTTGGCGGCGCGGGCGGGGCGAAAGTCCAAGTTCATTTTGTCGAGCGCCTTTTCGAAAATCGGCGCTCGCATGCCCATGGTCTTCTCGGCCAGCGCCGCCGCGTCCGCACGATTCGCCAGCGCCCAGGCCTGGGCGCGCGGCAGGCCGTCGCCCAACGCCGCGACGAGTTCGGGCGCCTCGTCGAGGAGGCTCGCGTGGACCGCGATTCCGACCATCGGAATGCCCGCTCGGCCGCGATGCTTCGCCCAGACGTCCTGCAAGCTGATCGCGCGCCGCAGGACGCGCCCCTGCTGGCTCGCCATCATGATCGCGGCAGTCGCAGCGGGCTCGGAAACAATGGCCGTCGCGACCTTGCCGGCCGCGAGCATCTGCGCCGCCTCCATGCCGCCCTGCACGTAGCTCAGGCGCAGATCCTTGTCCGGATCGAGCCCCTCCATTTTTGCGGCCGCGCGGAACACCAGGTCCGGCATGTCGCCGCGGAAGAAGCCGAGCACCGGCTTGCCCGCGAGGTCCTTGAATTGCGCGACGCTCTCTTCGGCGGTGACGATATAGAGATGGCCGGCGCCCAGTAGGCAGAGGAGCCGGATCGGCAGGCCGCGGTTGGCGAGATTGGCCGGCACGTGCGTCGGCGTCGAGAACAGGCGCGTGCGGCCGGACACGACGCCGGCGCGCAATTCGTCGTTGTCGCGCCACAGGCGGAAGGACGCGTTCGGCGCCGCCGTGGCGAGAGCGCCCGAATCGACGACGCGCGCGAGCGTGATCGAGGCGCCGGTCGGCGCGGCCAGAATTTCGAGCCCCTCGACCGGACGAGCGAACGCGCGCCCGCCCGTCGTCCAAGCCAAGCCGAGGCCCAATAGGCCGGCGAGCGCATCGCGTCGGGACGGCCGCAAGAGCGCGATCGCCAGCGAGGAGCGTCCAGTCATAGCGAGGTTCTCCGGTATATCTAATTGGATATAACGGGGGCTCGGCGGCGCGCCAAGCCTAAAATATGGGCGTTCGCTATGGCGCGGCATTCACGCCAAGTCGGGCCGGCGCTCCCTGGTGATGCGTAGCGCCTGCTCGCGACGCCACTTGTCGATCGCCTTGTGGTCGCCCGACAGCAGCACCTCGGGAATGGCGCGGCCTTCCCATTCGCGCGGCCGCGTGTAGTGCGGATATTCGAGCAGGCCGGCCTCGAAACTTTCGGACTCGCCCAATTCGATCTTGCCCATCACGCCGGGGACGAGGCGCACGCAGGCGTCGAGCACGGCGAGCGCGGCGATTTCGCCGCCCGAAAGGACGTAGTCGCCGATCGACACTTCGATCAGAGCGCGCCCGGCGACGATGCGCTCGTCGACGCCCTCGAAGCGCGGGCAAACGACGACGAGGCCCGGGCCGGCGGCCCACTCGCGCGCGAGACGCTGCGTGAACGGCGCGCCGCGCGGGCTCATGATCAGGCGCGGGCGCGGATCGTCCGGGGCGAGCGCGGCATCTAAGCTCGCCGCGAGCACGTCGGCGCGCATCACCATGCCCGGCCCACCGCCCGCCGGCGTGTCGTCGACGGCGCGGTGGCGCCCGAGCCCATGCTCGCGAATGTCGCGCGCCTCCAGCGACCACAAGCCGCGCGCGAGCGCGTCGCCCGCCAGGCTCTGGCCGAGCGGGCCAGGAAACATCTGAGGGAACAGCGTCAGAATCGTGGCGGCGAACATCGGGTGTTTCCTAAGCGCGCGCCGGGCTGTCTGGGCCGCGCGGCCCGCACCGCGACATGGGGGCGCAGGTCGGCGACGACGATCGAGCGACGCGCGTCACGCCGGCGTGCCTAGCAGAGATCGACGTCGAGGCAAATGCGGGCGCGTCACCGTGACGCCGCGGCGCCGATCCGCTTCCAATAGACCATCGTCGCGGTCAGGCCGCCGAGCGGTTTGAAAGCATAGTCCGGAATCGTTCCGGCGAAGGTGTATCCCAGCTTGTCGTAGAACCCCGAAGCGCCGTCCTCGGCCGCGGTGTCGAGCGTCAGCAGCGTGCGCCCGTGCTTGACCGCAAGGTCCTCCGCGGCGCGCAGCAACGCCGTCGCCAGGCCGCGGCCGCGATGGTTCGGGCGGGTCATCATCTTGGCGATTTCGGCGCGATGCGGCTGATTGGGCGGGCAATCGACGAGCAGGGTCGCCGTGCCGGCGAGGACTCCGTTCTCGAAGGCGCCCAGAACGAACCGTTCGCCCCGCGCCGCCGCGGCGAGCGCGCCTTCCCAGAACGTTTTTGCGGTTCGCCGCTCCAGCGGGTGCATGAAGCTCACCGATCCGCCGCTCGCCACCGTCTCGATCAGAATGTCGCTCAGCGACTCGATGGTTTCGGGCGTCGCGCGCAAGGCCCTGACGGCGATCTCGGCCATCGCACTCACCACACGTTCACGACGCGGTAGCCCGCGGCGCGGAAGCGTTCGATCAAGCCGTTCTTGCCGGTCAGATGCAGCGCGCCGACCGCGATGAAGGCGCCGCCCTTGGCGAGCAGCGGGGCGGCGCGCTCCGCCATGACCTCGTTGCGGCCGACCAGCAGCAGGCGGGTGAATTCGTCCTCGGCCGCGCGCTCTTGCGGCGTCAGCCCCGGCATGACGTCGGCGACGGCGAGCATTTCGGCCGGCCGCCTTTCGCGGTAGAGGCGCAGCAGCGTCACGTAGGCGTCGTCCCCGAGCTGCGGCGCGCGGGCGGTCGCCACCAACAAGGTGGCGGAGTAAGTCGGCGGCGCGGCGGCGAGCGCGTCCAACTGCTCCCCCGCCGATTCCAGCGCCACGACGGAGAGGCCGCGTTCCTTGCCCGCCAGGGCGATCGTCTGGTCGACTTCGGGCAGCCCCTGCTGCGCGCGCGCCATTTCGCAGGCCGGCAGCGAAGAGGCCACGGCGAGGAACCAGAGCTGGAGATGATGCGCCATTTCCTTGGGAAAGCCGCGCCGCTCGAGAAAGGCCTCGACCGTGGCGGCGTTTTGTCCCGTCAACGCCGCGCCGAAAGTGTCCTCGTCGCGCGCGATCGCCTTGGCGAGCATCGAAGCGGCCATATCGCCTTGATCGACGGCGTCGAACGGGCCGCCGAGCTCGGTCGCGACGACCTTCGCTCCAGCGATGAATTCGGCCGCCCTGCGGGCGATCGCGATGGCGCCGTCGTCGGTCGAATGGACCGTGCCGAAGAGATAGGACGGCGCAAGCCCTTTACGTTCGATGCGCCACAGAAGACCCTGGGAATTGACGAGATCGTCGGCGCGGGCGAGCCGCGCCTCGCTGAGATCGAGGCCTTCGGCGAGGTCTTTCCCGCCGCACGGCTTGGGCGCGGCGGCGTCCTCGGCCGACGCCGGCGCGATCAGCGCAAACGCGAAGGCGGCGAGGATCGCGGCGCGAAGGCGCGCTCGGGAGCCGCGAAGGCGCGCTCGGAGGAAGCAAGACTTCATCGGTTCGCTCACAGCTTGCGCAGCGCGACTTGCTCGATGCGGTGGCTGGCGCCCTTGGTGAGCCTGAGGCTCGCGCGCGGACGGGTGGGGAGGATGTTCTCGTGCAAATTGACGAGATTGATGCGCCGCCAGATCGAGCGCGCCGTCGCCTCCGCTTCGGCGTCGTCGAGATCGGCGTATTGGCGGAAGTAGCTGCGCGGATCGCGGAACGAGGTTTGGCGCAGGCGCATGAAGCGCTCGATGTACCATTTCTCCAAGAGCTCGTCGCTGGCGTCGAGGAACACCGAAAAGTCGAAGAAGTCGGAGACGAAGGGAATCTCCTTGCCTTCGCGCGACAGCCGGTTGGGCAGCAATACGTTGAGGCCCTCGACGATGAGGATGTCGGGTCGGTCGACGACGATCGTCTCGCCCGGCACGACGTCGTAGACGAGGTGCGAATAGACCGGCGCGGTGACGTTGCGCGTGCCGGCCTTGACCTCGGCGAGAAAGCGGATCAGCGCCGAGCCGTCGTAGCTTTCGGGGAAGCCCTTGCGGTCCATCAGCCCTTCGCGAATGAGCCGGGCGTTGGGATGCAGGAACCCGTCGGTGGTCACCAGTTCGACCTTGGGCGTGTTGGGCCAGCGCGTCAGCAGCGCCTTCAGCACGCGCGCCGTGGTCGACTTGCCGACCGCCACCGAACCGGCGACGCCGATGATGTAGGGCACCTTGCCGTCGTTGGCGCCGAGGAATCGCTGCGTCGCCTTGAACAGCCCTTGCGTCGCCGCGACGTAGAGCGCGAGCAGGCGCGAAAGCGGCAGGTAGATCGCCGCCACTTCGTCGAGCGAGATCGGGTCGTGGGTCGATTGCAGCTTGCGCAGATCGTCGATGTTGAGGGTCAGTTCGGTGTCGGCGCGCAACGCCGCCCATTCGTCGCGGGTGAAATGCCGATAGGGCGAGGCGATGGCGTCGGGCGGTTGAGCCGAAACGCGATTGTCCATGCGGGCCTCGGTTTGTCCGGCGAGAACTGCAAAATCGGTTGGCGACAGGTCCGTCATGCGCGTCGCGACGCCTTCTCCTCGAGGCCGCTGCGCGCCGTGCGGCGCTCGAGTTCGCTCATGACGTCGGCCAAGGCGACGCCGCGCGAGCGCAACACGACCAGCAGATGATAGAGAACGTCGGCAGCCTCCGAGCGCACCGCGTCGTCGTCCTGCGCCACGGCGGCGATCGCCAGCTCCACCGCCTCCTCGCCGAACTTCTTGGCGCAATGCGCCGCGCCCTTGTCGAGCAGCGCGCGGGTGTAGGATTTCTCCGCGCCCGCGCTGGCGCGTTCGGCGATGATGCGGGCGAGGTCGTCGAGGGTGAACATCGATGAATGCGCTTCCGGTTGGCCGGTTCCGATAAGGTCACATTGTGACCGTGAATCCGGCGAATGTCGAGAAACGCTACCGAAACTTCGAGCGGGCCCGACGCCCGCCCCCTACCCCCCGTACCCGACCACCGCCTTCACCTCCAGATAGTCGCGGATGCCGTAGTCGGCGTATTCGCGGCCGTTGCCGGACTGCTTGTAGCCGCCGAACGGCGCATGGGTGTCCCAGGCGGGGTAGTTGATATTGACTGTTCCCGTTCGCAGCCGAGCGGCGACCGCGCGGGCGTGCTCGATGTCCTGCGAGGACACGTAGGCCGCCAGCCCGTAGACCGTGTCGTTGGCGACGCGCACGGCCTCCTCTTCGTCGGCGTAAGCCATGATCGCGAGGACGGGGCCGAAGATTTCCTCGCGCGCGATCGTCATCTCAGGCGTCACTTCGCCGAACACGGTCGGCTTGACGTAATAGCCGCGCTCCAGGCCGTCCGGGCGCCCCAGCCCGCCCGCGACCAGTTTCGCGCCTTCGTCGATGCCGGCGCGGATGAGGCGCTGAATCTTGTCGTACTGAACGCGGCTGACGACGGGCCCGAGATCGACGCCTTGGGATTGGGGGTCGCCGACCTTCAGGCTCTGCGCGGTCGCCGCGGCGATTCCCATCGCTTCGCCGAGCCGGTCGGCGGGAACCAGCATGCGCGTCGGGGCGTCGCACGACTGGCCGCTGTTGGAGAAGCAGGCGGTGACGCCGGCGCGCACCGCCGTCTCGAAATCGGCGTCGGGCAGGATGATGTTGGGCGACTTGCCGCCGAGTTCCTGCGCGACGCGCTTGACGGTGTCGGCGGCGGTCTTGGCGACGATGATTCCGGCGCGGGTCGAGCCGGTGAACGAGACCATGTCGACGTCGGGATGGCCCGCCATGACCTGACCGACACTGGGCCCATCGCCGTTGACGAGATTGAACACGCCGGGAGGCGCCCCGGCCTCGTCGACGATCTCGGCGAAGACGACGCCGCTGATCGGGGCGATCTCGCTCGGCTTCAAGACGACCGTGCAACCCGCGGCGAGCGCCGGGGCGACCTTGCAGACGATCTGGTTGAGCGGCCAGTTCCACGGCGTGATCAGGGCGCAGACGCCGATCGGCTCCTCGACGATCAGCGTCCCGCCGCGCCGCCGGCTGAATTCATAAGTCCGCAGAGCCTCGATCGTCGCTTCCAGGTGCACCCGGCCGGCCCACACCTGCGCCTCGCGCGCGAACGGCAGCGGCGCGCCCATTTCCCGCGAAACCGCCCGCGCAAGGTCCTCGGCGCGGCGGTTGTAGGCGGCGAGCACGCGCTCGAGCAGCGCGAGCTTCTGCTCGCGGGACGACAGCGAATAGGCGGGAAACGCGCGCTTGGCGGCGGCGACCGCCCTGTCGACGTCGGCCTTCGATCCGACGGATATCGCGGTGTAGGGCCGCTCGCTCGCGGGATCGACGACGTCGAGCGTCGCGGGAAGCGCCGGCGGCGTCCACTGCCCGTCGATATAGAAATGCAGGTGATGATTCATCGGCTTCCCCCTCCGCCGCGTCGGCCGCGGCTCGTCAATTCAGCAGCGCCTCGATGTCCTTGGCGGTGTCCTCGGGCTTATAAGTCGGAGCGTAGCGCCGCACGACCTCGCCTCGGCCGTCGACGAGGAACTTGGTGAAATTCCACTTGATCGCCTGCGTGCCCATGAGGCCGGGCGCGGCGCTTTTCAGCGCGCGATAGAGCGGATGGGCGTCCTCGCCGTTGACCTCGATCTTGGCGAACAGCGGAAAGGTGACGTCATACTTCAGGGTGCAGAAACTCTGGATCTCCGCCTCGTCGCCGGGCTCCTGGTGGCCGAACTGGTCGCAGGGAAAGCCCAGGACGACCAGGCCGCGGTCGCGATAGCGCCGCCACAGCGCCTCCAGCCCCTTGTATTGCGGGGTAAAGCCGCATTGGCTGGCGACGTTGACGATCAGCAGCGTCTTGCCGGCGTAGTCGCCGAGCTTCTGCGTCCGGCCGTCGATGGTCGTCAGGTCGATTTCGTAAAGCGCGCTCATCGCCGCCCCGGTTGCCGATCCCTAGCGACAGCCTAGCCGCTTGGCGGGACGAAGGCGAGCGCGGCTTGCGCGGACCGCCCGCCCCCAGGCCCCTCCCCGTCCCCGCCGCAAAAGAACGGTGAACCCGCGCGCCGAATTTGGTATGCAGGTTCATGGCATTGAGCAAAATCAACGACGCGCCCGCCGCACGCGGGCAGGAAAACGGAATGACCGACGCCGAACTCGTTGCGCGCTACGACGGCCGCGTGCCGCGCTACACCAGCTATCCCACCGCGCCGCACTTCTCGCCCGCGATCGGCGAGCAGACTTACGCCGAGTGGCTCGGCGCGCTTTCGCCGCAGACGCCGCTTTCGCTTTATCTGCATGTGCCGTTCTGCGACCGGCTGTGCCATTACTGCGGCTGCAACACCACCGTGGTGCGGCTCGATTCCTCGCTGCGCGCCTATGCGGGGCTGCTGGAGCGCGAGATCAAGCGCGTCGCCGGCTTCATCGGCCGCCGCGCCAAGGTTTCCCATGTCCATTGGGGCGGCGGCACACCGACCAGCCTTCCCGGCGACCGGCTGACCGCCATCATGGCGCGCATCCGCGAATCCTTCGACCTCGCGGCGGACGCGGAAATCGCGATCGAGCTCGATCCGACCAGCCTTCCCGAGGACCGGCTCGACGCCTTACGCGAAATGGGCGTCACCCGCGTCAGCCTCGGCGTCCAGGACCTCGAGCCGGCGGTGCAGGAGGCGATCGGGCGCCGGCAATCCTACGAAGAGACAGAAGACTGCGCCGGCAAGGCGCGCGGCCTCGGCGTCGGCTCGCTCAATCTCGACCTCATTTACGGCCTGCCGCTGCAGACCGAGGAGAGCGTCGCGCGCACGGCGCGGCGCGCGCTCGCTCTCAACGCCGACCGCGTCGCCGTGTTCGGCTACGCCCACGTGCCGTGGATGAAGAAGCACCAGCAGCTGATTTCGGAGGCGAGCCTGCCGGGCGCCGCCGAGCGCTTCGCCCAGCAGCGCGCGATCCATCGCGTGCTCACAGAGGAGGGCGGCTACATCCCGGTCGGGCTCGACCATTACGCGCGCCCCGGCGACGCGATGGCCGAGGCCGCGGCCTCGCGCAGCCTCAAGCGCGGCTTCCAGGGCTACACCACCGACGCCGCGCCGGCGCTGATCGGCTTCGGCGCCAGCGCGATCGGCTCGTTGCCGCAGGGCTATGTTCAGAACGCGCCGACCGCGCCCGCCTACGCCAAGCTGATCGAGGCGGGAGGCCTCGCCACCGTGCGCGGCGTCGCGCTGACGGGCGAGGACCGGCTGCGCCGCGACGTAATCGAGCGACTGATGTGCGACCTCGAAGTCGATATCGAGGGCATCGCCCAGGCGCACGCCGCCGATCCCGCGCCGCTCGTCGCCTGCCTCGAAGGGCTGTCGCGCTTCGAAGCCGACGGCCTCGCCCATTGGGACGGGCGCCGCATCGCGGTCAGCGAAAAGGGCCGCCCCTTCGTGCGCTCGGTGGCGGCGCTGTTCGACGCGTACCTCACGCAGGACGCCGATAAGCCTAGGCATTCGCGGGCGGTTTAGGGGCAAGGACCGAGGCTGGCCGGCCCCGACCGGGTCAGTCCTCGCTCGGCTTCGCGCCGCCGCCGCGCGAGGCAAACTTGATGATCGCCCACGGCCCCGCGAGGATCATTGCGACGCCGCCGAAGGCTAGCGCGAGCATGCCGCCGTTGGCGGGATCGCCGAACACGGCCCAGAATGCGTCGGGCATCGGTTCCACTCCTCGTTGCACGCCTTCAAATGGCGCGTTTCGGCGGAGTGCGCAAGGCGGCGCCGCAGATTTGCGGCGCGGACTCTGGCCAGGGCGCCGTCCGATGGCTTATGAGATCATTTCATGAACAGGAGCGCGATTCGCATCCTCGGCGTCGACCCCGGCCTGCGCAACACCGGCTGGGGCGTGATCGAGGTCGTGGGATCGCGCCTCGGCTATGTCTCCTGCGGCTCGATCCACACCGACGCGGCGACCTCGCTCGCCGAGCGGCTCTCGGCGATCCATCGCGCGCTCGCGCGCCTCGTCGAAAGCGAGCGGCCGGCCGAGGCGGCGGTCGAGGAGACTTTCGTCAACCGCGATCCGCAATCGACGCTGAAGCTCGGCCAAGCGCGCGGCGTCGCGCTCGCGGCGCTCGCCCTCCAGGGCCTGCCGGTCGCCGAATACGCGGCGAATCTCATCAAGAAGACAGTCGTCGGCGTCGGCCACGCCGAGAAGGCCCAGGTGGCGATGATGGTCAGGATGCTGCTTCCCTCGAGCCAGGCTCGCTCGCCCGACGCCGCCGACGCGCTGGCGGTCGCGATCTGCCACGCGCAACACCGCGCGGCACGCGCCAGAGGCGCCGCATGATCGGCAAGCTCAAAGGGATTGTCGACAGCCTCGGCGAGGAGGAGTTGATCCTCGACGTCGGCGGCGTTGGCTACGTCGTTTCCGCCTCAGCGCGCACCCTGCGCGCGCTTCCCGCCGTCGGGCAGGCGGCGACGCTGCATATCGAGACCCAGGTGCGCGAGGACGCGATCCGGCTGTTCGGCTTTCTCACCGTCGCCGAGCGCGACTGGTTCCGTCTTTTGCAGAGCGTGCAGGGCGTCGGCGCCAAGGTCGCGCTCGGAATCTTGGGCGCGCTGTCGGGCGAGGCGCTGAGCGCGGCGATCGCCCACCAGGACAAGGCGATGATGGCGCGCGCGCCCGGCGTCGGCCCCAAGCTCGCCGCGCGCCTGGTGCTGGAGCTCAAGGACAAGGCGCCGGCGCTCGGCGTCGCCGATCTCGGCGGCGCGATCGCTGCGGCCGACCCCAGCTCGAAACTGCCCAAGGAGGCCGAGGACGCGGTGCTCGCGCTCGTCAGCCTCGGCTACGCCCGCCCGCAGGCCTCAGCTGCCGTCGCCAAGGGCGTCGCGGCGCTGGGCGCCGAGGCGCAGACCGCGGCGCTGATTCGGCTGGGGCTGAAGGAGCTGGCGCAGTGATTGGGCGGGCGCGAACGACACGGCCGTCGGCGCAGCTCAGGGGGCGTGGTTCGTCATGAGTCCGTCGTCCCAGTGCCGCTTCTTCCTGCCGACGGTCGGCTTGACGCTGCTGTTCGCCGGGCTCGGGCCGGCGATCGGCGGGGTGTTGTTCGTCCCGTTCGCCGGCGCGCTGGAGACGCCGCTCGCGGCGCATGCGGTCGGTCATATCGGCGCGATCGCGACCCCGACCGGGCGCACGATCGCGTTCATTCTCGCCTATGTCCTCGGCGTCGGACCGGCGGCCGCGACCGGCTTCGTCTATGCGCTGTGGGACGCGGCGGCGCCCGCCGGCGCGCCGCGCGCGCTCGCCGCGGCGTTCATCGGCGGCGCGATGACCTACGGCCTTTTTCTCTGGCTCGCCTCGCTCGGCGCGTCCCTCGAGGCGACGATCCGCATGGAGGTGAGCCCTTCGGCCGGCGACTGGATCGAGGCGGCGTTCTCGGGCGGGCTCGATGCGACGCTGCAGCGCGCGCTCGTCGCCTGCGGCGCGATCGCCGGCCTCGTCTGCGCGATGGCGGCGAGCCTGCTCGGCCTGACGACGCGCGGCGGGCTCGTTCCCGCGCCGCCGGCGGGAGGCCTCACGAAATGACCGCCCCTCCCCGCCGTCTCGTCTCCGCCGAGAAGCGCCCCGAGGACGAAACCGCGCTGCGCCCGCAGGTGCTGGCCGACTTCACCGGCCAGGAGGCGGCGCGCAAGAACCTCAAGGTGTTCATCGAATCGGCGAAGTCGCGCGGCGAGGCGCTCGATCACGTGCTGTTCGTCGGCCCGCCGGGCCTCGGCAAGACGACGCTGGCGCAGATCGTCGCCCGCGAGCTCGGCGTCAACTTCCGCTCGACCTCGGGGCCGGTGATCGCCAAGGCGGGCGATCTCGCCGCGCAGCTCACCAATCTCGAGCCGCACGACGTCCTGTTCATCGACGAGATCCATCGCCTCAATCCGGCGGTCGAAGAAATCCTCTATCCAGCGATGGAGGACTTCCAGCTGGACCTCATCATCGGCGCCGGGCCGGCGGCGCGCTCGGTCAAGATCGATCTCGCGCAGTTCACCCTGATCGGCGCGACGACGCGCGCCGGGCTGCTGACGACCCCCTTGCGCGACCGCTTCGGCATTCCGGTGCGGCTCAATTTCTACACCGTGCCGGAACTCGAGGGTATCGTGCGACGCGGCGCGCGGGTAATCGGGCTGGAGCTCGCCGAGGAAGGCGCCAACGAAATCGCCAAGCGCTCGCGCGGCACGCCGCGCATCGCCGGGCGCTTGCTGCGGCGGGTGCGCGACTTCGCCGTGGTCGAGGGCGCGAAGACCGTCACCCGCGCGATCGCCGACGGCGCGCTGCGCCTGCTCGACGTCGACGCGATCGGCCTCGACCAGATGGACCGGCGCTACCTCGAGGCGATCGCGATCAGCTTCGGCGGCGGCCCGGTCGGCGTCGAAACGATCGCCGCCGCGCTGTCCGAGCCGCGCGACGCGATCGAGGAGATCATCGAGCCTTATCTCATCCAGCAGGGCTTCGTGCAGCGCACGCCGCGCGGACGGTTGCTGACCACGCACGCGTTCAAGCACCTCGGCCTCGCCGAGCCGCCGCGCGAGGTCGCGCAGTCGAGCCTGTTCGAGGAGGATTGATGGGCGCGGCGTCACCACGACGCGGCAAAGGCTGAGGAATTTGTGCTAGACGACGTGCCGACGAACGCGCCGTCCCGTCATTGCGAGGAGCGTAGCGACGAAGCAATCCATGGCGCCGCCGCATGGATTGCTTCGCTTCGCTCGCAATGACGAGGGCGCGTTCCCGGACATAACAGCGAGCTTGGACGAACCCTGTGCCCACTCTCTTCCGCTTTCTCGTCATCGTCGGCGTGCTCGCCGGGCTGGTCTACGGCGGCATGGTCGCGCTGGTGGCGAACGTGAAGGTGCAGCCGCGCGAGATGACGCAGATCGTCGCCATCCCCAAGGCGCCGCAATGACCGCGCCGCGGCCCGCCGCGGACCATCGCCTCGTCGAGTCGTTTCTCGACGCGATCGCCGCCGAGCGCGGCGCCAGCCGCAACACCATCGAGGCCTACCGGCGCGATCTGACCGACTATACCGACTTCCTAGCCGATCGCGGCGCGAGCGCGCTTGCTGCGTCGAGCGCCGACGTTCGCGGCTTCATCGCCGCGCGCGGCGCCGACGGGCTCGCGGCGGCTTCGCTCGCGCGCCGGCTTTCCTCGGTGCGCCAGTTCCACAAACATCTCTATGTCGAGGGACGGCGCGGCGACGATCCGACCCTGGCGATCGAGGGCCCGCGCCGCGGCCGCCCGCTGCCCAAGGTGCTGAGCGTCGCCGAGGTCGGTCGGCTGATCGCCACTGCGCGCGAGGGGTTGGAGGCGCCGGAGCGTCCGCCGCGCGAACGTCTCGCCGCGGCGCGGATGGCGTGCCTGATCGAGCTCGTCTACGCCTCGGGCCTGCGCGTCTCCGAACTCGTCGCGCTGCCCAAATCCGCGGCGCGCGCCAAGGAGCCGCTGATCGCGGTGCGCGGCAAGGGCAACAAGGAACGCCTCGTGCCGATTTCCGGCCCGGCGCGCGCGGCGATGAAAGCCTACCGCGACCTCCTCGATCAATACGCGCCGGGCGCCGCGGCCGGCCGCTGGCTGTTCCCCGCCGACAGCGACAGCGGCCACCTGACGCGCCAGGCTTTCGCGCGCGATCTGAAAACGATAGCCGCCGCGGCGGGCATCGCCGCGGCCCGCGTCAGCCCGCACGTGCTGCGCCACGCCTTCGCCAGCCACCTGTTGCAAAACGGCGCGGACCTGCGCGTCGTCCAGGATCTGCTCGGCCACGCCGACATTTCGACGACGCAGATCTACACCCACGTGCTCGACGAACGCGCCAAGGCGATGGTGCGCGACCTGCATCCCTTGAGCGACGAGGACGGCGGATGAGCGAGACGCCGTGGCGCGCGACGCTCGACGGCGTCGTCGTCGCCTGCCGCCTGACCCCCAAGGGCGGCCGCGACGCCATCGACGGTTTCGCGACGCTGTCCGACGGCACGCGCGTGCTGCTCGCGCGGGTGCGCTCGGCGCCGGAGGACGGCAAGGCCAACGACGCGCTGTGCAAGCTGATCGCGGAGGCGCTCGGCGTCGCGGCCTCGAAGGCGCGGCTCGTCGCCGGGGCCAAGAGCCGGCTGAAGCAGGTCGCGGTGACGGGCGAGCCGGGGGTGTTGGCGGCGAAGTTGGCGGGGCTGCGGGGGGCGAAGGGATAGGCGCGGGGCGGCCCGGTCGATCCGGGACGCAAGAAAGCGAAATCAGCGCGTTAGGCGCCAAGTTCTGTCCCTCCGGCCGGCCGGCGGGAGGCGCGGCGACGCCGGCAGGCAAGGCGCCCGTGACGAGGGGGAGAGCGGACCGCAGAATTGGGGAATTCGGCTCCTGTCACCGAATTCGGCGGGAGGCGCGGCGACGCCGGCAGGCGAGGCGCCCGCGACGAGGAGGAGAGCGGACCGCAGAATTGGGGAATTCGGCTCCTGTCACCGAATTTGTCACCGAATTTCATGTCACCGAATTTCAGCCGGGCCTTTGGTATTATATGTCGAGTTCGATCGTCGGGGAAGAGCGACAAGGGGCGGCGGCAAGCCTGCTGTCGCCGTGGCCGCGTGGCCGAGGCCTGCGGCCAATGACCCCCCTCTCCCGAACGGGAGAGGGGTCGGGGGTGAGGGTTTAGAAGGCGCCGAAATGGTCTCCGAACCGCATCGTTTCGCTCGCGGCCTGCGCAAAGGCTCGACCTCTGCGGAAGAGATTTTGTGGGCGCAGCTGCGCGGATCGCGTTTTCACGGCGCTAAATTCAAACGGCAGGTTCCGGTCGATCGCTATGTCGTGGACTTCTGCTGCCACGCCGCGCGCCTCGTCGTCGAGATCGACGGTGTGCAACACGAATGGCAGTCTCCGTACGATGACGTCCGCACGAGGACCCTGGAAAGCGCCGGTTTCCAGGTGGCGCGCTTCACCAACGAGCAAGTGCGCGACGACCTCGAAGGCGTGCTGCGGAAGCTCGCAGAGGAATTGCGTTTGCCGTTCGACTAGATTGAGCAGCCGGAGGCGTCTGTCCAAACCCTCACCCCCGTCCCCTCTCCCGAACGGGAGAGGGGGGTCATTGGCCGCGGGCTTCGGCTGCGCTCGGGGTCTCAATGACGGCGTCGCAGACGCCCGCGGCCAATCCCCCGCGCCTCGCTCAGCAGTTCGTTCCAGTCGTCGGGCGGGTCGCCGGCGTCGAGGCGTTGGGCGAAGACGGCGTAGGGGTCGCTGCGCGCGCCCGCCTTGCGCAAGGTATTTTCGTCGTTCATCCAGGCGTAGACGATGATCCGGCTGGCGCTGTCGAAGCGAAAGAACAGGCGGAAGCGCTGCAGGAACTTGGCGCGCCGCCAATGGCGATGCGCCGGCCCGAGCGTATTGCCGAGCGCATAGACGTGGGCGTTGGGGTCGCGCGGAATTTCGTCGAGAATGAGCGCGCGGACGCCGGCGAGCACCTTGGTCTTGGGATGGCCGCGGTAGGCGTCGGGCTTCTCGGCAGCGAGACGCTCGACCTCCGCCTGGAGCGCGGCGAAAGCGTGCGCGAAGGCGCTGGCGCGATAGAGCTTCCAGCCATGGCGCTCCGCGAACGGGTCGCCGGCCGCGGTCACAGCGTCACGTCGTCCGGGATCGCTTCGTCGTCGGAAACTTCGACGTCCTTGGTCAATGCCTCGAGCCGCGCGAGTTCGCCTTCCGTGAACGGCTGGAGGCGGTCGGGATGTTCGCGAAGATCGCGTTCGAGAAAGGCGAGATAGGCCGAAACGACGGGATCGCGCTCGACAGCGTCCGGCGCCTCGGCGCCGTTGCGCTCCTCCGCGTCGAGCGTCACCAGCAGGCTCCCCGGCCCGATCACGTGGGCGCGAATCCTCGCCTTCTGCCGGAATTCGGGGTGCGCCTTGAACAGCGCCTTATCGAGCCGAAGCGCCTCGGACCGCCCAGTGGTGGTGATCGTTCCCTTGAATGTCGCGCTGGCCATGGCGGCCTCCTCTAATGGTACGTACTATAGTACGTTCCTCATCGCATTGAAAGAGCGGCGAGCGCGCCGGAAAAACGACTCTTTCCCTACCTCCGCCCGAACAACCGCTCGATATCCGCCAGCTTCAGTTCCACATACGTCGGCCGGCCGTGGTTGCATTGGCCGGCGCCGGGGGTCGCCTCCATTTCGCGCAAGAGCGCGTTCATCTCCTCGGGCCGCAATTTACGGCCCGAGCGGACGGAGTGGTGGCAGGCGATGGTGGCGAGGCGGTGGTCGAGGCGGCGCTCCAGCGTCATCGCGCCGTCCTCGGCGGCGAGGTCTTCGGCGAGGTCGCGCACCAGCGCGGCGAGATCGGCGCCGTCGAGCAGCGCCGGGGCTTCGCGCAGCAGCGCCGCGCCGGGGCCGAAGCCCTCGACGACGAGGCCGAGCTTTTCGAGCTCCTCGGCGCGCTCGATCAGCGCCGAAGCCGCGCGCGGCTCGAGATCGACCACCAGCGGGCTGAGCAGGATCTGCCGGACGACGCCGCTCTGCTCGCGCTGGCGCTTGAGCTTTTCGTAAACGATGCGCTCGTGCGCGGCGTGCTGGTCGACGATCACCATGCCGTCGCGCGTCTGAGCGACGATAAACGTGTCGTGGAGCTGGGCGCGCGCGGCGCCGAGCGGCGCGGCGAGGTCGGCGCTCAAAGCGGGCGCGGCGCTGGCGCTCGCGTCGGCGGCGGGCGCGAAATCGGCGAACGAAGCCTGCGCGCTTTCGGCAAAGCGATTGGCGCTCGCTAGGTCGGGCGCGGCGGGCGAAGCGCGCCAGTCCCAATTCTGCGCCGCCGGCGTCCCGCCCCGCCATTGCGGCGAGCGCATCGCAGCGAGCGTGTTCGCGCCGCCGGTCGTCGTCGCGCGGTGCAGCGCGCCCTCCAGCGCCTGCCGGACCGCGCCGACGATCAGGCCGCGCACCAGGCCGCCGTCGCGAAAGCGCACCTCCGCCTTGGCGGGATGGACGTTGACGTCGACCTCGCGCGGATCGCACGCGACGAACAGCGCCGCTACGGGATGGCGCCCTTGCGGGAGATAGTCGAGATAGGCCGCGCGCAACGCGCCGGCGATCAGCTTGTCGCGGGCCGCGCGGCCGTTGACGTAGAAATACTGCGTGAGCGCGTTGGGCTTGTTGAGGGTCGGCAGGCCGACCCAGCCGGTGAGGCCGACGCCTTCGCGAAAGGCGTCGATGCGCAGCGCGTTGGCGATGAATTCCTCGCCGAGCGCCTGGCGCATGCGCTCGCGCTCTCCCGCCTCGCCCTCGGGGCACGCCGGCCAGTCGAACGCGGCGCCGATTTCGGATGAGAAGGAAAAGCGGGTCTGCGGATTGGCGAGCGCGAGGCGGCGCACCACGTCGGCGCAGGCTTGCGCTTCGCTGCGGTCGCTTTTGAGGAATTTCAGCCGCGCCGGCGTCGCCGCAAACAGATCGCGCGCCTCGACCCGCGTGCCCAACGGGTGCGCCGAGGGGCGCAGCGCGCTCTTTGCGCCGTCCTCGACGCGCATCTCGTAGGCTTGCGGCGCGCCGCGCGCGCGTGTGCGGATTTCGAGCCGCGAGACGGACGCGATCGAGGGCAGCGCCTCGCCGCGGAAGCCCAGCGTCGCGATCGCGGAGAGATCGCCGTCGGGAAGTTTCGAGGTCGCGTGGCGCTCGACCGAGAGCGCGAGATCCTCGGCGTCCATGCCGAGCCCGTCGTCGCCGACCCGGATCAGGCTGCGCCCGCCCGCTTCGATCGCGACGTCGATGCGGCTCGCGCCGGCGTCGAGGGCGTTCTCGATCAGCTCCTTGATCGCGGCGGCCGGCCGCTCGACGACTTCGCCGGCGGCGATGCGGTCGATCAGCAGCGGGTCGAGGCGGCGAATGGACATGGCGGCTTTCGTTGCCTCGCTAGTCGCACCAAGACGCCGCCCGAGTTCGCACCCGACGACGCCGAGCGAGGGAGGCGGATTCGTTCATTGGTTGCTTGGCGGAGCGAAGCGCGAGAGGAATTCGAAGTCAAGGATGCGAAGCGCCGCCTTCGGCGGCGGCCCTTCGGGCCGTCCTTGAGTTCGAATTCCTTTCGCGCATAATCGCGTCCAAGCGATCAATGAATGTTTGATGCTGACGCCAGCGCCGCAGCGCACGCGCCCCTCCGGAGTCGCCCCCTAAACGCTCGCCGGCCGGCCCACCAGCACGACGCTGAGCGCGCCGTCGCCGAACACGCGCTCGGCGGTGCGCCGCGCATCCGCCATCGTCACCGCCGCGATCCTGGCGTTGCGCTCGACGAGCCAGCTCGGGGCGTGGCCTTCGAGCTGGATGTGGACGAGCTGGCCGGCGATCTTGGCCGAAGTGTCGAAGCGCAAGGGATAGGAGCCGATGAGGTATTTCTTGCCCTTCTCCAGTTCGTCCTCGGTGAGGCCGCCGCGCGCCATGTCGAGAATTTCGGCGCGGATGACGTCGAGCGATTCGTTGGCGCGTTCGTTCTTGGTGGTGGTGCCGCCATAGAGAAAGCAGGCGTGGTCGAACGGCGAGATCGAGGCGGAAACCGAATAGGCGAGGCCGCGCTTTTCCCTGACCTCGCGGAAGAGGCGCGAGGACAGACCCGTGCCGCCGCCGAGCACATGGGCGAGCACGATGCTGGCGATGTAATCGGGGTCGTCGCGCGCCACCGCGGGCCGGCCGAACCGGATGGTCGACTGCGGCACGTCGAGATCGACGATCTCGATGCCCCCCAGGCCCGCGAACGGCGCTTCGGCGACGGCCGTGAGTTCGCCGCTCGCCGGCAGATCGGCGAACGCTTCATCGAACAGCCGCCCCGCGCGCGCCTCGTCGATCGCGCCGACGACGCCGATGTGGAGCGCGCCGCGGGTGACGAGCCGGCCGACGAGAACTTTAAGGTCGTCGCGCACGATCGCCGCCAGGCTCTCGTGCGCGCCATGCGTCGGCAGGCCGTAGGGGTGGCCGGGAAAGACGCGCGCGCGCCAGGCGCGGCCCGCCATCGCCGAGGGGTCGTTGGCCTCGTGGCGCAGCTGCGCGTTCATCTGCTCGCGCACGCGCTCGAACGGCTCGGCGTCGAGGCGCGGCGCGTTGAGGCTGAGGCGCAGCAATTCGCCGGCGCGGTCGAGATGGCGCACCAGGGTGCGCATCCGACCGCCCAGATGGTCGCGCTCGTTATGGAACGAGATTTCGATCGCCTTCTCGTCGAGCGCCTGCTGGAACGCCTGGCTGTCGAGATCGCCCGCGCCTTCGTCGAGCAGGCCGGCGAGCAGCGTCGTCGCGCCCGCCTTGCCCGCCGGGTCCTGCGCCGCGCCGCCGCCGAAGGCGAATTCGAGCGACACCAGGGGAACCGCGTAGTCCTCGACCAGCCAGAAGCGCACGCCGCGCGGGCTGGCGATTTCGCGCACGTTGACCGTGCTCTGAGCGTGCGGGGTGACAAGAGGGATGTTCATGAGCGTTTCCTCGACCTCGCGCCGCCTTCGACGGCGAGCGCTTCGTCAGAACGTTGGGCGGCAGCCTCTTCCGTCAGGCCGCCTGATCTTCCGCCGGCAACAGAAATCCGGTGACCGCGTGGCGGCGTTCGAGCCACTTGCGCGCCGCCGCGAGCACCTCTTCGGCGCTCACCTTTTCGATGCGCTCGGGCCAATCCTGGACGTCGCGGATGGTCTGGCCGGTGGCGAGCGCCGCCCCGTACCAGCGCGCGAGCGTCGCCTGGCTGTCCTGGGCGTAGATCGCGTCGGCGACGAGGCGGGTCTTGGCGCGCTCCAGCGATTTCGCCTCGACGCCGTCGGCGATCAGCGATCGGAGAATGCGATCGACCGCCGCGTCGAGATCGGGGAGCGAGACGCCGGGAACCGGCATGGCGTAGAGGTAGAACCGCGTCTCGTCCAACGCCGAGCCCATGTAGTAGGCGCCCGCGGCGACCGCCTGCTTATCTTCGAGGACCAGCTTGCGATAGAGGAGGCTCGTCTGGCCGCCGCCCAGGAGATGGGCGAGCACGTCGAGCGCCTCCGATTCGCCGGGCGCGCCGGTGCGGTGCGAGGGCGCGATGTAGCAGCGCTGCCAGCTCGGCTGTTCGACCTTCTCGTCGTTGACGACGACCAGCCGGCGCGCGACGGCCGCGGGCTCTTTCGGGCGATGGCGCTCGGGCGCGGCGCCGCGCGGGCGGATCTTGCCGTAATGCTGCTCGGCGAGGCGGCGCACCTCCTCGGCGTCGGTGTCGCCGGCGACGATGAGGATGGCGTTCTCCGGCGTATAGAAGCGCGCGTAATAGGCGAGCGCATCCTCGCGATCGAGGCCTTCGATCTCGTGGGCCCAGCCGATGATCGGCGTGCCGTAGGGGTGATGGGTGAACAGCGCCGCCTGCACCGCCTCGTTGAGCTGCGCGCCCGGATCGGCGTCGCAATGCATGCGCCGTTCTTCGAGCACCACTTCGCGCTCCGGCGCCACGATTTCGTCGGTGAGCACGAGGCCGGTCATGCGGTCGGCCTCGAATTCCATCATCGCGCTCAAGTGCTCCTTGGCGACGCGCTGGAAATAGGCGGTGTAGTCGTTGCCGGTGAAGGCGTTCTCCTGGCCGCCGACCTCGGCGATGCGCAGCGAGAATTCGCCTTGCGGATGGGCCTTGGTGCCCTTGAACATCAGGTGTTCGAGGAAATGCGCGATGCCCGACTTGCCCAGCGGGTCGTCGGCCGAGCCGTTGCGATACCACACCATGTGGGTGACCACCGGCGCGCGGCGATCGGGAATGACGACGACGCAAAGGCCATTGTCGAGGCGAAACTCGACCACGCCCGAGCCCGCCGCCGGGGGCGCGGAGGCCGGCGTGGCGGCGTCGAGAGGAAGCTCGGAAAGGGGAGAGGTCATCGATGCCCGGTCGGCTGGAGAAAAGATGGGGACGCCTCGCAAGGAACGCCCGCCTTGACATAAGTTCGACATATAGGGCGCCCTCGCCCCCGCCGCCAGTCGCCGGGCGCGGCGTGCTTAAGCGGCGGCGAAGAACGCGATCCGCGTTTCGCCGTAGACCCGTTCGTCGACGGGTTTCAGCGTCGGCGGCGCGACGATCTCCGCCTTGGCGGCCTCCTCGACGACGACCAGAGCGCCGGGGGCGAGCCAGCCGCCCTCGCTCAGGGCGGCGAGCGCGGGCTCGGCGAGGCCCTTGGCGTAGGGCGGATCGAGAAAGGCGAGGGTGAACGGCGGCCCGGCGGGCGCCTTGCCGAGCCGCGTCGCGTCGGCGCGCCAAATGCGCGTCACGCCGCCGAGCGCGAACGCCTCGACATTGGCGCGCAGCAGCGCGCGCGCCTCGGCGCCGTTGTCGACGAACAGCGCGAAGGCGGCGCCGCGCGACAGCGCCTCGATCGCCAGCGCGCCGGAGCCGGCGAAGAGATCGACGACGCGCGCGCCCTCGACGGCGCCGCCGTGGCGATGGGCGAGGATGTCGAAGATCGATTCGCGCAGGCGCTCCGACGTCGGTCGGATCGCCCGCGAATCGGGCGCATGAAGCACGCGTCCCCTCAGCCTGCCGCCGACGATGCGCATCGCTTCACGAATGTCGGGGCGGCCGCTTGCCGCCGCCCTTGCCGCCGCCCTTGCCGCCGCGCGGAGGCGAGCGGCCCTCGCCCGAAGGCGGGCGCTTGCCGAACGGCTTGCCGCCGCCCCGGGACGGCGGCCGGCCCTCGCCGGAGGACGCGCGCTTTTCAAACGGCCGGCCCTCGCCGCGCGGCGGGGAGCGGCCCTCGCCCGGAGGCGGACGCTTGCCGAACGGCTTGCCGCCCTCTCGCGACGGCGGCCGGCCTTCGCCGGAGGACGCGCGCTTTTCAAACGGCCGGCCCTCGCCGCGCGGCGGGGAACGGCCCTCGCCCGGAGGCGGCCGCTTGCCGAACGGTTTGCCGCCCTCTCGCGACGGCGCGCGGCCTTCGCCGGAGGATGCGCGCTTTTCAAACGGCTTGCCGCCGCGCCGGTCGGGGCTCGCCGACTCGCCGCGCTCGGACCGGCGCTCGGCGCCCCTTTGGCGCAAGCGCTCGCGCCGCGCGGTCTCGGCCGCGCGCCGGCGCAATTCCTCCGGCGTCGCCACGATCCGCTCGATCTTGACCTCGCGGCCCTTGCGGTCGCTGGTCGCGCTGCGTTCGATGCGCTTGCGCGGCCCCTTCGCGTCCGCCGCGATCTCGGCGCGTAGCGCGGAGACGTGCTTGTGCTTGCGCGGCGCCTGCGAGGGCTCGGGCTCCCTTCTCTCGGGCGCGCGGCGCGGCGCAGCGCCGCCGCGATCGGGCCGTTCGCGCCCGCCCGTCCAGCGTCGTTCGCCGCCCTTGGGCGCGGGCGCGGGCGCAGGCGGCGGCGGCGCGCGATCGACGACCTCGGCGTCGAAATTGACGCCCGCTTCTCGCGCGAGCTTGGCGCCGAGCTGGTCGCGCAGCACCCGCGTGCGCACTTCCGCGACCTCGCCCTCGGCGAGATCGCCGAGTTCGAACGGCCCGAAAGAGACGCGGATCAGCCGGTTGACGGAAAGCCCGAGATGTTCGAGCACGCGCTTGATCTCGCGGTTCTTGCCCTCGCGCAGGCCCATCATGATCCAGACGTTGGAGCCCTGCTCGCGCTCGAGCCGGGCTTCGATGCCGGCGTAGTGAATGCCGTCGATCGTCACGCCTTCGCGCAGCGCGTCGAGTTTGGCCTGATCGATCGCGCCGTGCGCGCGCACGCGATAGCGCCTCAGCCAGCCGGTGGCGGGCAGCTCGAGCACGCGCGCGAGGCCGCCGTCGTTGGTGAGCAGGATCAGCCCCTCGGTGTTGATGTCGAGCCGGCCGACCGCGACGACGCGCGGCAAGTCTTCGGGCAGCGAATCGAAGATCGTCGGCCGGCCCTCGGGATCGCGCGCGGTCGTCACCAGCCCGCGCGGCTTGTGGAAGAGGAACAGCCGCGTGCGTTCGGCCTCCTTCAGCCGCTCGCCGTCGACGCGGACGTCGTCCTCGGCGCTGACGTTGAACGCCGGGCTGTCCAGCACCTTGCCGTTGACGCTGACCCGCCCTTCGCGAATCCAGGCCTCCGCGTCGCGGCGCGAGCATAGGCCGGCGCGCGCGATGACCTTGGCGATGCGCTGGCCTTCGCGCGGCGAATTCGGCGGCGCGGCGGCAGGGGGATTTTCGTTCATGGCCTCGTCTTGCTTTGTTTCACGCGGTGTCCTAGCAGCTTGCCGCGCCGCTGTCGCGAGGCGCGAGGAGCCGCCATGGCGCCCAAAGACCCGATGAGCGTCGCCTTCGCCGAGGCGCGCGCCGCCGAAAGCCGCGGCGAGGTTCCGATCGGCGCCGCGCTCGCGTGCGGCGGCAAGGTGATCGCGAGCGCGGGAAATCGCACCCGCGAGGCCGCCGATCCGACCGCGCACGCCGAAATGCTGGTCATCCGCGCGGCCGCCGAGCGCCTCGGCCAAGCGCGCCTGACCGACTGCGATCTCTATGTGACGCTGGAGCCCTGCGCAATGTGCGCGGGCGCGATCAGCCACGCGCGCCTGCGCCGCCTCTACTACGCCGCGCCCGACCCGAAGGGCGGCGCCGTCGAACACGGCCCGCGCTTCTTCTCCCAGCCGACCTGCCTGCATGCGCCGGAAATCTACGGCGGCATCCGCGAGAGCGAGGCGGCGACGATGCTGAGAGAGTTCTTTGCCGGCAAGCGCGGGTGAAGCGCGGCGCCCACCCTCACTCCTCCAGCAGCCGCGCCTCTTCGGGCAGCATGATCGGAATGCCGTCGCGGATGGGATAGGCGAGCTTGGCCGCGCGGGAGATCAATTCCTGCCGTTCCGCGTCGTAGCTCAAAGTCGCCCGCGTCAACGGGCAGACGAGGATTTCGAGCAGCCGCGGATCGACCCGGGTCGGCTCGGGCGGAGCCGGCGGCGCGGCGGGCAAGGGGGGATCTTGCTCGGTCATGGCGAGGTCTCCAATCGCGTGGGCGCGCCCTCGCCGCCGATATAGCAGATCGGCGGCGGCGACGCGCCTCGATTTTCCGCTCGCATCGCCATTCGATCGGCGTGCGCCGAGGCGAGCGAGACGACGATCGGCGTTCAGAACTTCAGCGCTTTGGCCTGCTTCACGCCGGCGAGCTGGCCGACCTTGGCGAGCACGCCTTCGGGCACCGGACCGTCGACCGCGACCAGCGCGATCGCCGAACCGCCCTGCTTGTCGCGCCCGAGGGCGAAGGTCGCGATATTGACGCCCGCTTCGCCGAGCAAGCCGGCGAAGCGCCCGATGAAGCCCGGCTTGTCCTCGTTGGTGACATAAATCATCGACGGGGTGAATTCAGCGTCGACCTTGATGCCCTTGATCGACAGGATGCGCGGCTTGCCGTCGTGGAACACGGTGCCGCCGATCGCACGCTCCTGTTTGGCGGTGGTCACCGAAAGCGTGATGAAGCTCTCGTAATCGCCGGCGGCTGCGCGGGTCGCTTCCTCGATCACGATGCCGCGATGGGCGGCGATGGACGGCGCGGAGACGACGTTGACGTCCTCCAGCGAAGGCCTGAGCAGGCCGGCGATCGCCGCCGAAGTCAGCGCCTTGATCTTGAGTTCGGCGACGGCGCCCTCGTAGGTGATCGTGACCTTGGCGATCGGGTCGTCGGTGAGCTGCCCGGCGAACGAACCGAGGCCTTCGGCCAGCGCGATGAAGGGTTTCAGCAACGGCGCTTCTTCGGCGGTGATCGATGGGAAGTTGACCGCATTGGTGATCGCGCCGCGCATCAGATAATCCGACATCTGCTCGGCCACCTGCAGCGCGACGTTCTCCTGCGCCTCGTTGGTCGCGGCGCCGAGGTGCGGCGTCGCCACCACGTTGGGATGGCCGAACAGCGGATTCTTGGTCGCCGGCTCCTCGGCGAACACGTCGAAGGCCGCGCCGGCGACGTGGCCGCTGTCGAGCGCGGCGCGCAACGCAGCCTCGTCGACCAGGCCGCCACGCGCGCAATTGACGATGCGCACGCCCTTCTTGGTCTTGGCGATGTTTTCGGCGGAGAGAATGTTCTTGGTCTGCGCCGTCATCGGCGTGTGCAGGGTGATGACGTCGGCGCGCTTCAGCAACTCGTCGAGTTCGACCTTCTCGACGCCGATCTCGGCAGCGCGCGCGGCGCTGAGGAACGGATCGAACGCGACGACGCGCATCTTGAGGCCGAGGGCGCGCGAGGCGACGATCGAGCCGATGTTGCCGCAGCCGATGATGCCGAGCGTCTTGCCGGTCAGCTCGACGCCCATGAAGCGGTTCTTCTCCCACTTGCCCGCCTGCGTCGAAGCGTCGGCGGCGGGGAGCTGGCGCGCCAGCGCGAACATCAGCGCGATCGCGTGTTCGGCGGTGGTGATCGAATTGCCGAACGGCGTGTTCATGACGATGACGCCGCGCGCGGTGGCGGCGGGAATGTCGACGTTGTCGACGCCGATGCCGGCGCGCCCGATCACTTTGAGCTTCTTGGCGTGTTCGAGCAGCTTGGCGGTCACTTTGGTCGCCGAGCGGATCGCCAGGCCGTCGTAGTCGCCGATGATCTTGGCGAGTTCGTCCTTGTCGAGGCCGGGCTTGACGTCGACTTCGACGCCGCGCTCCTTGAAGATGGCGACGGCGGCGGGAGAAAGTTTGTCGGAGATGAGAACGCGGGGAGCCATGATGAGATTCCTTTGCGAATGGGGATGTCGAGGGCGCCGTGACCCTTCTCCCGCGTGCGGGAGAAGGTGGCGCGAAGCGCCGGATGAGGGATGGGTTCAGCTTGCGACGGGCGGCGGCCGAGGCGCTTTGCTAGGCGCCCCTCATCCGTCGCCTGCGGCGACACCTTCTCCCGCGAGCGGGAGAAGGGGAGGCGCCGCCTTACGCCGCTTTGGCGAGCTTGGCCTTTTCCTGGGCGAAGGCGTAGTCGAGCCAGAGCGTCAGCGCTTCGACGTCGGCCTTCTCGATCGTCGCGCCGCACCAGATGCGCAGACCGGGCGGCGCGTCGCGATAGGCGCCGATGTCGTATGCGACCTTTTCCTTTTCGAGAGCGCTCGCGAGCCCCTTGGCGAACGCCGCCTGGGCGTCGGCCGGCAGGGCCGTGATCGCGGGATCGACCACTTTCAGGCAGACGCTGGTGTTCGAGCGGGTCGCGGGAACGCGGGCGAGAAAGTCGATCCAGGGGGTGCGCGCGACCCAATCGGCGATCGCCTTCGCGTTGGCGTCGGCGCGCGCGAACAGCGCCTTGGCGCCGCCGAGAGCCTTCGCCCACATCAGCGCGTCGATATAATCTTCGACGCAGAGCATCGAGGGCGTGTTGATGGTTTCGCCTTCGAAGATGCCCTCGATCAGCTTGCCGGCCTTGGTCATGCGGAAGAGCTTGGGCAGCGGCCACGCCGGCTTGTAGGTCTCCAACCGTTCGACCGCGCGCGGGCTGAGTATGATCATGCCGTGCGCCGCCTCGCCGCCGAGCGCCTTCTGCCAGGAGAAGGTGGTGACGTCGAGCTTGGGCCAATCGAGGTCTTGCGCGAAGGCGGCCGAGGTTGCGTCGCAGATCGTCAGGCCCTTGCGATTCGAGGCGATCCAATTGGCGTCGGGAACGCGCACGCCCGAAGTGGTGCCGTTCCAGGTGAAGACGACGTCGGCGTCGAAATTGACTTGGGCGAGATCGGGCAGCTCGCCGTAGGGCGCCTTGAGCACGCGCGCGTCGGTCAGTTTGAGCTGCTTGACGATGTCGGTGACCCAGCCTTCGCCGAAGCTCTCCCACGCCAGCACGTCGACGGGTCGCGCGCCGAGCAGCGACCACAAGGCCATCTCGACCGCGCCGGTGTCGGAGCCGGCGGTGATGCCGATGCGATAGTCGGCGGGAACGCCGAGGACTTCGCGCGTCAGCTCGATCGCCTGCTTGAGCTTGGCCTTGCCGAGCTTGGCGCGATGCGAGCGGCCGAGCGCCGCGTCTTTGAGGGCTTCAGGGGTCCAGCCGGGCCGTTTGGCGCAAGGGCCGGAAGAAAAACGCGCGTTATGAGGCCGCGCGGCGGGCGTGTTCGTCATGATGTGCCATCCTCTCAGATGGGCGCCTCTCGTTGGGGAGAGGTGTCCCGCCGCCGCTGCTACAGGACGACGCGAGGAATGGCAAGAAGAAACGTTCTGGAAATTTTCGTCGGGCTATCCCCGCCGCTTGCGTCGGCCGCCGCCGGCGCCGCCGATTCCGCCCGACGGCGGCGCGCTGGAATCGTCTGCGCGAGGCGGCTCGACCGGGCCGCTCAAACGCTGATAACGCACGCCCGTGAAGAAGACGATCTGCGCGTCGCCATCGCGCGGCGTGTGATGTTTTCGCTCATGCCCCCCTGCGGGCCGAAATAGGACAAGTTCGCCCATCGCCAAACCCCGACCACGCCGCAGCGCCTTTTCGCGCGTCGCGCCATCGCTCGCATTACGCTGGGTGAAGGTTAATACTTAGTCAACGAGAACGCCGTAATCTGAGGCCGTTTCGTCCTCGCAAATGGGAGCGCCTTTCTTGGCTTCGGATGTCTCTCCGACCGACCTGCCTTTTCTCGCGACGCTCGCGCGCAGCCCGCGCCCGGCCGACCGGCGGCTGTGGTTGCGCGTCGCGACCGACTACTTTCTGACCGCCCCGTTCGCGACGCCCGCGCACGCCGCCGAATTCGCGGCCAAGCTGTCCGAAGCCCTCAGGGACGCCGACGATGCGACGCGCAGCGCGGTGGCGCGCAAGCTGGCGCCCTGCGCCGAGGCCGCCGACGTCGTCGCGACCCTCGAATCCCTCGGCGGCGAGGCGGCGCTCCATGTCCTGCAATGCGCGGTCGCAGCGCCGCGCGAGCGGCTGCTCGCCGCCGCGGCGGACGACAATGCGCGCGCCTGCGCGGTCGCGCGGCGCGACGATCTCGACGCCGAACTCGTCGGCGCGCTCGCCGATCACGACGAAATCGAAGTCCTGCTGACGCTCGCGCGAAACCGCCGCGCCGCCATCGATCCGCGGCTTTATGCCGCGCTCGCCCGCCGCGCCAGACAGCGCGTCGAGGGCATGCTGGATCGACGGCTGGCCGAAGCGCTGCTCGATCGCGGGCCGGCGCGCCTGGAGCAGGCCGCGCTGTTCCTCGAAGCCGACTTGAGCCGGCGCGCCGAAATCCTGACCGCGGCCCAGCGCGCCGCGCTCGCTGCGCCGCGGCCCGCCGTGCGGCCGCGCGAGGCGTCGGAGGCGATCGCGCGGCTCGAACGCTTCGCGCTCGACGCCGATCCCGAGCGCTTCGCGGGCGCTCTCGCCGCAACGCTGGAGTGCTCGCTCGAACTCGCCAAGAGGATCGCGGGCGATTCCTCCGGCGAACCGCTGATGGTCGCGCTCGCGGCGCTCGGCGCGCCGAGCGACGTGACCGTCCGCATCCTGACTTCGCGCGATCTGCAGGACGGCGCCGATTATCGCCGCGTCGGCGCCCTCGCGCGTCTCAAGGACGCCCTCAGCCCGGCGGCGGCGGAACTGGTCGTCGCGGCGATGATCGGAGAAGCGGCGCGACCGCGCGCGCGGCGCCAGCCTGTGCTCGACCCCGGCGCGTCGCCCACGCCCAGCCGCCCTGCCGGCGCCGCCGTCATCGAGCCGTTCGCGGGCGCGACGCCGAGGAGCTGGATCAAGGAAACGATGTTGACCCCCGCGGCGCTTCGCCGGCGGCGCGCCTTCGCTTTCGTTTCGGGTCGACGCCTGCCCGACGGCCCCGCGTAAGCGGGATCGTCGTCGGTACGTTCGCCCCAAATTTACCGTGCGTCCGTCGTCAGCGGCGCGCCGTCGATCATGATCGCGCGATCGGCGGGCCATTTCAGCCGATAGGCGAGATGGATGTCTTTCGACTCGCCCGGCTTGAGATCGAGCGTCCAGCTCATTACGCCGCGCTTGTCGCCGACCTGCTTTTCCGTCGGCGGCGTCGTCGCCGGCGAAAGATCGACCGAGATCGCGGTGTTCTCCGACACCGGCATTTGATCGACGACCTCGACCTTGATCGGGAAGGCGTGAAGGTTCTTGACGGTGGTGGCGAATTCCCGCGTTTCAACCTTGGTTTGATTATACCAGGTCGGATCGTTTTCCTTGCGGTTGACCGGCGCGCGCTGAACTTTGATCTTGTCGTCGCCGCCGAACCCGAGATCGACGCCGTCGCCCGGCGCGACGAAGCCAAGCCGGCTTTGGCCGAGATAAGCGCCGTCGCGCAGCAGCGCCACCTCGCCGGCGAGGATCGGCGCGTCCTCGGCGTCGATGAAATGCGCCTGAATGTACGCGGTCGGATCGACGCCGGGGGCGGTCTTCACCGTAAGCGTCGGCTGCGCGACGAAGCGGTCGAGGACGAACGACTTCTGCGCGCCGTCGCTGGCCAGGGTGATGCGCCCGGGCGCCCGGAATTGAGCGGAATAGGCGTTGGCCTGCAATTGCGCCGTCGCCTGCTGCGCGACGATCGGCGCGGGACTCTCCGCGGACGACTGGTCGACCGCCGCGACCTCGCCCCGCGGCGGGGCGGCTTTCATCTCGGACATCGGCGCCATGCGGCTGGCCGCGTTCCCGACCTCGGGCTGCCAGAAGTCGATCGTCTCGCTCTGCACGTCGGCGACGGCGACGGAGCGGGCGACGCGCGCGGTCGAGACCGTGAGCGCGACGTCGCTCCAGTCCTCGCCGGTCGTCTGCGAAATCCCGGCCCGACGCGTCAGCGTCAGCGTGTCGGCCCCGTCGGCGGTATTCAGCGCCGCGTCGTAGGCGGGAACCCAACCGACGCCGGGGACGCGATAAGAGAGCGTGAGCGAAGCATGAGCGCCCTGCGCGGCCGCGAGCGTGACGCTCGCCGTTTGCTTGGCCGCTTGAGAGCCCGGGCTTTGGCGCTGCGCTTCCAGCGCCTTGATCTCCTCGTCGAGGGCGCGCGCCTTGTCGAGCGCGGGGCGCAGGTCCGCGCCGACTTTGGCGAGCGCCGCTTCGACGGCGTCCCAGGCGGCGGGCCAGGCGCCGACATCCAGCGGCTTGGCGTCCGACGAAATCTTTTCGGGCGCGCTCTGCGAAAAACGCAGGATCATCGCGCGCTTGGCTTGCAGAGCGTCGATGGTCGTTTGCAGGCCCTCGCGCTCATCGCGAAGGGAGGCGATCTTGGCGGCGAGCGCGTCGTCGGGCGCCTTGGCGTCGGCGGGGGCGACGCGCGTTTCGACCGCGCCAATCGTCAGCGCCGCGCCGGCCACGCCCTCCACACGCAGCGAGGCCGGATCGAGCGCGAGCGGCAAGTCCTTGAAGACGACGACGTTATCGCCCTGGGAAAGATCGACTTCGGCGACCCGCGTGACGATCGCGGCGTCGGGATAGACGGTCACCGAGTTGATCTTCGAGGCGGCTTCGATCTCGCCGGCCGATGCGCCGGCCGAAGAGGCCGCGGCGGCGGCGAGGGTGAATAGCGAGCGGGCGATCAAGCGCATGACAACTCCTCGGATGGCGCGAATCATCGCAGAGCGAGGGGTCCACGTCGCACCGCCGGCGCGGCGAAATTACGGTCCGCACGCGGCATTATCGGGACTTCGCACGCCGCGCGCGCCGCCTGCTCAGCCGAGGAAATTCAGCACGGTCGGGGCGAGATAGCCGAACGCCATCAGAACCGCGCCGATCGCGCCGAGACCGACGGCGAACCAGGCCAGAATGGTCATGCCGGTGATGATCGCCGCCGAAGCGAGGACGATCGCGATCTGCAGCGCCCCGCTGGCGTATTCGAAATGTTCAAGCTTGTGGTTCGACAATTCGCGTCCCTCGGACGCCGCCTTGGCGCGCTCCTGAATCGCGTCCAGGCTGTCCGCCGGCGTCTTCGGATCCTTTTCGAACTTCGCCACCGTCGCCTTCCAGTCCGCGATCTGCTTGTCGAACGCCTCCTGCGCCTTGGGGTCGCTCGCGGCGGCGCGCTCGACCTCGAACGCCTGCGCGGCGGTTTCGGCGATCGTCGAGCGCAACTTCTTGGCTTGATAGAAATTGAACAGATCGGACGATTCGATGTTCTGTTCGGTCGAGCGGTGCTCCGCGTTCTTGGCGCCGGCTTCCGCCAGGGCGAGGAACAGCGCTAGGATGGCGATGATCAGCGCAACCTTCTTGTCGTCGGACTCGACGGCGTCTTCGAGCGGCTCGGCCATAGTTTCCCCCAGTGCGGTTGAACGGCGCTCTTGAACGCCGCCAGGCGCTCAACTACGCAGATTCTCGGCGAGGTGAAAAGCCCGCCCTAACGTTCGGGCGCCATCGGCTGACCCTGGCGCATCTTGCCCACCGGCGCCGAATGCATCGTTTCGCCCGAACCGGGGGTAAGCGCATGAGCGTCGCGCCGGTCGAAACTGACGAGATTGGACGGCTCCCCATCGACCGCCCGCCCTTTGCCGTTCAGACGCGCCATATCGCGCGCCAGCCGCGCAATGGCGTTGCGAAGCGCCTGATCGCCGGCCGCACGAGAGCTCGGCGACGCCTGGACACGGCGAGCCCGCAACGGGTCGACTTGGCGTTGCAATTCGGCACGTTCGACGCGCTCCGCTTGCAGAGCCCCTTCAGCCATCTCGTGGGCGGCGGTGAGCAGGCTCAATTGATCGGCGAGATCGCGCTTGGCGGCTTCGACCTCGCGCAGCGCGGCGTCACGCTCGGCGAGGCGCGCGAGCTGGCGCCCGTTTTCGAGCAGCGCCTCTTCGCGCGCCGCCTCGCTGCGGGCAAGCCGCGCCTCCGCTTCGCCGAGCGCGGCGGCAAGGCGCGCCCATTCGGCTTCGGCCGCCTTCGCCGCGGTCGAAGCCGCGCGCTCGGCGTCCGCCAGCCTCGCCTCCAGGCCGGACACGTAAGTCTGCAGGGTGGCGATCGCCGTGCGATTCCGGTCGACGAGGGTCGTAAAATCGCGAAGGCGCGCCTCAGCCGCGGCGACCGACGCCTCCGACGCGTCGCGCTGAAACGTCAGATCGCGAAGCTCGATTTGAGCGGCGCCGAGCTCGCCGCGCAGTTCGCGCGCTTCGCGTTCCAGCGCGCCGAACTCGTCGCTCTGCGCGCCGATCTCGGCCGTGCGCTCGACGGAGACTTCCTCCAGAGCGACAATTCGGCTCGCCTGCCGGCCGATTTCGATTTGCCGCCGCGCGGCGACCTCCTCGACCGCGCGCAGGCGCTGCTCCAGACGAAGCTGATCGACCGCGTGCTGTGCGCGCAACGCGTCGCGCTCGGCGATCGCCTGCGCTTCGGTCAGCGGGGCCTGCAGGCGCGCCCGCGCCTCGGCGAGGCGTCGCGCTCGGCGCGAGATCGCTGGCGTCGCCGCCACCGCCAACAGCGCGGCGACCAGAAATCCGATAGCGGAAAAAATCGCCTGCTCGATCAATTTCGCCGCCGTCCGAAGCCGAAAACGGCCGGCATCTTCGCATGACGCCGCCAATCAAGCAAAGAGCCTCGCGCCGGCGAACCGATCGAACCGTCTCGCGCCGCCCGCCCGCCGCGCTAAGTCTCTCGGTCAGAAGGGGTTCCAGGTCGAGCGAGGCGTAAATTTCAAGTAGCTGAGGTTGACGCCCAAACGGGCCCCGACGCCCGAACGAATCGGCACGACGATCACATTGTCGGCGCCGAGCGCGGTGAAGCCGAAACCGCCGACGAAGTAGGCCGAGCCGTCGATGCCGCCGAACCGGCGGAAAATGGCGTTCACCGCGGGCAGGTTATAGACCAGCATCATCGTCCGGTCGCCGTCGCCGCCGGCGTCGAAGCCGATCGACGGGCCTTGCCAGAAGATCTTCTCGTCGCCCGCATTGCGCGTGTACATCTTGCCTTCGCCGTAACGCAGGCCGCCGACGAAGGCCGCCGACGCTTCCTGGCCGAGAATATAGGCGTTGGGCAGGCCCCAGCGCCGTCCCGCCTCCTGCACGACCTCGGCGAGCCCGCGCGAAACCGCGCCAAAGAAACGATGGCCGCTGTCGATGACTTCATCGAGGGAGAACTGAGCCGGCGCGTCGGCCAGGGCCGGACGGGACAGCGCCACAGCGCTCGCCGCGACGGCGGCGCCCAGCAACTCCCGACGCGTCAAACCCGACATTGCTGTTCTCCCCCTCTGCCCGCCGACCGCACGGCCGCTCGGGATCAGCCTTTCCGGCAAAAAGTGTCGCCTTCATGGCGAATCGCCCGGATGGGCGGCGGCCTCGGCGACTATCGCTGGGGCCGATTGACGCTTTATTAACGATGAGCGAAGCGCGCCGCCAGACGCGGATCGCCCCAGGCGACGAAGCCGCCGTTGCGCAATCCGGTCCCAATTTTGCCATAGACCAACGGCCCGCCCTCCACCGCCAGCACAACGCCCCCGGCGGCGCGGAGCACGGCGTCGCCCGCCGCGGTGTCCCACTCCATCGTCGGGGCGAAGCGCGGATAGACGTCTCCCTCCCCCTCGGCGATGACGCAGAACTTCAGCGAGGAGCCCGCCGAGCGCCGCTCGCTGACTTGCAGGCGCTCGAGAAAGGCTTCGGTGGCCGGATCGCCGTGCGACCGGCTGGCCAAAGCGACGAGCCCTTCGGGCGCCGGCCGCGCCCGCAAAGTCCGCCACGACGCGGCGTCCGGCAGCCGGGCGCCGACCGGCGCCGGGCAGGCGTAGGCGTTTTCCCCGCCGAACCACAGGCGTTCGAGCGCAGGCGCGTAAACCGCGCCAGCGATGGGAACGCCGCCGGCCACCAGCGCGATATTGATCGTGAACTCCCCGTTGCGGGCGACGAATTCCCGAGTTCCGTCGAGAGGGTCGACCAAGATGAAGCGTTCGCCGATCTCGATCGCTTGGCCCGCGGAGGTCGCCTCTTCGGCGACGATCGGAATCGGCGTCGCCGAGCGGATGAGCCGCTCGCGAATGATCGCCTCGGCCCGTTCGTCGGCCGCGGTCACCGGGCTGCCGTCCTGCTTGGCGCGCGCCTCGGCGCCGCCGCGATATTCCTCCATCACCGCCGGTCCCGCCGCCAGCGCGATCGAAGCGAGAAAGCGCGCAATGGCGTCCCGCGTTTCGCCGGCCAGATCGAACGGTCGCGGCCCCCCTTCTGCGCTCATCGAAAATCCGTCCTCGGCGTAAACAGCTTCATTGCGCAGTCGCGGGTCGCCGGCGAATCCGGTACGATCGCGCGTGCGCTCGATTGCGTGATTCGCCGCGCGGATGGCGGCAAAGACCACAGGAAAAGCTCAATGACAATTGTCGCCCTCGCACCGATGGACCTCGCCGCCCTGCTTTGCTCGCGCGTCTGCCACGACGTCATCAGCCCGGTCGGCGCGATCGTCAACGGACTGGAAGTTCTCGAAGACGAAAAAGATTCGGAAATGCGCGAGGTTGCGATCGATCTGATCAAGAAGAGCGCCGCTTCGGCGTCGGCGCGGCTGCAATTCTGCCGGTTGGCTTTCGGCGCCGCAGGCTCGATCGGCGCTTCCGTGGACACTGGCGACGCCGAATCGGTAATGCGCGGCCTCATCGCCAACGACCGCACCACCCTCGTTTGGAACCCGGCGCGCCAGTTCGCGGCCAAGAACAAGGTCAAGCTGCTGCTCAACCTCGGCCTCATCGCCCTTTCGGCCATCCCGCGCGGCGGCGTCGTCACGATCGATCTGACCGGCCAGGACGATACGCTCGCCCTCCGGGTCGAAGCCAAAGGGCCCAACGCGCGGCTCGCCCACGGCGTCGCCGACCTCGTCGCCGGGCGACCGGAAAGCGGCGCGGTCGACGCGCATACGATCCAGCCGTTTTTCGCCGGACTGGTCGCGCGCGATTGCGGCATGCAGGTCGCGATCGCGACAGAGCCGGAGACGGTGACGCTGGACGCTCGGCCGGTCGTCGCCGTCGCCGCGTGACGAAATCGACGAGAAGCGCGCTTCAAGGCTTTTTAACGAGCGCAAGGCATGATCGCGCCGCGGTCGCTGGACCGCGCCGAGTTCGGGCTCGAAGCGAAGGAACGGATTTCCTCGAGTTTTCCCCGCCGAGCGAGCGAATTCCGCCTCGCGCGGCGCGATCGCGCCGCCAAAGGCGACGACGGCGCGCAATCGGCCAAAAAAGGAAAATGAAATGAAGCAGGTGCTCGTGGTTGACGATTCCCCGGTCATCCGGAAGATCGCGCGCCGCATTCTCGAAGGCATGAGCCTGACGACGTCGGAGGCGGGCGACGGCCGGCAGGCGCTGGCGGCCTGTTCGTTCTTCATGCCCGACGCCATTCTCGTCGACAGCGCGATGCCGGTGCTCGACGGCTATGAATTCCTCAGGGAGCTCCGCGCCATGCCCGGCGGCGACAAGCCGAAAGTGGTGTTCTGCACCAGCGAATACGACGTCGCGCAGATCGCTCGCGCGATGCACGCCGGCGCCGACGATTTCATCATGAAACCGTTCGATCGCGAGCACGTTCAATCGAAATTCGAAAGCATCGGCGTTTGCTGACCGGCGCCGCCGCCGAGAGCGATTCCCGGCGGCGAGAGCCCGGTCATTCCGAGATCGGCGCCTCGTCCGTGGCGAGCGGCGCATCGTCGCCGTCCTCGCTGACATTCGCGCCGGCGTGGAAACCGTAAGGCGAGCGTAGACGCCGCCGACGGCCGCGGCCGGGAAAACGCCCGTCCGTCGAACTCTCGGCCTGAGGGGCGCCCGATTCGGCCGCCGCGCTTGGCTCGGCGCCGGTTTCGACGATCGACCCGGGCTGGGGCTCGCCGATGTCCTGAGGTCCGACGACGCGCGGCGCCGCGGTGATGAACGAAGGCAGGGCCGAGGTCGCGTCCGGCGCTTCGCCGGGCGCCGGCGCCTCGCGCGGAAGCGACGGTTCGCGATAGGGACGGAATTCGCGCGGTCGCCCGTCGCGCCCGCCCTGGCCTTGACGATCTTGCCGATCTTGGAAGGGGCGATCGGAGCGAGGCCCGCGATCCTGGTGACGAACGTTCTGGCGGTCCTGGCGGCCCTGATAGCCGCCGCGATCGGCCTGAATCTGGCGGTCGCCCTCGCCCGGCGCCCGCTCGGCGTAAGGTTGGCTCGCGGACAGCGCGATCGGGCCGGGTTGCTGCTGGTAAGGCTGCGGCGGCGGCGCGTAGGGAACGGGAGCGCGCTCCGAAGGCGAGGCGAAACGGTCGGACACGCCGCCGCCGTCGTCTTCGTCTTCGATTTCGTAGGCTTCGCCTTCGCCCGGCGGGCGTCCGCCGCCCTGCGCTTGAAGTTGTGCAGCCTGGGCGGCCGCGATCAGGCGAAAATAGTGCTCGGCGTGTTGAAGATAGTTTTCCGCCGCGACCGGATCGCCCCCGGTGTGCGCGTCTCGCGCCAACTGCAGGTATTTCTCGGCGACGTGGTGAGCGTTGCCGCGGATCTTGACGTCCGGCCCGTTGGATTCATACGAACGCGTCAACGGATTGGGGCCGCGCCGGTTGTTCGACGGGCGACCGCGCATCCGCTTATTCTGACCAGGTCTCATTGCTTATCCCTTGATTTACCTTGATTCCATTTTTCTGCCTGGCGTCCGCGCGCGCCCCGAACCCCGCGCGGTTCAATCGCACGGCGTCGCGAAACCTAGGACGGTCCATTTCAACATCGGCGGATTGGGTTCTCGCAGGATCGCCCTGCCCGTCCTCGCCGCGTCCGCGCGCTGATCGCCCCATTGATCGGCCGCTTGGCGGTCCATCGAAAATACGGCTGTTTTGGCTTCGCAGCCCGTCGCCGGTCGCCACCTCCACCGGTCGCGCGCAATTCGGCTCGTTCTGGAAACCGAGCGCCGCCGACGCTGACGGGTCGACGACGAATCTCTTATTACATTAGCTCCTTTTCAACCCCGCGCCAAGAGGCAAGTTGCGCGCGGGGTCTGCCGCAGGAGAAATTCGCCCGTCGGCGCCGGCGACTCCCGCGGCCTTCAAATGGCGCCAAGCCTCGGCGGAGTCGGCGGCGAAGCCGATGAGGCTGAGATCTCGCGCGCCGATCATGCCCTCCTCGGCCAGCGCCTCCCAGTCGACCACCTTGCGCCAATAGGCCTCGTCGACGAGCACGATCGGCATGGCCGGCGCCTTGCCCGTCTGCACCAGCGTCACCAATTCGAACAATTCGTCCAACGTGCCGAAGCCTCCGGGAAAGACCACCAGCGCTTTCGCGCCCATCGCGAAATGCATTTTTCGCATCGCGAAGTAATGGAAGCGAAACGTCAGCGCCGGGGTCGTATAGCGATTGGGCTCCTGCTCGCGCGGCAGAGTGATGTTGAAGCCGATGGTCGGAGCGCCCGCCTCGAAGGCGCCGCGGTTGGCCGCTTCCATGGTCCCAGGACCGCCGCCGGTCGCCACGACATTGCGGAACGGCGGCTCGCCACGCGCCGCGCCGCCCTCCAGCGAGGCGAGTCGCCCGAACGCGCGCGCCTCGGCGTACCAGAAGCTCTGCCGGCCGGGGCCGTTTTCGCGAATGCGCGCCGAGCCGAAAACGACCAAGGTCGAAACCACGCCGTAGCGGCGCAGCGCTTCCTGGGCTTTTTGATATTCGAGCTGAAAACGCAGACCGCGGGTCGAATCGCCCATCAGGAAGTCTTGATCGAGCGCAGCGAGGCGGTAAGCGCTCGAGGCGACTTGCGCAGCGTTCGGGGGGCCGGAATCCGTCATGGCCGCGTTTCGATCGCCCGATCCGTTGCGCGAGTTCGACCGCTTGGGAAGCGCGTCGGCCTAATTGTCCAACTTCACGCCGACGCCCTCGGCGGGCGTGCGGTAGCCCTTGGGCGGATCGGTCAGCCAATCCCGGTCGGGCTCCGGCCCGAGCACCGTTTGCGGCTTCTTCTCCAAGCCGACCCAGGTCAGCGGATTATAATTGAGCTTCGGCCCGGGAACCGACCCGCATGGGGCGGCGCCGGGTCCGGTGTCGCAGGACCGCTCGCCCCCGGGACCCTGGCCCGCTGTCGCGCTCACCGTCACGGCGGAGCCGACGTCCGGAGCCATAACGCCGTGATTCCTCTTCGGCGAAACGACGGGGGTGGGCATCGCGGCTTCCGTTTTCTCCTTCTTGACGCGCTGCACGTCCGGGTCGACCGGCCAAGCGGCGTCTCCTTGAATCGGCGAAGCGCCGGGCGGCGGCAGATCGATCTTGGGCGGCACCACCAGCCGGCCGTGGTCGCGGTATTCGATCGGATCGTGCTTGTCGTTGCCGCTCAGCCCGACAATCGAGCCCAGACCGACCCAGATCGGCGCCGCTCCGTCGTCGCCGGCGCGCGCGGGCGCCGCGGCGAGACCCAACCCCAAAGCGCAGGCGGCGGACAAAGCCAAGCCGCTGCGGCGAACTTGTCCAAGCGTCAGAGACGGCATGGCCGAAAACCCCTTATCTTTCCACCGCCCCTCGCCTCGAGTCGCGGCGGGGCGACGAACTCCGTCCATTCGTTCAGGCGACAATCCGGCGATTCGATGGCGAACCCTCGTTGCGACGCTCGCTCGCGACGTCATGGGGTCGCGCGAATTTGCGCTCTCTAGCATGAAAAACCGAGAAAGGGGACTCCCCTCTGGCCGGTCAACGCCTCTCGTCCCCCGCCGGAGCGGGCGCCGTCGGCTTGGCCGACGCGAACAAGCCGTCGAAAATCAGCAACGCCACGCCGACGTTGATCGCGGCGTCGGCGAGATTGAAAATGAAGAAGTGCCGACCGAACGCGTGCAGGTCGAGAAAATCGGCGACCGCGCCGTAAGCCAATCGATCATAGCCGTTGCCGAGCGCGCCGCCGACGACGGCGCCGAGGCCGAGGCCGACCAGGAGCGCGCGCGCGCGCCACAGCCAGAAGCCGAGCAGCGCCGTCACCGCGAGCGTCGCCGCCAACAGCAGCCAATGGCCGGCGGCCGATTCCTGGGAGAACAGGCTGAAGGAAATGCCGCGGTTCCAGCGCAGCGTGAAGTCGAGGAACGGCGTCAGAGCGAACGGCGCGCCGCCATCGATGTCGAAATAGCGGACGACGGCGAATTTCGACGCCTGGTCGAGCGCGAGGACGCCTGCGATGGTCAGGCCGCCCAGCGTGCGCGCCCGCATCAAGCCCGCCGCGCCGCGTTCAATTCGCGCAACGCCGCCGCGTCGCGCGGGCTGACGTCGGGAAATTCGGGATCGGCCGTCTCGGGATCGAAATAGCGCCACGAGCGCGCGCATTTGACGCCCTTGGCGCGCTCCACCACGACGGCGACGCCGGGCGTATCGGCGAGGCGAAAGGCGCCTTCGGGGGCGCTCGCGCTGCGCTCGATCGCGATGTCCGAGGTGATGCAGACCTCGGCGAAGTCGACGCCATCGAGCGCGGCGAGCAGCGCCGGTTCGCTCACGTAAACGCGGGGGCTCGCCTCCAGCGAGGAGCCGATCTCCTTATTGGCGCGCGCGATCTCGATCGCGCCGGTGACCACGGAACGGATGCGGCGGATCGTCTCCCATTTCGCCGCCAGCGCCTCGTCGCGCCACTCGGCGGGAATCAGCGGGAATTGTTCGAGGTGCACGGACCGGGCGTTCGGCTCGCGCGCGCGCCACGCCTCCTCCGCGGTGAAGACGAGGATCGGCGCCAGCCACAGCGCGACGGCGCGAAAGATACGGTCGATCGCCTCCAGGGCGCCGCGCCGCTTGGCGCTCGAGGGCGCTTCGCAATAGAGCGCGTCCTTGCGGATATCGAAATAGAACGCCGAGAGATCGGCGTTCAGGAACGCCGACAGCGCCGCGACGACGCGCGCATAGTCGAAATTGGCGTAGGCGTCGCGCACCCTGGCGTCGAGTTCGGCGAGGCGGTGGAGCATCAGCCACTCCAATTCGCCCATGGCGGAAAATCCGACCGCGTCGGCGGGCGAGTAGTGCGCCAAAGTGCCGAGCATCCAGCGCACGGTGTTGCGCAGTTTGCGGTAGTTGTCGCCGACGGTCTTGAGGATTTCCGGCCCGATGCGCTGATCGTCGGAATAGTCGACGCTCGCCACCCAGAGCCTGAGAATGTCGGCGCCCGAGGCCTTAATGACGTCCTGCGGGAAGGTCTGGTTGCCGAGCGACTTCGACATCTTGCGGCCCTTCTCGTCGAGCGTGAAGCCGTGCGTCAGCACGACGTCGAAGGGCGCGCGGCCGCGGGTGCCGCAGCTCTCGAGCAGGGAGGACTGGAACCAGCCGCGATGCTGGTCGGAGCCTTCCAGATACATCACCTCGTCGTCGCCGCCGTCGCGCCGGCGTTTGATGCCGGCCAGCCCGGGGAAGTGGAGAGGGTCCTCGAGCACATAGGAATGGGTCGAGCCGGAATCGAACCAGACGTCGAGGATGTCGTCGATCTTTTCGTATTCCGCCGGATCGTATTCGGGCGCGAGGAAGCGCTGCGCGGCGCCTTCGGCGTACCAGGCGTCGGCGCCGTCCTGTTCGAACGCCTCGGCGATGCGCGCGTTGACGCGATCGTCGATCAGGATTTCGTGGCCGCCCTTCTTCACGAACACCGCGATCGGCACGCCCCAGGCGCGCTGGCGGCTCATCACCCAATCGGGCTTGGCGCCGACCATGCCGCGGATGCGATTCTCCCCGCGGCGGGCACCCAGCGCGTTTCGCCGATCGCCTTCAGCGCGGTGTCGCGCAGCGTCGGCCGGCCGGCGACCGACTTGTCCATCGCGATGAACCATTGCGGTGTGTTGCGGAAGATCACCGGCTTCTTCGAGCGCCAGGAATGGGGATATTGGTGCTTGAGCTTGCCGCGCGCGATCAGCGCCCGCGCGCCGATCAGCGCGTCGATGACCGCCTTGTTGGCGTCGCCTTGCTCGCCCTTGTCGGTGATGACGCGCTTGCCGACAAAGCCCGGCGCCTCGTCGGTGAAGGCGCCGTTCTCGTCGACCGTATAGGGAATGCGCGAATCGATATGGCGTTCGGCGAGCAGTCGCCCGCTCGCCATCCACAGCTCGAAGTCCTCGCGGCCGTGGCCCGGCGCTGTGTGGACGAAGCCGGTGCCGGTGTCTTCGGTGACGTGGTCGCCGGCGAGCAGCGGGACGGGGAAGTCGTAGCCCCTTTCGTGCAGCGGATGCGCGCAGCTGAGCTCGCGCAACCGATCGGCCGGGACCTCCTCGATGAGTTCGAAGTCCGTGACGCGAGCGGCGGCGAAGACCTCGTTGGCCAGATTCTTGGCGAGCAGATAGACGTCGCCAGGCTTGGCCCAATTGTCTTCGGCGGCGTCGAGGACCCGATATTGGCCGTAGGCGATGCGCTCGGAGAAGGCGATGGCGCGATTGCCCGGCAGCGTCCATGGCGTCGTCGTCCAGATTACGACCTTTGCCTTGCGCCATGCTTCGCCGTCCGTCGCCGCCTGCAGCGGAAACGCTACGTAAACGGTGTCGCTGGTGTGCTCCTCGTACTCCACCTCCGCTTCGGCGAGCGCGGTCTTCTCGACCACGCTCCACATCACCGGCTTGGAGCCGCGATAAAGCAGGCCGTTAGCGGCGAACTTCATGATCTCGCGCGCGATCTGCGCCTCGGCGGGATAGGTCATCGTCGTATAGGGATGATCCCAGTCGCCGACGACGCCCAGGCGCTTGAATTCCTCGCGCTGCACGGAGAGCCAATGCTCGGCGTAGGCGCGGCATTCCCTGCGGAACGCCACCATCGCCCGGCTGTCGGCGAAATCGGGCTTGGCCTTGCCCTTCTTGCGGTAGTTCTCCTCCTCGACCTTCCATTCGATCGGCAGGCCGTGGCAGTCCCAGCCGGGGACGTAGTTGGAGTCCTTGCCCGCCATCTGCTGCGAGCGCACGACCAGATCCTTGAGGATCTTGTTGAGCGCCGTGCCCATATGGATGTTGCCGTTGGCGTAGGGCGGGCCGTCGTGCAGCACGAATTTCGGCCGCCCCTTCGAGGTTTCTCGCAATGCCGCATAGAGCCCCTCGCGCGCCCAGCGCGCGAGAATCTCCGGCTCCTTCTGCGGCAGCCCGGCGCGCATGGGAAAATCGGTCTTGGGCAGAAAGAGGGTCTGCGAATAGTCGGGGGCCTGGGCGGGCGCGTCGGTCATGATAGTCGAGCCGGAAATGAGGATCGCCGGGCGCTGGCGCCCCGGCGGCGATCCGATTAGATGATTTGACGCGAATCGCCAAATGCGCGCGCGGCGAGGGCGGCGCGAGCGCGCTCCATATCGCGCGCCATTTCCGCCTTCAGTTCGTCGAGCGAAGCGAATTTGCGCTCTTCGCGGATGCGCGCGACGAACTCGACCTCCATCTCCTGCCCGTAGATGTCGCCGGCAAAATCGAACAGATGCGTCTCCAACAGCGGCGCACCGTTGTCGACGGTCGGACGCACGCCGAAGCTGGCGACGCCGCCGTAGGTCCGGCCCGCCAGCTGCGCGCGCACGGCATAGACGCCATAGGCGAGACGATTGGTGGTCTCCAGCGCGATATTGGCGGTGGGCACGCCGAGCGTGCGCCCCAGCTTTTGCCCGGAATCCACGACGCCCATGACCGCATAGTCGCGCCCCAGGCCGCGCGCGGCGGCCTCGACGTCGCCTTGTTCGAGCGCGCGGCGAATCGCCGAGCTCGACACCACCCGCGGCTGTCCGGCCTCGTGCGCCTCGACCTTTTCGACGATTTCGACGTGAAACCCGTAGCGCGCGCCCGCCCGGACGAGGAAGTCGGGCGTGCCCGAACGCGCCTTGCCGAAATGAAAATCCCAGCCGACCACGACCGCGCCGACGCCGAGGCGCTCGATCAGCACCTGTTCGACGAATTCCTCCGCCGTCAATCCGGCCAGGGCGGCGTCGAAGGTGAGGAACACCGCGCCGTCGAGCCCGAGGGATTGCAGCGCGCGCGCCTTGATCGCGAACGGCGTGAGCCGAAAGACCACGGGACGCCCGGCGAAGTAGTCCGCTGGATGCGGCTCGAACGTCAGCACGGCGCTCGGCGCCCCGCGTTTCGTCGCGAGCGCCCGCGTGCGCGCGATCACCGCGCCGTGGCCGCGATGCACGCCGTCGAAATTGCCGATCGCATAGACCGCTTTTTCCAAAGCCGGCGGAGGACGCGTCGGGTCGATCGCGAGCGCGAAAACGGGAGTCGCAGAAGGCTGTTTCAAAGCTGCATCCGTGGCGAGGCGCGTTGGGCGGGTCGTCCCAGGAAAACCGCGGTCGGCCTGCCCATAGGAAACGACGCCCGGCGTCAAAGCGCGCGGAACCTGCCTCGACGCGGCGACACGGTCAAGACGCCGCTTCTTGTTTTCCGGGCGTAGGCGGCACGCTCAACACGCCCTCACCGTCGAGCACCACCTTGCCGTCCACCCGGCATTCGCACAGGAGCCGCACCCGACGCCCCTTTTCCGTCAGTTCGATGACTTCGACGCTGACGTCGACGACATCGCCGATTTTCACCGGGCCGCGAAAATTCAGCGTCTGCGAGATATAGACGGCGCCGGGCCCCGGCAGCCGCATGCCGATGACCGCCGAAATGAGGCTCGCCGTGTACAGCCCATGGACGATCCGTTCGCCGAAGCGGGTCTTGCGGGCGAAATGGTCGCTGAGGTGGATGGGATTGTGGTCGCCGGAGAGTTCCGCGAAGCCGACCACGTCCTCGTTCTCCACGGTCTTTTGCAGCGTCTCGCGCATTCCGACCGCGAGATCCTCGAAATAAAGGGTTTGAAAGGGGAGCTTCGTCATTCGCTTCGCGGTCCTCTCCAGTCGGCGCGGTTCGGCTTAGACCGGCGATCGGGGAGATTATGCCCGCTCCGGCGCTCGACGACCATCATACAATGGCGCCGCCTATAGGCGCGCGTCACGAGGTCAGCTCCTGCATCGCCGCGACCGGCCAGAGCTTTTCGCGCGCGAACAGGCTTTGCAGCTCCTCGTCCGCGACCGAGGCGTCCGAACCATGCAAAGCGTCGCGATGGATGCCGGCGGTGACGAACAGCGCGTCGAGGCCCTGGCTCATCGCGCCGGCGATATCGGTGCGCATCGCGTCGCCGATCGCCAACACCCGCGAACGCGCGAGCGGCGCCTTCAGCGCCGCGCCCGCCACCTTGAGCGCGGCGTGGTAGATCGGCGCGTGCGGCTTTCCCGCATAAATCGTCTTGCCGCCGAGCGCCTCATAGGCCTGCGCCAGCGCGCCCGCGCAATAGATCAGGTCGGCGCCGCGATGAACGACGAGGTCCGGATTGGCGCAGATCAGGGTCAAGCCCCGCGCCGCCATGGCCCTCAGGCGCTTGGCATAGTCATCGGGCGTCTCGACGGTGTCGTCGAACAGGCCGGTGCACATGACATAGGCCGCCTCCTCGAGGCTGACCAGAATGGGCCGCGCGCCGGCCCGCACCGCCGCCGCCTCGAACAGCGAAAGATCGCGCTTCGGCCCGATATGGTGGACGGGCGCCGTGACGCGTTCGGCGATGGCCCCGATGGCGACGTCGCCGGAGGTGACGATCGCGTCGAAGGCGTCGGGCAAGACGCCGAGGCGCAGCACTTGCTGGCGAATCGAGGCGTTCGGACGCGGCGCGTTGCTGACCAGCACGACCGCGCCGCCGCGCCGGCGGAACGCGACCAGCGCGTCGGAAGCGGGACGAAAAGCCTCCCGGCCGTTGTGCAGCACGCCCCAGATATCGCACAGGATGGCGTCGTAGCGGTCGGCGATGGCGCTTAGGCCGTCGATGATCGGCACGCGCGCGGCGGGGGAGGTCGTGGTCATGCGCGAGGGGGCTAGGTCTCCGGCGGGGTCGTGTCAAGCGCCGAGCCGACGCTTGACGGCGCGCGCGCGCGCCGCGACAACGGACGCCCCGCCAAGCCAGGGAACGCCCGCCCATGACCGCCGACAGCCGGCCGCCGACGATCTCGTTCGACGATTTCCTCAAAGTCGACATTCGCCTCGGCACGATTGTCTCGGCGGAGCCGTTCCCTCAGGCGTGCAAGCCCGCCTACCGGCTGACGATCGACTTCGGCCCGGCGATCGGCGTGAAGAAGTCCTCGGCGCAGATCACCCGCCATTACCGACTCGAGGATCTCGTCGGCCGCCAAGTCGCCGCGGTGGTCAATTTTCCTCCCCGGCAGATCGGGCCTTTCATGTCCGAGGTTCTGACCCTCGGCTTTCCCGACGCGGACGGCGAAGTCGTGCTGATCGGCCCCAGCCTTGCCGCGCCCGACGGCGGGCGGCTGTTCTGAACGCCCAGCGGCGGTTCGCCCGTCTTGACGCGTCCGCCTCCGGTTCCTAACTATTGCACTCCCAGATAGTCCGGCCGCTCTCGATCCCAGAGGAAACCATGTCCGACACCGCCAAGGTCACCGACGCCAATTTCGAGACCGACGTCATGAATTCGAGCGAGCCGGTCGTGGTCGATTTCTGGGCGGAGTGGTGCGGCCCGTGCCGCATGATAGCGCCGGCCCTCGAAGAGATCGCCGCCGAGATGAAGGGCAAGGTCAAGATCGCCAAGTTCAACGTCGACGAGAACCCGAAGATCGCCGCGCAGTTGGGCATTCGCTCGATTCCGACCCTGATGGTGTTCAAGGACGGCAAGCGCGTCGCGACCAAGACGGGCGCCGGGCCGAAGAGCGAATTGGCGCGCTGGATCACGGCCTCGGTCTGATTCTTCGCCGAACCTCGATTTTCCCTAAACGCCGGCGCCGCGCGCGCCGGCGTTTTCGTATGCGCTTCGCTTCGCCTTGACGCGTCCGCGCGCCGGCAGGACAGTCCCCGTCCCCGGGGAAGCAATTCGCCGCCCTGCCCGCGCGAGGATCGTCATGTCCGCCACCACCGACGTCACCGACTCCAGCTTCGAGGCGGAGGTCCTGCGAGCGAGCGAGCCGGTGGTGGTCGATTTTTGGGCCGAATGGTGCGCGCCGTGCCGAGCAATGGCGCCCGCGCTCGAGGAACTCGCCGCCGAAATGCACGGCAAGGTGAAGATCGCCAAGTTCAAGATGGATGACAATCCTAACGTCGTCAGTCGGTTGGGCGTCCGCTCGGCCCCCACCCTGATGATCTTCAAGGACGGCGAACCGATCGCCGTCAAGCGCGGCGCCGGATCGAAAAACGAACTGGCGCGCTGGATCGCCGCCTCGGTCTGACGACCGCTCGGCGCTCAAGTCGGGATGCGCAGGCTCGCGCGTAGGCCGCCCAGCGGGCTCGTGCCCAGTACGATGTCGCCGCCGTGCGAGCGCGCGATGTCGCGCGCGATCGCCAATCCCAGTCCCGAACCGCCTTCGTCCTGATTGCGCGCTTCGTCGAGCCGATGAAACGGCCGGAATACGTCTTCGCGATGCTCGGGCGCGATGCCGGGCCCGTCGTCGTCGACGTGAATGGTGACGAAGCGCTGCTCGCGCGCGCCGCGCACGACGATCCTCTGGCCATGGCGATGCGCATTGGCGAGAAGATTGCCCAGGCAGCGTTTGAGCGCGAGCGGCCTGACCTTGACGTCGAGGTCGCCCTTCGCCTCGATGTCGACATGGGCGCCGTGGCGCTCGGCGTCGGAGCGCAGATCGTCGAGCATCGCGCGCAAGTCGGTCATCGTCGTCGGTTCGCCGGCGTCGCCGCGCGCAAACGCGAGATAGGCTTCGAGCATGCTGCGCATCTCGTCGACGTCTTTCTGCAGCGGCTCGGATTCCGCCGATTCGTCGATGACCGCGAGCGACAGCTTGAAACGCGTCAGGATCGTGCGCAGGTCGTGGCTGACGCCGTTGAGCATCGCCGTGCGTTGTTCCGAGGCGCGTTCGATGCGGCGTTTCATTTCGATGAAGGCGTAGCCGGCTTGCCGCACTTCGCGCGCGCCGCGCGGATGGAAATCGGCGTCGCGCCCCTTGCCGAAATCCTCCGCCGCCTCCGCCAGGCGCAGGATCGGACGGATCTGGTTGCGCAAGAAGAGGATGGCGACCGTGACCAGCACGATCGAGGCGCCGAGCATCCAGAGAATGAAGATATGGACATTCGGCTCATAGGCGAGAGAGCGGCGCGTCACGAAACGCAAGACGCGGTCGCCGAGTTGCACGCGCATCTCCATCAGCCCGGACCGACCGACGGTGTCGACCCAGAAAGGCAGGCGCACCTGCCCGGCGAGTTCTTCCGGCAGCGCGCGGGTGAGCGGATCGAGCGAACTGAAAAAGGTCTTGGGCATTTTCGGCGGCAGCGGGCCGGCCGGCATCAACTCGACATCCATGCGGAATCGCTCGGCTGCGATCACGCGTAGGCGCTTGTCGTCCCCGCCGGGCGGTATCGCCGCATACAGATCGACTATGGCGCCGACGTCTCGCGCGACCGCCGCCGACAAGCGATGGGTGACGAGGTCCCAATGGCGCTGCATGAAGACGTAGGCGACCGCGGTCTGCAACAGCACCATCGGCACGATGACGATGAGCAGGGAGCGCGCGTAAAGCCCCTTGGGCAGCATGTCCGCCAGTCCGCGCGCCCCCAAGCGCCAGAATTCGCGAAGCCGCACGAGCGCTCGCAGCGCGGGCCGGGAGGCCAGAACGCTCATCCGTCGGCGACCAAGCGATAGCCGGAGCCGCGCGCCGTCTGGAGGAAGACCGGATTGGCCGGATCGACCTCGATCTTGCGGCGAAGGCGGTTGATCTGCACGTCGACCGTGCGCTCCTGAGCGGCCGCGCCCGATCCCGACAGCGCCTCGCGCGATACGCTCGCGCCGGCTTTGGCGCAGAGGAGGCGCAAAATCTCGCGTTCGCGTTCGGTGAGGCGAACGACGTCCGCCCCGTTGCGCAATTCGCCGCGCTCCAGCGAAAAGGCGAAGGGCCCGAACCGGACGACCGCGCCGTCCGATTTGACAGCGATGGCGCGGGTTCGTCGCA